>CAVXQV010000006.1:0-149171 GCA_963764035.1 uncultured Verrucomicrobiae bacterium
CCCCATCCCGTCGTTCTGCATCGTCGCCGGCGCGGTCATGCGCCCTCCTCACATGCGGTCAGCCGGAACCAATAGAAGCCGTGCCCCGGCAATGTCAGCAGGTAGGGCAGGTGGCCGATCCGCGGAAACTCGACGTGCCCGGTCAGTTCCACCGGCGTGTAGTCCGCTCCACTGCTGCAGATTCAGTTCGATGGGCTGCGGGAACCGCGACAGGTTGTTGACGCACAGCACCGTGTCACCGTCGTCGGGGGCCTGCCGCACGAACGCGAGCACCGACGGGTTGGAGCCCGCCCAGTTCCTCGAACGTGCCGATCGGCGAAGGCCTCGTGGCGGCGCCGCACCGCCAGCATCATCCGGGTGAAGTTGAGCAGCGACGTCGAGGTGTCCCGCTGGGCCTCCACGTTGACGGCCTGATACGCCGTAGACCGAGTCCTGGCTGGGCGGCAGGTAGAGCCGGCCCGGGGTTGGCCTTGGAGAACCCGGCGTTGCGGTCCGGGGTCCACTGCATCGGGGTGCGCACGCCGTCGCGGTCCCCCAGCCAGATGACGTCGCCCATCCCGATCTCGTCGCCGTAATACAGCACCGGCGAGCCGGGCAGCGACAGGAGCAGGGCGGTGAACAGCTCGATCTGGTTGCGGTCGTTGTCCAGCAGCGGCGCCAGGCGGCGCCGGATTCCGACGTTCGCCTTCATCCGCGGATCCTTGGCGTACTCGGAGTACATGTAGTCGCGTTCTTCGTCGGTGACCATCTCCAGCGTCAACTCGTCGTGGTTGCGCAGGAAGATGCCCCATTGCGCCATGTCGGGGATCGTCGGGCGTCTGCGCCAGGATCTCCGAGATCGGGAACCGCGACTCACGGCGCACCGCCATGAAGATGCGCGGCATCAGCGGGAAGTGGAACGCCATGTGGCATTCGTCGCCGCCGGTGCTGGTTTCGCCGAAGTACTAACGACATCGGCCGGCCACTGATTGGCCTCGGCCAGCGGCTGCCGGCCGGGGAACTCGTCGTCGATGACCTTGCGGACACGCTTGAGGAAGGCGTGCGTCTCGGGCAGGTTCTCGCAGTTCGTGCCCTCGCGTTCGAACAGGTAGGGCACCGCGTGCCAGCCAGGAACCCGTCAATGCCCAGGCCAAGCCAAAAGCAAATAACGTCGATCATATCGCTTCCTGGACGCCCGGGTTGTCGTAGTTCAGATCCGGCTGATGCGAGAAGAACCGGTGCCAGTAGAACTGGCGGCGCACCGGGTCGAAGGTCCAGTTGGACTCCTCGGTGTCGACGAAGATGATCCGCGCGTCGGTGTACTTCTCGCTGGTGTCGCTCCACACGTAGAAGTCGCCGTACGGGCCGTCAGGGTCGTGCCGCGACTCCTGGAACCAGGGGTGCGACTCCGAGGTGTGGTTCATCACCAGGTCGGTGATGACGCGGATGCCCCGCTCGTGCGCGGCGTCGAGCAGCGCGACGAAATCCTCGACCGTGCCGAATTCGGGCAGCACCTTGTAGAAGTCCCGGATGTCGTAGCCGCCGTCCCGCAACGGCGAGTCGTAGAACGGGGGCAGCCAGATGCAGTCGATGCCCAGCCACCGCAGATAGTCCAGCTGCGCCAGCAATCCGCGCAGGTCACCGGCGCCGTCGGCGTTGGCGTCGTAGAACGCCCGGACCAGCACCTCGTAGAAGACGGCGTGCTTGAACCAGGTCGGGTCGGTGGGCAGCGCGGTGGCGTTCTCGAAGTCACCGGAGTCGGGGTGCTCCACAACGCCGTCCTGGACGTGGCTGCCCTCCTCGGGATGGTGCTCGACAGCTTCTCTTGCGTCGTTCATCAAATCCACGATGCCACGGGTACCCGAGGGGCGACATTCGAAATCACGTGCGTCGAGATGCGGCGAAACATGGCGGGCGCCAAGCGAATTGGCCGCCAGCCGGGCATCGTCCGCGCGGGGATCAGGCCGGAGGTCCGTCCGCCAGCGTCACGTTCGCGGTGCGGTCGCCGCCCCCGGCGGAGCGGTAGTGCACCGCGATGTTGTCGCCGGGGTGATGCGGGATGAGCACGTCCGTCATCGACGTGGCCCCGTTGATTCCGACGTTGTCGACGGCGGTGATGACGTCACCGGGGGAGATTCCCGCCGCCGCGGCAGGACCGCCGGTGACCACGCGCTCGACGCGCGCCCCGTTGCCGTTGCTGTCGGTCACGCCCAGACCCAGGAACGCGGTCGGGCCGATGTGCACGGTGTTCGAGCCGGCGCCCGACCTGATCTGCCCGGCGACGCCCATCGCCCGGCCGATCGGGATGGCGAAGCCCTGGCCCCCGCCCGACATCTTGTAGTTGTCGGTGGCGGCCGTGTTCACGCCGACCACCTGCCCGTCGTTGTTGACCAGCGGGCCGCCGGAGTCACCAGGCCGAATCGGGGTGTCGGCCTGGATCAGCCCGCCCAGCGACTCGTTGGCACCGGTCAGGGTGTCGGTCGCCGAGACGCGTCTGGTTGAGCGCGATGACCTTGCCGGCCACCGCGCTGGGCGTTCCGCCCTGGCCGCCGGCGTTACCCATCGCGACGACCGGCTCACCCACCGTGACCCCACCACCGATCGCGGCGGTCGGAAGCCCGGCCCCGCCGCGGAGTTGCAGCACCGCGATGTCCTGGCTGCGGTCATAGCCGACCACGTCAACGGCATATGTCTGCCCGTTGCCCACGTCGAACGCGCTGATATCCGTCGCGCCGGAGATCACGTGATTATTGGTCAGAACGACACCGTTGGAGTCGATGACGATGCCGGTCCCGGCGCCCACGGCGTTGTTGTAACCGAACTTGGTGCTGATGTTGACCACCTGCGGCCCCACCTGACCGACCAGAGCGGCGGGGTCGAGCGGCGCCTGCGGCCGGGTGAAGGGCGATGCGGCCGCCGGCGCTGTGCCCAAACCGAGGCCCAGTCCGACCACGGCCAGCACGCTCGCCAACCATGACCACCAGACCGAACGGTGGTGCGCTTTGCTCATCCCGTCACCCTCCCTGCGTCGCGGTAAACACCAAGCTGTCCCGGCCGTGCGGTTCTGGGCGGCACATTTGTGTGTATATAACCGTAATGCAGGTAGCTATTCACGGCAGTGGCACGGTTGGAGATCGGCGGCGACGGTTTCACGCCGACCCGGTTAACCGGCGCCTAGGCTGACACGGTGGGCGAATTCGACCCGAAGGCCAGGTTCACCCAATCCCCGGTGGCCCGACTGGCGACGATCACGCCCGACGGCCTGCCCCACCTGGTGCCGGTGGTATTCGCGGTCGCCCAAGACTCCCCGGACGTGGTTTACACCGCCGTCGACGCGAAACCCAAGACGACCCGGCGGCTGCGCCGGCTGGCGAACATCGAGAGCAACCCGCACGTGAGCCTGCATGATTGGACGAGCAATACGTACGAATCGAGCGGTCGCCGTTCATTCTCCTCCCGCGTGATCGTCCGGTTGGCCTTGTTCCGCGTGCAACGGTTCTTCAACGCGCACGTCTGGCACCCGCTGGCCCGGTAGTAGCGCAACTCGCGGCCCAATTCATACGTCGCGAAGCGATAGGTCAACGGGCTTCCCGCCGGACATACATACACATCCTGTGTGGCATCATACTGGAACTGGCTCTTGCCGTAGAGTCCCCGCGCCGTGTTGGCGCTCGTGTCGGCCTTGGGAATGTAGGGTGTGATGCCCCGCTCGACGCACCGGCTCACTTCCGCCGCGTTGTAGTAACCCGCGTCGGCCACCACCTCGGCCTGTTTCAATTCCAGATTTGCTTTTGCCTCCAGCGCCACCTCGGCCAGTTGATGCAGGTCGGTCACCTCGTTGGTCACGTCGTCGGCCGCGATCAGCTTGTGTTTGGCGTCCACCGCCATCTGCGCGTTGTAACCCACGATGGTCCCGTGCGCCGTGGGCATCTTGCGCGTGTCCGGGTCGGTCACGCTGATTTGTTTCTGGTCGGCGTCCAGTTGCCCCAGCAGTTCCTTGTGCCAGTCCTGCCGCTCCTGCACGAGGGCAATCTTCTGCTCCAGTTCCTTGCGGCTCATGGCTGCCTCCACCGGTTCGGCGGCATCGGCGGTGTCCAGTTGCGCCAGATATTCCGCCAGCCGCGCATCGGCCCGGTCAATGAGTTCCTGCAACTTGGCCGCGTTGAAGTTCTGGTCCCGCGCGTTGACCGCCGCGAACTTGCTGCCGTCGATGGCCAGCAACTCCCCGCCGAACAGTTCCAGCTTCCGGCACAGCAGCGTGAACTGCCGCGCCACGGCCTGGAGCGGCTTGAGGTTGTCCTTGCGGAAGTCGGCGATGGTCTTGAAGTCGGGCGTCTGTTTGCCCGTCAGCCAGATCACCTCCACATTGCGGTGGCATTCCGCTTCCAGCGACCGCGAGGACCGCGTCCGATGCAAATAGCCATAGAGATAGAGCTTGAGCAACACCGCCGGGTCGTAAGGCGGACGCCCGGTGTCGGCGCAACGGGCCTTGGCAAAACCCAGCGTGTGCAGGTCGAGGAAGCCCACGAAGGCGTCGAGGAAGCGGACGGGGTTTTCGGCGGCGATGTAATCCTCCAGCCGTTCGGGGAAGAGCAGCGTTTGGGAGCGGTCCAGGCCGGCGCGATGTTTCATGCTTGTCAAAGACGAGCCGCAGGCGTAAAGGTTTCAAACAATGCAGAGTTTTCACACAGCCTCGCGCTGGAGCCAACGCCGACTGCCCCTTGAGTTTATGGATGGTTTGGGTTATACAACGGTTATCGAGCTTGCGGAGCCACCCGCCGGTCGGCGTGGCTATATTTGGTCGTTAGGCATATGAGAACATTGCCACAAACACTTTGCGTCATCCTTCTAGGATCGTCGCTGGTCGCGTTTGCCCAAGACAGCAACGTAGAGCGCAAGCAGACCAGCGAGACAAACGTGAACGGCTTGGTTACACCACCAGAGTGGGTTGTGCTGCATCCGAACGAACCAGACCCGATTTATAAAGGGAAAAAGCTAGATGTTTGGTTGGAGGGCTGGCATCCACTGATGAACGGTCAAGAATCGTCGTCGAATAGGGGCTCGCCGGAATGGCAGAAGGCTGAAGAAGCGGTGCGCCACGCAGGAGTCAGCGCCGTCCCAGTGCTCCTGCGTATGATTCAATCTGGCGATCAGATCGCCAGCGCGCGCGCGGTTGAAGTATTTGGGATTTTGGATTCTGCCGCTCAGGCTGCGGCAATGCCGGGGTTGATAGAAGTGTATAACCGAAGCATCGCTGGAACCTCTCACAATTACGAATCCGTCATCCAAGTCTGGTCGTCTCGCATGGTGCCCGCGGTAACGAATGCTATTCCGTCGCTTTTACGAGGAGTAACTAATGCAGGTAGTTCGAGCTCCGTGCGTGCTCAAAGTATTATGGCACTCGGTCGAATCCACGCGGAACCCGAGTTGGTCGTGCCTCAACTCATAAAGTCCCTAAGTGATCGCGACGAAAGAGTGCGGGAGATAGCTGCTAGCTATCTTGGAGACTTTGGAGTGGACGCCAGGGAAGCAGTGCCGTCCCTGCTGGAAAGGTTTTCAGATACTTCCGCATATGTGCGTCGTGCTGCAACAAATTCCCTCAAGAAAATTGGCGGTGACGCTGCTTCAAAAGCGGGTGTGAAATGAATGCGTTTTCGCCTAAATCGCTGCAGGCAACGGGGGATGGCCGGCCCAGTTCCGCTTCGCGGTTCACGTCCTTTGGTCCCGCGTGCCTGTAAAGGGGTCAGTCCTGGTCTTGACAGTCATCCATGCCTGCACTGCGCCAAACCCATCACGCTGTTGAAGTCCGCGTCAGTTTCGCCGGATTGACGCCGCGCACGCACGGCAATGAACCGAAAGATGGGAGCGCCGGGCACCCGCCCGGCCCGTGGCCAACGTAAAGTTGTCACTCCTGGTCTTGACAGGCCTTGGCCGGGTTCGGTGCCGGTCCCCGGCGCTGAATCTTCCTTGTCAATTGCCCAACCGCCCGCGGGCCGGAAATTGAATGGTTGCCCGGATGATTTCCTGTCGGTTAAATTGGCCGATATGCCCGGCCATTGCGTGAGAGCACAGCGTCACGGCGGATTGGGAAAACGGCCTTCGTTTTTCGGTTTGCTGCTGGCGGCGGCTTTGCCGTGGGCCGTGATGGCGCCGCGGGCGGCGGCGGAAACCATCACCAACCTGGCGCAGTTGGTGCAGGCGCTGGATGCCGCACCGCGCGTCGTCTGCGGCCTGGATTTGAAGGTCACGGTCTGCGCGGCGAGCCGGCCGGAAATCGGCGTCGTGGCCGCGCAGGACGCCAGCGGCGCGGCACTGCTGGAACTGGGACCGCGCCCGCAGACGCTCCTGCCCGGCGACCAGATCGGGATCAACGAACCGCGCGCCCTGCTGCGGCGGCGCGAGCTGGGGGTGAAAATCTCCGCCGCGCCGGTCGTGGACAACGACGGCATTCACCTCCCCACCAACCGGGTCGGCGAAGTCACGCTCACGGCGGGGCGGCATCCGCTGGAATTGGACTGGTTCAATCAATACATGGGCTCCGCTCTGGACGTGACCTGGCAGCGGTCGAACGCCGCGTCGGCGGAAGTTTTCAATGCGGCGTTCTGGCGGAGCGCGACCGGTGATTCGCCCGGCCAGTCCGTTTTCCTGCCGGGCCTGCGGGTGGAAAGTTACGAGGGGCTTTGGGAAACCGTGCCGGATTTTGAACTGCTGCCGCCGGTCAAGACCGGCGTTGCCACCAACTTTAACGCGCGGTTCACAACGCGGGAAGAGATGGCCGGCCTGCGGTTCACGGGATTTTTCGACGCGCCCTCCGACGGCAAATACATTTTTTCCACGCGGTCCGACGACGGCAGCTTGCTGTTCATCGGCGATCCGCAGGTGAAAGCCGGCAAATACGGGGCGGGCGCCGTGCCGGTTCCCCGGACGGCGGTCCTGGGCAGCACGATGACGGACCTGGACGACCGGCGTTGGATGTCCGTCGAAGGCCGCGTCCAATCGGTCCATCCGGCCGGCAGGGGGCTGGAACTGGAGCTGCGTTCGGAACGCGAAGCCTTGCTGGTGAGGATTGCGGACGCCACCGGACTGGAGCCGGCGGCCCTGCTGAACTCGCGCGTGCGCGTAACGGGGGTGGGACGCGGGGTGTTCAGCCTGGACGGGCGGATTGTGCTCGGTCAACTGGCCGCCGCCAGCGCCCGGGAATTGGAGCTGCTCGACGCCCCGGCCGGCACGGCCCCGCTGCCATCGCCGCTGGTCACCGTCCAACAGGTGCAGACGTTGCATCTGGCGGACGCGCGGCGCGGTCTTCCGGTCAGCATCCACGGCGTCGTCACCAGCGTCGGCCCGCCCTATTACAGCTGGCTGTCCATCGAGGACGACACGCGCGGGATTTTTGTGGACACGCGCGCCATGACCAACCCCGCTCCGGCGTGCGGCGAGTATTGGGAAATCAGCGGCCGTTCCGGCGCGGGCAATTTCGCGCCCATCATCGTGGCCTACCGCGGAACGCGGCTGGGCGAGGGACGCCTGCCCGAACCGGCGCGGCCAAGCTGGAACGAATTGATCAACGGCAGCATGGACGTGCAATGGGTCGAAATCCGGGGACTCGTCACCGGGGTTTCCAGCAACACACTGGCGTTGCTGCTGACCGGCGGCCAGATCGCCGTGCAAATGGAGGGACATGATGCTACAGAATTGAAGCAATTCGAAAAGTCGGTGGTCCGCATCCGGGGCGTGCTCTTTGCGACGTGGGACTTCGGCACGCGCGAATTGCGGGTGGGCAGCGTCATCATGCGCAATGCGAGCGTGAGCGTGGACATCCCCGCGCCCGCCGACCCGTTCGACGCCGTCCTAAAAACCCCGCGCGAACTGCTGCTGTTTGACGCGCAGGCCACCGCCTTCCGCCGGGTCAAGGTGAGGGGACAAATCATTCACGCCGATCCCGGCAGGATTTTGCTGATGGAAGACGGCGCCGGACTGCGGGTTCTGCCGGCGGCCAAGGTGAATCTGCATCCCGGCGATCTGGTGGAGGCGGCGGGGTATCCGGAAATCAGCGGCACCTCGCTGCTCCTGCGCGAGGCCATCGTGCGAAAGACCGGCAAAGCTGCGTTGCCGCCGGCGAAGGTGCTCACGCAAGGCGAACTGACCCGCGACGGGCTGGATTCGACGCGGGTGCGCGTGGAGGGAGATTTGCTGGGCTGGCACGTGGAACAAGGCGCGCCGGTCCTGGAAATGCAATGGGGCGGGCATTTGTATCTGGCCCGGCTGGCGCCCGGCAAAGACTGGAATCTATCGCTGCGGCCGGGCAGCCGGCTGGCACTGGACGGTGTTTATGTCGGGCAGGGCCGAAACCAGCCGCCCAGTGGCGAACTGGATTCATTTGAGCTGCTGTTAAATTCGCCAACCAACATTGCGGTGCTCTCGCAGCCGTCGTGGTGGACCCTGGAACGGCTGATCATCATCGTCGGAATGTTGTTGATCGGCTTGTTATTCGCCTTCTTGTGGATCACCCAGTTGCGGCGGCAGGTGGAACAGCGCACCGCCCAGCTCCAGCGCGAAACCCACGAACGCGAGCGGGTGGAGCGACAGCACGCGCTGGAGGCCGAACGCTCGCGCATCGCCCGCGATTTGCATGACGATCTCGGCTCCAGCCTGACCGAAATCGGCGTCCTGGCCACGACGGGCCTTCGCCATGCCGACGGCCCGCGCCCGGCGGACGAAGCGGGCTCAACTGCGGCGGCGGAGACGACAGATCCTGCGGTTACGATTCCGGCCGTGCATCCGGGCCGGCATCCGCCTGCGATTGAATCCAGCACCGCGGCCTTGTTTCACGCGATTGCCAACAAGTCGCGCGGCTTGATCGCGGCCCTGGACGTGATCGTCTGGGCGGTGAACCCGGAGGATAATACGGTGCAATCGCTGGCCGATTATTTGAGCGGGTTCGCCGGCGAATACCTGTCGCATTCGGGCATCGCGTGCCGGTTCAAAGTCCCGGTCACATTTCCGCCGATCACCCTAGACGGGCGCGTCCGGCATGATCTCCTGCTGGCGGTCAAGGAAACGCTGAACAATATCGTCCGCCACGCGGATGCCACGGAGGTGGAATTCGGGATGGCCATGGAAGACCATGCGCTGGACATCGTGATCGCCGACAATGGAAAAGGGTTTGAAGGCGCAA
Source organism: uncultured Verrucomicrobiae bacterium (assembly GCA_963764035.1). GTDB lineage: Bacteria > Verrucomicrobiota > Verrucomicrobiia > Limisphaerales > UBA11358 > UBA11358. The sequence goes on from CAVXQV010000006.1 coordinate 9,155, forward strand.
AAGACCAGGATGGTTACGGGTTGAAAAATCTGTCCGCCCGGCTGACCAAGGTGGGCGGCAATTGCCGGGTGGAGTCACACACCGGCGGCGGGACCGTCGTCAAGATCCACCTGCCCCTGCCCGCGCCAGCCGGGACCACGGCCGGTTCCGCCGGAAATTGAGATACGACGTTTGACCGATTCCACAACGTCGAAAATGCCGTAGATTAAACCCCAAGCCAATTAATACGTTCAGAAACTGATGACATGCCCGCCCAATTAGCCCAAACTGCCGGCGAACATCTGATGACGAAGATTGCCATCGTTGAAGACAATGCCACGTTGCGCCAATACCTCGCGGAATTGATTGGCGGCACGCCGGGGCACAGTTGCGTGTGCGCCTGCGCCTCGGCCGAGGAGGCGTTGGTGCAAATCCCCCAGCACCGCCCGGACGTGGTCTTGATGGACATCCATCTGCCCGGTGAATCCGGCATCGCCTGCACCGCGCGGCTCCGGGAAAAAATGCCCGACCTGCAGGTCATCATGCTGACGGTTTACAAGGACATCAAAATGATTTTCAATGCGCTCAAGGCCGGGGCCTGCGGTTACGTGCTGAAACGCTCGGATGAGAAGGAAATTCTGGAGGCCATCGCCGAGGTGCGCGCCGGCGGCGCGCCCATGACCAGTGAAATCGCCCGGATGGTGGTGCGATCGTTCATGGAATCGCCGGTTACTCCCGACCCGGCGGGCACAGACCAGTTGTCGGCGCGCGAATTGGAGCTGCTCGCGCTGCTGGCCGAAGGTTTTTCCAACAAGGAAATCGCCTCCCGCCTCTTTATCAGCAACGCCACGGTGCGCACCCACTTGATGCATATTTACGAAAAACTGCATGTTCGCTGCCGCACCGAGGCGGCGGCCAAATATCTCCGCTCCAATCCTTCCAGCGCGCCGGCCAAACCGTCCGCCGGCGCGCATTGAACCATGGCTTGGCGGAAATCAGCCTTCAGTCTGGCCCTGGCCATTGCGGCCTGGTTCGGCGCGGCGGCGGCGGATCTCAATTCACTGCCCTTCGTAAGCCCGATGTTCGGCGACGACATGGTGCTCCAACGCGGGAAACCAAACACGATCTGGGGATGGTCAAAGCCCGGCGATGTGGTCCGGGTGGAAATTGGCGGCCACACTGCGAAAGCCGTGGCGGGCGCGGATGGCCGCTGGCAGGCGCAAATCCAGCCGCCCGCGGCCGGCGGTCCTTACACCGTGAAGATTGACGGCGCGCAGCACGTCGAACTCCACGAGGTTTTGGCGGGCGACGTCTGGCTGTGCGGCGGGCAGTCCAACATGGAGTTTCCGCTGGCACACGCGAGAAATGGCTCGAACGAAGTCGCGGCGGCGAACCATCCGGAAATCCGGTTTTTCAAGGTTCAATCACGCCCGGCGTATTCGCCGGTGGCCGTCCCGCAAGGCACATGGAAGATATGTTCGCCGCAAACGGTCGCCGAGGACGGCGGGTTTTCCGCCGTGGCCTTTTTTTTTGCGCAGAGAATCCAGGAAGACATTCACGTGCCGGTCGGACTGGTCGAAGACTGTCTCGGCGGCACGCCGGCGGAGGCGTGGACCAGCCCGGAAACCTTGCGCGGGCTGAAGGATTTCGACGCGCAACTGGCCGAGATGGACCGGCTGAAGGCCAGGGGCGGACCGGAATACGGCAATTACATCATGCACTGGTATGACGATTACGATGCCGGCTTGAAAACCAACTGGATGGCTGCGGACTTCAACGATTCAAGCTGGAAAACCGTGCAGCTTCCCGGCGGCTTTCGGGAATTGGGCGTGCCGGAAACGCCGGCGGTCTGCTGGTTTCGCAAGGAGGTTTTGCTGCCGAATCCGCTGCCGCCGGGCAGGACGACGATTTCGCTCGGCATCGTCGAGCGCATGGACACGACTTATGTGAACGGCCAATCGGTTGGCGCCAGCGCCTGGGTGGAAAATCCGCGCCTCTACGCCCTGAAAAGCGGGATTCTCAAACCCGGAACAAATGTCATTGCCGATCCGCGTGTTCAAGACCAAGCCCGACGGCGGCTTCATGTCCAACCCCGACGTGCTGCACCTGACGCTTGGCGACGGGACACAAATTCCGCTCGCCGGCGAATGGCGCGGCGCGTTGAGCGTTGACGCCCGGCCGCCGCATCCGTTGCCGATGGGTTTCGAGAACTGGCCGGTCATGCCTGCGGTTCTGTATGAAGGCATGTTGGAACCGGTCGCGCCGCTCGCGCTTACCGGCGCGATCTGGTATCAGGGCGAGGCGAACGCCGACCGACCGCGGCAATATCAAAAACTGCTGCCGGCGATGATTGGCGACTGGCGCAAGCTTTTTGGCCAGGGCGATTTTCCATTTTACATCGTGAGTCTGCCCGCCTTCGAGCACCGCCAGAACCAACCGCCGGAATCAGGTGGCTGGGCCGAACTGCGCGAAGCACAGGCAATGGCCGCCCGCACGGTGAAAAATTCCGCGCTCGCCGTCACGATTGACACGGGTGATCCCGACAACATCCATCCAGTGGACAAAAAAATTGTCGGCGAACGGCTCGCGTTCTGCGCGCTGGCGCAACATTACGGCGAAAGAATTCCGTATCAGGGGCCGACGTTCAAATCAGTCGAGCATTTGCCCGGCGCGTTGAAACTCAATTTCGACCACACCGACGGCGGATTGATGATCAAAGGGGGAACGCTGGGAGAATTTTCCATCGCGGGCAAGGACGGCAAATGGTTTTGGGCCGACGCCGAAATCGAAGGCAACGCCGTCATTGTTTCGTCGTTCGCCGTGGCGGAGCCGGCGGCGGCGCGTTATGCCTGGCAATCTTTTCCGGCCGCGACTCTTTACAACGGCGCAGGCCTGCCGGCGGTCCCGTTCCGAACCGGCAATTAGCGGCAAAAGGCTGACGCGCCGACAACCGGATGCACCCGGCCACCATTGGCGGGTCTTTTGCGATATTGATGAAACCGATGCTGGCTGCGGATTTATCAATTAACACCTTCTCCCAACCAGACGCATAATTGCGTCATGAAAACAACAGTGACCCTTAATCAACTGAATCGTGAACATCATTTCGCCGTGCTTCATCCGCTGGAGATGTGCCTCCTGTCGGCATTCCTGCTTCTGGTCTGGACGGGTGCCAAGCAAACGGCGAAGATTTATCCGTTGCAAAATCAGGCCACGGTGAGCGTCGTCGGAGAAAACGCGCCATACGATTTGGCCCGCGACGCGAATTACCGGGCGATGGTGCTGCTCTACACGGCACAGAACCGAACGCACGAGTTTCCTTTCTGACTCATCGCTCCGCCGGAGCAGGCGGACAAAAGATCTCAAAGAGAAGCTTCATGGCGGCGGTTGGGATGGAAAAGGAAACCGGCGGCACGTTTTTGCCGCAGACAGGTTTTTGCCGGCGCCGAAGGCCGTTCCGGCCGCGGCGATTGCGTTTGCACTGGTATTGATACCGGCGCAGGGCAAAAGAAGGAAACCGGAACCTTCCTCGCATTCGTTTGTGGCATCGTCCGAAAAATACGCCATGCCCCATTAAGGCAAAATTAAGCCGGCAATTTTTAAGAACTTTCCCCGCGCGCCGGCCTGTAAAAAGTTGATTCCAGCTTAATCCGCCAACCGCCAGTCTTTTTTGGTGGCAAAAACAAATCTTCCCTTTATGCTGAAATTCGCCCGCTAAAATTCCGCCATGAGAATCCTGGTCGTGGAAGACGAACCGCGATTGCAGCGCAACCTCGCCAAGGCTTTGCGCGAAGAAGGCTACGCTGTGGACACGGCGGCCGATGGCGCCGATGGCTTGTTCAAGGCGGAAACTTACGACTACGACACCATTGTGCTCGATGTGATGCTGCCGGAGCTGGACGGCTGGGAATTGCTGGCGCGGCTGCGCCGGAAGAAACAGACGCCTGTGCTCATGCTCACCGCGCTCGACGCGCACGGCAACCGCATCAAGGGACTCGACGCCGGCGCGGACGATTATTTGAGCAAGCCGTTTGACCTCGGCGAACTGCTGGCCCGGATCCGCGCGCTCATCCGCCGAAGCGCGAAAAAAACGACGAACCGGATTGAAATCGGCGACGTGGCGCTCGACTCGCGCGCCCGCCTGGTGACGCGGGCCGGCCAGCCGGTCACACTGACCGCGCGGGAATTTGCGATTCTGGAATATCTGGCGCTCCATCGCGGCGAGGTGATTTCGCGCGCGGAACTGCACGAACATCTCTTTGACGAAAATGACGACACGCTTTCCAATCTGCTCGACGTCCATATTTTCAGCATCCGCAAAAAGCTCGGCGCGGAACTCATCGCCACCCGGCGCGGCCAGGGCTACTGCATCGAAGAATGAAATTCACCAAGTCCATTCATTGGCGGCTGCTGCTGTGGATTGCCTTTCTGCTCGGCCTGGTTTTGCTGGCGCTCGACTTCACCGCTTACCGGATTCGTTTGACCAGCCACGTCGGCCAGCTCGACGAGGAACTCCAGCGCAGCGCGTCCGTTTTGAGCGCTGCATTTTCCCCGCCGCAAATGCCGGCCGTTCCAGACCATCCAGCCCGCGGCCAAAATGGCCTTTCCGCTTCACCTTTGAAAACGCCCGGCCCGGAAACATCGCGGCTTTCCGCCAGCACCCGCCAGTTGTCGGCCGACATGGCTGCCGGGTATTATTTTTCCGTCTGGACGCGTGAAGACGCCTCGCCTTACTGGCGGTCCACCAACTGCCCCGCGGGAATCGTGCGCCCATCGCTCTTGGGCAAAGGCAGCGGCACCCGCACCCGCGACGGCTTCCGCGAGGCATATCAGACGACGGAATCCGGCGACTGCATCCTCGTCGGACGCAAGCTCGCGCCGGGGGTGGTTAATGCGCGGCTGCCCGCCGGGTGGCTCGTGCTGGGCAGCCTGGCGATGCTGGGATTCGGGCTGGGCGGCTCCTGGTTCATTGTCGCCAGCGCACTGCGCCCGGTGGAAAAAATCAGCGCCGCTGCGGCGAAAATTTCCTCCGGCGACTTGTCACAACGCATCAGCGTCCCGGAAACGGAAAGCGAGCTGGGCCAGCTTGCGGATGTCTTGAATTCGACTTTCGCGCGCCTGGAAGCCGCGTTTGCGCAGCAGAAACAGTTCACCGCGGACGCCGCCCACGAACTGCGCACTCCCTTGACGGCCCTGATTTCCGAGGCGCAAATCACGCTGGCGCGCGAGCGCGCCGTGGCCGATTACAAGGAGGCGCTTGCCGCCAGCCTGGACATCGCGCAGCAGATGCGGCGGCTCACCGACTCGCTGCTCGAACTTGCGCGCCTCGACGCCGGGCAGGAAAACTTGACCCGGCAAAAGATAGACCTGTCCGCCGTCGTGGAAGATGGCGTGAAATTCGTCATCCCGCTCGCCGCCCGGCGCCAGGTGCAATTTCTTTGCGATCTGGCGCCGGCGGAAGTCTTTGCCGACCCCGGACGCATGACGCAGGTGGTCACGAACCTTTTGACCAACGCGATCCATTACAACCGGGACGGCGGCAAAATCCGGGTGACGACGGGGATGGAAAACCACGGGGTCGTTTTGAGCGTGGCGGACACCGGCCTCGGCATTTCCGCCGCGGATTTGCCGCACGTGTTCGAGCGGTTTTACCGTGCTGACAAATCCCGCTCCACCGGCGGACTCGGCCTTGGCCTCGCCATCACCAAGGCCATCGTCACCGCGCACGGCGGGATGATTGAAGTGGCGAGCGAAAAGGATGTGGGCACAAAATTTCGCGTCCGGCTGCCGTCCTCGTAGGCTGCGCGGCACAATTTCTCCACAGGCTGTTCGTGGGCGGCATTGAAAGCCACGCGGCAGCCTCGCGAAAAAAGCTTGTATCAGATCAAAGTTGTGATAAGGTAGAAGCATTCCCAGCATCAGCTTTCATCAAAATGGTGTTGATTATGCGAACACAGACGAAAGGCGGGCGGATGCGGGGGTTCACCTTGATTGAACTCCTGGTGGTGATCGCGATTATTGCCATCCTGGCGGCGCTGTTGTTGCCGGCGCTGGCCAGGGCCAAAGCGGCGGCCAGGGGGACACAGTGTCTGAACAATCTCCACGAGATGGGGCTGTCGTTGATCATGTATGCCGATTGGAACGACGGATTTGTGGCGCGCGCCAACGCTCCGCACTGGTATCAGGTATTGACCCGGAACCTGGTTCCCAGCCGGAACAATAGCTTCACCAACGTGCAGGTTTATGCCTGCCCGAGCTACCCGGATCCGGAACCCCGTTACCCGGGCCAGAAACAGCTCGTATGTTATGTGGTCAATGGATGGACGTTTTCCAGTCCGGCCGACATGACGGGCAGCGAGCTAGTCGGTGTGTCGAAGATCACAGCGATTCAGCGTCCGGAAGGCACGATTTATCTGGCTGACCGGGAGGATGACACGGATATCGGGCCCATCACGGCCGCAAACCCGACCGCAAACGAGGATTATTATGACGTGTGGGAACCCAGCCACCTGCCGTATCAGGCCAATGGACAAGAAAATCCCCGGACCGGAGCCGCGAATAACGACCGGCGCGTGGCCATCAACCGCCATGGCATCGGCCCGAACCTGCTCTATTTCGACGCCCATGCCGCAATCGCGGAGGCCAGGGGGATCACAGTGAATGATTGGCGAGATCGCTGGTGATGGTTGCTGTTCGGGGCAATTTCACGCCCAAGGACGGCGCACAGGGACACGATCCGCGCCCATCACGCCGGTTCCCTCACGTGCGCGCATCAGGTGACAAGGAAAATATGCCGGAATGCGGGCGCATGCGATGTTTGCCAATTAGGAGATTGCGTTTTTGGTCCGCGATCGAGAAACTCTGCCTCGCAAAAGCCGCCTTGATCCGATACGGTTGTGGCATAGACAACGTGTTGATCCCACACCGCCCGGCTTGCGGTGGTTTGCGCATCGGTGATAATAAAAATCTGAACTAGCATGATATGAAAAACTCCCTCACACGGCTCACAAGTTTGGTGATTCTGACTGGTTGCACCGTCGGGCTGTTCGCCGCCGAACCGCAATTGACCGGAAGCGCCTCCGCGCCCGCCGAACCGTTGAGTCTCTGGTATCGCCAGCCGGCAAGGCAATGGACCGAGGCGCTCCCTGTCGGCAATGGCCGCATCGGCGCGATGGTGTTTGGCGGCATCAACCAGGAGTGGCTCCAGTTGAATGAGGACACGCTTTGGGGCGGCGGACCTTACGATCCGGTCAATACCAATGCGCTCGCCGCGCTGCCGGAAGTGCGCCGGCTGGTGTTCGACGGCCAATATGGCCAGGCCGGAAATCTGATCAATCAAAAAGTCATTGCGCGTCCCTCCAGCGAGATGCCGTATGAAACGGCGGGCTATTTGGTTCTCACCTCTCCCGACTCCACTTCCGTGGAGAATTACCGTCGCGATCTCAACCTTGACACCGCGGTCGCTGGAGTGGAATACACCGCCAACAGAGTTCACTTCACGCGCGAGGTTTTTGCCAGTCCGGCGGACCAAGTCATCGTTGTGCGCCTCACGGCGGACAAGAAGGGGGCGATCAATTTTACCGCCGGTTATCAACTGGCGCCGCCGCCGCGAGGCGCCACCCAGACCGGGGCCGTCGAAACCGAAGCGGGAAACATTTTGGTGGTGCATGGTAAAAATTATGCCGCTTCGGGCATCAAGGGTGCGTTAAAATATGAAGTGCGCGCCAAGGTGCTGGCCGACGGCGGCACGGTTGCCACCAGTTCCAATGCCGTCAGCGTGGCCAACGCGGATTCGGCGACGATTCTCATCGCGCTGGCGACCAGCTACAAGAGTTTTGACGTCGTGAGCGGCGATCCGGAAAAGATTGTCAAAGAACAAATTTCCGCCGCCGCGCGCAAGAATTTTGACAAACTGCTGGCCGCGCACACCAAGGAACACCAGCGGTTGTTCCGGCGCGTGGCCCTGGACCTGGGCCGCACCGACGCGATGTCGAAGCCGACGGACGAGCGGATCCAGGATTTTCACAACGGCGACGACCCGCAGTTCGCCACGCTTTATTTCCAATTTGGCCGCTACCTGTTGATCAGTTCCTCGCGTCCCGGCGGCCAGCCGGCCAATCTTCAGGGGCTGTGGAATGACAGCATGAGTCCGCCGTGGCAGAGCAAATACACCATTAACATCAACACGGAAATGAACTACTGGCCGGCCGAAGAGTGCAACCTCGGCGAATGTGTCGAGCCGCTCATTTCCATGGTCAAAGACCTTTCGGTGACCGGCGCGCGCACCGCCAAGGAAATGTATGGCGCGGGCGGCTGGGTCGCCCATCACAACACCGACCTGTGGCGGGCCACCGCCCCGATTGACTTTGCCGATTCGGGCATGTGGCCCAGCGGCGGCGCCTGGCTGTGCGACCATTTGTGGGACCATTATGAATACAACGGCGACAAGAATTATCTGAAGGGCGTTTATCCGGTGATGCACGGCGCGGCGCAATTCTTCCTCGACACGCTCCAGGAAGACCCGACCAACCACTGGCTCGTCACCAATCCGTCCGTTTCGCCGGAGAATAATCACCCCGGCGGTTCGGCGGTGAGCGCCGGGCCGACGATGGACCTGGAAATTTTGCGCGACTTGTTTGCGAACACGATCAAGGCGGCGGAAATCCTCGGCGTGGACGGCGACTTTCAGAAAAAGCTTGCCGCCACGCGCGACCGGCTCGCGCCCCTGCAAATCGGCTCGCAGGGACAACTTCAGGAATGGCTCCAGGACTGGGATTATGCGCCCGGCGTGGACGTTCATCACCGGCACGTCTCGCATCTTTACGGGCTTTATCCGAGCTGGCAGATCAACGTTTTTGACACACCGAAACTGGCAGCGGCGGCGCAATATTCCTTGGAGAAGCGCGGCGACGAATCCACCGGCTGGGCGACGTCCTGGCGCATCAACCTGTGGGACCGCCTGCACGACGGCGATCATGCCTTCCGGATCCTGGAATTTCTTTTGAGCCCGGGACGCACGGCTCCCGACATGTTCGACCTGCATCCGCCGTTCCAGATTGACGGCAACTTCGGCGGCGCGGCGGGCATCGAAGGCATGCTGCTCCAGAGCCGGCCGTTGGCGGCGGAAGGAGCCGCGCAGAAATTTGAGATCGAGGTGCTGCCGGCGTTGCCCTCGGCCTGGCCGCAGGGCAGCGTCAGCGGCCTGCGCGCGCGCGGCGGTTTCGAGGTGGGCGTTGCTTGGGCCGGCGGGAAGCTGACCCGCGTCACAATTAAATCGGTTGGCGGGCGCACGGCAGCCGTCCGTTACGGCAACGTGACGGCGGAAATCACGCTCAAGCCCAACCAGTCCCTCCAACTCAACCCCGAACTCCGGCCTGCGGGATAATCATGTTGGCACAGCTGCGTTAATAAACATTTTGGCGGCACGATGGTTCATCCGGTGAGTTCCGACCACGCTCGTCTTTCCGTCCGGGAACCGGGAACAAGCCGCGGGTTGGAAATTTAGCGCGCGGTCAAGCTCATGCGGATTCAAAAGCCCGGATGCGAACGAAGATTTCAATCACCACCGGCTGGAAGGGATTGGCCGTCTTGTCCACGGCCTCCGTCTTGCTGTTCCTTCAAATCGCCTCGGCCCAAACCGATCCCGCCGCACCGTGCCTGATTCCATCCGGCTCCGTTCCGCTCGATGGCGTGGAAGGCCGGCTCGATCATCTCGCTGTGGACGTCCGGTCGCAGCGCTTGTTTGTCTCCAGTCTGGAAAACCACACCGTCGAAGTGGTTGACCTCGCTACACGGCAACGCATTCACGAAATCACCGGTATCATCGAACCACAGGGGCTTGTCTTCATTCCCGAAAAGAACCGCTTGTTGGTGTGCAGCCGCGGGGACGGGACGTGCCGCAGCTTTGATGCGAACACGTTCGAAGAAGGTCCGTGGGCGGATCTCGGCCGCAACGCCGACAACGTGCGGTTCGACGCCGGTGCCAAAATAATTTACGCCGGCTCCGGCGGCGAACCCGGCAACGGATTGCTCTCGGCGATGGATCTCGCATCATTGCTCCCGGCCCACCAAGGCGGTCACCCCGCCGAACCGCATTCGCCCGCCGATTTCCTGCTGGACCGCCCGCGACAGGCGGATCCCAAGCAGGAAATTCCACTGCCGGCCCATCCCGAGTCCTTTCAACTCGACTCGGCGAACCACCGGATTTTTGCCAACGTCCCTGACGAGCGCCGGATCGTCGTGATTGAGGTGACTCCCACGAATCTGGCCGTCGCCGCCAACTGGCCTGTGACCGTGGCGGAAAAGAATTTTCCGATGGCGCTGAACGCCGCTTCCAGCCGGCTCTATATCGCGTGCCGCAAACCGCCTTGTTTGGCCAGCTACGACACACAAACCGGGAAGCTGCTCTCTCAAACTTCGTGCGTGGGTGATGCCGACGACCTGTTTTATGACCCGAAGTTGAAACGGATTTATGTCATTGGCGGCGAAGGATATGTGGACGTTTTCCAAGTTCCCTCAACCGGCGAGGAATTTGCGCGCATTGCGCGTGAGCCGACGGCTCCACGCGCCCGCACTGGCTTGTTCATTCCCGAATTGCAAACGCTGGTTGTCGCCCTTCCGCACACCACCAACGGCCCGGCGGCGGTGCTCGTTTTCAGCGTCAAACAGTAAATCCCGTCATCAATTTCAAAACTTTTTCGTTGAATGTCCATCAGCAGCGGGTTATGGGTAGGGTAATCCGATTGGAGATTGACAGTATGAGTTCGTCCGTCGTGCAACAATTTCTTCGGCGGGTCAGTCGGCGGCAACAGTTCGTTTCGCTTGCCCGCCAGTGGCGATTTGTTCTCCTGATAGCGTTGGGTGTTTACGCTTCAGCCCTGTTGGTCTCCCGTTTGTTCGGATTGCTCCCCGCCTGGTTCACGCCCGTCACGCTGGCCGTTTGCCCTGCCGGCGCCCTGATTCTGGCCTGGCTCTTTTACCACCGCACCGACCTCACCGAGGCGGCACGGTTGGCGGATCGGCAGGCCGGAACACACGATTTGTTTCTGACCGCCTCGCTGATCGAACATTCCCTCGGCGCCTATCAGGATTTGGTGCTGAAAGATGCCGAACAACGGGCCGCCAGGATGATCCCGCAAAAAGTCGTGCCTTTCCAATGGCGGCGGGACACTTTCAGGATTTGCGTGGCGCTGGCCGTTTTGGCGCTGGCCGCCTACGGCCTGCCGCAATTCGATCCGTTCGGGCTGCACAAGCGGCAGCAACAACTGGCCGGACAACGCGAGCAGGTGCGCGACATCAGCAAGGCCACCGCCGCCCGGGCCGCGTTGCTGGATCAAAAACGCACCGGCGAACAAACCGATGCGGTGAAGCAGGCCATCACCAATCTCGAAAAAGCCTTTCAGGAAGCCAAGCCCAACGACAAAGCCGGCACGCTGGCGCGCCTCAACGAACAGCAAAAAATTCTCGGCCAGCTCTGGAAACAGACGAGCGAGGAAAAGCTCAAGAACGCGATGAACCTGCCGCCGCCCACGCAGAGTTTTGGCCTGGCCGATCCGACGAAGGCGGCCCAATTGCAAAATGACTTGCAGAAGGGCGATGTCTCCAGCGCCAACAAGGAATTGGACGAACTGAAGCAGAAGGCCGAGGAACTGGCCAAGACCCAGAACCCGGTCGAGCGGGAAAAACTCCGCCAGGAACTCATGGACCGCCTGCAAAATCTCAAGGACACGCTCGATTCGCAGTTGAATTCACAGGCGCTGGACTCGGATTTGCAGCGGGCCCTGGAGCAACTGGCCTTGTCCAATGTGCCGGGGCTGTCGGGCGATTCGTTGAAAGGCATGGGCGATTCGTTGAAGCTCACCCAGGAGGAACTCGCGCAACTTGGCCAAGGCGATGGCCGACATGAAGGACATCGAAGCGGCGCTCAAGGCACTGCAACTGGCGAAGGCCCTGCATAACTTGAGGCCGCTCGACGGCCGGGAGTTTGTCGGGCTGGGCGATCTCTCGGCCTATGCGTCATATTGCGAGGGGCAATGCAAAACCAATCGCCTGGGGATGGGAATGGGACCCGGTTACGGCATCGGCCCGCGTCCTTACGGCGATGAAAATTCCAAGACCGATTACAAGTCGGAAAAATCCGCGTCGCTGCTGCAACCCGGCAAAATGTTGATGGAATGGAAGACGCGCGAAGTGTCCGAGGCCGGTCCGGCGCTGGAAGAGTATTTGCGGGCCGTTCAGGACGTGCGCCAGCAGGCCAGCGAGGCCGTGGTGCAGGAACAAATCCCGCCGGGCTATCAAGCGGCCATCAAGCAATACTTCGACACGCTGCACAATGACTCCAGCGCCACCGCCCAACCGTGATCGCGGTTTCGCCCTGCGGCTGGTTGCGCTGGCTGCTTTCGTCGCGCTTTTGTTCGGCGGTTATTGGCTGGTTTGGGCGCCGCACCGGGAATCATTGGTGGTTTATTGCGCCCACGATTCCATTTACGCGGATTCCATCCTGCGCGATTTCGAGCGCGAAACCGGAACAGCCGTCGAGGTGCGCTATGACACCGAGGCCACCAAATCGCTCGGCCTGGTGGAATTGCTGTTGCAGGAAAAAGCGCACCCGCGCTGCGACGTTTTCTGGAACAACGAACTGCTCGGCACGCTGCAACTCGCCGACGAGGGAATGTTGCTCCCTTACCGCGGCAGCGGCTACGAACGAATTCCCGCCGCGTTCAAGGATGCGGACGGCCGCTGGGCCGGATTTGCTGCGCGGCTGCGCCTGTGGATCGTCAACACCAACCGTCTGGCGCCAACGGAAGCGGCGGTTCAGCGCGCGACGGGCGGCGATTTGGACCGCATGGTCATCGCCAAACCGCTCTACGGCACGACGCGAACGCAATACACCGTGCTCTGGAAATTGTGGGGCCGTGACAAACTGCTCGCCTGGGAACGCGACCGGCGCGCGCGCCGTTTGCGCGAGGTGGATGGCAATTCCATGGTGAAAGACTTGGTATCTTCCGGCGTCTGCGACATCGGCTGGACCGACACGGACGATTTCTTCGAGGCGCGCGACGAAGGCAAGCCGGTGGCGATGCTGCCGATGCGCTTGGAAAACGGAAAGACCATTTGCATTCCCAACACGGTGGCAATCATCCAAGGCACGCGGCATTTGGCCGGCGCGCAAAAGCTCGTGGATTTTCTGCTTTCGGAAAAATGCGAGCTGGCCCTGGCTTCCGCCAAATCGCGGCAGATTCCGCTCGGCCCGGTGGACAATGCCCGCCTGCCCGATGACGTGAAACAACTGCAACCCTGGGCTGCCGAAGGCGTGTCGCTTGGTGGACTCGACATTGCCAACAAGGAATGTCTGGCGTGGCTGAAATCGGAATATCTCCAATGACCTTGCTCCGCAGCCTGATTGTCGGGGTGCTCGCGGTCGCCGCGGCACGGCTGGTGGGGACGCTGCTGGCCGACCGCAGGTGGCCAGTCCGGCAGGCGGCGTGGATTCTGTTGCTGGCGCCATATTTCACTCCCGTTCTCCTGACCGGTTATGCCTACGCCAGTTTTTCGCTTTCGCTCATTCATCATCCGGCACTGAACGTCATTTTCTATTCGGCGCTGCTCTGGTGGAAATTCACGCCGATCGCCGCTGTCATTCTCCATTTTACACCTTCGCCCATTTCGGCTGAAGCCATTCATTGCCGCCGCCTCCATTCGGCGGATTCCAAATTTGGCCACTGCGCATTTCTCATCCGCGCCGGTTGCGCCGGCGGTTCGGTCGCGGCCTTTGCCGTCGTGTTCCTGTTCGCGTTCGCCGAGTTCGAGATGGCATCGCTCATGGTGGTGAAATCATGGACGGTGGCGCTGTTCGACGCGCACGCCGGCGGCTTGGCGCTGGGCGAATCCTTGCGCCGGATGGCGGGGCCGTTATTGTGCCAGGCGGCGGCCATAATGGTGGCTTTCGTTGTGCTGGGAAGCCGTCAGGTAATTCCAACGCGGTGCCTGGAAGGCGGCAGCGCGAGCCACTGGTTGGCCTGGTGTCATTTGGTGACCGCTTTGGTGTTCGTGCTGGCGATTCCCGCGGCAATGGTATTGTGGGGCACGATTCGCGCCTTCGGCCTGCTCGCGGAGAATTTTGTTTTGAGCCGTGAAATCCTGGCCAGCCTTTTGTTCGCCGCCGGCGCCAGCACGCTGACCAGCCTGGCGGCAATCTGGCTTGGCGCGGCTGCGCGCGGTCATCGGACGACTTCAACCATTTGCAAAATGATTCTTGTCGCCACTGTCTTTGCCGGACTTCTCGGACCGCTGGTGCTGTCGCTGACGGTGCTGGCGGCGGTGCAATTGCCGGGGCTGATTTGGCTTCGCGACACGCCGGCGCCGCTGGTGTTTACCCTCGGCCTGGTCTTGTTTCCGGTCGCGCTGGTGTTGAAGCGGGTGCTGGAATCAACCCGGCGGCAGAACGCGCTGCATTTGGCCGCGCTGATGGACAAATCGCGGGCCGCCCGCGAACTCATCTGGAGGCTGGGAACCAGCGGAAAATTCTGGGCCGTGGCGCTTTTGTTCGTCTGGGCATATTGGGATTTGACGGCACCGGCGATCCTGGCGCCCATCGGGATGACGCCGGTGACGGTGCGGCTTTATAACCTGATGCACTACGGACAAATCGCGGCGTTGTCGGCGATGACCTGCGCGGCGCTCGTCGCGCCCATCCTGATTTTCCTCCTGGCGCTTGGCACGCGACGCTGGTGGGCACCGACATGAACAAAACCCTGTGGCAACTGGAGTCCGCCGGGCTGGGACAGCGTTTGCGCAACCTAACGCTGCGCATCGAACCCGGCGTGACGGCGGTGTTGGGGCACTCCGGCGCCGGCAAAACTTCGTTGCTGAACCTTTTGGTTGGATTCGAGAAGCCCGACGCGGGAAAACTCGCCGCCGAATTCAATCGCGGATCGCATCGCATTCCCCTGTTCTGGGCGCCGGCGGACGGAGGCTTGTGGCCGCACCTGACGGTTGCGGAACACATTTGCGCGGTTGCCGGCGGGAAGGCGGACGATGGAGCCGGCACAAATCGCTGGCTGGAGGAATTCGACCTGCTGCATCGCCGCGCCAGCCGTCCCGACACGCTGTCGGCCGGCGAACAGGCGCGCTTGTCGGTTGCCCGCGCGCTGGCCGCCGACGCGGCGGTGCTGGTGATGGACGAACCGCTCGTGCATGTGGATCCAAGCCGCGTCGGCAAATACTGGCGAATCATCCGCAAACATCTGGCGGAAAAACGGGCGCCGCTCGTGTTTGCGACGCACTCGCCGAGAGCCGTGCTGGCGGAAGCGCAGCGGGTGATTTGTCTTCACGAAGGACGTGTGCAATACGACGGCGAGGTCGAAAATTTGTATTGGCGCGCATCCTCGCCCGAACTCGCCGCCTGCCTTGGCGAGGCAAATTGGCTGGAGCCGGAAGCGGCCCGACTGTGGTTGCAGCGCGTGGAAACAACCGCCCGCTGTTTCCGCCCTGAACAGATTTCCGTGCAGTTCGAAGGCCAATCGCCATTCGTCGTCGAGTCGTCGCGCTTTCAAGGCGCCGTCGCCGAGGTGGAAGTTCGGCACGAGCCGACGGGAGCCATCCGCACGTTTTATCACCGGCCATCGTCCAATCGCCTGGCGCGAGGCGCGCGGATTGTCTTAAAAACGCTGATGTGCCTATTGCTTTGCCTGCATGTCGCCGGCTGCCGGCCGTCGGCCGCCGGACCGACGATTCCGGTCGCGGAGGTTCATTTGTGGGCGGTGCCGCCGGCGGGCTTGCTGCAACCCGCAGCGCGAAGCCTGACGATTGGCAACCACGGCGAAGTCATCGCACTCGACACCGGCGGGCGCGTGCTGGTCTATGCGCCTGATGGCAGCATCGCGCGCCAATGGCGAATGCCCGACAACAAAAATGGAAACCCCGAAGGCATTTGCGTTCTGCGCGACGGCCGCATCGTCGTCGGCGACACGCATTATCATCGCGTGGTGGTTTTCGCGCCGGACGGACGGTCATTCACCACTTTCGGCAAAGAAGGGCAAGGGCCGGGTGAGTTCATTTTTCCCGTGGCCGTGACACAGGACGCTCAGGAAAATCTCTATGTCGCGGAATATGGTTCCAACGACCGCGTGCAGAAATTCACGGCTGATGGAAAGTTTTTGCTCGCGTTCGGCGGGTTCGGCACCAGGCCCGGCGAATTCCAGCGCCCGTCGGGTCTCGTCTGGCACGACGGCAAGATCTACGCAGCGGACGCCTTCAACAATCGCATCCAGGTTTTCAGTGACAACGGTAAATTCATGGAAATTCTGGGCTTGGGCGAACGGCCGCTCACGCTGCAATTGCCCTATGATTTGAAGCTCGGTCCGGATGATTCGCTGTATGCCATCGAGTATGGCGCCGGTCGCGTGACGAGATTTGATTTGGATGGCCGGTTGTCGGGCCGGTATGGATCCATCGGCACTGGACTCGGACAATTTGCCACGCCGTGGGGAATCGCCGTGGATTCGCAAAAACGGATTTACGTGGCGGACACGGGCAACCGCCGCGTGGTGGAACTGCAAACGCAATGAAACCTTTGACACGCGTCGTCGTTTTTTTGCTGGCCGCGACTTCGATCTGGAGCCTGCTCGGCGAAATGTATCACCTGTGGCCGATGCGCTTCTTCACGCTGGCGATCTTTGTGCCGGCGTTTGCCATGCTGCTTGCGTTCGCGCTTTACGACCGCTGGCGCGGCGACGGCCGGGCGAGCCGCATCATTTTGATTGGCGCGATCGCCGGTTTCACGGCGGCGATTTCGTATGACATTTTCCGCCTGCCGTTTGTGTATTCAAAAAGCTGGGGTCTCGCCGGCGTGTTCCCGTCGCTGCCACTGTTCAAGGTTTTTCCGCAATTCGGTGCGATGATTCTCGGCACGGCTGACAGCAGTTCGCTGGCGGCGAATTTGATCGGCTGGGCCTATCACTTCAGCAACGGCATCACCTTCGGGATTATGTATGGCACGATGGTGAATGGCCAATGGCGTCGCCGTTGGCCGGTGGCTATCGTGTTTGCGGTGGGACTGGAACTGGCGATGCTGTTCACGCCGTATCCGGCGACGTTTGGCATCCGCGTGACGGAAACTTTCGTCGTCGTCACGCTGACGGTTCACCTCATCTTCGGCGTGACGATGGGACTGACGAGCATCGGATTGGATAAACGTCTGGCCAAATGTTGAACCCGCGCCAATGGCTGTTGAATCTCGTGCCGCCGCCGAGGAAACGCGTGACGGTCAGCGCCATTTTGCCTTTGCTGATCTTTCTGGTCGTGTTCGGCGGCGGTTGCTTGTTTGTCAGCTTTCGGCACCTGATTCAGTTTTCCAATCTTGCGCCGTTTGGATTCCTGGTTTTGAGCGTGTGGATTTGGTGGTTTCAAACCGCGGGTTACAGCGGCTTGGGCGGGGCGCGGGCGGTGGTCGCGCTGCTCGCGCGCTTGTCGGTGCTCGGAGTTTTGATTCTCGCGCTGGCCGAGCCGCGCATCATCTGGCGCAACGACGGCCTGGCGCTCGTTTATGCCTTGGACGTGTCCGATTCGATGGGCGAAAAAGTCTCGGACCAATCCCTGGGCTACATTCTGAAAACCGCCGGCGGAAAACCGGAAAAAGACGAGGCGGGCTTGGTGGTCTTCGGACGCGACGCCGCGGTGGAATTGCCGCCGCGGTTGAGTTTTCCGTTCGAGGTCATCAATGCGCGCGTCGCCAAGGACGGCACGGACCTCGCCAAGGCATTGTCGCTCGCGGCAGCCGTGGTGCCCGAAGACAAGCAGGGCCGGATCGTGCTGGCCAGCGACGGCGTGGAAACGGAGGGCAACGTCGCCGGTGTTCTCGACGATCTCAAGTCGCGCCACGTGGCCGTGGACGTGCTGCCGGTTCAATACGAATACCAGCACGAAGTCTGGCTCGAACGGCTTGATCTGCCGCGCCAAGTGAAGATCGGTGAAACCTACGAGGCGAGCGTGCTGCTTAATTCACTGGAGCCGGGCGACGGAAAGCTGGTCCTGCGCGAAAACGACAAGGTCATCGCCGAACAGAGCGTGCATTACGAGCGCGGCAAAAACCGCTACTCCCTGCCGCTCTATTTCCGCGAGCCGGGCTACTACGAATACGTTGCCACGATTGAGCCGCCGGCCGGGCAGGACGGCTGGCAGGAGAACAACACGGCGATCAATTTTCTCTATCTCAAAGGCGAGGGCAAGGTGCTGCTGGTGACCGATCCGCAGGGCGATTCGCGCGACTGGGAAACGCTGGTGAACGCGCTCAAGGAGGCGAAGCGGCTCGTGGAGGTGAAGAGCGCGTTTGAGTTTCCCCGCGACCCGATGTCGCTCATGCCTTACGACTGCGTGGTGTTCGTGAACGTGCCGGCGGACAGCTTTGATCCGGCGCAAATGCAATCCCTGCACGACGCCGTTTACAACCAGGGCATCGGATTTCTGATGGTCGGCGGCAAGAACAGTTTCGGGCCGGGCGGCTATCATCGCACGCCGGTCGAGGAAGCGCTGCCGGTGGACATGGACATTCAACAGAAAAAAGTTTTGCCGAAGGGCGCGCTGGCGATTGTGCTGCACACCTGCGAATTTCCCGAAGGCAACGTCTGGGCCAAACGCATCGCCAAGGAAGCGATTCGAGTGCTCGGCGCGCAGGACGAGGCCGGGGTGCTGATCTTTGGAAACAAAGGTGGCGGCGGCAATTGGGGCGACCAATGGGTTTTCCCATTGACGCCGGCCGGCGAATACGACCGCCTCGTGACCTTGATCAATCAATGCGAGCCGAGCGACATGCCGAGTTTCCAAAGCATCATGCAAATGGGCCTGGCCGGCCTCAAAGCCAGTGACGCGGCAGCCAAGCACATGATCATCATCAGCGACGGCGATCCTTCGCCGCCCACGCCGGATCTTGTCCAGCAATTCGTCGCCGAAAAGGTGAGCGTCTCGACCGTGGTCATCAATCCGCACGGCGGCGTGGATATTCCCTCCATGCAGGCGCTGGCCGGCGTCACCGGTGGACGCCATTATTTCGTGATGGACCCGAACGAACTGCCCTCGATTTTCATCAAGGAGGCAAAGACGCTGAAGCGGAGCATGATTCAGAACACGACGTTCGTGCCGATGGTGGAATTTTCTTCGCCGGTGCTCAAAGGGATAGATTCCATGCCGCCGCTGCACGCGTATGTGTTGACCACGCCCAAGGCCCGCTCCATCACGATTCTCAAGGGACCGGCGAAGGATGAAATCAATCCGGTGCTGTCCACGTGGCGGTTCGGGCTGGGCACGGCGGCGGCGTTCACCTCGGACCTGTCGCCTAACTGGGGATCAGACTGGGTGCAGTGGGATAAATACGAGGCCTTTGTGAAGCAACTCATGATCGAAATCTCCCGCGTGGAACAGCATTCCGACTTGAACCTGCAAACGTTTGCCTCCGGCGATGAAGGCGTGATTCTAGTTGAAGATTATCATCCACAGGAATCCATGCTGGAAATCCAGGCGAAAATCAACGGCCCGCATGAACGCGAAACCGCGCTATCACTGAAACAAACCGGCCCGCGCCGTTACGAAGGCCGGTTCCCGCTTTGGGGCAAGGGCCGATACCAGGTTGCCCTCGCCGGCGTCGGTGCCGGGCGCAGCGAACAAACGCTGGGCGGATTTGTGGTCGCCTATTCGCCCGAATATCTCCGGTTCCGGTCCGACCCCATCACGCTGCGCCAAATCGCCGAGCGGACGGGCGGACGGATTCTTTCCGGACAGGAAACGGGCAAGGATTTGTTCTCCATCCCGCGCGAGCCGAAGGAAACGTCCAAATCCATCGTGGAATGGCTGTTGATTCTGCTGGCGTGCCTGATCCCGCTGGATGTCGGCGTGCGCCGCGTGCAACTGGATTGGAGCGTCATCCGCGGCTGGTTCGTCCGAAGCCGGAAGACGGAATCCACCGAAACGCTGGGCGCGCTGCTAAAATTGAAAGAAAAAGTGAGGGAGACGACCAGCGGTGGCACGGGCGTCCCACCGGTGCGATTCAGGCCGGAACCGAAACGAACAGGCGAGACGCCTGTGCCACCGCCGCCGAAACCTGCCGCCGCCGAAGCCGCGCCGGAGCAGGAATCTGCGGCATCCACCACCGAACGTCTGCTGGCCATGAAACGAAAACGTCAGCAAGGCGAAAAATCTGATGACCCAAAACCATGACTGAACTGTCGAAAGGAAAAATTATGAGCGACTTGGAAACATTACAGGCCGAGGCCAACCAATTCAAAAACGACTTCCAGCGAATTCTCGATGAAGTCCACAAAGTCATCGTCGGACAGGAGCGCGTGGTGGAATGCACCGTCACCGCGCTGCTGGCCGGCGGGAACGTCCTGCTCGAGGGTGTGCCCGGACTCGGCAAAACCGAACTGGTGAAAACTCTGGGCCACGTGCTGGACTTGGATTTCCGCCGCATCCAGTTCACGCCCGACCTGATGCCCGCCGACATCATCGGCACCAACATCATGACCGCCGGGCCGGACGGCGCGTATCAATTCGAGTTCCGGCGCGGACCGATTTTCACGCAACTGCTGCTGGCCGACGAAATCAACCGCGCGACGCCGAAGACGCAATCCGCTTTGCTCGAAACCATGCAGGAAGGTTCGGTCACGACGGGCGGCGTGACACAGCAGCTCAAGCCGCCGTTCTTCGTGCTGGCGACGCAAAATCCCATCGAGCAGGAAGGCACTTATCCGCTGCCCGAAGCGCAGTTGGACCGTTTCATGTTCAAGGTGAACGTGCCGTCGTTGAGCCGCGACGATTTGAACGAGGTCGTCACGCGCACCATTCTGAAAAAATCGGTGGCGATTGTGAAAATGATTGATGCCGCGCGCATCCTGCAACTCCGCCAGGTGCTGGACAAGGTGGTTGTGGCCGATCCGATCCGCGACTACGCGGTGCGGCTGGTGCTCGCGACGCATCCGGATTCCGAGTTCGCGCCGGAGCGGATCAAGCGCTACGTCAAATGGGGCGCGAGTCCGCGCGGCAGTCAGGCACTGATTCGCGGCGGACGCGTCCGCGCGCTGGCGGCGGGCCGGGCGCACGTCTCGACCGACGACCTCCGTAATTTCGCGCCGGAAGCGCTCGGCCACCGGCTGCTGCTGAATTACGACGGCCAGGCCGACAACATCGGCGTGCTCGATCTGGTGAAAGAGTTGGTCGAACAAGTTCCGGTGGAGGCGAAATGATTTGGCGATTTCAAATAATAGGGAAATGCCAAGGTAGGGCGCGTCACTCCGTGCGCGCCGGGGCTTGTGCAATCGGAAAACGGCGCGCACGGAGTGACGCACCCTGCCAATCTCCATGATCATGCAACCACTCGCGCCACGACCGCAGATGACGACGTTGTTGAGCAACAGCGTGCTCGACCGCCTGCAGCGTTTGCGGATTTGCCCCGCCGGCAAGCGGACCAGCCGCAGCCGCGGCGAGCATCTTTCCGGCAAGGGCGGCACGAGCACGGAGTTTTGCGATTACCGGGACTACGTGCCCGGCGACGACACGCGGTTTGTGGACTGGAACATTTTCGCCCGGCTGCACCGACCTTACCTGAAACAATTTCACAAGGAAGAAGAACGCCACGTCGTGCTGCTGATTGACGCGTCGGCTTCGATGAAATTTGAAGGCAAGCTGAACCTCGCCAAACCGTTGGCGGCCGCGTTTGGCGTGATGGGCCTGCTGAACAACGAACGCGTCAGCGCCTACGCCTCGCACCAGGCCGGCGACTCACCGGACCGTTTGCCGCCGTGCCGTGGGCGGGGGAGCATGAGAACACTGTTGCAATTCATTGAAAGCGTCGAGGGCCGCGGCGACGCGACGCTGAACCGCGCGGTGGAATTGCTCTTGCGTCATCACAGCGGCCGCGGCGTGTGCGTGATTGTGTCCGATTTCCTGACTTTTGGTGATCTCAAGCGCAGCTTCAACATGCTTTTCGCCGCCGGACTCGAGCCGCTGGGAATTCAGATTTTGAGTCCGCAGGAAATCGAACCGGACGTGACGAGCGATTTGCGGCTGGTGGATTCGGAAACAAGCGAGACGCTCGACATTTCTTCGAGTGCGGACCTGCTGGCGCTGTATCAGGAATACCGGCTGGGATTGGAAAACGACCTCACGCTGCTGTGCCAGCGGCGGCAAGGGCGGTTTTTGCCGGTGAGTTCAACGACCCCGGTTGAATCGGTGTTGTTCGACCAATTGCGACGACGGGGGTGGGTTGCATGAACTGGGGCGGCTTCCAATCGTTGAGCCATCTCTGGCTGCTCGCGCTGCTGGCGCCGCTGGTGCTGTTGTATTTCTTAAAACTGAAGCGGCCGCGCGCGGAAATCCCGTCGCTCGTTTTGTGGCGGCAGGTGTTGCAGGACCACCGTGTCAACTCGCCGTTCCAGAAATTCAAGCGGAACCTCCTGCTGCTGCTCCAAATTTTGCTGTTGTTGTTCTTGATTTTGGCCGCGCTGCAGCCGTTCTGGCGTGGTGGTCCGGGCAAGCAGCGCCGCCTGCCGGTGCTGGTGGATTGTTCCGCGAGCATGGGCGCGTTGGACAAGCCGGGCGGCGTCAGCCGGCTGGCAGAAGCCAAACGCCGCGTGCGCGAGATGATTGACGGAATGACCTCGGGCCAGGAGCTTTGCCTGATTTCGTTCGACAACACACCGCACAAACTCACGGGTTTCACGAACAACAAACGGCTGCTGCGCGACGCGTTGGACCGGGTTGAAATCGCCGATGTGCCGAGCGATCTCGAACAGGCGTTGCGGCTCGTGCAGGCGCTGGGGCGCAGCGAACCTTTCGACGAAGTGCTGCTGTTTTCCGACGGCAATTTCCCGCCGCGCGTCAATTTCGATCTGTCGTTCAAGCTGAATTACCAACGGCTCGCGCCGGCCGGGCCGAACCTCGGCCTCACGGCGTTGAGCGCCCAACGCGCGGTTAGCGGCGGTTGGGACGTGTTCGCCCAGATTGAAGGTTCGGCGGACGCGGAAGGCAATGCGTCGGTGGAAATGTTTCAGGACGGAAACAGCATCGCGAACGAACGCTTCACCATCGCCCGCGGCCGCGCCCAGCGGATGGTGTTTCAGACGAAGGGCGATCAGACGGCGTCGCTGCGGGTCCAGTTGACGCCGGACGGCTTCGATTCGCTCGCTTCGGACAACACGGCGTATCTGGATTTGCCGGAGTCGCGGCCGTTGCGCGTGTTCGTCCCGAGATCGCTGGCCACGTATCGGCTCGCGCTCCAGGGCATTCAAGGCATCCGCTTGTTCCCGCAAGCAACCAGCGATGAAGCGAGCGGCTCGTTCGACCTGGTCATCAGCGACCGCCCGCAAGACTTGGACCTTGCCGCCCGGACAAAATTGTCGGTGGGCTTCATCCCGACCGAGTTGCAACGCTTCATTGAAACCGGCACCAACGGTTCATCCGTGGTGGATTGGCGCCGCGACGCGCCGCTGTTGCAGCACGTGCAACTGGCCGACCTCGTTGTGCTCGAACAACCCCGCTTCGCCGAAAATGCCGGCGAAGGCGATTTGGAAAACCTCGGTTACGACGTGCTGATTCACGGCCAGCGCGGGCCGCTGCTGGTGCGGAAACAGGATTCGGACGGGGTGAGATTCGCGCTGTTGTTCCACAGCGACCGCTCGACGCTGCCGTATCGCGTCGGTTTTCCGATTTTCGTCGCGAACGTCGTGCAAGCCGCGCTGGAGCAGGCCGGCCTCGCCGAGGCGCTGGCGAATCAAGACCGGCGTGCTGCCGCCGCTGACGCTCGCGCCGCGCGGCCAGTATCAAATCCAAACCCCGGAGCAAACCACCGAGGCAGTTGCCGCGGACGACCACGGAATCCTCTCCGGCGTCGCCGCCCCGAAAGCGGGCTATTATTCCATCCAGGAAAACGGCACGCCGCGCCGGCGCGTGGGCGCCAGTCTGCTCTCGCCGAATGAAACGTCCCTGGCCGGGGTTGCCCAAATCGAATTCAACGAACGCTTGCAGGTGGCCGCCGCCGCGACGGTGGTGAAGACGGACTGGCCGTTGTGGCCGGCGCTGCTGATGATCGCGCTCCGCGTGATGCTGGTCGAGTGGTGGTTTTTCCAGAAAAAACCGGGAGGATGGAAATGAGTTCAGCTCGCAAGTCTTCAGTCCACAGTCCACGGTCAGTCGCGTGCGCTCGCTGGCCGGGAACTGAGGGCTGCGGACTGTGGACTTTTGGCTTGATTGTCCTGCAATTCGCGGCATCCAGCGTGTTTGCGCGGACCGGCTTCAGGCGGATCTGACCATGCTGGGGCCCCGCGCGCGGAACGAAGCGCCGATTCCCGTCGAGGCGCACTTCAAATGGGACTCGACGCGCCTGCTCGAAGGCCGGCTGGAAATGGAATTCCTCGAAGGGAACCGGATTTTGGGACGATACCGCAGCGGGGAGATGGCGCTGACGGGCGGCGAGCAAAATTTCCGGATGCTGTTGCCGCCGTCACTGGCGCCGTTCTCGGACACACAGGTGGAAGTGCGAATGAAATTTGTGGCCGCCGGGAACGTCATTGATCTCGAACCCACGGTGCTGTTTGTGCCCGTCGCAAGCGAACGCTCGCTGGTGGTGGGCTGGTGCGACGCCGGCACCACCGGCGGCTGGCTGCGCGGCGGCATCGAACAAAATCTGCTGGTCGAAAAATTTGCGCCGCCGGAAGACAACGTTGCCCAACGATTATTGATGACCAGCGCAGTGCGGCTCGATCCGGAGGACCTGCCCGCGCAACCGCTCGCCTACACCTCGTTTGACGTGGTCGTTTTGACTGCGGAGGCGTTCAAGGAGGCGCATGAACGGCAGCTTCAAGCCCTGGCGCGCTGGGTCAAAGGCGGCGGCAGCGTGTGCGTGTATGTCGGCGGCGGGCTGCAGCCGCATCACGTCTGGTTCCTCAATCAACTGGCCGAAGCCAATCCCGGCGGCCCGGCATTTGCATCCGACGACGCCGGAAACCTTCTGCCGGCCCAGAAGAACCTGATGCGCCTGCACACCGGCCTGGGCCGGAGCGTCATTGTGCCGGAGGCAATCATGGCGGACCTGAACACGAACGCGCCCGCCTCCCGGCAGGCGGCGACATTTCTGTGGAAGATGCGGAGCAGCCGGACGCAGGCGATAATTGACTCGGGGCAATGGGAACGGCCTGCCGGATGTTGCAAGCGAGACCAATTACGATTCGGCATACCGCGCGCGGCGATTTTCCCGAAATCCGACTCCTTACGCCGAACCGTTGTCCTATGCCATCCAACCCACGCCTCTCGGCGCCGAACTGATGAACCTGTTGATGCCCAGAACGGTCCGGCTGATCCCGTTTTCCGCCGTGATGACGCTGCTGGTCCTGTTCGTGTTGATGATCGGGCCGGCGGATTATTTTGTGTTGGGCCTGCTCCGGCGCCGGCGGCTCACGTGGGTGCTGTTCCCGGCGATGAGCATCGCCTTCACGGTGGCGACGGTGCTGATGGCCAATCATTATCTCGGCCTGCGCGACCAGCGGCGGTCGCTGGTGGTCGTGGACCTGGGCCAGGACGGAACCGCGCTGCGCTGGAACCGTTACGAACTCGTCTTCGCCGCCCGCGACAAACAATCGGTGACGGAATTGAAGGACGCGCTCTGGGCGCCGCTGGATGTTCGCGCGAGCCTGCCGGGGGTTTTCCCGGGAATGCCGGGACAGCCAGGTTTCAGTTCCGGCGGTGTGCCGATGCAAGGAAATCCGGCCAATGCCGTTTATGTATACTCAACCAGACAAGCCCCCGGATATTATTCTGTAGACCGGGGGGGCGAAGCGGCACCGCCGTCGTATGACGGCGTTCTGCCCGTCCACTTCCAAGCCAGCGAAGCAATCCGCCAATGGCGACCGGAGATGAACCGGACTTTTTCGTTCGAGCCGCCGCCGGTGCCGTTGCCGGCGAACTGGCGCGCCGTTGAAGCGGCTTGGCCCAATCTGGCAAATATCCGCGCGAAACTTTCCGACAAGAAACCTTTCGACGGCGATTTGTATGCCATCTCCGGCTCCGGTTCCATCACCACCGATTCGCACTCCACCGAAATTCTTCCCGCTTCGATCCTGCGCGAATTGTGCCTCGGCGATTCGCGGGGCCTGCTTTCCCTGGTTTCCCAGGTGTCGCCGACCGGCGGCGGCAATTTTGAAGACGCGCCAGCCCTGGACACGAATGCCGGCGACTCGGTCCTGGCCATCGTGACGCGCAACGGCGATGACATTGTCGTTTACCGGAGATTTTTTTATGGAAACTGAACCAATCCTCGAGTCACCACCTGAACCGCCCGTTCAACTCCCTCCGCTCCCCGTCGTGCTCATCCAGCATTTGCATGTTTACTACGGCCGGCAAGTCGCGGTGCGGGATTTGTCGCTCACCATTCCCCGCGGCGAAGTCTTTGGCTTCATCGGGCCGAACGGCGCCGGCAAGACCACCACGATCAAAGTGCTGGCGACGCTCCTGAAACCCACGTCGGGGGTCGTGCGCGTGCTCGGCGCGGACGTGATGAACTCGCCGCAACAGGTCCGCCGGAACATCGGTTACGTCCCGGATTCGTTCGGGGTTTACGAGGATTTGACCGTCATGGAGTATCTGCATTTTTTTGCGGCCGCCTACCGCATCCCGCGCGAAAAGCGGGCGGGCACGGTCAAGGATGTCCTGGCCCTGACGGATTTGAGCGACAAAATGGACTCGTCGGTGGACGCGCTGTCGCGCGGCATGAAACAGCGATTGGGCATCGCGCGAGTTTTGTTGCACGACCCGCAATTGCTGCTGCTGGACGAGCCGGCCAGCGGGCTGGACCCGCGGGCGCGGATCGAATTGCGCGAATTGCTGAAGGAACTCCAGCGGATGGGCAAGACGATCCTGGTGTCGAGCCACATCCTGCACGAGCTGTCGCAATTGTGCACGCGGATTGGAATCATCGAGGCCGGTCAACTGGTCGCCGAAGGCTCGCTGGCGGACATTTACCGGAAGCTCGATCTGAAGCGGACCGTGCATGTCCAGATTTCCAATCTGGCGCCGCCGCTGGTCGCGGCGATTCAGCGCGTGCCGGGAATCACCTCGGTGGAGGAACTAGCCGACCGCGTGGCCATCCGGGTGCGCGAGGACGAGCTGGCCATGGAGGATTTGCTGGAGGCGTTGCGCGGACTGGGCGCCCGCATCCGCATGTTCCAGCCCGAAGCGATGGACATGGAAACGGCCTTCATGAAGTTGACCGAAGGAAGAGTCAGTTGAATTTATCCACGACCATGGTGCCAAAAATTCTCCGCCGTTTTCGTCTGGACTGGCCGCTGCTCGGCAAGGAATTGCTGGAGCAGGCGGCGCGAAAACAGATGTATGTCGTCCGCGTCGTCTATGCGCTGGTGTTGTTCGGGGCGTTTTGCGTTTACTATGCGCGGCACGTGGCGGGAGGGCCGGTCCTGGCCATGGGCGGCGGACTGGCGCCATTCAGTTTTCTGGTGGAGGCGCAACTGGTCACGATCTTCCTGTTCCTGCCGCCGCTGATGGCGGGGGCAATCGCACGGGAGAAGGAGCGGGAAACGCTGGGACTGCTGTTTCTAACGGACCTGACGCCGTGGGAACTCATCCTGCAAAAATATGTCGGGCGGCTCATTCCCATGTTGACGCTCCTGTTCCTGTCGCTGCCGCTGCTGGCGGTGGCGTATTCCCTGGGCGGCGTTCCCGCCGGAACGCTTTATTACAGCGCCGCGACGTTGTTTCTTGCCTGCCTGTGGGTCGGCGCGGTGGCGCTGGAATGCTCGGCTCATTCCGCGACCACGTTCCAGGCACTGGTGCGCTGTTGGGGAATTTGCCCCTTGTTCGCCCTTTTCTGCGGAATGGGGCCTGTTCCAGTCTGGCTGATCGCTCGCTCGGTCGTTGGACCGCCGTCGAGCCGCCTCCATTTTGTCATGCCCACGGTCATCCTTGTGGCTGGCTTTCTGCTGCCGACCTGGTTGTTTCTCTTGCGGGCGAGGCAGATTCTCGAGCCGCGCGCCTTCGTCCACCGCCGGAACCCGTTTGGGCACCAGTTCAAAAACATTGATCAATACTGGAAGGATTTGCGGAAACTGATCCACGCCATGTCGCGAAAGCACGACCGGGACGCCTGCGCGGACGCGGAACAAATCATCCGCCGCGAACTCGGCGCGACTCGTGCCAGGAAAACCTGGTCCCCGGGCAAATTCATGTTCACGGAAATGCGGGTTCCAAATTTGCTGGCGTTCGCGATCATTTTCGGCGTCATCGTGCTCATCATCCTGGCGGCAAATGTGATGATGGATCCCAAATCAGGAGGGGGGTTCGCGTTCGTCGTCGGCGGACTCTGGCTCCTGGCGTTGTTGACCGTGCCGATCCAGAGCGCCAACGCGGTGGCCAGCGAACGGATGAACGAGCGTCTCGGCCCCCTCCTGACCACGCCGCTGACCGCCCGCGAGATTCTGGACGAATGGCTCGGCCCGGTCGGGCGATGGATCCAGTTCCTCGTCCGGCCCCTCGTCATCATTTTTGCGGTGGAGGCGGCGATAAAATATTTTACGCAGGACCCGGATGGCTGGCGTTTGACGATTGCGGTGCTCTATTTGAGCCTCTCCCTCCTGACGGTTTTGATTTATCCCGCCCTGGTCCAATGGTCGTGCCTGTGGATCGGACTGCGCATCCGCAACCAGATCCGGGCGTTGATGACGTCCCTCCTGGTGGTCGTGGCGTGGTGCATCATCCCGCTGGCCGCCTCCGGTTACCTGGCCGAGACGGGACTGCTGCCCGCGGAGGCGAGCGAACTGCTGCGCTTTTTCAGCCCGATGACGGTCATCGGCGTCGCGGAGGCGCTGGGCCGGAAAGCGGGCGAGGAATCCGCGGTGACCCCGGACGTGATCGCCCTGGCGTTCGCCCAGCTCGGCCTGGCCGCCGCGCTCATGGCCTGGGTGCGCCAGTGGTGTTTGACCAACGCCGATCGTTATCTGGGACGAATTTGAACTTCAATTTTACAAAAGCTTCCGCATCATGCACGCCAAGCAATGAGAAAGGAAAAATTCAAAAGTAAAAGGGCCGGGGCCGGACGCGTCCTGATTCTTATTTTTCCTTTTTCCTTGTTCCTTTTGAATTGCTTTGCTGCCGCGCTCCCGGCGTCCGCGCTCGAGGTGCAGCAGGTGGTGTGGGGTTTTGACGGCCAGGTGGTGCCCGGCCGGTTTAACCTGCTCTCGGTGCTGGTCGCCGACAACGACGCCGATCCATTTGACGGAACCGTGAATTTCTTCAAGAGCCGAGGTATGGCCGACCGGGTCGGCGCGATTTACCGGACACCCTGCTATCTCTCGCCGTTGACGACGCGCTGGCTGCAATTCTACGTCTTCATTGAAAACCAGTATGACCAGTGGCGCCTGGAATGGGGCCGCGGGCCTGACGATCATTACGATCTTCAACCGCCGAAATGGGGCCCGCCGGCCCGGGTGCTTTTGTCCGAGTCGGAAGCGGCCTTGACCACGGCCAGCGCGTTCAAGCGGTTTCCGGAGGAATTGTTCCCGCCCACCGTGGCCGCCACGGGCGGCTTGGACAGCCTGTTGTTCGACCACGCGCCGCATTGGGAGCCGGCCAAGCGGCAGGCGTTTCTGGACTGGCTGCGGGCGGGAGGCAAAGTCCATTTGTTGCTGGGCGCCGATGGACGTTATCCGGTGTTTGCGGACGAACTCGCTCTGCTGAACTCTTCCGTGGAACGATCCCGCATCGGCGCCGGGCTGGTGGTGCGCCATGCCGCCACGGCCCGCGACATCAAAATGGCGGACGTCCAGGAAGGCGATGTTCCCCTGCGGGAGTTCAAGCCCGGCGCGCAAGCCGCGCCGCTCCAAACCGCGGACTCGTTCCTTGGGGCGTTGGCCCAGTTGAGCCAGCGACATTACAATTGGGCGTTGATTTACCTGCTCGCCATCGCCTATACGGCGCTGGTGGGGCCGGTCAACCTCCGCGCCGGGCGCAAACTGGCGGATTACCGCCTGCGCATTGCGCTGTTGCTGGCGACGATTGCGGCCTTCGCGCTCCTGTTTAATTTTGTCGGACGCCGGGGACAGGGCGAGGCCAGCGTCATCCATTCGCTTTCCTATGCCCGGGCGATTGACGGCGACACCTACGACGTGACGCAATGGATCAACGTCTTCGCCACGCGCGGCGCGCACTACACGATCACCCATGCCGGCCCGCACAATCTCTACGCCACCGGCCAGGATTACGAACCGGTCAACGGCGTCATCGAGAACGGCAAGGCCGGCCGGTTCGTCGTGGACCTGCCGATGTTTTCGCGCCGCGCCTTTCTGCACGAGGCGGAAATGAAGGGCGCCAACGTTCCGTTGAAAATCGTGAGTTGGGACGGGTCCGGAACGTTGATGCATTTGGTCTTGACGGCCGGCGCGGATTTCAACAGGCAAGTTCTGGACGGCTGGCTGGTGCAGGGCGACCGGATCTATGCGATGAGATCCACGAAGAACGGCCTGGAGTTCGGGGATTCCGACTGGCAATCGCTACAAACGTTTGTTTCCGCGGCCGGTTTGCCGCCCACTGCCGTCGTTTATGGATACTCGCAGGCGAACACCGTCACCGACGTGGAAGGCCAGTTCCGGAAATGCGCAAGACCCTTGATCGCCTGGAGCCTGGGCGCGGTGGATTTTACACGCCTGAATGCATCGTCCCCGGCGGCGAACGAGCGGGTTCAACTCTACCTTTTCGCGCGCAGCCCGGAGGGTTTTTGCATCACGGGAACCGGGCTGGGCCATGAAACCGGCTATGTGCTTTACCATTTCAACCTGTTCAAACCGGCAACGGCGGGGGGACTATGACTGAATCAAACCAACCAACCATCGAAATTCGCGGCCTGCACCACGCCTACAAACGCCAGCAGGCGTTGCGCGACGTCAGCTTCGCGGTGGAGCGCGGCTCGATCCATGGCTTCGTCGGACCCAACGGCGCGGGCAAGACCACGACCTTGAAAATCCTCGCCACGCTCCTGCAGCCGCAGAGCGGCATGGTCCGCGTCTTCGGCCTCGACGTGGTGGCGGATTACAAAAACGTGCGGCGGAAGACCGGTTTCATGCCGGACCACTTCAGCCTCTATCGCCAGATGACGGTGCAGGAATATCTGGATTTCTTTGCCGCCGCCTACGGGATGGACCTGCGGGAGCGGACGCGGGTGGTCGGCGACGTGCTGGCGTTGACCGACATGGAGGTGCGCCGGAACGATCTCATCAAGGGCCTGTCCCGCGGCATGCAACAACGCATCAGCCTCGCCCGCGTGCTGGTCCACGACCCGACGCTGCTGCTGCTGGATGAACCGGCCAGCGGCCTGGACCCCCGGGCGCGGATTGAACTCATGGAAATCATCCGGGAGCTTCAGCGCATGGGCAAAACCATCTTCATCAGCTCGCACATCCTGTCCGAACTGGCGCTGCTGTGCGACAGCGTCACCATTCTCGACCGGGGCGCCGTCCGTTACAGCGGCTCGATGAGCGGGCTGAACCATCGCGACGGGGAAACCGCGGACTACCTGCTCACGCTGGCGGAGGACCATCCCGGCCTGGAAGCCGCGTTGCGAAAAGTCAGCGGGGTCAGCGGAGTGACCAAGCCAGCGAAAGCGCCCGAGTATCGGGTCAGTTTTCACAAAAAGCAGACCAGCCCCAACCTCCTGCTCCGCGTCGCACTCGACAGCGGCGCGCAGATCCTCGGCTTTCAGGAAATTGTGCGCCACCTCAACCAGGCGTTCATGGACCTCACCGAATCCGGAGTGCCGCCCGTTTTGGAGTGCGGCGACGTGTCGCCGCCAGACTCCGGAGGCGCACCATGAAGCTGCCCGCCCTGGCCCTGTTCGAGCGCTCCTTGCGCCTGGAAACACGCTCCGTGCTGGTGTGCTGGTCGCGCGCCGGGCTGATGCTGCTGATCATGTTCATGCTGATTCCGATCCAGGCAACCGCCCGGGCGGGATATTTGGGCGCGCCGGGGCTGAACTTTCTGGAGGAGTTGGTCTGGGTGAATCTCGTGTGCATCACGCTGGCCGGCTTGAGCTACTTCGCGTCCGCCATCACGGAGGAAAAGGAGGAGATGATGCTCGGCTTGTTGCGGATGACGGACCTGAATCCGGTCGCCATTCTCCTGGGCAAATCCACGAGCCGGCTGGTCGGGGCGTTGCTGCTCCTGTTGGTGCAGGTTCCCTTCGTCCTGCTGGCCATCACGCTGGGCGGCGTGGGACTGCTACAGGTCGCCGCCGCCTACGGAACCTTGCTGGCCTACCTGTTCCTCGTCTGCAATCTGGCCCTGCTGTTCTCCGTCATGTTCCGCAACACAACGACCGCGGCGGCGTTCACCCTGGCCGTTCTCCTCTTGTTCTTGATTGGACATTATTTTGCGGCTGGAATTGAGCAATACCTCGCCTTGCCCGGCCAGATCAATCTCTATCGGGGCGTCTGGGCGGTTCCCACGACGATGATTGATCTGTGGCGTCAAGCCGCGCCTACCGAACCGGTTGACCGCAATCTTCCGAACCGGGTTTGCCGGTCCGGCCATCGGCTTTCAAGTGGCGAGCAATCTCGTGCTCGGCGTGTTGTTGTTCCTCCTGTCGTGGCTGGTATTTGACCCCTGCACGCGCGGGGAAAAGGATGCCGCCCCGGCCCGCCGCTGGCTGCTGGGCCGCGCAACCCGCCGCAGCCGGATCCCGCCCCGGCTCGTCGGCGCCCGCGCCATCAGTTGGAAGGATTTCATGTTCATCAGTGGCGGGAAGTTTGGCCTGCTGTTGAAATTCGCCGTGGTGGCGTTCGTGGTGCTGTTGTGCAATGTTGCCGCTTTGGAATTTGACACCGGCGCCAGCATCACGCGGGAAGCCGAAGGAACGCTCCTCATCTGGGTTTCCCTCATCACGACGGCGGTGTTCCTGGCCCTGGAAGCGGCGCGCGTATTCCGGGAGGAAATCCGGTGGAAAACCCTCTCGTCGCTGGTCACGCTGCCCGTCTCCGTGCGTGAACTGGCCTATCGAAAAGTCGCCGGCACACTGGCCGGCACTCTCCCGTTGCTGGCCGGCTGCGTGCTTGGAGTGATGCTGGATCCGGAGGACGTCGGGAAGTTCATCGATGACATGTTCAGGGAACCAATCGGTTTTTGGGTATTCATCGTGGCGATTCTTCAGTTCGTTCTTTTCCTCCATCTCACGGCGTTCTTGTCCCTGATCCTCAAGCGCGGAGCGCTGCCCCTGGCCATCGCCATCCAGTATCTCGGCGGTTCATTCTTCATGACCTTTTTGGGGATCGTTTTTTCGGCCAGCGGCAGTAGAGGCGATGTTGCGATCTGCCTGTTAGCCGCGATGATTTGTGTGCCGGCGATCATCGTTTTGCATTTCGCCATCGGGCTGCGCCTTGCCCGCGCCGCCGCCGAGGAGTAATATGCGACGGGAACGATGGTGGATCCCATTGCTGCGTCCAACGCCTTGGACCGCTGCACTGCGATTGTATTCTGTCTCGAAAAAAATCGCACTTTTTCACATTTCCTCACACCTCTTAAAGGCTTATAAACATTGGGAGTTTCACATTTTGCCTTCATCACAATTCAAAGTCTGCTCACACTCCCCTTACGACTTTGCCTTCAGTTTCAGCACGACGATGCTGTGCGGCGGCATCAGGTAGGTGAAGCCGGACTTGATGCCGCGCACCGTCGTGGTCACGGGCACGATCTTCTTCGGCTGGGTGATGGAATTGGAATCATCGGGGTTTCCGGCCAGCACGGTCGCGCTGCCTTTGGCGGCCACCGCGGCGGCGCCTTTGATTTCAATGTTCAGCGGTTCCGCCGTCGCCTGTGGATTCACCAGCTTGAGGAAGATTTCGCCCGTCTTGCTGTCCCGCGTGGCACAGCCTTGGACAGCGGTTTCGCTCGACAACGTGGAAAGGATTTCGTCGCCAAGATTGCGGCTGAACATCTGGATCGCGTAGTAGCTCGGCGAGCCGTAGGCGGAAAGCC
The DNA here is from genome assembly GCA_963764035.1 of uncultured Verrucomicrobiae bacterium. Classification (GTDB taxonomy): domain Bacteria; phylum Verrucomicrobiota; class Verrucomicrobiia; order Limisphaerales; family UBA11358; genus UBA11358. The sequence goes on from CAVXQV010000006.1 coordinate 43,145, forward strand.
CGTCGTAGCCGATCAAATCCGGCCGCCATTGCCGCGCGCCGGGATTGACGTTGACGAACATCGGCGCGTAGCAATTCATCTTGATCAGGTCGGAATTGCGCTCCATCGCCGCCATGAAAACCGCGTCGCCGATGGCCGCTTTCAGGTCCGGCGTCGGCGGCTCGTTTGTGGAAAGGCTGTTCCACGGCGGGAACGAGGTTTCATACGCGGCCCATTCGCCGACGAAGATTTCGGGGCCGCTGCGATCGTAGCTTTTCGCGTAATCCGGCGCCATTTTGATGAACTCGCCGTCGGGGCGGTAATAATGCTCGTCGGTCATGTCGGGCTGGCGGCTGTGGACGAAGTTGGTCTTGGGCTGATCGTTGCCGATGGTGGAAATGAGCTTGAGCTGCGGATACTTCGCCTTGATGGCGTCATGAAATTGCGTGAATCGCGCGTCGTAGCTCCCCGATTTGTCGAACCAGTCCTCGTTGCCGATCTCGACATAGCGGAGCTTGAACGGCGCGGGGTGGCCGTCCTTGGCGCGCTCGGCGCCCCAGCGCGTGTCGGTGCCGCCGGTCACGTATTCGATTTCGTCGAGCGCGTCCTGCACGAACGGCGCGAGGTCGGGGCCGGGATTGACGTGCATGCCCTTGAGCGAGTAGCCGGCATAAACCGCCAGCACGGGTTCGGCCTTCATGTCCTCGCACCAGTTGAGGAATTCCAGCAACCCCAGGCCGTCGGTCGAGCGATAACCCCACGGGCCGAGATGGCCATGGCGTTCGGTGATCGGGCCGATGGTATTCTTCCAATCAAAGCGCGTCTGGACGGTGTCGCCTTCGAGAAAGTTGCCGCCGGGGAAACGCAGGAATTTCGGATGCAAATCCACCATCATTTGCATGAGGTCCTTGCGGAAACCGTTCGGCTGGTTTTTCCACGTCGGCGGGAACAATGAAACCATGCCCAGCCAGACGCTTCCGGGTTGATCGAGGGTGATGGTGAAATGCGCCTTGGCCGTCGGCGTCACCTTGCCCGTCTTGAGCGTCGCCTTGAATTCCTTCCAATCCGCCTTGAGGCCGGGGATTTTCCTGGAGGCATAGACCGTTTGCCCGTCGTCGCTGACGATGGACACGGTCAGCGGGCCGGCAACATTCGCGCGGGCCAGGATCGTGGCGTGATAAGTCGTGTTGGGGCACACGGGAATTCCCCAATAACCGTCGTTGGCAACGCCAGCGGGATGGGCCTTGTCCGCTTTCGTCACGGTCAAGTGCAGGCTCGTCGTGAGTTCAGCGTTGAAGGAATTGGACGCGGACAGTCCGATCACCGCGGCGGAATCGCCATCACTGACGACAGACCAATGCGCCGGCGTGGTGGCGTAGTCGGAATAATAGGGAACGCGGAGCATCCTGGTAGATTGGCCTTCCGTCGTATCATCCGCCGGCGTGCTCGCGTAGGCATAGAAAGCGCGGTTCTGGATCAACTCGGCGTAAAGCCCGCCGTCGTAGCTGTGGTTGATTTCCTCGGTCATCAACCCATAGAACGCGGGGCTGACCTGGCCGGTTGGATGGCCGGCGTCCACGGTGAAGTTTGGATTGGCCGCCGCACAGCAGGTTGCGGCCATGGCACACATTGAGAGGGCTGCGAGCTTTTGCATGAGGTATAATGACGGCATCCAAGTTCGAGATTCAACCTAAATTGCGCGGTTGGAATCGGGCGCGGAAATCAACAGCCACGGTTGCACCTCACGCCTTTTGGTTCATGGCGAGTGGAGCGCCGGTCCATGGGGCGGGAGTTGGCGGTAATGCCGAGTTTCGCCACTCTCTTTCGCCACTCTTAATAATAAGTTGGAAAAACTGTTGACAATCGGGGCCGGCGGGAGAGTAATAACAAGTCAACGCTTTCCCACAGACGCATCGGGCAGCGGGTGGTGGTTTGGAAACACATATTTCTATGAACAGCCGCTTGCAGCAGATTCAGAGCCTGGCCTTGCCCCGGTTTGGCGGACCGGCGCGGGCAATTGCTTGAGCTGAACCCACGACACACCATGAAGGCAAGGATTGCGCAATTGGGTTTGATGCTCTGGCGGCGGACCGCGTTGCTGCGGACGGGCGCCGGGCTGGCGTTGCTGGCGGTGTCGGTGGTCGGATTGCGGCTGTGGTGGATTCATCTTCAACGTCCGGCGCACTTGGCGGAGAATGCCGCCGCCTATGGCTCGATCCGGGATTTCTACGGCCAGGCCCGGATGAACCACGATGGCAGCCAGTTCATTTACACGGCCACGGCGGATGACCGGGGACGCGCCCTGTTCCTCTGCGACACCTTGACGGGGAAGAAACGGGAAATCATCGAGGACCGGGAGGGCGTGGGCGCCTGGAAGGATGATTACAACATCCAAGCCGGGCCGTGGTCGCCGGATGACAGCAGTTTCCTCTGTTGGGTGAGCAACCGGCTGATGATCTGTCCGGCGGATGCCAGCAAGGAAAAAGCGGTCATTGAGGACGAACCGTTTTCGGCGGCGGTGTGGCTGACGCCAACCCTGTTTGCCTACGTGACGGATGCGACGAATTTGTGCCTGGCCCAAAAACGCGGGGACGGCCAATGGGAGCGGCGGTTTGTCCTGCGGCAGGATGTCCCCCTGACTTCGCTGACGGCCATCAGTTCGGACACGGTGGCGTGGCTGGAGAATGGCGAGGTCATCTGTCGCGCGAATTTGTCGGCCGGCAGCGGTGGCGCGGCCATCCTGCCTGCGAGTGGCGGCGACCTCTCGTCGCCAGTTTCTGCGACGGGGGCGTCGCAGCCACAAACGCTGCCGCCCACAAACGGATTGGCGCTGTGGCTGGACGCGTCGCGATTGCGCCAGGCGGACCAGTCGCCGGTCATGGATTTGCCGGATTTGAGCCGGAACAAAAACGACGCGGTGTGGAACGGGACGCCGCCGGTCTTCAACGGCACGAACAGTCCGGGCGCGTTGAACGGCAAAGGGACGATCCATTTTGGCTGGCTGAATTCGCCCGCGACGGGAACCGGCTTGAAGACCCGCGCGCCCGCCGGCATTGCCGGTTCGGCGCCCCGGAGCCTGTTCGTCGTGATGCGGCGCGAGTCGAGCCGTCCGATGATGGTGAGCATGGGCGACACCAGCGCGCACGGCGCGTTGTTCGCGGTGGAATGGAGCGACAAGCTTTATCTGCCGACGGGCTGGTGGGCGGACAATTTCATTGATCTGGCGTCCACCGACTGGAACCTGCTGGAGGTGGTGTATGACGGCGTGAGCCAGAAAGGTTATATCAACGGCACTCTCCGGGGCACGGCCAGCGCGAAGCTGAACACGGCGGACAAGGAAGTTGAAATCGGTTTTCGCGACGGCAGCGATGCCAAGGCCGCGGAAGGCGATTTTGCCGAACTGCTGGTGTATGACCACGCGCTGAACGTCGTCGAGCGCCAGCAGGCGGAGGATTATTTGCGCGCCAAATGGTTTGGCCAAAGTTCCCTTGCGCCGCAAAGCGCGCCGGTCTGGTGCGATCCCGGACTGGATGGAATGACGGGACTGGCCTATTCCGGCGAAACGGGAGAACTACTGGTCAGCCGCGCGGAAAACGGCCGGAATTCCGTCTGGCGGCTCAACCCGGCGGCCGGCCCCAACGCGAGCGCGACGCAGGTGACGCAGGGTCAATCCATGCGCGACGCGCAATGGGCCGGGAGGGACAAATTCGTCTATGCCAGCCAGGACCGGACCGGGCTGGCGCTGGCCGATTTGTCCGGCCAGGAAAAGAAACAGTTGCTGGGGCGGGGAAGATTTGACTGGTTCGAAATGACTCCCGACCAGAAACAATTGTTTCTGTTTGGAACCATCAGCAACGAACCGGTGGCCGGCGTGTGGCGCTGCGACCTGGCGTCGGGAACGTGGCGCCCGGTGATTTCGAGTTCGGACGAACCCTCCGTGAATGCCCGGTCCGTCGTCACCTCGCACCGCACCTTGAAGCTGCCGGGCGGCAACCTCACTTACACCATTTACCGGCCCGCCAATTTCAACCGGCACGGGAAATATCCCCTGGTGCTGGGGGACACCGTCATCACCGACCCGATTTACGGCAACCAGTTCATGACGGGCATGGCGGCCGGCGGCGCGACCGTGGCGGTGGTGGAGCGGCCCTGGTGGGCGTCGGGCATCCAGCAGTGGCCGGAGAACGTCCAGGCGCTTTACGAGCAATTGAAGCACGAGCCTACGGTGGACACCCGGCAGGTGTATCTGTTCGCCGCCGGCGACGAGACGCCTTACTTGTGCCAATTGGTGGAGACCGACCCCGCACCGTGGCGGGGCTTGATCATAACCGGTTCCGGCCAATTGCCGGATTTTTCCGACGCGCCGCGCTTTCAACTCCGGCCGAAAGTCCTGGTTTGCTTCGGCGAACTGTTGCGGCAGGGCGATCAATTGGACGGATATCAGCAGGACATGCTGCCGCAGGGCGCGTTGGTCGAATATGTCGTGTCGCCCGGGGAAACGATGCGGTATGTGGGCGAAGCCGCCAGGCGCGAACGCATCGAGGCGATGGCGCATTTCATCTTTGAGGAATGAGCATGAACGGGATCAAGCTGTTCATCCGGGCCGGCGGCGCCATTTTGCTGGCGGCGGCGTTGATCCGATTTTTGATCGCGGCGGGAAATGCGCCCGCGCTCACGCTGCCCGAACCCCTCATTGGCATTTCCCTCAAATCCGCCGTGCTGTTGGTCGGCGGAATTGAATTGGTCGTGGCGTTGTTCTGCCTGTTTGGCCGGTGGCCGTGGTTTCAGCTTGGCGGACTGGCATTGGTGGCGACGGTTTACGCCGTTTATGTCCTCGCCCTGCTGGCCAAGGGCATTCAAGTCCAGGCCAGTTGCATTGGGAGTTTGACGGACCCGCTGCGGATTTATCGCGGCCCCACGGGATACGCGCTGCAATTCCTTCCGTTCGGACTGGCGTTGGGCAGCTACGCTGCCGCCATTGCACTGTTGTTTTCCGCCGATGCCCGGACGGCGCGTTTGGCCGGGGCGCGCCAGCTTGCCGCCCGGCATGACGCGACGGCCGGGCTGATGAAGATGGTTTGTCCCGCCTGCGGCGGGCACGTAAAGTTCCCCGCCCAAAATGCCGGCCAGCAGATTCCCTGCCCCCACTGCCAGGCGGCCATCACTCTGCGGCAGGTGGACGAAAACTTGAAGATGGCCTGCGTCCTGTGCGGCGGCCACGTCGAATTTCCGGTCCATGCGGTCGGGCAGAAAATCCTCTGCCCGCATTGCGCCAAAACCATCACGCTGTTGAAGCCCGCGTGACCCCGGACCGCGCCGGTTTGGCAATCGGCGCTCCCTTCGTCCGGTGCATCCTGAAGAACGCAAAGAATATCACCCTCCCTCCCTTCCGGCTACCACGCTCACCCAATGGCAAGGTCCTGATTTGGGGGATTATGCACTTGACGGAAGTTTCCCTCGCCCCGCCCAAGCGGGGAGAGGGTCAGGGTGAGGGGATTTCATTTTTCAATTGAAATCAGCGCCACCTCACCCCGGCCCTCTCCCCCGCTTCGCGGCGGAGAGGGAGGATTTCCGCGTATCATCTTAATTTCACGTCAACGGCATAATCCCACTGATTTGGCAGCAGGGCACGACGCAAGGAGCGCTGCCCCATGCGACTCGCCCCGTGAAATACCTCCCGCCGGGTCGCCCAAGCCCGGGAGGATGGGTATTTCACGGGGCGAGTTACCTCGTCGCCGTGGGGTGGCTGCGACGCCCCCGTCGCATTTTTTCCCGTAGCGGCATAATCGCCGCCACAATTGGCGACGCGGGCGTCGCCTGCACCTTTCTGCGACGAGGCGTCGCAGCCACCCGATGGCTTCGGAGTTCCAGTTGAAATCGCCGCCCAATGGCAATTGCCCATAATCAGGTCTTGACATGAACCTGCTTTTCCCGTTTAGTAGTCGCAACTTCATGAGTGGAACCGTGGCATGTGGTGAGGTCCGTCGCAGCGCAACCGCGCCACCGCCAAAAACGGCCACCCTCCCCGGTGGTTCCCGCCCCGGCCCGGTCGCCGGCGCAGACAGTCACCGTGGCGACCCTGAAAAAGATCTTTTTTTGCCCGGACACGGCCATGGCTGCCCGAAAAGACAATCGTTTTGCCCGGACACGGCCGTGGCTGCCCGAAACGACAGTCGTTTTGCCCGGACACGACCGTGGCGACCCGAAACGACAGTCGTTTTGCCCGGACACGGCCGTGGCTGCCCGAAACGACGGTCGTTTTGGCCGGACACAGCCGTGGCATGGCAAAAAAATCGTCATTTTCATCAAAAACGGCCATTTTTGCCCATTTTCCCTCCTGATGCCTGAATCTTAACCAAAACTACCATTTTAACATGAGCTCAAACCGCCTTCCCGATCCTCTGGACCAATTATTCACGCTTGGCGAAGACATGGCCGACGGCTGCCACAACCATGAAGCTGCCGTGGGGCAGAAACAAAACCTCGAAGCGAACGTCCGTCCCGATCTGGACGCCGCCGTCGCCGCGCAGACCGTTTACAAGACCGCCTTGAGCGCCAAGACGGATTTCGGCACCGCCGTCATCGTGGCCGATTCCAACGGCAAGGCGTTCATCAGCTCCGCCCGCCGCGTGCTCGCCAATTGCCTCGGCGAGAACTGGAGCCAGGCCTGGGTGGCCACCGGCTATCCCAACAATTCCACCGCCGTGCCCGGCACGCAGGCCCAGCGCCAGGCGCTCCTGCTCTCGCTCAAGAATTACTTCACCGCCAACCCCACCTACGAAGTCAACACGACCAAGCTCGTCGTCACCGCCGTCCGGGCCGGCGTCCTGTTCACCGCGCTGTCCGCCGCCCGCGTGGCCGCCGCCGACGGCAACAGCGATGCCGGCAAGAAGAAAGTCACCCGCGACGCCGCCGAACAAACCCTGCGCGACCGTTTGAGCGGACTCATCACCGAACTCGACCAGTTGCTGGAGGACACCGACCCGCTGTGGCTGGCCTATGGCCTGAACGAACCCGGCGCCACCAGCCTGCCGGATTCCGTGGACGGCCTGGTGCTCACCGCCGGCCCGGCGGGCATCGTGATCCTGCACTGGAACACGCCGCCGCGCGCCGCGCGCTTCCGCGTGTTCAAGCAGATTGACGGCGTGGACCCCATGCCCGTCAATATCAACACCGTGAGCGACAGCGACGCCACGCTGACCGCCCAGCCCAGCGGCAAGACGTTGAAAATCTACGTCATCGCCGCCAACGACGCCGGCCAGGCCGCGGCCAGCGACACGGTGACCATCGTGGTGCCGTGAAACGAAAACGCGCCGGGTTCCGGGCTTTCCCGGAACGGCATGAGTGCCTGATCAAGAATTTGCTTTGACCAGGCAGAATGAACGCTGGAATCGAGCCATGAAACCAAAAAGAACCAGGCAGAACCCAGGTTCCGCCCACTGCTTCTTAACCATCTGGTAGGCGTCATCCGCGTTTATGAAACGTTGTAAATTTCCGGTCGTCGCAGCGTTGGCGGTCTGGCTATGCGCGGGCTGTTCCAAGAGCGGTGGCGGCGTGCAGGTCGTTTCAGCAGTCTTTGGAGAATATACAAATTTCACCGATGTTACTTTGCGAGTTCAGGACTTGATGAAGTTGCATACCGGATTTAAGGTTCAGACCACTTCCTTACAGGCTGACCCGTTTCCTTATTATCATAAGGTGTTGGTGATTGTTTATGTTACCAATGGACGACGCCATACATTCACAGCCTCCGAGAACGACACAGTAAGCCCCGAGATTTTATTACAAGCAGCGACCATGACGCCTAACACCGCGCGAGGCCGTGTGAAAACGTTTTGACGGGGTGGTATAGAAAGCCTGGAAGAGGGAAGTTAATTTTAGTTTTCAGGTTTTTCCAGGGAATGGTTCGGGGGAAGCTGCCCGGTGATGAGGTGAGCTACCCCGGTTTTAGGTTGGAACCAACCGCTTTTTTCGCGGGCAGGCGTTGTGCCGGACTTTCAACCCACCGCCGCCATCAATTTCTCGAAGCTCACCAGGTTCAGCACCCGTTTGAGGTTGTAGGCCAGGGTCGTCAGGCTCCATTCGCACCGCACCTTCACCAGTCCCTTGAGCAGAAAGTGCGTGTAGCCAAACCACCGTTTGATCGTCCCGAACGGATGTTCCGCCAGCGTCTTGCGCAACTTGAACTTCTCCGGCTGCGCTTTCATCCGTTCGGCCATCGCCTCCATCAAGTGTTCGTTCTCCTCCCGCGTGATCGTCCGGTTGGCCTTGTTCCGCGTGCAACGGTTCTTCAACGCGCACGTCTGGCACCCGCTGGCCCGGTAGTAGCGCAACTCGCGGCCCAATTCATACGTCGCGAAGCGATAGGTCAACGGGCTTCCCGCCGGACATACATACACATCCTGTGTGGCATCATACTGGAACTGGCTCTTGCCGTAGAGTCCCCGCGCCGTGTTGGCGCTCGTGTCGGCCTTGGGAATGTAGGGTGTGATGCCCCGCTCGACGCACCGGCTCACTTCCGCCGCGTTGTAGTAACCCGCGTCGGCCACCACCTCGGCCTGTTTCAATTCCAGATTTGCTTTTGCCTCCAGCGCCACCTCGGCCAGTTGATGCAGGTCGGTCACCTCGTTGGTCACGTCGTCGGCCGCGATCAGCTTGTGTTTGGCGTCCACCGCCATCTGCGCGTTGTAACCCACGATGGTCCCGTGCGCCGTGGGCATCTTGCGCGTGTCCGGGTCGGTCACGCTGATTTGTTTCTGGTCGGCGTCCAGTTGCCCCAGCAGTTCCTTGTGCCAGTCCTGCCGCTCCTGCACGAGGGCAATCTTCTGCTCCAGTTCCTTGCGGCTCATGGCTGCCTCCACCGGTTCGGCGGCATCGGCGGTGTCCAGTTGCGCCAGATATTCCGCCAGCCGCGCATCGGCCCGGTCAATGAGTTCCTGCAACTTGGCCGCGTTGAAGTTCTGGTCCCGCGCGTTGACCGCCGCGAACTTGCTGCCGTCGATGGCCAGCAACTCCCCGCCGAACAGTTCCAGCTTCCGGCACAGCAGCGTGAACTGCCGCGCCACGGCCTGGAGCGGCTTGAGGTTGTCCTTGCGGAAGTCGGCGATGGTCTTGAAGTCGGGCGTCTGTTTGCCCGTCAGCCAGATCACCTCCACATTGCGGTGGCATTCCGCTTCCAGCGACCGCGAGGACCGCGTCCGATGCAAATAGCCATAGAGATAGAGCTTGAGCAACACCGCCGGGTCGTAAGGCGGACGCCCGGTGTCGGCGCAACGGGCCTTGGCAAAACCCAGCGTGTGCAGGTCGAGGAAGCCCACGAAGGCGTCGAGGAAGCGGACGGGGTTTTCGGCGGCGATGTAATCCTCCAGCCGTTCGGGGAAGAGCAGCGTTTGGGAGCGGTCCAGGCCGGCGCGATGTTTCATGCTTGTCAAAGACGAGCCGCAGGCGTAAAGGTTTCAACCAATGAATGAGTTTTCACACAGGCTCGCGCTGGAGCCAACGCCGACTGCCCCTTGAGTTTATGGACGGTTTGAGTTATACAACGGTTATCGAGGTTGCGGAGCCGCTTGCCGGTCGGCGTGGCTCAACGTTGGATCGTTAGGCCGCATCCGCGCGCTTTATTATGACACGACGAGTCCAGTATTTTGTCGGCGTTACCGTGATTGCACCCGTTTGGCTTGGGCTTTCGATCTGGCTGACTATTATGATGGCAGGCGCGGAGGATACGATGCCGCTAGATTTACCTGTGCCATTATGGCTGAAGCTGTCTTTTGGCGTTGCAGTCCCGGTGCATTATTTACTGCCGGATTCACTCTCACTTGCATGGGCCATGTTTGCCATGTTGCTCAATAGTATATTGTGGGGATTTGTGCTGGTCTTTTTCCTTCGGCTCGTGGCACGAAAGTTCGGAGCCAAGAAGCGTGAGGTGACAAATGCAGCCTAACCGCGCTGGAGCCAACGCCGACTGCCCCTTGAGTTTATGGATGATTTGGGTTATACAACGATTATCGAGACAGCGGAGCCACCCGCCGGTCGGCGTGGTTTGGATCGTTAGGCCACCTCGCACGCCATGAAACAATTTGACCGCAGCAAGTCATTGCAGCAGCTCGAAGGTGAAGATTGGGGCGAGCCGACGTTTGATTCGCATCTTGTCAAGGAGTGCTTTCGGCTGCACCGCGTTCCATTGCGTGATTTTACGGTCAAGGATTTACGCATTATGCTTGGGCAGCATTTCGGCATGGAGTATTTGATTCCGCTGGCTTTAGAGCAGCTTCGTGTTGATCCATTGGTTAAGGGTGCATATTATCGGGGCGACTTACTGGCGGGAGTTCTCCGGGCTGGCAGCCGGTTTTGGCAGCAGCATTCTGATTTGCGAGACGAGGCAGCAAAGCTTGTAGAGACGGCCTTTTCAAGGTTGCCGACGTTAGCCGAGATTGAACGGCAGACAGCGCAGGAAGTTTTGACTGAAGCATATGATGCCTTCAGGTAGTCAGAGACGACGGTGGCCTAGAAAGGGGTCCTGACCTTGACAATCATTTGTCGAGGAATTAAACCGATGTTGTGTCCCGGCAATTGAGGATTGAACAGGCTGGCGCGATTTATCAGGTGATGAATCACGGCGAACGCCGCGAGCCGGTCTATCATGACGCCGCCGACCGCAAACCGGCGGGAGAAAGCCGGGCATCCGGATTGAAAATTAAAACCGGGCAACAAAATGAATTTAAGCTGAAATGAAAGCAGGCCTGACCTCTTGGGACCCCTTTATGACCCCTTGACGGGAATGCACAAGGGGAATTGGCTTTGAAAGAACCGGATAAACATGAACAAGAAAATCAATTTTGCCATGCTGCTCGCAGTCGTGTTTGCGCTGCCGGCCACTTTGATGGTGGCCTGCAGGTCGTATCAGTCGTCGGGATCCCAGTCCCGGGGCGGGGGCATGAGGCCGCAAGGCCCCTGTGACATCCATGCCGCCGCCGGCACGCCGTGCGTGGCAGCGCACAGCACCACGCGCGCGCTTTACGCATCCTATAACGGCCCGCTCTACCAGGTCATGCGCGATTCGGATGGCAGGACTTTGGACATCGGCGTCGTTCGGCCCTCCGCGACGGATGCGGGCGGATATGCCGACGCGAGTGCGCAAGACGCATTTTGCGAGGGCACGGTGTGTTTTATCAAAGTAATCTATGATCAGTCCGGCAAGGGCAATCATCTGTTCCAGGCGCCGCCCGGAACATTCAAAGGCCCGGGGAAAGGAGCCTTCAACACCCTGCCCATCGCCGACATGGCGCCAATTACAATCAGCGGCCACAAGGCTTACGGCGTTTACATCATGCCGGGAATGGGTTTCCGCAACAACAACGCCACCGGCACCGCGATCAACGACGAGCCGGAGGGCATCTATTCCGTGATGGACGGCACGCACTACGACAGCGGCTGCTGCTTCGACTACGGCAACGCCGAGACCGACAGCCGCGCCGACGGCCCCGGCACCATGGAAACCACTTATTTCGGCACCGCCACCGCCTGGGGCAGCGGGGACGGCCCGGGCCCGTGGATCGAGGCCGACTTTGAAGGCGGCGTGTTCACTGGATACAACGCAAAGAAGAACGCCGGTTCTCCGACCATTGATTCCTGGCGGTTTGTGACGGCGGTCGTTGACGGTGGCGGCGGCAACCATTGGGACCTCCGCGGCGGCAATGCGCAGCAAGGTGGACTGACGACTTTCTACAGCGGAGCCCGCCCCGGCTCGAGCAACAACGCCAGCTATTTCCCAATGCACAAGCAGGGATCCGTCCTGTTGGGCAACGGCGGCGACAACGGCAACGGTTCCGCCGGCACGTTCTACGAAGGCGTGATGACGACCGGGTATCCGGCCGAAGCCACCTCCGATGCAGTGCAGGCCAATATCGTGGCCGCCAAATATGACGTGCAGCGCGTGGGCCTGTCGCGGGTCACGACGTTCACGCCGGGTTCTTCGCAGGATGCCACGCTGACATTTCGGAACACATCCGGGGCGGCCGTGACGGGTCTCAAATTGAGCGTTTCCGCGCCCAAAGGATGGACCACCGTTGTTTCCGGGACTGGCGAGACTGCAATGACGTTCAATAACCCGATCGCGCCGGATTCCAGCGTGAACACGTCCTTCAAGATCACTTCACCTGCCGCGGCCAGCAGTGGCTTCCTCACCGCCAAAGCTGAATGGACAAGCTCGGCCGCCGGCAAAATGCGCTTCGACTCAAGCAGTCAGCGGGTGCGAAATGCCTTCCCGGTCAAGATCAACGAGGTCCGCTTCGGCGACCAGTTCATCGAGCTTTACAACGCCTCCGACAAGGAAGTGGACATCTCAAAATGGACTTTGATCAACACCATGAGCCAATGGGAGCCCGTCAGGCTGGCGACGATTCCAGCCGGGACGAAGCTCGGGGCGCACGGCTTTTACCTGCTCGGCCTCGCCAGCTCGGGGCTGGCCGCTCCCGCAAGCCCGGGCGCGAGCAGCCTCATTGTCCGAAGCACCACCGGCTTCGCGGCCGGACAGAAAATCGAAATTGACGGCGAAACCCGCATCCTCGCAGGCGTTGGGACGGCGGTGACCGCCATGACGACCCTGTTCATTCCAGTTTCCACAGGGCCGCGGCTCACGTTCCCCGCCGGCTCCACCAACTTGCCGGTCACAAGCGCGGCCGGCTTCGCGGCCGGACAGAAAATCGGCATGGATATTGGCGGCCAATTTGAAATCGCCACCGTCACCGCCGTCGGCAAGGCGGCCACGCAAACAACCCTTTCCGAAGCCGCGGCTGCAGGCGCGACCAATCTCAAGATCGCGGCCAGCACCGACATGACCGTCGGTGACAGGTTGACCGTGGGCACCGGCGCACGCGAAGAACACGTCCTGCTCAAGCGCATTATCGTTTCCGTCGCAGCTCCCGGCGGCCGGGGCGGCTTTGGCGGAGGCATCCGCGGCGGAGGAGTGGCCGGGGAAGTCGAACTCGCCGCCCCGCTCAAATTCGATCACGTCATGGGCGTTGCTGTGTCCGACGCGGGCACGGGAATCACTTTCTCGCCGGCCACGCGCTTCGCGCACGGGAGCGGCGACGCAGTGCAGGCATTAGGCAGCGGCATCACGCTCGACAAATCGTTGACCAAAGGCCACGAATTTGGCGCCGCCGTGGTCAACCCCATGGCCACGACGGGAAGTTACCAGGGACCGCCGGAACCCAATCAATGGTTTGGCAACCCCATTTCCACGAGCGCCGGTTCGATCTCGCTATTTGACGCCGGTGACAAAGTCCTGGTTGATGGCATGGTTTTTGGCTCACACCAGAGCAGTTCCAGCGCGAACGGGACCATCGCCAGCCCCGAACTCGCCACGCTCGAAGGCAATCAAAGTCAAGGTGGTTGCATTGTCGTTGTGCCCGGCGGAGGCCGGGGCCGCGGGCGTGGAACTCCACCCGCAGGCGCGTCCAACCGCAGCGTCGGCCTCGCCCCGGACGGCGCCGACACTGACAACAATTGCGCGGATTTCCAATTGCAGACCCCCACCCCCGGTGCGCCCAACCAGCGGCCATAATGTAAACTGCAAGGACCCGTCGCCACGTTTGGCGTTCGTCGCGTCCGTCGCGCTCGTTCCGGCCCGATTGACTCCTGTCTGGGCGGGCTTTTGTTTCGTGATGGACCGAGCGCCTCTGCGGGAGATTTCGACGCCCCAATCGCCGGACCCCGCGTGGATAAATGCAACAGCTGCAGCATTGGCCGTTCAGTTCGACGCGGTCAGTAACCACACGAGCAAGCCGAAGCCCACAGCCATCCTGGCTGCCAGTGACGCGGCTTCCAGTCGCGAGTCGGGCCGGGAACTGGCGGCAGGATGCCGCCGTCACGGGCAGGCTGGAAGTCCGCCTCCACTTTATCAGACAGGCTCTTGGAAGCCTTTTACTTGATGGGCACGGCGGTCGCGGGCGTGTTGTAACCTTCGAGTTTGACCCAGCGGGGCTTGGTGTCCGATTGAACGATTCCGTGAATCTCGTCCGTATCGCCGGGAAAGACGGTGAGGTAATTGTCGTCGTAAAGTATCGGAAGAATTTCGTTGCCGTCACGCTTGGCGGAAATGGTGGCCCGCTCGAAAAAGGCGATGTGTTCGGTGGGATTGTGCAAACGGATGGTGACGTGGCTTTCTTTGCCAATCTTCGTTTGCGTCGCTGTCATTTCAACGGCCACCGGCGGCATGGTGTTCAGCGCGGTCATGTCAGCCCATTTGTCCTGCCGCAGAGTCATGACCATGTCATGTCCCCGCACGCCGAGGTCGTCGTCTTTCTGCGATTGCCAGTAAGTATTGTCCACGATGAGTTTTCCCGTGTCGCCAAACAACTGGCAGCGCACAAAGAAAACCGGCGAGCTTTCGGGATACCGCGGCAACGTCATCACTTGCATCGCGCCGTTGAAAGGAACGGCGATGCCGTTTGTGGAACGGTCGTCGCGCACCCTGCCGTCCAAATCGTAAATGCGGACGCGAACACGCAAGCCGCGCACGTCGCCGGGAGTTTGATTGAAAACGATGATTCGCGCCTGGCTGTTGTCGCCGGCCGCGTAGTAATCGAACACCACCGAGAGCGGACGCAAGCCTTTCTTCACGCCGTAGTAAAGGGCATCCGGCTTCAAATAATAATCAATGATATTGCCGTAGAATGACGGCCAGTGGCTGTTCAACATCCAGTAGCCGACCATCTTGTGGGTGGCCCAGCCGGACGCGGCGAAATTCTCCAACTGCGCGCGGGTGTTTTCGTAATGGGCAAGCTGAGCTTTCCGCACGAAGTCTTCGATGTTGGTCGCAGGGCCGTAGCGTTGATTCACCGCCAGCCGGATATTGGAAAGGGTGTTATTCCCGCCCCACGCGCCGGCGTGCATGAACCACGTCTCGTTGATGGGCCAAAGCTTGTCCGCCGGAATGAATTTCTTGAGGCTCTCCAAAGTCGGAATGTGCTCGTTGTCGCCCTGCTCGACGTTGGAGCCGAGCGTGGCGGGATATTTGCCGCTGAACCAGTAATTCGGCGGGCGCCAGCAATACGGGCCTTCCATGCGGATGCCGTCCCACATCTTCTCTCCGCTCGGACCTCGCGCGAAGGCCGAGACCGTGTCCACCGTCGCGTTTTGCCAATGCAGGTCGGAAAGAATCTGGTGGTATTCGTCAAGAACTGGCACCGGCGGCCGGCCGTCGCTGCCGTTCGCCCAGGCGACAACGGACGCGTGCGGACGCAGCATCAGGATTTGCGAGCGAAGACTTTCCGGCGCGACACGGCGGTCTTCCTCGCTCCATTCATTCCATTTTTCCCACTGGTTGCAGCACATCCATCCGAACATGAGCGGAATGCCTTCCTCGTCGGCAAGCTCGACAATATGCTCGCTGGAGATTTTTGATTCCCAGCGGAGAAAGTTGATGCCGAGGTCCTTCGCGTAACGCAACACGTCCGCCTCGCGCTGCGGATCGTAGCGATAGAGCAGGTCGGGAGTGTAGTCGCCGCCGCGGACGAGAAAATCGCGCCCGTTGACCTGCAAATAAAAATTGCCGCCCTTGCCGATGTCGGGAAAATGTTCGTCGTTGTCGCGAAGCTGCGTGATTTTGCGGATGCCGAAGCGAATGTGCGAACTGTCCGACAGCGTTTTGTTCTGAACAAATTCCAACTGCAAATCGTAAAGCGCCGGCGTGCCCATGGTGTATGGCCACCAAAGATCGGGATTCGTCACGACCAGTTCCGAAAATTTGTCCGGCGTGAAGTTGACTTCGTGCTCCTCGCCGGCGGAAAGATTGACCGACTGCTCGAAATGGATCGCCGGCTTGCTTGGCCGCGAAATCGTTCCTTTCAACGTGCCGCTGACCGGCTGCGCCGAGAGGTTGCGCAGGTTGGCGAAGACCGTGAGCTTCGCGGTGGAGTTGGTGAAGAGCAGCTCTGAATTCACGAGCGCGTGGTTGACGGAAACAGCGCCCGTCGCGCGCAAATAAACCGGTTTCCAAACGCCAGCATTGCGATCTGGAACAAAAGAAACGCCGGTGCCGGTATTGACTCTTTTGCGGCCCTTGAAGCCGAGATATTTCCAATTGATCCAGTCGAACCAACTGTCCGCCAACTCCACGCCATCCACGTCCTGAATCAGCCGTTCAGGCGTCACCTTCACGGCGAGCACATTTCGCGCGCCGTGCTTGATCCACGGCGTGACGTTCAATTCATGAGCGGCATACATGCCGACGATTTGGTTGGTGTCGGCAATCTTCTGGCCGTTGAGCCAGATTTCGGCGCGATAATTGATGCCCGGAAATTCGAGCGTGAAGAAATCTCCGGCGGGCGCTTTGAACGTCGTTCGATACCACCAGTCCTGCCGGTATAAATCCGGCGGAACATTCAGCATATTCGTTCCGACATACAGGTTGAAATAGACGCCATCCTCCTGGAGTATTTCAAGAACGGTGGCCGGCATCCGGTGAATCGGATGCCACTTAGAATCGTTGTAACCTGCAACAGAAATCGCCGCGCCGTCCGAAGGGACTTCCGTTGCGGACGCGAGTTTCCAGTTCTCGGCGAGTTCGATATGCGCGGGATTTTCCGCAGCCGCAAACAACGGCGTGGCGCCGATGCCCAACACGAGAAACGCTTTGGAGATAATGCGGAACATGGAGCTACTTCGCCTTCACAACAACCGTTGCCGCTTTCAGTCCATCGGCTTCCGCTGTGAGCATAATTTTCCCGGCATCGCCTTTAGGCCGGAGAATGGCCAGGCATCGGCCTTCAAAAGTTGTGCGGACCGGCAGATGGAAGCTGGAGGCGTCGTTCGGCGCGGGACTGCCGGTCGCGGCGAGTTCGCCCGCGCCGGCGACGGTGAAGCGAATTGGAATCGCAGCGGTGGGAACAACTGTGCCGCGGCGGTCAACAACTTCAACCGTGACGTAGGACAAATCGTTGCGGTCGGCGCGAATCGTGGAGCGGTCGGCCGTGAGACGAATCTCCTTCGGCTCGCCCGCCGAGCGGAGGCTGGCGCTGGCGACGCGCTTGCCATCGGCGAGGCCAACGGCGCGGAGTTCGCCGGGCTGGTAAGGCACTTTGAAGCGCGCGATCATTTTGCTGTTGACTGGTTGAGTGGCGATTTCCTTTCCGTCCAGCTCAAGGCGGACGGACTGGCAACTGGAATAAACGGTCACGTCAAGCGGCTTGCCCTCGGAGCCGGGCCAGGTCCAGCTTTGGCGTTCGTCGGGCCAGCCCCAGCCGCTGACGCGCTCGGTCCGGCCTTCCGGCAGAGGAGCGTGGACGGCGAGCGCGATTTTGGCGTTGCCCCAGATCACGTCCCGGTAATAGAGCTGCGGCTTCTTGAAACCGCAGATGTCAATGTCGCCGCACCAGGCATTAAACCAAGGGTAGCGATTGGCGCTGTTTCCAATGGCATTGCCGATGCCGGTTTCGCCCAAATAGTCCCATCCAGTCCAAACGAAGTCGCCAATGACCCACGAGTTGGTGAGCACGGCCTGCCAGTTTTCGAAGGCTTCCCTGGGATACGATTCAGTCCCAACCATGATCCGCGACGGAAATTTATTGTGGTCGGGAACGTATTGCCGCCACTGGTAATTGTAACCGCCTACATCAAGGAACGAGAACGTCTTCTCCGTCGCCGACCACGGGCGGCCATCCCAGAGCGCGCAAACGGCTTCAGTCACCGGCCGCGTGGAATCCAGGCGGTGGACTTCGTCGCTCAACTGTTTGGCGATGACATAGCCGCTTTCTTTGGCGCGGTGCGGGACTTCGTTGCCAATGCTCCAAAGAATGACGCTGGGATGATTGCGATCGCGCAGAATCATCGAATCCAAATCGCGCTGCCACCAATTATCGAAATATTTTCCATAGTCATCAGGATTCTTTCCCTCTTCCCAGCAGTCAAAAGCTTCGTCCAAAACCAGAACGCCGCAACGATCGCACGCATCGAGGAAAGCGGGCGACGGCGGATTGTGGCTGGTGCGAATGGCGTTGAAACCGTAAGCCTTCATCAACTGCACGCGCCGTTCTTCCGCCCGATCAATCGTCGCGGAGCCGAGCGGGCCGTTGTCGTGGTGCATGCATCCGCCTTTGAGTTTCACCATTTCACCGTTCAACTCGAAACCGTTCGTAACGCTGAAGCTGATGGTGCGAATGCCGAACGTCGTTCCGGCATGATCGAGGGTTTTTTGATTTTCAACCAACTCGACTTCCGCGCGATAGAGCGCGGGATTGTTCAGCGACCACAGAACCGGTTTGTTCACCAAAAAATCCTGCGCGAATTCCTGTTGCCTGCCGGCAGGAACATGAATCTCAATTTCCTGCGGCTTCGTGGCTTTCCCGTCGGGACCAATCAGTCGAGTGCGCAATCGGATAGCAGCATCGGCGCCGCGGTCGTTTTCAATCGTGGTAGAAACGCTGACGGTCGCGGTGCTCTTGGAAATGTTGGTCGTCAAAACATGCACGCCAAAAGACGGAATGTGCGCCGCATCGGCCGCCGCAAGCCAGACATGGCGGTAAATGCCCGAGCCGCTATACCAGCGGCTGTTCTTGCCGGTGTTCTTGACTTGGACCGCGAGAATATTTTCCTGGCCGGCAGGCTTGAGATGCGGCGTGAGGTCAAACACGAACGGCGTGTAACCGTAAGCATGATTCCCCAAGTGCTGGCCGTTGATCCAAACGTCGGCGTTCATATAAACACCGTCGAAACGTATGGTGACATTTTTCCCGGCCTCCGACGCCGGCAAGATGAAATGCTTGCGATACCAGCCGGTGCCGCCGCCGACAAAACCGGTGCTGGCTCCGCCGGCACTCATCCCCGGATTGAATGGACTTGGCGGCGCGCCGTTGGTGGACGGCAAATCCTCAATGCTCCAGTCGTGCGGCAAATCAAGCAGCCGCCAAGCGGTGTCATCGAAGCCGGGAGCTTCGGCACCGGGAGCGTCCGTCCGCAGAAAGCGCCAGTCGGAGTCGAAGGAGGTTTCACGATTGCTGGCCAAGTTGTCCGCGCCGAATACATTCATGCACGAAGCGACCAGGACAAGAAACGCAACCGGAATCGTAAGAACTGATTTTTTGGACGTGTGTTTCATAAAAGTTTTACCGCGCAATGAGCGCATCCACCGCCACCGGGCCGGAACCGTGATTGACAATGGCGGTGGCGTGTTTGCCGGAAGCAAGACCGCCAACTTCACAAACCACTTGCTGTGTTTGGCGAGCGCCCGCCGTGGACAAATCTGCCGTGGCGCGCGTCCGTCCGTCAATTTGAATTTTGAACTTTCTGGCTCCGATTTCCCTGGGCGCGATGACGGAAACCCTCGTGCCGGTGAAGGAACAGCTCCAAACATCGCCGGGCGTTTTGCTGATGGTGAGGTCGTTGTTGAAATCGCCGGTGCCCAGGTTGCATCGGCGCGGCATTCAAAAACTGGTCGAACTGGCGCTGGCCGAAGAATTCGCGTGACTGCAACAGGATTTGCGCGAGCTCAAACGCTTCGATGCGCTCGCCGCCGGTCTTTGTCCGCCGGACGAACTGCAGTCGGCGGCGTTTGAAATCCCCAAGCGCCACGTCTTGCCGGCCGAAGTATTCCCCACCTTGACCGCAAAGAACTTTCTGGCGACCGTCGAGGCTTGCAGCCATAAAATTCCCGGCCTCGCCGTGCAGTTGGTTGACCAGGTCGGAGCCATCCTGAAATTGCGCCAGGAAATCCAGCGCCGCGCCGGACCGCCGCCGGCTCTGTCGGCAACAAAGCCGCGAACGATTTCCAGCTTGAGCCAGTTGAACCTCGCCACGAAAGACTCCCCAAAGCTCGTGGATGTTTGGGCCGATGAACTGGATGCGCTGCTGCCGCGCAACTTTTTGGAGACGGTTCCCTTCGGGCAGCTCGCGCAACTGCCGCGTTATTTGAAAGCCTGGCCACGCGGATGGAGCGGGCGAAGCTCAATCCGGCGAAGGACGAGGCACGCGGGCAACAGCTCGCGCCCTATGTCACCGCGCTTCGACAACTCGAAGCCGATCCGCCAAAAACAGCCGTCGCCCGGCGGCGGCTCGCGGAATTTCGCCGGATGGTGGAGGAATTCAAAGTCTCCCTGTTCGCACAGGAGCTGGGCACCACGGATCCGGTTTCGCCGCAACGCCTCGACCAGTTGCGGAATATTCTCCAGTAATCATTGCCACGGCAATGACATTGTATGAAGCAAATCCAACTCCAAGAGCTTACCCAGCTGATCAAATATTATTACGGCCAGAGAGCAGGATGTAGAGCATATTACTGATAAAGACGGGGTCTCGTGTGATGCCCATATGGGCGTCGAATAAGAAGGTGACGGAATCCCAATGGATGCGAGACCCCATAATCGGTCCGTCTTGCTTACCTTCAGCCGCCTTAAAGAAGATCGCACTGCGGGCGGCCACCTTGCCGTCGCCCGGCACCTGTTCGACAATTTTCATTTTCCCGGTCTTTTCATCCACGGTGGCCCGGCCGTTGGTCGGGATTGATTCACCAACGAACAGATGCAGCCCCAGTCCGGTTGGAGGGATGGCATCCACACCTACGGCATCGGTAAATTGCCTGGCGCGGGCCAGTGACTTCGTCAAATGATCCAGCGCAATCTCGCGACGCTTCGCTGGGTTGGTGACATCTGGGAGAAGTTTTGCCAGTTCCTTGTCCTGACGCGGATCGGCTAATCCCCACTTCATCCGGATCCATATAGCCGGGTCAAAGAGATCCAGTGGTTCGCCTTTTTCATCCACCAGCATCCCCAAGCTGGCGACCGGCATCATTTCGTAAAGTGTCGACCAAGTTCCAACGGTGGCCGGTTCAATCCTGGGAACCCCGGGAGAAAACACCATTCCCTGCACCAGCTCGGTGAATGCGTCCAGGTATCCGGCGTTGGGTGTGCCGACGACGACCACCTTGCCGATATCGCGAGCGCCTGCCCACGTCACTTTCGGCAGCGAGCCGTCCGCCGGCAGATCGGCGCCGCCGTAGAGTAAGTAATAGCGCGCGACCAACCCTCCCATGGAATGAGCGACGATATCAAACTTGACGTCATAATCTTTGACCCCGTAGACTTCTTCATATCTTTTCTGAAGATACTTTTTCTTTTCTTGGATGAAGGCGTGCAGTTGTTTGGCCGAATCCACAAGGTCCCGGCGCCAGTCGTATCCGAAACTAAAAGCCGTGTCATACTTGCTTCCAACTCCCTGCTTGGAATTGGCGCCGTAATAGCCCCCGAGCTCCAGGCCATCGGTCATATCTTTATAGGCATTCATGTGGAGGGGGAGTCCCAACAGTCTCACCTTCACTACTTCCAGGACGCCGGAAGGGATGACGGTATCGCGGAGGTCCTTGAAATCTTTGCCTTCCTCCATCGGTATGCTGAGTAAACGCAACTGCTGAGCCGAAAAGTTGGCCAGGACATCCCTGCCGGTAAACTGCCCCCACACGATGATTTTCGACTCGAGATCCTTCAGCTGGGAGCCAAAGATCCCCGGAATCAGAATCACAGGGTTCCGATCCATGCCCTCGTATTTAAAAGCCTTGCCTGCAATATTACCAACGAGAATCTTCTGTTCGCTCTGGAAAGAAGTGTAGGAGCCCGTCGAAGAACATCCGGTTAGAGCGATAGCGAGCATTAGCATCTCAATGCCCACAAAACCGCCGGGACTTGATTTAACATTCATTTCGAGGAGGCTACTAAATTCTGGCGGATTCGCGATGTATTTTCAACAGCCATCGCACGAGTGTAAGTTGAAAACCATTGTGGAATACACAAAGTCGAACCGACTGAAGGCTTCAGGCACAACGCTCACGGTGCCTCGACGCGCGGCACCGAGCTTCTAAACCTGGCAATGCACCGCCCCTGGATCTTGCAGACATTGTCCTAGTAATACTAGGTTAAGTATATTGACATCCATTTTCGATTCCGTTAATTTGGGGGCGTGACTTCCCAAGAAGCTGCCGCCCTGGATGAGCGACTGGACCATTTCCTGGCTGATGTGACTGCTTCGCTCGGTCGAAGTGAACGCCACCACTGGGCGAAGATATACTTGCAGGGTCTGCTGATGGAGGGCGGGCGCAAATCCATTGAGCCGCTGGCGGAGCGAATGGGTGGGGCGGATGTTCAATCGCTGCGCCAATTTGTCGGTCAAAGTCCGTGGGCGGTGGAACAGATTCAAAAACGACTGGCGGAAAAGGTGGTTGATGTGCTGGCGGAACCCGAAGTTTGGATGATTGATGAGACCGCCTTTCCCAAGGCGGGAGACGCTTCTGTGGGTGTGGCGCGGCAGTATTGCGGGGCCTTGGGTAAAATCGCCAATTGTCAGGTCGCCGTCAGTCTGCATTGGAGCACCTGCACCGCCAGTTGTCCCCTGGCTTGGCGGCTTTATCTGCCCGCCGCCTGGCTGGCCACTCCAGAGCGGCGTGCGGCTGGGAAGATTCCCGCAGCGGTCAGCTATCAGAGCAAGAACCAGCTGGCTCTGGAATTGGTGGATCAAGCCTTGGCGTGGGACATACCGCGCCTGCCGGTCGTGGCCGATTCGGCCTATGGTGATGATTTTGAATTTCGCGCCAGCTTGCGAGTGCGGGGCTTGCACTATGCGGTGGCGGTTAAACTGGGCACCAAGGTTTGGACGAGTGACCCGGCACCGGCGCCCGTTGCCACCAGCAAATCACGGGGCCGACCCCGGCAATATCCAAAGTTAAAGGACATGCCCGCCCCCCAAACGCTGGCGGAAGTCGCCAGGGATTTGCCGTTGAAGGACTGGCAAAATGTCACTTGGCGGCAAGGGACCAAAGGTCCAATGCGCTCCCGGTTTGCCCGGGTCAAAGTTTGGGCCGCCCATGGCTGGAACCGTGCAGAGCATCCCCAGCGCGTCCCCGAGTGGCTCCTCATCGAATGGCCAACAGGAGCGGCGGCTCCCACAGATTATTGGCTGGCACAACTTGGCGATCAACCGGTGGGTTTGCGGCGATTGGTCAAGATCGCCCGGGCGCGCTGGCGAGTCGAACAGGATTACCGCGAACTCAAGGAGGAGCTGGGGTTGGACCATTACGAAGGACGGCATTGGCTGGGTTGGCATCATCACGTGACGCTCGTCACCATGGCCTTTGCCTTTTTACGCACCGAACAGGCCCGCGCAAAAAAAAACTGCTGGTGCGAAGTCGATGCCGGCGACCTTGCCGCAGATGAGAGCGCGATTGCAGGCCAGACTCATTCATCTGGCGGGACAGTGCCCGTGGTGTAAAACGCGTTTCGAAAACACGTCTTGATACTTAACCTAGTATTACTAAAGGCGACACACTGAATATTGGATCCGGCGATGGAGCGTGCGACTGGAAGGGTGGGGTTTTCCAGGAATTCGACGCCGGACATGCGGGGCATTCGCTGGTCAACCAGGAACAGCGCGACGGGTTCGTTGCGCAGTTTCAACCGCTTGGTTGCGTCGAACGCGGAGACTCCCGAATCCGCGGAAATGACCCGGTAACGGTCGCCATAGCGCCGGCGCAGGTCGCGCTCGACGGCCCGCAACACATCCGGGTCGTCGTCCACCGTCCAAATCACAGGCTTGGCCATACCATTAGTTCTTCGGCGACGTGTCTTTCAAAAGCGGTTCGGCAAACCAGGTGTCCGCTGGAACTTCCGCCACGCCCGGATAGACCATGTAACCCGCCAGATGGGCAAGATTGACCACCCCGATCCCGCCGCCACGCAGCCGCAAATGAAACCCACCTTTCGACAACAGGAACTGCATGAACGACTGATTCTCGACCGGCAGTCCCACCGGAAATTCGATCATCAAAAAGAGCGGCCTGGCTCCAGTCAGGTGCAGCTTGAGAAACCCTCATCATGGCTTCACAAGCGTATATGATTGAGCGATACAATTTATCTTTTACCTTACCTGAATGACACACCACCGTTCTTTCAGGCCGAATTCACTTTCCGACCACTTGCGCTACATCCCCTAACCTGCATGTTTCATACCTTTGTTTGAAAGGCGTGTTTTGGGGCGGAATAATCCAGACCGATCCGGGAAGCGATGCCATTCCGGGCACCAAGGGCGGTGGGAGCACCAGGAATGGCGCGCAGACGGTTCGGCGGAGTTCTGTTCTCAATTTCCGGGCGCGCTGCGCCTACAACGGATGGTCTCCGTCCGCTTGGCTCACAGTTTTGATCGCGCCGCGTCAACTCCTGGCGCTGCCCAAGGCCAGCAAGCGCCGGTGGCAAAGTCGAAATAGTTCCTGCCACGGATAGGCACTGTTCAACTGCACATACACTCGTCGCACGCTCACCCGCACTTGGGCTGCCACCTTCAACACCTTCAAGCGCGCGCTCCCGACCGTCGCACGGGCCAGATCCGTCCCTGCCAAACCCAGCGCGCGCAACCGTTCCAAAAGCAGGTAAGCAAACGTGGCCAGCCACAACCGCAATTGGTTGCTGGCCAGGTAATGCGTGCTCATCCGATCCGCTTGCAAATCCAGCGTCTGCTGCTTGAGCCGGTTTTCCATTTCACCGCGCGCACAGTAAAGCTCTTCATAGAGCCGCGCCGGAATGAAACGTGCGCGATCTGCGTCGCCGGCGAAACCGGGGACCGGCAGGTTGGTCACCAGGAAGCGCGGGTTGTCTCCCAGCACGCTCACCTCCGCCTTGCCGATGACCCGGCGCAACCGGCTCCAGGTCTTTTGCGTCTGATAGTCAAACTCGGCGAACACCCGCACACCAGCCCCGCTCAAACAATGACGCGCGCGCGCCTCCGCCAACCCCGGCCCCAACTTCTCGATCAGCACGGGGTTCTTGGCCAAACCCAAACAGTAATACACTTCGTTCTGTCCCTCGCACCAGACCATGATCTCCTCCCGGCAAAAGCCGCTGTCCCCGCGCACGATGATCCGCGCCTGGCGGCAGCGCTGGCGGATGGCCGCCACGATCTTTGCCAGCGCCGGCACGACGCCAGCCGCCGCGTCTTGATCGCTGGTGCGCAGTTGCGCCCACAATGGAATGTTGCCGACAAAAGCGTAGAGCGGCAGATAACAATAGTCGCCATAATAGGCACTGAAATGCCGCCCTTCCTGCTCGCCGTGAACCAAATGCCCCATCGCATCCAGATCAATCACAATCTCGGCGGCGTGCTCGGGCAGGCAACGCACGCCCATTTGCAGGAGACAGGCTTGGATCCGGGCCGGATCGTGCGGCAACTTGTGGCAACGAGTATCCCGGTTGTTGGACAACTCCAACCGATTGAGCGTGGACGGTCCGGCCAGGGCCAGTCCCCGATGGCTCGGATTGAAGCGGTCCTGACCCAGTGGATCCGCTTTGTTGCAGGCGGTCGCCAGCAACGGATCGCGCCGCAGTTGCGCATGATCGTTGACATCTTCGTGGCCCAGCGCCAGCCCGTAAATGCGCTGAGTCAACAACTGCCGCACCGAGTGGTCCACAAAGACCTGCTCACGCTCGTCCCCAAAACACTGGGCCAGCGCTTGGGTCAGGCCCAGGCTCAAGTCCACCTGGCGCAGCAGCAACACGCCGCCATCGCTGGAGAGGGTACCGCCGGAAAAATCGGCGGCCACTTTTCGTGAACCAAGGTCTTGAAAGGGCAGCGGTTGTTCCTTACAGTCTGTGGTAGAAGAAGCGGCGCGGGGCGTTTTCATATGGCTGAGTGATATCAAGCCTTTCGACGCTCTCGCCGCTTCTTTGTTCGATCCCACTATGAAATTTCCGGGCCAAGCAATACAGGCCGACTTACCGGACAATCAAGGCATCCACAGCTACGGGGCCGGGGCCGCGATTGACGATGCTGATCGTGTGTTTGCCGGCAGCAAGTCCGGTCACCTCAGACACAACTTGCTGGGCTTGGCGTGCGCCCGTGGTGGACAGGTCCGCCGTCGCGCGGGTTTGGCCGTCAATCTGGACTTCGATCTTTCCGGCTCCCACCTCTTTCGGGGCGATGACCGAGACGCCCGTGCCAGTGAACGGACAACTCCAGAAATCACCGGGCGTGTCACTGGTGGTGAGGTCGTTGTTGAAATCGCCGGTGCCCAGGTTGCAGCGGCGAACCCAACCGGGATACGTTGCGCCCGGATCATCGTCATTGATCCAGCCCTTGTCGTGCGTGATTCGCAGGACGCGGCAGGCTGAGGCCAGGGATTGATTGGTTATTCCTGGCAATGGCTGCGCGGTTCCGCCGGGCGTCACGGTCAAACCTTGATTGTCCTGAGAGAACGTCATCGGAACGTCAGAGCCGAGCAATTCGACCTTGGAAACTTTGCCCAGCGTTGCGCCGCCGGCGTGGAGAGCCTTGAGCGTGACCGGGCCGTTGCTCCAGTTCATCAGCGCGGCATAAACGTTGCCGTTGTTGCGCGTGTAGCAAATTGAATTGGAATTGTCCTGACTGACTTCAAACGGCCTCGAGGCATAGACCGCTTCGCCGTTGACCTTCAGCCACGCGCCGGTGTCCTTGGCAATTTGAATCACTTGCGGATCGAGATCGCCACGGCCGTGCTGGGTGAGGTTGAGCAGCATCGTGCCGTTGCGCGAAACGTTCTGCATCAACAGTCCGGTGATTCGTTTTGCATCCATGTAGCGTTGCCCGGCCTGGTAGTGCCAGTCGGCGATGGTGGTTTCGGTTTGAAACGCGTAGGCCATGATATCCGATTCGATGATGGCCTCGCTGCTTTTGACCAGCGCGCGTTCAACCACCGGAATCATGTCGCGATCCTTGAAGCTGTTGGATCTTCCGCCAATGCATTTGAGATTAATCACCACATCCATTTTGCCGTGGTTCCATTGCATGGATTTGTTGTAGAAGTTTGCGACGAGCGGCGGAGCGAGAAAACCCAAACCCATCTTCACACCCAAATCCATCAGCGTGTCGCCTGCAGCCTCGTCAAAATAGATCACGTCGGGATGATATTTTGAAACCGCGTCATCTACCCGCCACATGAATTGGTTGGCGAAGGGAGACAGCAACGGGTCTTTATTGTTATGAATCGGCCCGTAAAGGTCCACCGGATCCATGCCTTCCCACCATTTTCCTTTCCCGTCGCGGATCGTTTGGAGCGCATCGTAGGGCACGCCTTTTTTCGGCCCGTTCTTATCGCTGGTGTATCGCACCGGCATGAATTGACCCCAAGTCCGGGGCGGCGAGGCGTGAAAGCCGATGCCAAAACGCATTCCATCCTGGCGCGCGGCTTTTTCCCAAGTGCCGACCACGTCCACCTTCGGACCAACCTTCACCGAATTCCACGGCTGATATTTTGAATCGAAGTCGTCGAAGTTGTCGTGGTGATTGCCCATCGCCATGAAATAGCGCGCACCCATTTCGACATAAAGGTCCATCAACTCCTTTGGCTTCCATCGGTCAATCACCCAATTGTGAGCGATGTCCTTGTAACCGTATTCCGACGGAAAACCGAAGTGATTGATTTGGTATCGGTATTGCCGACTGCCCTCCTGATACATGCCGCGGGCATACCAGTCGCCATCCTCGGGCATGGACTGCGGATCCCAATGCGCCCACGCGCCGAACTTGGCGTCGCGCCACCATTCGGGCACGGCGTAAGTCCGGCTCAATGATTTCCAGTCGGCGGAATAAGGGCCGGCGGCCACCGGCAACGGCGGCAGGTTCCAAATATCCGGGGGCAAACCGAGATCGCCATTGCCGACGATTATCTTGTCAATGTTCACCGCGACATCGTTGGTCGCCAGACTGATGGTCAGCGTGGCCTTGGCGGGAATCGTAAGCTCGATGATGGCATTGAGAAACGAATTGGTGAGCGCACCCGACGAATGAACGTTCACCTTGCGCACCGGCTGGTCGTTGACTGCGACGCCGATGGTCCCAACTGACACCGACGCATAGCGAATCGCCAATTTGCCGGCAGCCGGCAGGCGCGCGAATTTGATTCCCTGGTCGGTATTCGTCAATGCCATTGAAGCGCGTCCGGAAGCGCCACGATCAGCAACCTTGGATGCGCCGGCGAGGGGCACGGCTTTTTCCGCCTCGAACGTGTGCTTGTCGGCAGCGATGGCCGAAACGGAAGCTATGAGAAACAGCAAGTATCCAACCAGATATGTTCGCATGATTTAGGTGTTGTTGACAAAATCGGAGCGAGGCTGCTTCTCTTTGGGTAATTTGTCAATTCCCCGTCGTTCCCACTTTAATCAATTTACCGCTTCCATTCGGCCAATTCTTGGACCTGCCCGATGCAGTGTATTAACCTCCGGCTTCCAGATACTCATAGAGTTCGTCGAAAAGGCGAAGGTCGGTTTTCAACCAACGCCGAACCGGAAAAAGCGAAGAGAATCCATAGCGCTATTGAAACGCAAGCTGCTTATTTATAACAACTTGGAGGCGGAGGTCGGAATCGGACGCGTCTCGCCTACCACAAGCCACTCGAAATCAACTATCTAAATCATCACTGTTAGTCAGATACTAAAAGCTTTCCTGCATTATGTCAAGGATAACCCTAACAGACTTTTTGTAACTCCACTTTACTCCTTACCAATGAGATTTGCTGGCACTTCTGCTGGATGCGACATGAGGTCGCTCGAACAGTTGTTTGTTATGGATACATCGTAAACAAACCTGCGGTTCCGTCCGCAGAGTCTATCGGCACCGGCGTGACTGGCAACGGTCGGGTCGGAAGCTGCCGAGACAATGTATCTCCACCATCAGGGTGCGGAAATGACCGCGAGGTTATTTCTGCGACTGCCAGCGTCAGGCGGTCGGAGAGCTAGACTGGATGACATGCCCAACCCAGGTGAACTGCCGCAAGCATCGTCAAATGTAACGAGCCAAAGTCGCTGAGAGGCTCCAACCAAAACGGTGTGCAGTCAGGCTGCCCGTCTTCAGCATGCGGGCACACGGATGCGACGACTGGGCATCCCCACGATGAAAGACCGCGCCATGCAGGCGTTACACTTGCTGGCGCTGGAACCCAGCGCGGAGACCGCCGCCGATCTCAACTCCTACGGCTTTCGACCGAAACGCTCCACTGCGGACGCTCTCCAACTGTGCTTCAATGTGCTGTGCCGGGGATGCTCGCCGCAGTGGGTGCTGGAAGGCGACATTAAAGGTTGCTTCGACCACATCAGCCATCAATGGATGCTCCAGCATGTCCTCACGGACAAAGTGGTGCTCCAAAAATGGTTGCAGGCCGGTTACATCGAAAACCGAACCTTGTTCTCCACGGAGGCGGGCACGCCGCAAGGCGGCATCATCTCGCCAACGCTGGCGAACATGACACTGGATGGACTGGAAAAGCTGCTGGCCAAACACTTCCCAAGGCAAAAGTGGAAGGACGGCAAAATCTGGTCGCCCAAGGTCAATCTCGTCCGGTATGCGGACGACTTCATCATCACCGGCGGCTCGAAGGAGTTGCTGGAAAATGAAGTTCGCCCCTTGGTGGAGCGGTTCTTGCAGGAACGGGGGCTTGCGCTCTCCACCGACAAGACCCGCATCACGCATATTGACGAGGGGTTCGACTTCCTCGGACAACACCTCCGCAAATACGACGGCAAGCCACTGGTAAAACCGTCGAAGAAAAACACGCACGCGTTGATGGAGAAAGTCCGTGGAATTATTGATGCGAACCAATCCGTCAGCCAAACGGTGTTGATTGGCCTGTTGAATCCAGTCATTCGTGGCTGGGCCAACTACCACCAACACTGCGCGGCCAAGGAGACGTTCAACCGGGTGGACCATGAAATCTGGCGGTCACTCTGGCGTTGGGCCAGACGCAGACATCCCAAGAAATCACGCGACTGGGTCAAGAAGCACTGCTTCCCAGCCCTGCGCAATCGAGCTTGGACGTTTGCGGTTAAGACGGAAAAGCAAACCCCGGACGGCAACCCGGTCTGGCTGCGCCTTGTTTATGCGGGCGAAACCAAAATCCGGCGTCACGTCAAAATCCGGCGGGAGGCCAACCCGTTCGACCCACAGTGGCAGGACTATTTTGCGGAACGTGCGTTCCACAAGAAGTTCGGCATCACCCGCCAGCAAGCCGGGATTAAACCGTCGTGAAATCGGCTCCGCTCACGCGGGGCTTTGTTGCGGCTTGAGCCGGATGAGGCGAAAGTCTCAAGTCCGGTTCTGAGGGGAGGGAGTGGCGGCAACGCCGCTCCCTTACCCGACCACTTTTTAAGGGGAGAGTTTGAATTTTTCATGCTGGAGATAGCCGATTCGTGAATTTCAAAATGCCAGTTTCGTAGTGGACAGCAGCCGAAGCCGCAAATCTGTTGTTAAAGTATTTCGGCTACATACGTTTTTTGCCGGAACATTAGGATTAAAGCAAAATCCAGCGTCCGCTGCAAGCCGGGGTTTGCTGCCTGAAAACGCCAGAAAATGGCGACAATCGGAGCTTCCAGCGATCCGATTTCGCACATGCCGCAACCGCAAGCGACGAGCTGAAAACAATTCGCCGTTTTATTTAGCGCGTGCATTGTCAAGTTCAGCCTCGATTTCCGCCACAGTCGGCAGGCTGCCTTTCAAATTTTTGGGCAGGGATTCGACCAGTTTCGTCTGCCATTGGGCGACGCCGATGGGCTTTTTCAAATCGCGCAACGCATATTCAACGGTCAGATGGTCACGTTCCTTGCACAGCAGCAGGCCGATGGACGGTTTGTCATCGGCATGGCGCAACTGGTCGTCCACCGCCGAAAGGCAAAAATTCATCTTGCCCGCGAATTCCGGCTCGAAGGCTTTCATTTTCAAATCAATCACGACGTAGCACCGCAGCCGGAGGTGATAAAACAACAGGTCGAGATAATAATCCTGGCCGCTGATTTCCATGTGATATTGCCGCCCGACAAATGCGAACCCGACGCCGAGTTCGAGCAGAAATTTCTGGATGTGGTCCAGCAAACCCTGTTCGAGGTCGCGTTCATGTGCGTCACTGCGGAGCGTGAGGAAATCAAAATTGTATGGGTCTTTCAGCGTTTGTTCGGCGAGATCGGACTGCGGCGGCGGCAGCGTGCGCTGAAAGTTGGTGACGGCTTTGCCTTCGCGTTTGTGCAGTTGCGTTTCAATGTGGTGCGTGAGCACCGCGCGGGACCAGCCGTGTTCGATGGCCTTGTGGGCATACCAGAGGCGGATGGCGGGAGTCTCCAGCTTGGTCAAGAGCAGGCGATTATGTCCCCACGGCAATTCCGAAATGGGTGCTGGCGGAGCAGATGTTGCCGATTCTCTCACAGGCTGTGAGAGAATTGCAGTTTTGGATTCTCTCACAACTTGTGAGAGTTTTTGCGGCATCGCCGGCCAAGCCAGATAAAAGCTGCGCATGAACCAGACGTTTTGCGGCGAGAAACCCGCCGTGCCGAGAAATTCCTTTTGCAGGTCTTCCGCCAGCCGTTCCACCACCTGTTTGCCGTAGCCCTTGGTCTTTTGCGCCTCGACAATGATTTTGCCGATGTCCCAATAAAGCAGAATCAACTCGCGGTTGACGGAAACCACCGCGCGCAGTTGCGCCGCGCGGACCCGCGCCTTGAGGTCGGCGAGGAGCGTGGTGTAACCAGCGGGAAGCGCGCCGGACAGTTTGCCATCCTGTCCGCTGACCTTTGCCAAACCTGTGGCTGTCGTCTTTCGTTTCGTCATACAAAATCTTTGCCCGCCGCTCTGACCACAACAATCCTCAATCGTTTTCGGAAACTTTGGGCATGATGCCGAATTTTGCTGGTGTTGAAAAGTTTTTCGCACACATGACTTTCAAGGCGTCCGGTGCGGCTGGCCATTCTTGTCGCAAGCAATTCTCCACGCGCCAAATCCTAAACGCAAAAGCCCCGGAGCCGGGCGGCGGGTCAACGGTGGAGGCCGAGGGCATACCGAGTGTATCCAACCCTAACCGTCCCCATGCACCGTGCGGGGCGCTTCTTCAAACACCGGGAACAAACTCGTCGGCAAGGCCAGCAGGTGGGAACGTTCCACGTCGTTGAACACTTTGCCGACCTGCTGGCGGGTCGTGCCGTGGATGCGCGTGTCGGCCACGCCGCTTTCCCATTCCGCGAGGAAAAGATTTTGCGCCGCCAGACTTTCAAAGCAGCGGCCCTTGAGCGCGTTGTTCTGGGCGAACTTCACGCCCGCCTCGATCTTGCCCTTGTGCCGCGGCATGGCCGGGCGCGTCGGCAGCATCACCGTGCCGTAGTGCCGGCAGAACTCCGCCACCTTGGCGTTGAGTTCGGGATCATACCAGTCGGCCCGCGTCACGGCGGCGCGCAGGTTGTCGATGATCAGCGTGCGGGGCACCCCGCCGAAGTAACGAAACGCATTTTCCAAACACCGGATGAAGCTCTCGGTCGTCTGCCGCCACACCACTTCACTGTAGCCCTTGCGCGAATGCGACAGGACGATCCGAAACAGATGCGGCCGCTTCCGTTTGCCCTCCACCAGCACCCACGCACCCTGGCCAAAATCCACCTGCGCTTCGGTGCCGGGATCCACCTCCATCCTCACAAACGGCACCGGCTGGGTCTGCAACAACTGCCGCACAAAGCGCTGCACGGAATGATAACCGCCGGTGAACGCGTGCTCACAAATCAGGTCCTGATAGATTCGTTGCGCCGACAGCCCCGCCTGCACCGCTGCCTCAATGACCGCCTGCAATGGCACACACAAACTCTGCCGCCCTGCGCTCAAACTCCCGGTGAGC
Source organism: uncultured Verrucomicrobiae bacterium (assembly GCA_963764035.1). Classification (GTDB taxonomy): domain Bacteria; phylum Verrucomicrobiota; class Verrucomicrobiia; order Limisphaerales; family UBA11358; genus UBA11358. The sequence goes on from CAVXQV010000006.1 coordinate 75,771, forward strand.
GGAATGGCTGGTTTTGCCGCCGAGTCAGGCTCCGAGCCGGTGAGCACTTTGGCCGGTTTTGAACCGGCCAGGCGTAAATGTCGTCCCACCGTCTCGCGGTGGATGTCCAGTTCGCGCGCAATGCGCCGGTGAGACCAGCCATGCGCCGCCAAAGTCATTATCGAATGTTGCAAGCTCACATTGAGTTGATTCATCGCGTCTTTGTGCAGTTTGCACGGCACGCAACGCAATGCCTTCCTCAAAGTGGCTGGTTTTCATTCGCTCTCTGCTGGCTGGTTTTGACCGATCGCTGACAATGGGCCATTTGCCCCATCGAGGATTCCCATGGTTCGGGGACGATTCCGGCAACTTGAACCTCCCGCGTCGCCAGCTTGATCACGAATAACACATGATAACGGATCAAACCCTTGGCCGTCCACAGTTCCACCGTGAAAAAATCGGTGGCCGCCAGCACCTCCCAGTGGGCTTTCAGAAACTCCTTCCAAGTCATTCCCTTTCTCCGCCCCGGTGCCGGCTCCAATCCGGCTCCCTGCAATACCCTGGCGATGGTTGTCCGACTGACTTCATGGCGCAAATTAGCCAGTGCGGCAGTGGCGGCTGGAGCACGGGCCGGCTCCGGAGGTGATCTTTCCGCAGACGCATCGTCCCGGGGAGGTCATGCAGATGGATTGGACGCACGCCAAGGAACTGGAGATCAGCATCGCCGGGCACCCGCTGGATCATCTGCTTTGCCAGGCAGTGTTGCCGTATTCAAACTGGCAATGGGCGATGCAGTGTCAGTCGGAGTCGTTGTTGTCGTTGCGAGCGGGTTTGCAGGCGGCCTTGTTCCGGTTGGGTAAAGTGCCCAAGCTCTTGCAGATTGATAACAGCAGTGCGGCCACGCATCAGATCAGCGGCGAAGGCAAACGGGATTTCAACCCGGAGTTTCTGTGGCTGGTCGCGCATTACGGATTGACGCCGCGAACCATCCATGTCGATTGTCCGAATGAGAACGGCGATGTCGAGGCGCACAACGGCCATTTGAAGCGGCGCCTGGAGCAGCATTTGTTGTTGCGTGGCTATCGGGATTTTGCCAGTGAAGCCGCTTACGATGAGTTCCTGGCGGAAGTGTTGACCAAAGCCAATGGTCCCCCCACGATCAAGGTGGCTGAGGAACTGGGAGTGATGCGGGAACTGCCGCCGACGCGGCTCTGTGAGCATGATGAAGTGGAGTGCCGGGTGTGCAGCCACAGCACCATCCGGGTCAAGCGCGTGACGTATTCAGTCCCGGCCCGGTTCATCAGCCGCCGGCTGCGGGTGCGTGTTTACGAGCAACACTTGGAGGTTTACCACGACACCGAGCAGATTGCGCAAATCACGCGCGCGCCCGGCCGGCAGGCGGTGATTGATTATCGGCATGTGATCCAAGCGCTGCTGCGCAAGCCCGGCGCGTTCGCCCGCTACCATTACCGGGAGGAGCTTTTTCCGAGCAACACTTATCGCCGCGCCTATGACCGGCTGGTGCAGGATCACGGAATCAGTTCGGGCGAACTTGAGTATTTGCGCCTGCTCAAGCTGACGGCCGAACTGGGCATTAATGCCGTGGAAGGATTACTCAGCGAGATGCTGTGCCCAGACACCCTTCCGTGGCGGGCCGCCACCTTGCGCGGCACACTGTGTCCACCCAACCGCGTGGAACTGGTGGAACCGATCGTGGATTTAAGTGTGTATGATGAGTTCTTGAGGGAGGAGGTGGCCCATGTCACATGATCCACTGGCCGGGTTGTTACGCAGCTTCAATCTGACGACGATGGCCTCCATTTACGCCGATACTCTGGCACAGGCAGAACAACACCACTGGGGCTACCGGAAGTTCCTGCAACATCTCTGCGAGAGCGAGGCCGAAGACCGGCCAACGGCGCATCGCTCGCCTGCTCAAACACTCCGGGCTGCCCGACGGCAAAAGCTTTGGAAACTTGGACGAGACCCTGTTGCCGGAAAAAATCCGACGACAATTACCCACCCTGCTGGAAGGCGGCTTTGTCGAGCGTGGCGACAACCTGCTCGCCTTTGGGTGCCAGGCCGCAGGAAAAGTCACTTTGTCGCCGCCTTGTGCCGAGAGCTGATCTTGCGCCATGGCCAGACCGTGCAGTTCATCCCGACATTCAAACTGGTGCAAAAACTTTTGACCGCCAAGACGGCGTTGAAACTGGAAGCGCTGCTCAAAAAACTCGACCGATATGCTGTGGTGGCCCTCGACGACATCGGGTATGTCCAGCAGGATCGGGAGGAAATGGAAGTGTTATTCACGTTCCTGGCCGAACGCTATGAGCGGCGCAGCGTGATGATCACCAGCAATCTGGTGTTCTCCAAATGGGATAAAATCTTCAAGGACCCAATGACAACCATGGCCGCAATTGACCGACTGGTGCATCACGCCACCATCCTGGAATTCGATGGCGAAAGTGTGCGAACAAAGAAAGCCAAATCCAGGCAGACCGCGTGAGCATTTAGGACATTTGGTCATACTCAAAAAGAAAACGCTGCCACTCAGACATCTGTGCCGGTGGCGCGTCATCGTGCGAAGTAACGACACGACTTCCGCTCGGGTTTGGACTATCTTTAAGCTAATGAAATTCCTGTCCCTCCTGTTTGGAACCATGCTGTTGCCCGCGCTGGCGGCGCGCGCCACGGACGATATGCAGATTTATTCCGACCGGCTTAACAAATCGAATTGAAACAATGAATCAAATTAAATTGACCTCATTGACGTTGCGCTGCTCATTTGCAAAAACGTGGGGGAAAAGCGTTTTTACGGTCGCTTCACTCCTGTGGCTTTTCTGGTGTTCATCACCCGTCTGTTTCGCGCAGAATGGCGCGCTGCCCTCGACATTCAGATGGATGTCGACGGATCCGCTCGCTACGCCACAGAACGGGTCGCTCGCCATGAAGGATTTCACTTGCGTCCACTACAACGGCAAATACATCGTTTACTTTACGACGGTCGACAGCTCAGGGAATTGGGGCGGTGGCATGATGACCTTTAACAGTTGGCCTGAGATGGCCACTGCCACACAATATCAGATGCCAATAGGCAGCGTTGCGCCTACGCTGTTCTATTTCGCCCCGAAGAATATCTGGGTTCTAACATACCAGTGGGGTGCCCAGTATGTGACCTCGACCGATCCCACCAATCCGAATGGCTGGTCGCCGCCACAGACTCTCTACTCGGGAAACTCCCTCGACACGACGGTCATCTGCGACAGCACGAACGCCTATTTGTTTTACGCGTATGACGACGGCACCATCCACCGGGCGTCCATGCCCATCGGCAGCTTCCCGGGAACCTTCACCAACTCGTCGGTCATCATGACTGACACGACGGACAACCTGTTCGAGTCCCCGCAGGTCTACACGATTCAGGGGGCGACCCCCCAATACCTGATGATCGTAGAGGCGATCGGCGCCGCGAGAAGGTATTTCCGATCCTTTACGGCGACCAATCTCGGGGGTTCGTGGACTCCGCTGGCAGCGACCGAGAGCAATCCCTTCGCTGGCAAGACCAACGTCACGTTCCCCGACGGCAACGCTTGGACGTCCGACATCAGCCACGGTGATGTAGTTCGCAACAACCCCGACCAGACGCAGACGATCGACCCGAGCAATTTGCAATTTCTTTACCAGGGGCAGACTCCCACCTCAAGTGCTACCAATTACTATCAGGTTCCCTGGCGGCCGGGAGTGCTTACGTTGATTCGCCCGTCGGACGACATGCAGATTTATTCCGGCAGGTTTGACAACGGCTGGGGCGACGGCTGGTCATGGATGACGAGTTACGCCACGAATAATCCGGTCTATACGAGCAATTTAGTCTTTGTCGCCAGCAACTCGGTGGCCCTGGTTCCCAGCGCCCCGTATATGATATGGTTCCTGAAGCCCTACACCACCGTGGATGCGACCCTCTATACGAATCTGACTTTCTGGATCAATGGCGGGACGACCGGCGGACAAAATATTTCGGTCTATGGCGAGTTGAACGGCTCAAGTTCGGGACTTCCTTCGGTTTCCGTGACGGCTCCGACGAACTCATGGAAGCAGGTCACCATTTCTCTCGCCGCGCTCGGCGTCAACAAGACCAACCTGACCGGTATTGGATTTAACAACGGCGCTACGACAAACCCCTTATTCATTGATGATATGCGGTTGATCGCCGCACCCAAGCCGGCGACGGTTCATGTCAGCGTCAATGCGAACCAGACTGTTCGAACTGTCAGCGGCAGAGTCTTTGGGATTAATACGGGTGCCGGGGACGGGAATCTGAACGCGCCCGCAACGCAGGCGATTTTGAATGACATCGGCAACACCTGTCTGCGTTGGCCGGGCGGCTCCTATGGGGACATTTATCACTATGCCAACGAGCCTTGGGATACCGGCGCCACCAGCCCGCGGACCTGGGGTTCTTTTTCTACGAATTTCATCGCCCTCGCCACCAATACGCATTCCCAGGCTTTCATCATCGTGAACTACGGAACCAGCACGCCTGAAGAAGCCGCCTACGCCGTGCGGATGTTCAATGTCACCAATCACAGCAATTTTAAATACTGGGAGGTTGGAAACGAAATCAATGGCACTTGGGAAACCGACTACAACACCAACGCGCCCTACCAGGCCCACGATCCCTGGACTTACGCGATGCGCTTCACGAATTATTATGCGCAGATGAAAGCCGTTGATCCGACGATCAAGGTCGGCGCGGTCATAGATCCCACCGAGGACGGCTACGCAAATTACACGAACCATCCCGTGGTCAATCCGCGCACCGGCGTGACGCATTACGGTTGGACGCCGGTGATGCTGACGTATATGCGCAGCAACAATTGCACCCCGGATTTTGTGATCGAGCACAATTACGGCCCGGCGGCGGGCGACACGCAGGATTTGCTTTATTCCAAAGGCTGGGCGTCCGACGCGGCGAACTTGCGCCAGATCCTGAATGATTATCTCGGCAGCGCGGCCACGAACGTGACCTTGGAAGTGACCGAGAACGGCACGGGAGGCGATCGTCAGAACGTGAGCCTGCCGGGCGGATTATTTTACGCCGACAGCATTGGACAAATTTTGCAGACGGAATTCAATTCGCGCGTCTGGTGGGATTTGCGAAACGGTCAGGGCACGGTTGCCAATCCCGACCCGGCGTTTTACGGCTGGCGCATGAACCCCAACGGCGGCGTTCTTAGCGACGGAGGAATTGTTTATGGCCTGGGCGGCGTGGGCAATCTCTATCCGACTTATTATTGCGCGAAGCTGATGCCAAAGTTCGCGGCGGATGGCGACACGGTGGTGCGCGCCACGAGCGATTATCCGCTGCTGGCCACGTATTCAGTCATGCGAACCAACGGGACGCTGACGCTGCTGGTGATCAACAAAAGTGCATGCTCCAATCTGACGGCCAATTTTAATCTGTCCGGCTACGTTCCTTATGGCACTGCCGCCATTTACAGTTACGGCATTCCGCAGGACGATGCCGCGCGAACCGGGGTTGGTTCGCCGGATATTGTGCAAACCAATTTCATCGGGGCCGCCGCCAGCTTCTCGGCCACGTTCGCTCCGTTCTCCGCCACGGTGATGGCGATGAGTCCGGCCAACCAGCCGCCGGTCACGCCCACCAGCCTGGTGGCGACTGCATCCAATGCCGTAGTGTCATTGAGTTGGAATGGATCTGTCGGCGCGGACAGCTACATCGTCAAACGCAGCACCATCAGCGGCAGCGGTTACGTGACCATCGCGAGCGGCGTGACGGCGACAAGCTACTTGGATACCGGCGTGGTCAATGGCACAACATATTATTACGTCGTCGCCGCGACGAACTCGAACGGCGTCAGCTCCAACTCCATTGAAGTGAGCGCCACGCCAGCGGAAATGTTCGGCTGGTGGAAATTTGACGCCACCAGCGGCACGACCGCCGCCGACTCCGGCTACGGCGGCAACCCCGGCACGTTACAGAGCGGCGCGACGTGGGTTGTCGGCGCGATTAACAACGCCGTGCATCTGGACGGCACGGCCAACGGCTACGTCAGTCTTCCAGTGGGATTGGTCAGCGCGCTGAACGACTTCACAATTTCGACCTGGGTGAAGGTGGACGCCAACGCGACATGGGCGCGCGTGTTCGACTTTGGTTCCGGCACGGGCACTTATATGTTCCTCGCGCCTGCGAGCGGCGGCGCTTCAGTGCGTTACGCCATCACCACCAGCAGCGGCGGCGGCGAGCAGCAGTTGAACCGCGCCGGCAATCTATCGACGGGCGTGTGGCATCACCTCGCGGTCACGTTGTCCGGCAGCACGGGCGTGCTCTATGTGGACGGCGTGCCGGCGAACACGAACCTCAGCATGACGCTCGAGCCGTCGAGCCTCGGCAGCACGACGCAAAACTATATTGGCAAATCGCAGTGGTCCGATCCGAATCTCACCGGCAGCGTGGATGACTTCCGCATTTACAGCCGCGCCTTGAACGCGACGGAAGTGGCGGCGCTGGCAAACCCCGTTCCGCCCGCACCGGCCGGTCTCGCCGCCGTCGCCGGCAACGCGCAAGTGGCGTTGAACTGGAACGCCGCAAGCACCGCGACCGGCTACAAAATCAAACGCTCGCTCACCAGCGGCAGCGGTTATGCAAACATCGTCACCAACGCAAGCCTCACATTCACCAACAACGGCTTGGCCAACGGCACGTTGTATTATTTCGTCGTAAGCGCGACGAACAGCTTTGGCGAAAGCACCAACTCCACGCAGGTGAGCGCGCGTCCGACCTCGGTTGCATCCATCGCCATCAGCGTGACCAACTTGCCCGGCCAACTTCTGTTCGGCTGGCCGGCGGATCACACAGGCTGGCAGTTGCAATCGCAAACGAACGGTCTCGGCACGAACTGGGTCAACATGCCCGGTTCGGATCAGACCAACCAGATGACGGTGCCGCTGAACTCAACAAACGGCTCGGTGTTCTTCCGGTTGGTGCGGCCTTATTAAAATTTATTTGAAATTTGGGATTATCCAGATGACAAACCAAAATAGCCGCAAGCCGTTGAATCTGGCTTAATTGTGGATTATCTGCGTCCCCTGCTGCTGGCGCGGATGGACTTTTTGAGAGCCTGGACTTTCGGCGGGTTGGCAAAAGCCCCCCGCCGCAACGCCCCGTCAGGATGGAAAGCGAACTTCAGCGGCTCGTCTTTCCAGTCCGGCGTGTTTGTTTTGGTCTTGGGCATGTTTGACTGGCGGCTATTAACGAATGTCAGTCAAACCAAAACTAGGGCGGATTTATGATGCCAGCAAACAAATTCCCCCGAAAGATGCCGAACTGCTTTTATTCCATGACGAGGTTTTCGCATGGAGCGTCGGGATATATGACGGTCGCAGAGAGTTTGTTTCAAGGTGGAAAACCCCCGTTCTTTATTGGACTTTGGTTCCCCCGCGATCCCTGCTGTTCCTAGCTAAAGCAACCTCGGTTTTCAAACCGTAGAGAATGCCGTGAATTTTCTCCCACAATTTCTCTTTGGCGGCATATTGGGTTAATTTTCTATAACGCTTTGCTTTGATGCTTAAATCTGCCATCCGCAGGCTGTATTCTAAAAGGTGTCCGTATCCCAATAATTCAAACACCAAATCTATGTCTTGTGACATGTCATAAGTGGCCTGATTCAAAATCTCGTCCATCCGGTCAAACTTTTTTAACTCGTCCTCCCTCCACGGCGGCAATGGCGCGGGCGGCTCTTTTGGCAGGCGTTCTTCTGCTGCCTTTGCCTCTGCCTCCCAAATGGCTCTTAAACGTTTCGATATTGCCATAAATTCATGCCGTTTTGTAAATCAAACGCTTTCCAACGGCCTTGGTCAAACCAAAATCTGTGCGCTCGCCGTCGCTGATTTTACGGCAGTTGTGGCGGTGTTCAAACTCGGCCAGATACAGCGGCAAATGCTGTGCGCTAATGTGATGGAAAGTCCCCATTACGCCTCTTTTTAACAAGCTGAAGAACCCCTCGACATGGGCCGTCGTTACTACGTTTTCCCCTTCATGGCGGCTGTATTCTCCGGCCATGTGCTTGACTGATTTGTGTTCATATTCAAATTTCAAGCCGGTGTAGCCGGGATGCTGGTCGGTGTGGAGATTGGAGCCGATTTGCACGTTTTCGCGGATGGCTTGTTTCAGGTTTGCGCCGTTGACCGTCGGCATGATTTTACTGCGCACCGTGCCACCGCGTTGAACCATTGCTATCACCGGAATTTTGTTTCCAAGAAATCGTGACCCCTTGCCACTGGTCGCGCCGCCAATCAGGGTTTCGTCGGCCTCGATTGTGCCGGATAGTTTTTCGGTGTATCCGGTTTCCCGCAACGCATGGCGGATTCTGTGCGACATAAAGAGAGCCGTGCCATAGCTGCCGATTTCCAGAATGCGCTTCAGTTGGAGCGAGCTAATCCCCTTTTTGGAACTGCAAAGCAGATACCAAGCAATGAGCCATTTCCGCAACGGGATATGGCTGTCCTCGAATATCGTGCCGACCATCACCGAGAATTGTTTCAGGCACGCGCCGCATTTATAGACGCCAGCGCGGACTGCCTTTTTGCTGTCGGCGCGCGGTTCGAGTTTGTAAATCGGCTTTTCCTTGTGGTTTTTGCAATGCGGACAAACCGGGCCGTCTTTCCAAAGCACGGCTTCAAGGTGTTTCCGCGCCGTCTCGTCATCGGGGAAGCGGTCTATGATTTGAATGGGCGTTAAATCTTTCAGCGGCGATTTCGTTTTCATGCCGCCAACCTAACCCGCCATTATTGGTTTGTCAAGTGGATAATCCCATGAAATTGATGAAACTGAATCGAGTTAGTTGGTTGGCCCGGCTTGCCGGTATTCTTCTGGTGGCGCTCGTCCTCGCCTCTATCGCATCTCAGCCCCTCCCGGCGGCATCGGCGGATCCTGCACATAATCCCATTATCTGGGCCGACGTCCCGGACATCGCCATCATCCGTGTAGGAAAAACCTATTACATGAGCAGCACGACGATGCACATGAGCCCGGGCCTTCCGATCATGGAGTCGTCGGACCTGGTCAACTGGAGCATGGCCTCATACGCCTATGATACGCTTGCCGACAACGAAGCCCTCCGCCTCGAAAACGGCAAAAACGCCTACGGTCGCGGCTCCTGGGCCAGCAGCCTGCGTTTCCACGATGGCGTTTACTATGCCTCGACTTTCTCCGCCACCAGCGGACGCACCCACATCTACAGCACACGCGATCCCGAGCGCGGCCCGTGGAAGGAGACGAGTTTCGCGCCCGCGATCGGTGACCACAGCCTGTTTTTCGACGACGATGGTCGCGCCTACCTGGTTTAGGGGAACGCTCGCATCGAGATCTCCGAGCTGAAACCCGATCTCTCCGGAATCAAGCCCGGCGGCGTGCACAAGATCCTCGTCGAAAACGTCAACGCCGTCTTCGGCACCGACCAGGGAGGGCTTAATGGCGAGGGCTCGCAGCTTTTCAAGATCAACGGCCGCTACTACCTCTTCAACATCGCCTCGCCCGGGAGCCGCTGGGCGCGCACCGTCATCGTCCACCGCGCCGACACAATCACCGGTCCCTACGAGGGCCGCATCGCGCTCGATGATCGCGGTATCGCCCAGGGCGGCCTCGTGGACACCCCGGAAGGCAAATGGTATGCCTATCTTTTCAAGGACAACGGCGCCGTCGGTCGCATTCCCTACCTCGTGCCCGTGACTTGGAAGGACGGCTGGCCCGTTCTCGGCGAAAACGGCAATCCGACATGTCGCAGATGCCCACGTCGATGAACGGAATTCCTCATTCCTCTAAGCGTTCTATGATGAGCATTTTTGCAAGCGGATAATCGATGCAAATGAAAACAAATTTCATCTCGCGCAGTAAATGGATGGTGTCTGCATTCACCACCACATCCTGCGCGATGATGCCGTGGCGCATCTGCGAATAAAGCTTTTGGAAATAGTGAACTTTCTTTTGTTGTGCTCTCAATTCATCGAGGGACGCGGCGCCGGGCGCACGAAATGCGTTATGAGAGAGAAATGCGTCTTTATCAAAAAGATGAATTCCAAGCGCGTTGACTGTAAAAGTTCCTCCTCAGCCTGTTTTAAGGCAATTTGTTTCCATTTCCGACGATACATGCTTTAAGACCCACTCCCCCCTGGCTGTTGGCGTTCCGTCAGTCGGGCTACGCCCTCCTGACTGCACGCCCACGCCAGGAAATCCCCGCAACACCATATCCAAACACTCAGGTCCCGTGGGGAATTATAATTGTCGTTGACGGAGTGCCCCTTGAATTCGCGTGTAACCCCATGTGCGATTCTCGCGGGCCAGCTTCAATATCAGTTCTTGAATTTCTTCTTTGGTGCATGGCCGTCCCGGTTTACGCCCCTGACTCGAGTCGTATTTCTGGGCCACCAGGCGCCGGTGCCAGGCCAGCAGCGTGTTGGGTGTCACCAAGCTGGCGAATCGAGCCAGCGCCTTTCGGCCCAGTCGTTTGCCCTGAAGGGCCAAGCGCCGACGCTGGTCATCATTGAACCGGGGTTGCTTGCCCAGCAACTCTTTGAGCACACGAACCTCTTCCTGTAAGTATTCCATGACCTCCTGCTGGTTGCGGTTCATCCAGCCGGCCAGACAGATCACCAGAAAAGCAAACGGATTCATCGCCACAGAATGACAACGCCCCGGAACAACCGCCAGCATCCCTTACCATGGCGCACACCCGGCAAAAAGAATGCGCAAACCATGGCAAATTCGAATTTTGGGACACTACGGGCTCGGGCATTGCGAACCCATCTGGAAAAACAGGGCACCGGACTGCATGAGACCCACGCCGTCTTTCTCAATTATCGGCGTCTGTCGCTGACACGCTTCGGCGTCGGCATTATTCTACAGAAGCAGCCCCGTCGGGCTGCCCAAAAACTCCCAGCCTTGAAAGACAAGCAACTTCACCCCCATAGTCTGCGCCACAGCACGGCCGTTCACCTGTTACGATCCGGAGTCGATCTGAGCACGATTGCCAATTGGCTGGGACATGTCAGCGTCAACACCACCAATAAATATCTGACGCTCGACCTCGAAGCCAAACGAGCAGCTCTGGCCAAAGCCCAACCAATCCTGTCACGCCACCATCGCAACGGTGGTTGGCGAAGGGATCGCAATCTGATCAAATGGCTGGAGTCACTCTGATCAAAAGGCCTGTCAATAATGTTGAGTTGAAAACCCCGACGGCGCTGCCAGGCGTGGTGGAAAGGCGCTCAACTCCACATTATTGGGCACTCAACATTAGTCAATGATCAAAAGCTCCGGGTGGAGGTAACGGCGCAGGGTTCGGTCCTGCTGGCTGAACGCTTCGTCCTTCATGAAGTCGCGCACCAGGTCGAAGATGTCCTCCTCCGCCAACAGACGGATAGACTGTGTTGCTATACACCATCGGCGCCGAGTCGGCGGTAAACTACGTTTGAATTATTGGATTCTCCGTTGTCTTATGTTTTGTTTCGGTTCAGTCATAAAACGACCAGCGCGTCAGGAAAATCCTGTTGTCATAGAAACTTGTCGTGGACTACCTGATGCGAACCGTGACCTCCCCGGCTGAAAGACCGTCGGCCTCGGCGCGGAAGGTCAGCTTGCCCGCCATGCCTTGCGGGCGCAAAACTGCCAGACAGCGACCATGCCAGGCGGTGTGCTGCGGCTGCCGAAAACTTTCCATCACATCGGGAGCGCCGCTGCCGACGGCGGCCAGTTCGCCGGGACCCGTCAGCTTGAAATGCACCAGATTCGTGGCGTCGGGCATGAGATGGCCGGCGGCATCGGTGATTTCCACCGTCACAAAAGCCAGGTCCTCGCGATCGGCGCGGATGGTGGAACGGTCAACGGTGAGCCGGATCTTCCTGGCGGCATCGACCGTGCGCAGAATTTTGGTGGCAACAATCTTCCCATGGTTGAGTCCGACGGCCTTGAGTTCGCCGGCGGCGTAGGGCACTTCGAAATGCGCCGTCAATCTGCCGCCATTGATCTGCTGGGTGCCGATTTCGTTGCCGTTCAACTCCAGCCGCACCGAGTCGCATCCCGAATAGACGTTGACCTGCACCGGCTTGCCTTCGTTACCGGGCCAGGTCCAGCTTGCCAATTCATCCGGCCATCCCCAGCCGCTGACGGTCTCACGGCGGCCTTCGGGTATCGGGCGATGCACGAACATCTCTAGTGGATTGACTCCCCAAGCCACGTCGCGATAATACGACGCGGGCTTCTTGAACCCGCAGATGTCGAGGTCGCCGCAACCGGAAACAAAATACACACCGCTCTCGTTGCCAACGCGCGCGGAGCCAGTGCCAGCTTCGCCCAGGTAATCCATGCTGGTCCAGACAAAGTCACCGAGCACCCACGGGTCCTTCTCCACGGTGCGCCAGATGCTCGCAATGTCCCGGGGATACGATTCGGTGCCGACGATGATGCGGTTGGGGAATTTCTGGTGGTCCCTTTCGTATTGCCCGACCTGGTAGTTGTAGCCACCGACATCGAGGAAGGTGAACGCCTTGTCGGTATCTGACCACGGTTTGCCGGGGCGGTCCCAGAAACCGCAGATGGCTTCGGTGACCGGGCGGGTGGGGTCCATGCGGCGGACCTCGTCGCTCAATTTTTTGGCGATGACGTAGCCGGATTCATCGGCACGCTCGTTGATTTCGTTGCCGATGCTCCACAGGATGACGGACGGGTGATTGCGGTCGCGCAGAATCATCGAATCCAAATCGCGCTGCCACCAGTCGTCGAAAAATTTGCCGTAGTCATCCGGGTTCTTGCCCTTTTCCCAGCAGTCAAAGGCCTCGTCGAGCACCAGCACGCCCAGCCGGTCGCAGGCGTCGAGAAACGCCGTCGAGGGCGGATTATGGCTGGTGCGGATGGCGTTGTAGCCGCAGGCTTTTAATAACGCGACTCGGCGCTCCTCGGCGCGGTCGAATGACTCGGAGCCGAGCGGCCCGAGGTCGTTATGCAGGCAGCCGCCACGGAGTTTCACCGAAACACCGTTGAGTGTGAAACCGTTCGTGGAGAATTTGATTTCTCGAATGCCAAAGGTCGTCGCACTTTCGTCCACCTCCTTGCCGCCGGACAGGAGTTGCACGACGGCCTGGCACAGGAGGGGAGATTCGGGCGACCAGAGCGGGGGCGACTTGACCTCGAAGGCCAGCGGGATTTCCACACGACCGCCGGCGCCGGCCTGAACATTGGTTTCGCCGGTCTGCAACGTCTTTCCAGTCGGTCCCAGCAGTTTGACACGCAGCGTGAAGGCTGTGTCCGCGCTCCGCCCATTGACGATTGTGGTCACCAGATTGACGGCGGCCTTCTGCTTCGTGACCAGCGGAGTTGTGACATAAACGCCCCACTGCTCGACGCGCAACGAATCGGTCACTTCCAGAACGACGTGGCGGTAGATGCCGGAACCGGAATACCAGCGGCTGTTTCGTCCGGTATTCCGCACGCGCGCAGCGAGGACATTATCCTGTCCGGGCGGATTCAGATACTCGGTGAGGTTGTAAGCAAATGCAGTGTAGCCGTAAGGATGGTTTCCGAGATGATGGCCGTTGAGCCACACATCCGAATCCATATAAACGCCGTCGAACCGGATGGCAACGTGCTTGTCGAGAGTCTGTTTGTCGAGCACGAAATGTTTGCGATACCAGCCAGTGCCGCCCAGCGTGTAACCCGTGGCGCGGCCACCGGGACTTTCCGGCGAGAACGGGCCGACGACTGGAAAATTTGCGCGTCCCCGGCCGCGAGAGCCGCTGGGAGCGGGCGAATTCGTCGCTGGCACGGCGGCGGCTCCATTCGCGGCTGCCGGCGGCAGGTCTTCGATGCTCCAGTCATGAGGCAAATCCACGGCGCACCATGATGAGTCGTTGAACGAAGGGTCTTCCGCGCCGGGGAAGTCCGCCTTCAGGAAGCGCCAACCAAGATCGAAGTTGTTCTCGCGATCTATTTTTGCAGGCGCGGCGGAAAATGCCGTGAAGGACTGGGTGGCGAGCAGGCAGGCGAGGGCGATGGTGCAGAGTTTCATACGGATTGATGGGTCACTGTGTTCCGGCGTTGGTTTACTTGTCTTGAGGATCTGGAATCTTTCCGTCGAACTCAAGTTTTAACACTCCGAATTGTTGCCGAAGGAGGAAATGGCTGCTGCGGTCGCTTGAAGCCACAAAGGACTTGGAATCTCGAAAAGGCCCATGGGGGAAACACCTTATAGACTCGCCTTCTGTTCCCGGTCAAACTTCACGCGGAATAGCCTTGGCATTACGAATGCCCGGTCAGCGCACGAATGCCCTCAGGAGGGGCCGGTTCCGATCACGAATCTCTTGTGAAACTGTTTGACCGATTTTGGTGTCATGCCTTCTGCCCGACACCATTGGTTGGAAAAGGTCAGCGGGCGGGGAAATCCGCGGTTCCGGAAAAAAACGGCAAAATTAATGCAAACGAACAGTAACACCGCCGCCGGAGTCACCGGGCCAGAAGGCGTCGAAGGAATGCGAGCGCGCCTCGCCGCCATTGTTGAATCGTCCGAACATGCGATCATCAGCAAGACCTTGGACGGCATCATCACCAGTCGTCCTACAGGACTTCAATTCCGACCCAAGAGGCTGGTTGGGACGTGAAAGTCCATGCCGAATATGGTGGCCGCTCTAAAAACCCGGTTTTGGCGTCGAAAAATGACTCGCCAACCGAAGTGATGTGATGAGAGGATAATCGCGAAAATGACCGGAAAAACTCACTTTGAACCATGAACACCAAGTCAACTTGGAAATCCCGGATAAAATCCACCATGGCATGGCTTGCAGCGTCGCTGATGACTCTCGGATCGGCATCGGCGGCCTCCGTGACGTTCGAGGCCGAATCGGGCATGCTCGGTTCGAGCTGGGTGGTGACCAACAGCCCCAGCCCCACCAACATCACCATCCTCCCCAACCAAACCGGCAACTGTCCGTCCAATTCCACCCGGGTGGCGACTTACATCATCACATTTCCCACCAACGACATCTATCAACTTTACGCGCGCGTTCAGGTTGGACCCAACGCCTTCAACAGCGACAGTTTGTTTTTTGGGAACGGGTTTGGGACGAAGAACCCGCTGCTCAATTCTGATTGGACACTCGTGAACGGATTGGCGTCGGCAGGATTCAGCAATGCAACGGACGTGGTGACGGGTGGGGGCACACTGGGAGCAGGCATGTGGAAATGGATCAACCTGTCGCAGTTCACCAGCCAGAACGGTTTCACCGTCAGCGCGGGAAATTTGACGCAGACGTTTCAGATCGGCGGGCGCGAGTCGGGATTGAACATTGACAAGTTTGTGTTCGGCTCTGCGGGAGCCGCTTTCACCGTGTCGAATCTTGACACGGGAACACTCCCGCCACCACCTCCGGTAGTGAGCCCAACTCCAATTTTGAGCGCGCCCTTGAGGCGGCCCATCTCACCGAGCCAGCCCATGTTGCTCGTTCATATTGACACCTGGAATTTTCCAGACCCACAAAAGATAATCAATCTGATACCGCAAGACATTCGCCCTTATGTGGTGATGAACATCTCGCTCTCCATCAGCCATGACACGAATAACGTATTCAGCATCGCCCAGTATGGCTACGAGACGGCAAAATCTTGGGTGAAAACCTGTGCGGAAAACAACATGTGGTGCACGGTTCAAGTAGCCAGCGGCGGATACGCGCAATTCCCCGACACCAACCTGGACATGTTTGAAGACTTTTTCCGCAATTATCCCAACTTCATCGGTTTCAACTACGCCGAACAGTTCTGGGGATTCGGCAATCCTCCGCTGGCCCCGACATGGACGCAACGCGTCGCCCATTGGGTGGATTTGATGAAGTTAAACCAGAAATACGGCGGATATTTGATCGTCAGTTGGTGCGGCAACCAGTATGACCCCAACATCAACCCGATTGCCACGATGAAGCTCAATCCAGCTTTCGCCGCCATTTGCAAACAGACCCCGCAAAACTTCATCCTCGCGGAGAAATACACCCAGCAGACTTACCAGTCGGACATGGAGAGTGTTTGCCTGGGAACCTATCTTTCGGGGTTTTGCGGGCAATACGGCATCCGCTACGATTCAACTGGATGGACCGACGCCAATGATATCAGCACAAACTTTACAATGGCTTCAGCCGGGGTGCCACTCATTGAGCATATTATGTTAACTGGTGAAGCGGTTATTGATGGCCCGGAGCTAATTTGGCAGGAAGACATCCAAAGTCTGAACAATGGCACAACCCCGGATGGTTATACAACGAGGCAATGGGGGCTTTTTTCCCAATATCCGAATGTTACCCTTGATGTATTACGCAAAATTCTGGACGGGACGATCCGCATCCCCAGCCGCCAGGAAGTCATCAACCGCACGAAAGTCATTGTCGTCAACGATGTCACTTCCGGCAGCGCCGATAACATGTATAGTTCGCCCCAAACATTGTTCGAGGGGCTTTATCGCATGGATGGCGACGGTGATTATCAAACCAACTTCAACTGGATGAAGAAAACGGGGCGTTATCCGACGATGCCAACGTGTTATCAATTGGCCGACACCAACGCGCAGTCGTTTCAGTTGCAGGTGAGCAATTCTGTTTATGCAACCCGCTGGCCCACCGTCGCGGCCAAGACCAATGAGTTGAACACCATCTTCCCGCAGGAATACACCGGCACCATCTATGCCGGACGAAATGAGAACGCATGGGTCATCTACGACCCATATAAGACAGGAACGACAAACGGGCAGACGGCCAGTGGTTCCATTCCCTTCAAATACAACACCTGCGATCATGTTGACCTGACACTTGCTCAATACATGGCAGGGGTGATGAAAGAATATTCCAATAGCTTGAGCTTTTACCTTGGCAACTATGACAATTTCATCAACCTCGGCATGAGGACCGACACGATCACCATTTACGGCAGTTCTTCGCAACCGACTTATTCCTGGGCCGACCGGGCCAGCCATTCCGCCAGCACGGTGACCAGCGGATGGGTGGGCGGGGTGTTCACCTTGAATGTCACGCACAACGGCGCGCTCGACATCACCGTGAATTGTTCCGGAACAGGCACCGGACGATTGACGTCCTACACCCCGGCAACCATCGTGTCCCCTGCCGCGCCCTTGACTTATACCGGCCCTCATCAATACGAAGCAGAGTGCTTTGACTATAAAAATATTGCCGGCTATACCGCCAACGGATACGGCACCGTCATCAGCAACTACACTGGCCAAGGCTATCTGAATTTCGGGACGAGTTCCTCGGCGGACATCCGGAAGACCATCACAGTCTTGGAAAGCGGCACCTACCAGCTGGATGCCAAGTATGCGGTCACCGGAGCGAATGTCACCACCATGGATTTGTATGTGAACGGGACCAAGATCGGCACGCCCACGTTTGCCCAAACCTCCATGCTTAGCAATTGGGCCACCAACCAGCAATACATCGCCTTGAATGCCGGCACCAACACGATTGAGTTCCGGGCCAATGCCACCGGGGCCAGCCCTGTCTATTTTGACAATATCGTAGTTGTTCCAACGGTTTATGATACCGGCAACATCATTCAGGAAAATAGCGACGGTTTCGTCAGCGTGGACGGCCTGATTGACAACACTTATCCAGGATACACCGGCAGCGGATATGCCGTCACCATCAACACCAACGGCGCCGGAATGGACTGGAAGATTTATTTCGATTCATCCGTTACCAAAGCGTTCACGTTCCGGTATGCCGGCACCAACGACGGAGCGGCAAACCTGCTGGTCAATGGCACGAATGTGGCCTCCAATTTTCTGCTCCCATCCACCGGAGCCTTCACCAATTGGGGTTTTGCCACGGTATATGCCTACGCACCCGCCGGGGCCGCCGACGTAAGGCTTCAATCCACCAACAGCGCCGGCTTGCCCAATATTGATTACGTAGAAATCACCGGCGGCGACGGCGGAACCAACTTGCCGGTCTTGGCGGCCGTTGCCAACCAAACGATTGGCGTCGGCGTGACGTTGAGCATCACCAATTCGGCGACAGATGCCGACGTGCCGACATCGTCTCTCACTTACAGCCTGCCCACAGCCCCCACCAACGCGTCAATCAGCTCCAGCAGCGGCGTGCTCACTTGGCGGCCGCTGGTCACGCAAGCGAACTCTGCCAATCCACTCACGGTCATGGTGGCCGAGAGCGGCGCGCCGATGAAGAACACAACGCAGAACTTTACCGTGACCGTCACCAATCTGGTCCCGCCGCAGTTCTCGCCAGTCTCGGCGGCCAACCGCCAACTCGTCCTGCAAATCAACGGCGAAGCCGGGCCGGACTATCAAATCCAGTCTTCAAGCAACCTGGTGAACTGGAACGCGGTCCTGACAACCAATTCGCCCGCGATGCCGTTTGTTTGGACGGCCGGCACTACTAACGGAACGGCAAACTTCTTCCGCATCCTCGTCGGACCTCCGTTCTGACTGGGAGATTCTGCCAACCTATGACCTTGAATGCCGAGTTCGCAGCATAGCCTGGCGCTGTCAATCGGGTATAGGGGTATGAGGACTGATTTTGCCTCGCATTCGTGCAAGTGGGCGTGTGCGCGCCATCTGCGTGCCGGATAGTGAGCGAGAACTAAAATCGTTGAAGATTTCGTTGAAGATTTTCCAAAGACTCCAATAAAACCCTGTATTTACAAGCTTTTTTTGGGGGGCGATGGTCGGTTTTCAACCAACGCCTTAAAACCGGGAAATTTACACCTATCCGATTTGATCCGATTCTATCATTTTGGACACCGTTTTGGACACCGTTCCCAAGTCCAATTTCTGCTGTCCGCACCGCCAATTGTTCGCTTTCTTTGATCATGGCTCAATCAGAACACCTTTGCGCCGATGCTGCAAAAGATTTTCAATGGATTGAAAATCGTAAAAGGATTGCCCAAAGCGAGGCCTTGACAAACTTCGCAATTTTGAGAAGATTGAAGCAATGCGAAAGGGCGCGAATGCCGAAGACTAACGTGGTCTTCTTTCAGGAGGAGGACGGCTCGGTGCCGATTCTCGAATGGCTCGATTCGTTGCAGCCCAAGGCGCTTGACAAATGCACGGTCAGGATCGAGCGCCTGGGGGAATTGGGCCATGAACTCCGGCGGCCGGAAGCGGATTTTTTGCAGGACGGAATTTACGAGCTTCGCGTCGGATTGCAGCATGTGAATTAACGAATGCTATATTTTTTCATGGGCGAACGGCGGCGGTCGTGTCACACGGGCTGGTCAAGGAAGCGGAAGTGCCGGCCAGGGAGATTGAAACAGCCATCGAGCGTAGATGAAAATTTGGAAAAAACCCCAGGGTTCACACGTATGAGGAGAAATGAGCATGCCAAAGAAGAGAAAAGCGACGTCTGACGCAGTGGAAATCCTGCATCGGCGCTTTTACCAGGGCAAGCCGGAGCGGCTGGCACAGCTTGAGGCAGCCAGAACCGAAGACGATCTGGCGCGAAGGATCTACGAATTAAGGGAGCAAGCAGGTCTAACGCAAGCGCGGCTCGCCAAAATGGTTGGAACCTCCGAATCTGTTATTAGCAGACCGGAGGACTCGGACTACGGGGGACACTCGCTGACCATGCTAAGGCGCGTCGCCGAAGCGGTGAACAAGCGTGTTGAGATACGCTTCGTGCCCCGAAAGGAAAAACTTCAACCTGCCTAGAATCTACGGTTGGGGATGAATGGGTTGGCCCGGATGAAGAATCGCAGGTGTCGTTTCGCCCAATGACCGGCGTATTCCACTCCCACCCGTGGCCGCTTGACTATGTCAAAAGGCTTCGCCTTCGTTGGCTCGGCGATGTAGAAATCGTCACTGAGCAGGAGGTGTCAGCGATCGGTCAAAACCAGCCAGCAGAGAGCGAATGAAAACCAGCCACTTTGAGGAAGGCATTGCGTTGCGTGCCGTGCAAACTGCACAAAGACGCGATGAATCAACTCAATGTGAGCTTGCAACATTCGATAATGACTTTGGCGGCGCATGGCTGGTCTCACCGGCGCATTGCGCGCGAACTGGACATCCACCGCGAGACGGTGGGACGACATTTACGCCTGGCCGGTTCAAAACCGGCCAAAGTGCTCACCGGCTCGGAGCCTGACTCGGCGGCAAAACCAGCCATTCCGCTCACCGGGAGTTTGAGCGCAGGGCGGCAGAGTTTGTGTGTGCCATTGCAGGCGGTCATTGAGGCAGCGGTGCAGGCGGGGCTGTCGGCGCAACGAATCTATCAGGACCTGATTTGTGAGCACGCGTTCACCGGCGGTTATCATTCCGTGCAGCGCTTTGTGCGGCAGTTGTTGCAGACCCAGCCGGTGCCGTTTGTGAGGATGGAGGTGGATCCCGGCACCGAAGCGCAGGTGGATTTTGGCCAGGGTGCGTGGGTGCTGGTGGAGGGCAAACGGAAGCGGCCGCATCTGTTTCGGATCGTCCTGTCGCATTCGCGCAAGGGCTACAGTGAAGTGGTGTGGCGGCAGACGACCGAGAGCTTCATCCGGTGTTTGGAAAATGCGTTTCGTTACTTCGGCGGGGTGCCCCGCACGCTGATCATCGACAACCTGCGCGCCGCCGTGACGCGGGCCGACTGGTATGATCCCGAACTCAACGCCAAGGTGGCGGAGTTCTGCCGGCACTACGGCACGGTGATGCTGCCGACGCGCCCGGCCATGCCGCGGCACAAGGGCAAGATCGAGGCGGGCGTGAAGTTCGCCCAGAACAACGCGCTCAAGGGCCGCTGCTTTGAAAGTCTGGCGGCGCAAAATCTTTTCCTCGCGGAATGGGAAAGCGGCGTGGCCGACACGCGCATCCACGGCACGACCCGCCAGCAGGTCGGCAAAGTGTTCAACGACGTGGAACGTTCCCACCTGCTGGCCTTGCCGACGAGTTTGTTCCCGGTGTTTGAAGAAGCGCCCCGCACGGTGCATGGGGACGGTTATCCGAACGCTGGCCGCGGGCTTGGCACCATGTGTCCACGGATTGGGAGGATGGGAAACTGAACTGGCAGTGGGATCGGCAGGCCTTACGGATGGCGCAGCACCGGGATGGAGCGTATTTGCTGCGGACCAATTTGAGCGATCACCGCCCGGAAGCCTTGTGGCGGATGTATGTGCAACTGACGGAGGTCGAGGCCGTGTTTCGGGCACTGAAGAGCGAGCTGGCCATTCGGCCGATCTGGCATTGGGTGGGGCCGCGCGTCGAAGCGCACGTGATGGTGGCATTTCTGGGCTACTGCCTGTGGGTTTGCTTGAAACAGAAACTCAAGGGGAGCGCTCCGGGGTTGAGTCCATGGCAGTTGCTCGACCAGTTCAAGCGCATCGTCCAAGTGGAGGTGTGGTTCAAGCTCAAGGCTGGCGGAGCGATTTGCCTGCCACGAATTACCCAGCCCGAAGCCGCCCAAGCAATGATAATGCACCAGATGAACTGGTCATTGCCCGAACAACCGCCCCCACGAATTTACCAGGATCAGATTGCGGATGTGTGGCCGACTTGAAGGGTGCCGGGCTCGTGTTCCTTGAGAAAAATGATCTTCTCCCGCAAAATCTGCGAAAGTCAGGCTAGTGGTTCTACCAACGCAATATCAAAATTTAGCTCGCCACCGCTCAAGTAAAGAAAGCAATTATCCACCAAACTTCGCCAGCGCCTTTTCAATTCTCGCCATGACGCGTTCTTTGCCCAGCACTTCGAGCAGGTGGTAGAGGCTGGGGCCGGCGGGTTTGCCGGTCATACCAAGCTCCGTCAGGAGCGACATCTTTGTAGAAACCGCCACCATAAAAAATTCTCCAGCCCCGTAGGGGCGGCATATTCTGGAATCATTCATCACCGGTTTTGAAAATGTATTTTGCGTCGTAATCCACCCCGAACCGTTCCAACAATTCAACATATTCCTCGCGAAATGATTTCTTGGCGTGATGCCGTTGCTGGTTTTCAATGTAGCGGATGACGGTTCCCAATTGCGAGCGGGAATACGAAAACTCCCCGAATCCTTCCTGCCAAGAAAACCTTCCCGCCACCCACCGCTTTTCTTTGATGAATTTGGATGAACCCGCCTTGATGTCGCGCACCAAGTCAGAGAGGGACGAATCCGGTCGCAACCTAACCAGCAGGTGCAGATGATCCGGCATATTATTGATGACGATCAATTTTTGCCGTTGGCCGGACACGATGCCAGTGATGAATTTCTGCAATTCGTCGTTATGTTCGGGCGGAATCAGGTTTTGCCGGCCTTCCACGGCAAACACGACATGGATGTAAATCTGGGTGTAGGTGTTGGCCATGCCCCGAATATGTCGCTCCTGACGGAGCTGGGAAATCTTTTTCTTTGCCGACACTACAATGATGTCGCGCCTACGGCGCTAAACACCTGCCAGCGCCTTCTCAATCCTCGCCATCACCTTGTCTTTGCCCAGCACTTCGAACAGGTGGTAGAGGCTGGGGCCGGCGGGTTTGCCGGTCACGGCCAGTCGGCACGGATGCACCAGCACGCCGGCTTTCACGCCGCAAGCACGCGCGCGCAAAGAACTTCATCTTCGCGCAAAGTTTCAAGCGCGGTTTCGGGAACGGCGGTGACCGCAATGGTTTCGCCCACGGCGTTGAAAACTTCGATCGAGTAGCCCTCGCTGCCATCGCGCGCGACGTGATGATCAACCAGCTTGACGATGTCGCCGCGCTTGAGCCGGTGCTCCGGCACGTCACGGGTCAGAACGGCGTCTTGGTATAGCTCGAATTTCATGTCGTCTTTGACTTGTCTGGCAGCAAGGTAACAAAGCGGGTGACGCCCCGCAAGTGCTCGCGAATCCAAATGGTCTTCACGCGCAGTGAAACATCGTTCGGCCCGCGCAACGCGCCACGTATTTCAAAGAAATCTCCAAATTTGGTTGTGCCGGCAGGGGTGGCGTCGAGCGGCAAAATTTGAGAACGAATGTCCGCCATCAACTGCTGCGCGTTTCCGGTTGTGTAGCCGGCGTGCGCGAGAAACTTTGATTTGTCGGCTCGCGCGAGCGGCACGAGTAAATAATTCAGAAGCTTCGGCAGAGGAATTTCGCTGTCGGCTGGCAGTTTCATTCAGTTGGTGTCGGTTGAAACGAGGATCAAGAACCAAAGGTTGTCAGCGCCTTCTCAATCCTCGCCATGACGCGTTCTTTGCCCAGCACTTCGAGCAGGTGGTAGAGGCTGGGGCCGGAGGTTTTGCCGGTCACGGCCAGCCGGCAGGGATGCACCAGCACGCCGGCTTTCACGCCCAGCGTCTTGGCGGTTTCCTTGAGCGCAGCTTCCAGTGTCGCGGCATCAAACGCGGGTGCGGTGGAAAAGGCGTCGCGGAGTTTTTCCAGTCGCGGTTTATTCTCCGGCACAAAATCTTTCTTCGCGGCCTCGGCGTCGTATTCAATCTTGTCGGTGAAATAAAAACCGGCGTATCCGGGCAGTTCGCTGAAAAGCTTGAACTTGCCCTTGCAGGTGTCGAGCGCGGCCTTGACGTAGGGCAGGGGAATGTCGTTGGTGTTCACGCCTGCCTTGGCGAAGGCGTGGACGGCGAGTTCGTAAAAGCGGTCGTCCTTCAATTCGCGGGCGTATTCACCCTGAAGCCAGAGGAGTTTCTCGTAATCGAACTTGGCGTTGTGCCGGAGAATCTGCGGCAGGTCGAAGCGTTCGATGGTCTCGGCCAGCGTGAGCTTCTCGCGGTTTTCCTTGGGCGACCAGCCGAGGAGGCAGAGGAAATTCACCACGGCTTCGGGCAGGAACCCATCGTCGAGATAGCTGGTGAGCGAGGCGCCCTTGTCGCGCTTGCTCATCTTGGAGCCGTCGCCGTTCAGGATGAGCGGGATGTGCGCATAATGCGGCGGCTTGACGCCGAACGCCTGAAAGAGCGCGATGTGCTTGGCGGTGTTGCTCAAATGGTCCTCACCGCGGATGACGTGCGTGATGTCCATCTCCAAATCGTCAATGACGTTGACGAGATGGAACACGGGCTGTCCGTCCGAGCGCTGGATGACGAAATCGGGGTCAACCTCCTCGCGGTCGGTCAGTTTGCGGACGACGTCGCCGACGACAAGGTCGTGGATGGTCACAGGCTCGCGCTGCATTTTGAATTTGACCGCGCCTTCGTGTTCGTAGGCGAGGCCGTGAGAGAGCAGGGCCTCGACGCGCGCCTGATAATTGGCTTTGCGCTGGGATTGGAAATACGGGCCGCAGTCGCCCTTGCTCGCGCCGGTGGCGTCGCCGGTGAGCGGGCCTTCGTCCCAATCCAGGCCGAGCCAGCGAAGGCCGTTGAGGATGACGTCCACGGCCTCCTGCGAATTGCGCGCGGCGTCGGTGTCCTCGATGCGCAGAATGAAGGTGCCGCCGGTGTGGCGGGCGTAAAGCCAGTTGAAGAGCGCGGTGCGCGCGCCGCCGATGTGGAGGTAGCCGGTGGGCGATGGGGCGAATCGGACGCGAGGTTTCATTGCAATTAAGAATTAAAAGTGCAAAAGGAAAAATTACTCGCCGCCGACCAGGGCGACGATTCTTGCGGTGATATCCTCGACAATATCCGCCGGCAAGCGGCAAATGAATTTCGCCTTGCGCGATTGCCAGTCGAGCGAACGGACATGATCGGACAAGGCGACGCCTTGAACTGGCAAATGTTGCGGCAGGGCGGTTTCAAAGGGATAGCCTTTGGCGCGGTTGGTGACCGGACATAGGACGGCCAGCCCGGATTTGGCATTGTAGCTGGCCGGGCTTAGAACGACGGCCGGACGGCGTCCAGCTTGTTCGCGCCCGGCTTGCGGATCAAAGTCCAGCCAGACGGCGTCGCCGCGCTCCGGCACGTAACCCGCACTCACCATACCTCCTTGCCGGCGGGTTTGCCCCAGTCGGTCTCCAGATGGCGATTGGACGGAGTGATTTTCCGAATCAGCGCCGACAACTGGTAGCGTCGCCGCGCGGGACGAACCAGCAGGCCGTCGGCTTCCACGCGCAATTCCACGTCGTCGCCTTCGCTCACGCGGATTTGCTGGGAAACCGACTTGGGAATCCGCACCGCCAGGCTGTTGCCCCATTTTTGAATCGTCGCATTCATGTTTCTACAAAGGATATACAATGATCGCTCCGGTGTCAATTTTGGAAAATCAGGGAGACGCGCGCCAGATTTAGATTGTCGCCGGCTCCCGGCTCGGATTTATAATCCCGTCTGTCATGCCGTTCCGCTTCAAAAAATCCGAATCGCCCGCCAGGGCCGTGCGGCGCGTATCCCGCGAACGCATCGGCGTGGCGCGCGAGCGGTTGCGTGAAGGCGGCCATTCGGCGGCGATTCATGACGTGCGCCGGGAAATCAAGAAATTGCGCGCCATCTTCCGGCTGGCGCGCGGGGAGGCCGGTCGCGGCAAATATCGCAAAAGCGTGAGGTCATTGCGCGCGGCGGCGGGTTATCTGGCCGCGACGCGCGACGCGCGGGTGAGGCTCAAGGCATTCGAGAATCTGGCCGGCGACGAGGCGAGGCGGTTTCCGGAAAGCGCCAAGAGATTGCGCGCGCATTGCCGCCGGGAGACGCGCCGGTTCCAGCGGAACGATTTCATCGCGACGGCGGACCGGATTTTGCGGAAGATTGACCGGCGTGTGCGCGGCCTGAAATTCGAGGCGTCCGGCTGGGCGGCGATTGAGCCGGGCTTGAAGGAAAGTTATGTCCGCGGCCGGGACGCCTGTGCGCTCGTCCGGCGGAAACCGGTGCCGGAAAATTTTCACGACTGGCGCAAACACGTCAAAGACCTCTGGTATTATTTCCAATTGCTGCGTCCGGCCTGGCCGGCGGAAATGCGCGCGAGGACGGATGACCTGGAATTGCTCGGCAAGCAACTTGGCGAAGACCATGACCTTTTCCTGCTGGAGCAATTCGTGAAGCGGCATTGCGGCGGACTGGCTGGGGAAGTGGCGGCATTGGCCCAGTTGATTCAATCACGCCAGAAACCATTGCGCGCCGCGGCGTTGGAGCTGGGTTCGCAGCTTTACGCTGAACCTCCCATGCCTCTATGCCGGCGGCTGGAGAATTATTGGAACGCCTGGCATGGGAAATAAAAAAGGCGCTCCGACGAATCGGAGCGCCCCGGTTGAATTGGCCGATTACTTCGCGCCGAGGATTGCATCCTTGGCGGCCTTGGCGACGCGGAACTTCACGACGCGTTTGGCGGGAATCTGGATGGTTTCGCCGGTCTTGGGATTGCGGCCCAGGCGGGCGGCGCGGTTGCGCAGCACGAGCTTGCCGATGCCAGGCAGGGTGAAAGTGTCCTTCGCGTGCTTGTAAGCGAGCGCGGCAATGTGGTCGAGGATTTCGCCGGCCTGTTTCTTGGAGATTTCAGCCTTTTCAGCGATTGCGGCGGTCAATTGGGATTTTGATAATGCCTTAGCCATAATTTCGGTGTCCTTCCTGTTGGTGGTTGTTGTGTTGTTGTTGTCGTCAAAAAGTCATGTGACGTGGCTCGAATTAAAGGATTTCGCGCGGTTCGCGCAAGCAAAAAAACATAAAATATTTGCGGCTAATTCTGCCGAAGCGCGGGGCTTGACTTCACGGCGCAATTTCCGACCATGCCCGTGTGGCGCTTTTCACCATCGAGAGCGACTTTCGCTACGAGATCGTCCGCAAGATTTTTGAGGGCGGAATGGGCATCGTTTTTGAGGCCGAGCAGCAGGGCGCGCGCGGCTTCGTTAAACGTGTGGCCATCAAGATCATCCGGCCGAATTTCGCCAGCCAGAAGATGTTCATTGAGAACTTCGTCGGCGAGGCCAAACTCGTCGCCGATTTGATCCACACGAACATCGTTCAGACCTATCACTTGGGCGAGGCCAAGGGCGCCTGCTTCATCTGCATGGAGCTGATCCGGGGAGTGAATCTCGAACAGTTCACCCATCAACTGGCCGACAAGAAACGCCCATTGCCGAAGGAACTGGCCGTGTTCATCACCAGCCGTATCGCGCGCGGGCTGGCCTACGCGCACGCCAAGACCGACAAGGACGGCAAGCCGCTGGGCATTGTCCACCGCGACGTGAGTTTGAAGAACGTCATGATTGCGTTCGAAGGCGACGTGAAGGTGACGGACTTCGGCATCGCCAAGGCGCGCGGGTTTCTGACCGACCAGGAAGGCGAGGTGATCGCCGGCAAGGCGGATTTCATGAGCCCGGAACAGGCGGACTTTCAGATCACCGACAAGCGTTCCGATTTGTTTTCCGCCGGCGTGGTGCTGGCGCAATTGCTGCTGGGCCGGAACGTGTTCAAGGGCGAAAGCGCCGAGGAATCGCGCCAGCGGATTTTGACGATGGCCATTCCCGACTTTCGCCGGCTCGATCCGCGCATCGGCGATCCGCTCAATGACATTCTCCAACGCTGCCTCGTGCGCGACCCCGCCCAGCGTTACGCCACCGCGGACCAGTTGTTGTATGACCTGGAATACCACATCTACCACGGCGGTTACGGTCCCACGAACGAAACGCTGGGCAAATTCACCCGCGAATTATTCGGCCAGGACGTCCCGTCCTCACCCCCCGTCCGCAGCAGCGCCGATTTGATCGAACATACCGTCCGTATCAACAACCCGGCTTGAGCGATGAAACGCGCCGACGCCCACGCCGTCCGCCTCGGCCTGATTCAAAGCGCCTGCTCCGCCAATCCGGACGCCAATCTGAAGCGGACGCTGGCGCTCATCGAACGCGCCGCCCGGCAGGGAGCACAAATCATCTGCACGCAGGAACTTTTCCGCTCGCAATATTTCTGCCAGAGCGAAGATCACAAGAATTTCCGGCACGCCGAAAAAGTTCCCGGACCGACGACGGCTTTACTCGGCAAATTGGCCAGGAAGCACAAGGTGGTCATCGTCGCGTCGCTGTTTGAGAAACGCGCCGCCGGCGTCTATCACAACACCGCCGCCGTGATTGACGCCGACGGTTCGTTGCTCGGCCGTTACCGGAAGATGCACATTCCCGATGACCCGCTTTATTACGAGAAATTTTATTTCACGCCCGGCGACACCGGGTTCAAGGCGTGGCAGACGTGCCACGGCAAAATCGGCGTGTTGATCTGCTGGGACCAGTGGTTCCCTGAAGCCGCGCGGCTGACGGTGTTGCAGGGCGCGGAAATCCTGTTTTATCCGACGGCCATCGGCTGGCATCCGCGCGAAAAGAAAACCCTTGGTGCGAGGCAGCACGATGCCTGGGAAACCATCCAGCGTTCGCACGCCGTCGCCAACGGATGCTACGTTGCGTCCGTCAACCGTGTCGGACATGAAAAAATTGCCGGCGCGGGCGGCGACGGCCTTGAATTCTGGGGACAAAGTTTCGTTGCGGGAACTTCCGGCGAAATCCTGGCCAGGGCAGGCGCCGACCAGGAGCAAATTCTCGTTGTGCCCGTGGATCTCACCAAAGTGGACGACACGCGGACGCACTGGCCGTTCCTGCGCGACCGGCGGATTGATGCCTATGGGAATCTCCTCGAGCGGTTCGGTGACTGAACCTCCCGTTTGGATCACCGGCGCAGGCGGGCTGATTGGGAATTATCTCGTTCACGCCGCGTCGAAGTCCGCCCCGGCGTGGCGGGTGCGCGCCCTGACGCGCGAACAGGTTGACCTGCTCGATTTCACCGCCGTCCGGCGCGCGTTTGAAAAAGACCGGCCGCATCTGGTGATTCATTGCGCCGCCGTCAGCACCATTGCCGGAACGGAAACTGATCCGCAGCTGGCGCGACGCTTGAACATCGAAGCCACCCGGTTCCTGGCGGAATTGGCGGCGGAAATCCAATTTGTCTTCTTCTCCACCGATCTGGTTTTCGACGGACGCAAGGGAAATTACGCCGAGACCGACGCGCCCAATCCGTTGCATCTTTACGGCGAGACGAAAGCCACTGCCGAGCAAATCGTATTGCAGAATCCGAGGCACCTCGTCGTGCGAACGTCGCTCAACGGCGGCGCGTCGCGCACGGGCAACCGCGGCTTCAACGAACAGTTGCGCCTCGCAGTGCAATCGGGAAGGCCGATGAAATTGTTCACGGACGAATTTCGCTCGCCGATTCCAGCGGTGGAAACAGCGCGGGCAGTCTGGGAATTGGCGGGGAAAAATTGCGCGGGTGTGATTCACGTCGCCGGCGCGGACCGGCTTTCGCGCTGGCAGATTGGGCAATTGCTGGTCAGGCGCTGGCCCCAAATCAAAGCCAAAATCGAACCCGGTTCCTCGAAGGATTTTCCCGGCCCGCCGCGCGCTCTGGACACGTCGCTGGACATTTCCAAGGCGCAGAGGATTCTGGCGAAGCCACTGCCCGGACTGGGCGAATGGCTGGCGGCAAACCCGGGCGAGCCGTTTTGATGGTAGGGACGGCGCGCTGCGGCGTCCGGTCGGCGCAGCGCGCCAGCCCCGCCATTTACTTCGTCTGCAATTCCAAAACCGTGATCGAATAGGGCGGGAACGTGCGTGTAAAACTGGCGCCAAGGCCTTTCACCTTTTCGGTTTCCGGCGCGACGTGCTTCGGGTCCTTGATGGAATTGGTTTCGGTGCGGTTCGCGGCCTTGAGCACGATGGCGGTGCCCGAGGACGAAATGGATTTCACGCCGCTGATGGCAATTGCCACCGGTTGCGGCGTGTCCGCGCGGTTCACAATTTTGACAAAGAACTGGCCGGTCTTGCTGTCGCGCGTGGCGGAATAGAACAGGGACTTGACCTCGTTGGTTCGCGACTGCCCGCCGCCGCGCCGTCCGGCCTGAATCCACGGATAGGTCGGCAGGTTGTCCGCCTTGATCGTCAGCACTTCGTCACCCTTGTTCAGGCTGAATATCTTTTGCGCGTAATAGGACGGGGAGCCGTAGCTGGTCAGCGCGTCATAACCGATCAGGTCGCTTGCCCACTGCATGGACCGGTCCGCGCCGCTGATTTTGCTGACATTCACAAACAGGGGCGCGTAACAATGCATCAACACGATGTCGGCGTTGCGTTCCAGGCAGCACATCCAAGCGGCGTCGCCGAGCGCGCCCGCCATGCTGGGCGTGGGCGAGCCGACGCGCGTGGCCCATTCGCCGACGAAAATTTTCGATTTCGCGGCGCGGTCACGCGTGTCATACATGAAGGACTGCGCCTCCATTTCCTCCTCGGAACGATAGTAATGTTCGTCATTCAAATCGGCCACGCGGCTCTTTACCGCCGTGGTGGACATGATCTGGAGTTGGGGATATTTGGCCTTGATGGCGTCGTAGAATTGCGCGAACCGCCATTCGTAGCTGCCGGAGCGGTCGGCGAAATCCTCATTGCCGATTTCCACATAATGCAGCGGAAACGGATTCGGGTAGCCGTCCTTGATGCGTTGGGCGCCCCACTTGGTGGAGGCGTCGCCGGTGACATATTCAATCTCCTCCAGCGCCTCCTGGACGTAAGGCTCCAAGGCCGCGCTGTTGGTGACGTGATCATGGTTCAGCGTGTAGCCCGCGAACACGGCCAGCACCGGCTCCATGCCGATGTCCTGGCACCAGCCGAGAAATTCAGGCAGGCCGAAACCGTCGGTGGACCAATAACCCCAGCAACTCTTGTGGCCGGGCCGCTGCTCCACCGGCCCGATCATTTGCTTCCAATTGAAGCGGTTGACGAAATCGCTGCCTTCCACGTAATTGCCGCCGGGAAACCGCAGGAATTTCGGCTGCGCGTCTTCGAGCAGTTGCGAAATGTCCCGGCGATCGCCGTTCGGGCGGTTTTTGTAAGTCGGCGGGAACAGCGAAACCTCCTGCAGCCAGAGTGTCCCGGGCGCGGACGCCGTGAGTTTGAAAACATTGTCCTTCGACGGCTTCACGCCCTTCGTCTTGAGCGTCGCTGCAAACTTCTTCCATTCGCCGGTGACGCCGGAAATGACCGCGCTCGCCAGAACTTTCCCGTTCGTGCTTTCGATGCTGGCCGTCAGCGGGCCGGTGAATCCGGGTGCCGCCTTGGCGAAAAAGGAAACCGTGTAGGTCGTCCTCGGCTCCACCGGGATGCCCCAGTAACCCGCCGTTGGCGATGCCCGCCGGCGAGGCCTTTGACGCCGCGGCCGCGTCCAGCTTGAGGCTCACGTTCAGCGCGTCGTTCAGCGGCGAATTCGTATCCAGCGCCAGGACGGCCCCGCCGACGCCCGCACCAGTATTTCGGCGCGACATCCGCGCCGATACGTGGCCGGGTAATACTTCGCCGGATCATACACGTCCGCCCGGAGGCTCGGCTGGATGGCGTCCGCCTTGAACGTGCGGTTGCG
Organism: uncultured Verrucomicrobiae bacterium; assembly: GCA_963764035.1. Classification (GTDB taxonomy): domain Bacteria; phylum Verrucomicrobiota; class Verrucomicrobiia; order Limisphaerales; family UBA11358; genus UBA11358. The sequence goes on from CAVXQV010000006.1 coordinate 107,028, forward strand.
GATGAGTTCGCCGTAAAGCCCGCCTTCGTAGGAATAATTGATCTCCTCCGTCATCAACCCGTAGAACGTCGGCGGCATCTTCGCCTTCACCTGGTCCGCCATGATTTGCAGGACGGGAACTGGCGGCGGCGCGCCCGAAGCCGGGCCGGCTGTTTCCGAATTCGCCGTTTGCGCGGCCAACGGAATTGCCGTTGCGCCCAGGGCGGCCAGCAGGAGTCCGGTGAGTGTGGACAGATGTTTCTTGATCAAATGATGGTGTTGCATGGGAATGAAATTGAATTCAAGCCGTGCAAAAGTCCATCCAATTTGAAAAAAACGACCGCCGAAACGGGTTTCCGCTCCGGCGGTCGGAATGCCGGCGGGAGGCCGGCTGCTGGATTAAAGGCACATGTGGCTGACGGAATCGCTCCAGTCCGACCAGCCGGTGCTGCCGCCGATGGCGCGCACGCGGAATTCATACAGCGTGCCGGGAATCAGCCCGGTCACCACGATGGCGCGGCTGTTCTTGAACGAGCCGCAACCCGTCCACGCGCCGGAGCCGATGCGGCATTGCACCTCATACGAACCCGCGTTGGCCACCGCGGACACGCGCAATTGCAATTGCGTGGTCATGATGTTGAGCACCGCGAGGATGGCGGGCGTGGACAACTGGGTTTGCGGGGTGTAACCGTGCTCGACGGCGTCATAGCACAGCAGCGTGATCACGTCCTCGTCGCCCTGGGCCTTGCCCTCAAGCCATGCCGCGATTTGATAATGCAGCCCGATGAGCACCTCGCGCGAATGTTTCATGTCCGCCGTGGCCGTGGTGCCCCCTTGTTTGGTGGCGCCCATCTTGGCGCTCAAGTCCTTGTTGCCCGTGTCCAGTTGGGCGGCCGTGACCGGGCAACCGACGACCACCGTCGGATTGGCCACGAACGCATCGTGGACCGATTCGCTCCACGTCAGCAGTGTGGCAATCTTTTTGTGGGCAAAGCCCAGTCCAACATGTTTCATAGGTTTGTTGCCTGTGGTTCGAGCCTCGCTGTTCCGTGTCAAAGTTTCCCTTCAGGTCGGTTTCTTCTTTGACCACGTCAGTTGACTCGCATGGACAGCTTAACCTCGTTGCCGGATTTCCGCCTGTCACCAAAACTGGTTAGAAATATTTTGTCATTGTGATGGCAAAATAAGTCCTTCGCATTAAAAACCGAACCGCCCGCCGACGGCGGCGGACCGCCGGTTTGGCGGTGGAAACAACGTGCCTGCCTCGCCGAGTGACGTGGTTGCCGCGCGCAACCACCCGTTTCGGTCAGGCAATCACCCGTCTGCGTCGCGCAACCACCCGGTTGCGTCGCACAACCACCCGGTTGCGTCGCGCAACCACCCGGTTGCGTCGCACAACCACCCGGTTGCGTCACGCAACCACCCGGTTGCGTCGCACAACCACCCGGTTGCGTCGCGCAACCACCCGGTTGCCTGTATAAAAATAGCCAATTGGGAAGGCCAAAACGCCAAAAAACCGCTGCAACATGTCTGAAATTAGGGCTTTAGGCCGAAAACCTCCAAAAAGCTGCCGGACGGGCAGGATTTCCATCCGCCGGCGCTTCTTCCGGCCGGGGCAGCCATCGTGAACGTGGCGGCGGGTGTATTGAGGCGGATTTGACGAGAATTGGGCGAATTGTCGCGAATGGGGTTTAATTCGTGGGAATTCGTGAAATTCGCGTCAAAGTGTTTTCCTGGTTCATCTGCGGCGGTTTGGGTTCTCGTTTATTGGGTGGGAGCCTGCGTGAGGAGGCTCATTATTTCAGCCGGAGCAGCTTGGGCCTCGTGACGCCGGCGGCCACGGCGGTTTTCATGGATTGACAGCATGGCGCGGTTTCCAGTCTCCTGACCGGGTGAACGCGCTTGAAAGTTATCGCGGGCGGCTCGCGCCCTCGCCGACGGGCTATCTGCATCTCGGCCACGCGCGGACGTTCTGGACGGCACAACAGCGGGCCGGGAAAACGGCGGCACGCTGGTCTTGCGGAACGAGGACCTGGATTCCACCCGATTCAAGATGAAATTCGTCCCGGCCATGATGGAGGACTTGCGATGGTTTGGTTTCGAGTGGCAGGAAGGGCCGGATTGCAGCGGGCCGTTTGCGCCTTACAACCAAAGCGAACGGATGGATATTTATCGCGCGGCACTGGAGAAGCTGCAAGCGGGCGGTTTCATTTATCCCTGCACTTGTTCGCGCAAGGACATCCGCGAGGCCACCAGCGCGCCGAATGTCGAGGGGGAAGAGCCGATTTATCCGGGAACGTGCCGGTGCAAGCGTGACGCATGGCGGGTGGCGGGTGACGGGAAGTTGCAGATCTCGTCGCCCGCCACCCGTCACGCGTCACTTCGCTTCCGGGTTCCCGACGGCGAGACAGTTTCTTTCGCCGACGGCAATTTCGGCGAGCAGCGATTCGTGGCTGGCAGGGATTTTGGCGATTTTGTGGTCTGGCGGCACGATGGCGTTCCGGCCTATCAACTCGCCTGCGTAACGGACGACGCGGCGATGCACATCACCGAGGTGGTGCGCGGCGCGGACCTGCTGGTCAGCACGGCGCGGCAGATTCTGCTTTACCGCGCGCTCGGCCTGACGCCGCCGGCCTTTTACCATTGCGAATTGATGAAGGACGCTGCCGGCGTGCGCCTGGCGAAGCGCCACGATGCCTTGAGTTTGCGGGCGTTGCGCGCCCGGGGAGAAACGCCCGAATCGTTGCGGCGAACCGGGTTTTAGATTCCAGCAACGGCAAAAAACTACAAAAAATGCTTGTGAATTTTTTCACGACAAGGCAGTCTTTCAGGCCTTTCAGACCCGCAACCTGATTTGACCAAGTGGGCAATTCAGGTGGGCTGAAGGGATGTTCCAGGATGAAACAATTCGGCACCATGGTTTTCGTCTGCGCGTTCCTTGCCGCGATTTTTGCGGCCGAGGTGAACGCGCAGCCTGCACCGCAGCCGGCCGCCGGAAATCCGCCGGCAGTCGCCACGCCGGCTCAATCCACGACGACGACGGTTGTGGAACCGGCATCGGCGCCGGCCGGAGAGCAGGCGGAGGAATCGGTGCCAGCCGCCCCCACGGTGCTGTTCAACGTCCTGGGGCTGCCGATCACGAATTCAATGATCTGCACATGGATTGTCGTGGCGCTCATCATTGTCCTGGTTCGCGTGTCAACCTGGAAGAGCATGAAGGAAGTTCCGTCCGGAGCGCAGAACGTGATGGAGGCGCTCGTCGAAGGCTGGGAGGGATTGATCAACGACATTCTCGACAAAAAAGTAGCGAAGTGGGTGTTTCCGTTTGCCACGACCTTTTTCATTTTCATCGTGATCTCGAATCTGACGGACTTGATGCCTGGCGTGGGCAGCATCGGTTCCAATCAAAACGGCCACTTCGTCCCGTTTTTCCGTCCGCCGACGACCGACGCGAACCTGACCGTGGCGATGGCGGGGATCTTTCTGGTGTTGAGCCTATACTGGGCGGTGCGCTACAACGGATTTTGGGGGCTGATCAAACACATCTTCGGCGTGAAGATGGAAACCAGCAGGCTGGCCTATCCGCTGTTCTTTCTGCTGTTCCTGTTCATCGGCGCGATGGAACTGCTGTCCATCGGGTTCGCGCGGCCGGTGGCTCTGGCCATGCGCCTTTACGGAAACATCTACGCCGGGGAGAGCATATTACACATGATGTTTCATGGTGAAAATTGGATGTTATGGGTTCTTCCGCCTTTGATGTATTTTTATGAGACGTTCGTCTGCCTGGTGCAGGCGTTCGTGTTTGCGATGCTGGTCGTGGCGTTTGTCGGCACGATGTGCACGCACACCGAGGAAAGCGGTCATTAACCGCATTTGAATTTGCCCCGGTGAAAAGCGCCGGGGCGGCAACCAAAACCAACAAAAAGAAAAGTTATGATGCTAGCACAAGCAACCGGCAATATGGTCGGCAACATTCACATCGGTCTCGCCTTTGGCGGCGCGGCCATCGGCATCGGCATCGCCACGGCGGGTGGCGTCGTCGCCATGAGCCGCAACCCGGGAATGTTCGGCAAAATCCTGACGTTCATGTTCGTCGGCATGGCGCTCGCCGAAGGCTGGGCGGTCATCGCGTGGCTCGTCGTCAAATAATCGGGTTATGGACAGATTAGGAATCCAGTGGCAAATCCTGCTGGCGCAGACGATCAGTTTTTCCCTCGTGCTGTTCGTGCTCTGGCGGTTCGCCTACCGGCCGATCAAGACCATGCTCGAAGCACGCCGGCTGAAGATTGCCGACGCGATGGCCAACGCCGATAAAATCAAGGCGGAACTGGCGAGGACCGAGGCCGAGCGCAAACGTGTCCTGGCCCAGGCCGGCGACCAGGCTAACGAGCTGATCGAGCAGGCGCGGGCCGCCGCCCAGCGCGTGCGCGAGGTCGAGACGCAAAAGGCCGTCGCCGCCGCCGAACAAATCATCACCAAGGCGCGCGAGGCCGCCGCGCACGACCACGACCGGATGCTCGCCGAGTTGAAGCGTGAGGTCGGACGGCTCGTCGTGCAGACCACCACGACCGTCACCGGCAAAATATTGACCCCGGAGGACCAGCGCCGGCTCGCCGAGGAAACTGAAAAGCAATTGACCGCATGAACGATAGGGCGCGTCACTCCGTGCGCGCCGCGGCGAGCAGAAGACTGTCCGCCCTGCCAAAACCAGAATGAAAATTTCCAAACAAGCGCAGCGGGAAGCCCGGCAACTGTTCCGCAGTTGCCAGGTCAGCGGCTTGCTGGACCAAACCCGTGTCCGGCAGGCGGTTTCGCTGCTGCTCTCGCGCAAGCCGCGCGGCTATGTGGAAATCCTGTCGCGGCTGCACCGGCTGGTGCAACTGGATCTGGAGCAGCACGCGGCCCGCGTCGAAAGCGCCGCCGCGCTGCCCGCCGATTTGCAGGCGGACGTGGCCAATCGCATCAGGAAAAGTTACGGCGACGGCGTGGACATTTCGTTCCGCCAGAATCCCGCGCTCATCGGCGGCCTGCGGATTCAAGTTGGCAGCGACCTTTACGACGGCAGCGTGAGGACGCGCCTGGAAAGTTTGAAGCAGAGTTTTTAACGGAATTTTATGAGCAACTTATTGCAGGAAATTGAAGCGCAGATCGCGGGCGCGAAGCTTGCGACGGCCAAACAAAACGTCGGCACCGTCCGCGAAATCGGCGACGGCGTGGCCAAGATCGAGGGGCTGACCGACGCGATGCTCAACGAGATGCTGGATTTCGGCAAAGGCATTATTGGCATTGCGCTCAATCTTGAAGAGACCGAAGTCGGCGCGATTATTCTCGGGGATTACACCCAAATTAAGGAAGGCGACGAAGTCCGCACGACCGGCAAGCTGTTGCAGGTGCCGGTGGGCAAGGGATTGCTCGGACGCGTCGTCAACGCGCTCGGCGAGCCGCTCGACGGCAAAGGCTCGGTCAAGAACGAGGCGTTTTATCCGGTGGAGAAGATCGCGCCGGGCATCGTCCGGCGGCGGCCTGTCAGCCAGCCGGTGCAGACGGGTATATTGCCGATTGACGCCATGATCCCCATCGGCCGCGGCCAGCGTGAATTGATCATCGGCGACCGTTCGACCGGCAAGACGACGATCTGCATTGACACCATCATCAACAACGCGCGGCTGAACAAGGCGGCCGAAACCGCCGGCGACAAGGACTTCCGGCCGTTGTATTGCATTTACGTCGCCATCGGCCAGAAGCAGTCCAGCATCGCGCGGCTGTTGAGCGTGCTCGATGAAACGGGCGCGTTGCCCTACACCATTGTCGTCGTGGCCGCGGCGTCCGATTCGGCCTCGAACCAGTATTTCGCGCCCTTTGGCGGCGCGGCCATTGGCGAATGGTTCATGGACAACGGCATGGACGCGCTCATCGTTTACGATGATTTGTCCAAGCACGCCGTCGCGTATCGCCAGATTTCGCTCGTGCTCAAGCGGCCGTCGGGCCGCGAGGCGTATCCGGGTGACGTGTTTTACCTGCACAGCCGACTGCTCGAACGCAGCGCGCGCGTCGGTGAGAAATACGGCAACGGTTCGCTCACCGCGCTGCCCATCATCGAGACGCAGGCGGGCGACGTGTCGGCTTACATCCCGACGAACGTGATTTCCATCACCGACGGGCAGATTTACCTCGAAACCGATTTGTTTTACCAGGGCGTGCGCCCGGCGGTGTCCGTAGGTCTGTCCGTTTCGCGCGTCGGTTCCGCCGCGCAGGTCAAGGCCATGAAACAGGTGGCCGGCCGCATCAAGGGTGATCTAGCGCAGTTCCGCGAGCTGGCGGCGTTCGCGCAATTCGGCTCCGACCTCGACGCGAAAACGCAGGCGCTGCTCGACCGCGGCAAGCGCATCGTCGAATTGTTCAAACAGATCCAATACCACCCGCTGCCGGTGGAGGTGCAGGTCGTCGTGCTGTGGGCGGCGCAAAATAATTTCCTCGACGACGTGCCGGTGGACAAGGTCAAGGATTTCCAGGCCAAGCTGACGGATTTCTTCACCACGCGCAAAACGGATTTGCTCGCGAAGATTCGCAACGAAAAAGCCATCAGCGACGCGCTGGCGGCGGAGTTGAAGGCGGCGGTGACCGAATTCAAGCCGACGTATCATTAATTCATGCCCAGCACGCGCGACATACGCCGACGCATCCGGTCGGTCCGAAGCACCGCCCAGATCACCCGGGCGATGCAGATGGTGGCGACGGCCAAGATGCGCCGGGCGCAGCAGGCCGCGCTCGTCGGGCGGCCCTACGCGGAGCTGCTGAACCAGATCCTGGCCGAAGCCGCGCCGCGTATCGTGTCCTTCAAGCATCCGCTCATGGAAACGCGCCCTGTGAACCGGCGCGCGCTCATTTTGGTGAGCACGGACCGCGGCCTCTGCGGCGCGTTGAACAGCAATTTGTTCCGCGAGGTTTCGAAACTGGACAAAAACACGGTGTTCATCACCGCGGGAAAGAAAGCCGCGCAATTCGTCGCCCGCATCAGGCGGCATCTGGCCGCCGAATTCAGCTATAAGGACACGCCGCAATTTGCCGAGGCGCGTGCGATTTCCAAGTTCGCCCAGGATTTGTTTTTGAAGGGCGAAGTGGACGCCGTGGACATTTCGTTCACGAAGTTTGTCTCGACACTCGTGCAGCAGCCCAACACGATCCCGTTTTTGCCGATTGGAAAAATCACGGCGGTCACCGCCGGCATCCCGCGCGACGAACAGGAACTGGCCGCGGCGGGCGGCGCCCCGCGCACGGACGTTTTTGAATTTGAACCGGACGAAAAGACCGTGCTGGGCGAGTTGCTGCCGCACAGCCTCAATTTTCAAATGCACCAGATTTTGCTGGAGTCCAGGGCCAGCGAACAGAGCGCGCGAATGGTGGCGATGAAGAACGCCACCGACAACGCGTCGCAGCTCATCAAGGACCTGACACTCGAATACAACAAATTGCGCCAGTCGAACATCACGAAGGAACTGCTGGAAATCGCCACCGCGCAGATGGCAGTCGGCTGAAATAATTTTCTATGAACAAAGGCAAAATCGTTCAAATCATCGGCCCGGTCGTGGACGTGGAATTTCCCGAACCGCTGCCCGCCATTTACAATGCGCTGACCGTCGAGTTCGACTTGCCCGGTGAGGGCCGCGCCCGGCGCACGCTGGAAGTGGAACAGCACCTAGGCGACAACTGGGTGCGCTGCGTTTGCATGGGTTCGACCGAAGGTATGAAGCGCGGTTACGAAGCCGCCGACACCGGCCAGGCCATTTCCGTGCCCGTCGGCGAGGGCGTCATGGGCCGCGTGTTTAACGTGATTGGCGAGGCCGTGGACGAACAAGGCCCGGTGAAGGCCGACAAATTGAATCCGATTCATCGCGCTGCGCCCACGCTCGTGGACCAGTCCACGTCGCCGCAAATTTTGACGACCGGCATCAAGGTCATTGATCTGATTTGCCCATTCCTGAAAGGCGGCAAGGTCGGCGCATTCGGCGGCGCCGGCGTCGGCAAGACCGTCGTCATCATGGAACTCATCAACAACATCGCCAAGCTGCACGGCGGCATCTCGATGTTTGCAGGCGTCGGCGAACGCACGCGCGAGGGCAACGATCTTTACAACGAAATGATCGAGGCCGGCGTCATCAAGGTGAAGAAGGATGACAAGGGCCATCCGATCAAGGGTGAAAACGGCCTGCCCATCATCGTCGAAGGTTCCAAGATCGGCCTGGTCTATGGCCAGATGAACGAGCCGCCCGGCGCGCGTCTGCGCGTGGCGCTTTCCGCGCTCGCCATCACCGAGTATTTTCGCGACGAGAAAAATCAGGATGTGCTCCTGTTCATTGACAACATCTTCCGTTTCTCGCAGGCCGGTTCGGAAGTGTCCGCGCTGCTGGGCCGCACACCGAGCGCCGTTGGTTACCAGCCGACGCTCGCCGCCGAAATGGGCGACCTGCAGGAACGCATCACTTCGACCAAGAAAGGCTCCATTACAAGCTTCCAGGCCGTTTACGTTCCTGCGGACGACTTGACCGACCCCGCGCCGGCCACGACGTTCGCGCACTTGGACGCGACCATCGTGCTGGAACGCTCCATCGCGGAACTCGGCATTTATCCCGCCGTGGATCCGCTGGCGTCGAACTCCCGCGCGCTCGCGCCGGACATCGTCGGCCAGGAGCATTACGACGTGGCGCGCGGCGTGCAGAAGGTTTTGCAGCGCTACAAGGATTTGCAGGACATCATCGCCATTCTCGGCATGGACGAGCTTTCGCCCGACGACAAGCTCACGGTGTATCGCGCCCGCAAAATCCAGCGCTTCTTGAGCCAGCCGTTCTCGGTGGCGGAAGTGTTCACTGGTCGCCAGGGCAAACAGGTGCCGGTGGCGGACACTGTCCGCGGCTTCAAGGAAATCCTCGAAGGCAAGCACGACGACGTGGCCGAGCAAAATTTCTACATGAAGGGCGGCATCGAGGAAATTAAAGAGAGTTAAATGCCTGCGACCCTCAAACTCGAAATTGTCACGCCGGAGGCGAAAGTTTACTCCGACGACGTGGAAATGGTCACGCTCACCGGCGGCGAGGGCGAGATGGGCATTTTGCCGCAGCACATGCCGCTGATGACCCAGTTGGTCGCCGGCGAAATTATAGCGCGCAAGGCGGGCCAGGATTTCTTTCTCGCTGTTGGCGACGGCTTCGTGCAAGTGACTGGCGACCGCGTGGCCATCCTCACTGACATGGCCATCAAGGCGGATGATATTGACGAAGCGAAGGCCGAGGAAGCCCGCCGGCTGGCCGAAGCGCGGCTGGCGCAGAAAATCACCGAGGAAGAGTCCGCGCACATCCAGGCCGCGCTGGCCCACGCCACGACCCAGCTCAAGGTCAAGCGCACTCGGAAGAAGTAACCGCTGAATATACGATTCACGATCGTCCCGCGATTTTGCTAGAGTGCGTAAATCGTCTATCGTAAATTGAAAATTGCTTTAACCGGCAATTACGCCGATTTCCACCGGCTCCACGTTCACGCCCTGTTTCTCCAGCCATTTGATGGCCGCCTTCACCTCGTCGCGCTGGCCGTCGAGTTCGAGGCAGACGATGCCGATTTCATCCGTGACGTTGGCCTGGCGGATGTTGGTGACGACTTTGAATTTGCGCCCAACCTCCCAGACGAACGGCTTTTTGATGAGCCTTGGCGGATACATCAGCCAAAGCCGCTGTTGCGTGGGAGAGGTGGATTTCGTCGCCGGGATTTTTTTCTTTGCCATAGCGGCCCCAGACTAAACCAATTTCTAGCCGCCGGCAATGGCGGGGATGATGCTGATTTCGTCGCCGTCCTTGAGCGGCGTCTCGCGATTTTTGAGGAAGCGGATGTCCTCCTCGTTCACGTAGACGTTCACGAAGCGGCGCACCTCGCCCTTGTCATCCACGAGGCGTTCCTGGATGCCGGGGAAGCGCGTCTGCAATTCGACGATCGCCTCGCCGATCGTGGCGGCGTTGACTTCGACAAGCTCCTCGTTGTTGGTCAACTTGCGGAGCGGCGTCGGGATTCGGACTTTTTTTGGCATAAATCGTTAAGCTTTTTGTTCGTGTTTCTTTTGCCAGAAACTCAATTGATATTCGACTAAATTCTTTTTGTCTTCGGGTTCATAAAATTCCACTTGGCATGGTCAGTCAGGAAATTGCCATTTCAGTTTGGCTTCCCATATTTCCCTTAACACACGTCCAAGAAATACAATTTTGTCTTCAGAGACATCTTCGCAACCCCGATGATGTGTATCCGCGATATGCAAATGATTCAGAACCCATTCAACCGATCTTTTATCTCCTTTGCTTTGCCCCTCAAATCCTCGCACGGAATCAGTTGTGAAACCTTCGCGTAGAATATAATCCTCAAAAAGAACAAATTTCGGCCGGAAAAATGCTGAATAGCCAACAGCCAATTTGAAATTGCCTTCGCATTCAACCCAATGTTGCAAACTGATGCCCTTGCCGTTATTCCAAGCGGACAATTCGGGAACCATGCTTGCAGGCAGCTGAGTCATTTACGCATTCACTTTTTCTTCCTGCGCCAGCAGCGCCTCGAATTCGCGCAGGCTCGGTTTGATTTCCCGCGGTTTGCCGCAATGGCCTTGCACGGCGTCGAGCGTCTTCAATCCGTTGCCGGTGACGCAGATGACGACAGAAGAATCCTTCGGAATCTTGCCGCACGCAATGAGTTTCTTGGCCACGCCCACGGTCACGCCGCCGGCGGTCTCGGCAAAAATGCCTTCCGTCTCGGCCAGCAGCTTGATCGCATCGCGGATTTCGTCGTCGGTCACGTCCTCGGCCGCGCCGCCGGTGTCGCGCATCACCTTGAGCGCGTAAAAACCGTCGGCGGGCGTGCCGATGGCGAGCGATTTTGCAATCGTGTCGGGCTTCACCGGCTTGAAGAAATCGAGTCCGGCTTTTTGCGCGACGGAAATCGGCGAGCAGCCCGTCGCCTGCGCGCCGTGGATCACCGGCTGCGTGTCGGCGATGAGGCCGACCTTCGCGAGTTCCTGATAGCCCTTGTAAATCTTCGTAAGCAGCGACCCGGACGCCATCGGGATGACGGTGTGTTGCGGCGCGTGCCAGCCGAGTTGCTCGGCGATTTCATACGCCATGCTCTTGGAGCCTTCGGCGTAGTAGGGGCGCATATTCACGTTCACAAACGCCCAGCCGAACTTGCCGGCGATTTCGGCGCAAAGCCGGTTCACCTCGTCGTAATGGCCCTTGATGCCGATGACGTTCGCGCCGTAAATCAGCGAATTGACGATTTTGCTCTGTTCCAAATCCGACGGAATGAAAACGTAGGATTTCAGCCCGGCGCTGGCGGCTTGGGCGGAAACCGCATTGGCCAGATTGCCGGTGGACGCGCAGGCGACGGTGTCAAAGCCAAGCTCCTTCGAGCGGCTCAACGCGACGCTCACGACGCGGTCCTTGAACGACAGGGTGGGGTAGTTCACCGCGTCGTTCTTGACGTAGAGTTCGCGGATGCCGAGCGCTTTCGCGAGCCGGTCGGCCTTGATGAGCGGCGTGAAGCCGGCTTGCATGCCGACGGTCGGTTCGCCGGCGATGGGCAACAGCTCGCGGTAACGCCACATCGTTTTCGGGCGCGACGCGATGGTTTCGCGCGTCAGAGATTTTTTGATGCGGTCGTAGTCGTAGGCGACTTCGAGCGGGCCGAAGTCGAATTCGCAGACGTGGTTGGCCGTGAGCGGATATTCGCGTCCGCACTCGCGGCACTTCAGCGCCTTCATGTAACCGTGTTTTTCACTCATAAATATTTTTCGTAGCGGCGACCCGGCAGAGCGCCGCAAATCTTTCTTTCAGTCAGCGGCGGTCTGCCGACGCGCCGCTGCGATTTGATCTGGGCAACAAAAAAGCCCCGACTCACGGGGAGAAGGGGCGACAAAACGGTTGTGCATCGCTTCTCATTTTTCCCAAGCCAATGGTGCTTGAGCTGGAATTGGCACCTGTCATTGAAACCTGAATCCAACCGGTTGCCGTGGTGTCATCGGGCCAGTCCCTCGACCACTCGTCATGAGTCCGTCAAATCAACGGATGCGGATAAATGATTTATGGCCGGCGTTCTGTCAATAAATATTTCCTTGCCGAAACCAGTTGACGAACTTGTCCGGCAGGCGTATAAGTGCAGGCGATAGATGGATAAAAGGGCAGTTAGTGGCACAACGCCAATCACGGTTCCTCACCAATTAGTTGTGCCACAAGGGTTGTTGTGTGCATTATATTGTGGTTTTTGCTTTACTTTAACCGGCAATTTTGGTTGCCTTAACCGAAAGCTAGGTCATGTATCTAAAGAATTTAACCCTGTTCGGGTTCAAGTCCTTCGCGGACAAAACCGCGCTGAATTTTCAGCCCGGTGTCACTGCCATCGTCGGTCCCAACGGCTGCGGCAAATCCAACGTCTCCGATGCCATCCGCTGGGTGCTCGGCGAACAGTCGGCCAAGGCGTTGCGCGGCGGCGAAATGGCGGACGTGATTTTCAACGGCACGGACGGCCGCAAGCCGATGGGCATGGGCGAGGTTTCGCTCACGCTCGGTGACGTGGACGGCGAAAATCTTCGCGCGGCGGGCGTCGAAGTTGCTTACGACGAAGTCACGCTCACGCGCCGGATTTTCCGCGACGGCGGCAGCGAATATTTTCTCAACAAAACCCCGTGCCGGCTCAAGGACATCCAGCAATTGTTCATGGGCACGGGCGTCGGGCGCACGAGCTACAGCATTCTCGCGCAGGGCCACATCACGCAGATTCTTTCCAGCAAGCCGGAAGACCGCCGGATGATTTTCGAGGAAGCCGCCGGCATCACGAAATTCAAATCGCAGAAAAAGGAATCGCTGCGCAAGCTGGAATACACCGAGCAAAATCTTTTGCGCGTCGCCGACCTCATCCGCGAAGTGAAGCGGCAAATCGGCTCGCTCCAGCGGCAGGCCGGCAAGGCGCGGCGCTACAAACAAATTTCCAACGAATTGCAGCACCTCGACACGCAGCTCGCGCGGCACCAGTTCGACGTGTTGCAGGCCGAAATCGCGGAGAAAAGCTCCGCCGCGGAAAAATTGCGCGCCGAAATCGAGACCGGCTCGGCGGACGTTCTGCGCTGCGAGGACGAAATCAAGCAATTGCGCGAGCGGCTCACGGAGCTGGAGCACGAGGTTTCCGCGCAGCAGCAGCGCGGGTTGGAATTGAAGGGCGAGATTGACCGGCACGAGAGCCGGATTCAATTCGACGAGGAGCGGTTGCGCGAACTCGAATCGCAAAATTCCAAGGCGCTGGCGGACATCGCGCAGGCCGAGGAACGCTGCCGCACCGCCGAGGAGGAATTGGCAGGCGTAGCGGAAAAATTATCCAGATCCGAGTCCGTGCTGGCGGAGCACCGGCTGGCGCTGGAGAAGAAACAGTTCGTGCTGAACCAGGTTGAAGATGATTTGAAGCGTTTGCAGGAGGAATTGCGCGCCGCGCAATCCGCCGCCTTCGCCGCCGCGCAGGATTTGACGCGCATCCGCAACGAAATCACCGCGCTCGATTTGCAGAAACAGGGCAATTCGATCCGCCTGGAAAAACTTTCCGCCGAAAAAGTGCAGCTCGAAGAGGAACGCACGCGGCTCGAATCGCGCTTGCAGGAATTCACCGCGAGCGTCGAAGTCGAAAAGCTGAACGCGCAAACCAAGCGCGGTTCGGTCGAGCAGCGGCAGAACCGGCTGCGCGAACTGCAGACGGAATTGCAGAATTCCTCCGCCGAGCAGGACCAATTTTTGCAGCATCAGGCCGAAAAACGCTCGCGCCTGACCGTGATTGAGCAGCTTGAACATTCGCGCGAAGGATTTGATGCCGGTGCGGTCGCGGCGTCTGCGCCAATCGCGTTCGGTCATCGGCTCGCTGGCGGACCGCATCCGCGTGCCGGAGCAATTTGTCGTCGCCGTCGAAAACGCGCTCGGCCACAACCTGCAACTGGTTTTGACCGAGCAGCCGGAATCCGCGCAGGAAATTCTCGCCGACTTGAGCGCGAACAAGACCGGCCGCGCGAGCGTCGCGGCCCTGGCGATCCAGCACCGGGACGAAAATCAACTGGCATTTGAGGGTGAAATGGCACCCGGCAAAGGCGTTGAGTCGGCGCAAAAGAAATTGGAGAGCGGCGAGATTGTCCCCGCGTTGAGCGTAATTCAGTCCGAGCCGTCGGTGGAAAAACTTTTGAAATCGCTGCTGGGCCGCACGTTCATCGCGGCGGATTTGCCGGCGGCGACGGCGCAAATCCAGAACGGCCACGCGGGCTGCGATTTCGTGACGTTGAAGGGCGACCTGTTGAGCCGGCACGGCATTTACACCGGCGGCTATTTGAACGGCCACGGAAACCCGAATGCGCCGGCCTCGATTCTGGGCCGCAAAAATCAAATCGCCGATCTGCAAAATGAACTGGCGGAAATCCAAAACCGCGTCGCCGAGGCGAGCCGCAAGCGCGGCGCGTTGCTGGGCGAGCAGACGGAATTGCAGGCCAGCCTGCAACAGGCGCAGACGGAATTGCGCGAGCAGGAAGTCGCCATCGCGACGCGCGAAGGCGAGTTCAACGCGCTGACACAATTCCAACCGGCTGCTGCACCAGAAAATCGAGACGGTTGTTTTTGAAGTCCAAAGCCTCGCCGCGCAGGAGCAGGAAGGTTTGCAGAAACGCGACGCGCTGGCCGCGCAATTGAACGAACTGGAGGCGCGTGAACGCGCCGGCCAGGAAAAAGTCGCCGCGCTCACGGCGAATCTGGAGGATTTGCGGCAGCAACGCGATTCCGCGAACACCGCGCTGACCGAAAGCAAGGTCGCACTCGCGGCGGAAGAGCAGCTTGCTGGCCTCGTTCCGGCAGCAGCAGCCGGCGCTGGCGCAGCGGATCCAGCGAATTGAAGCAGATTGTCGAGCAGCGGCGCGGCGAGATTTCCACCGTGGTTTCGCGCAAGGAACAGGCGGAATCGGAAATTCAGGAATCGCGCGGCGCAGATTGAACGGATGGCGCACGAGCGCGAGCAGGTGAACGCGCAGGCGGCGGAATTGCTGGGCCGGAAAAATTCGCAGGAGACGGAGGTCTCATCGCGCGAGGAGAGTTTGCGCTCGCAGCGCGCCCGGTTGACGGAATTGCAAAACCAGCGCGGCGGGATCGAGGTGGAACTGGCGCAGAAAAACATGTCGGTTCAAAACCTGCGCGAGAAAATCCAGCAGAAATATCACGTCAACCTCGACGACGTCCGCAGCGAGTGCATCACCATCACCTATGCCGACGAAGGCCCGGCCAAGGTGCAAACGCTCACGCCGGAGGAAATGGCCGCGAGCGGCGCGGCGACGGATTGGGCGGCGGTGGCGCAGCAGGTCGAGGCGTTGCAGAAGCGGCTCGACGAAATCGGCCCGGTGAACCTGGTGGCCATCGAGGAATACGAGGAGACCGAACAGCGCTATCAATTCTTGACCAAGCAGCACGACGACCTGGTCTCGGCCAAGGCGCAATTGCTGGAAATCATCAACCGCATCAACGTCCAGACGCGGCAGATGTTTGTGGAAACGTTTGAGAAAATCCGCGAGAATTTCCGCATGATGTTCGTCGAGGTCTTCGGCGGCGGCAAGGCGGACCTGATTCTCGTGGATGAAAACGACGTGCTGGAGAGCGGCATTGACATCGTGGCGCGCCCGCCCGGCAAGCAGTTGCAGAGCATTTCGCTGTTGTCCGGCGGCGAGCAGACGATGACGGCGGTGGCGCTGCTGTTCTCGATTTACCAGGTCAAGCCCAGCCCGTTCTGCGTGCTGGACGAATTGGACGCGCCGCTTGACGAGGCGAACGTCGTCCGCTTCGTGAAAATTTTGCAGCGGTTCCTCGGACGCTCGCAATTCGTCATCATCACGCACAACAAGCGGACGATCGCGATGGCAGACATCCTTTACGGCGTGACGATGCAGGAACACGGCGTGAGCAAGATCGTCAGCGTGAAATTCCACAAGGGAGCCGAGCAGCCGGCGACGCCGCAAATCGCCGAGCCGGTGATGGCGTGATTCTCTAATTTGCCCTCACCCTGACCCTCTCCCATCGGATGGGAGAGGGAACAGCGGCTGGACATCTGCGATGAATGGAGTATGCGTCCGGCAACTACAGCCGTCGAATTCCAAAGAGGCTGTCACAAAGATTCTCCCTCTCGGCTCCGTTGGATCGAGGGGAGAGGGCGGGGAGGTGAAGAAATTTACCACGAATAATGCACGGTGTAGGTCACGGTGCGTTCCTCGTCGGGCTTGACCGGGATGCGGAATTCGATGGTCTGCGAATCTTTTTTCACGAAGTCGTCGGATTTCTCGGTGATTTCCCAATTGCTCCAGCGGTAAAGATGCTCGACAACGCGGATTTCCACCGGCGTGTCTTTCTTGCGGTTGCGGAGCTTGATTTCAAACGATTCATCAATCCATTTGTCGCCGGTGTCCACGCGGAAATTGGTCTGCTTGCGCTCGCCGACGAGGTCGAAGGAATTGCCGGTGGTCACGCGGACGGTTTCGTTGCGCGGCGTGTGGTCAATGGTGTTTTCGCCGACGAATTGCAACTGGCCGTCGTCGTCGCGCCGATAAAACCGCAGCTTGCCCGCCGGCAGCGCGATGCCGAGCTGATTCGTCTCCGCGTTCACAAATTCGCGCTGGACGAGAACTTTTTTGTTTCCCGACTGACCGTAGCCCTGATCGGTATTCAGTCCGCCGTAAAAGCGATAATCTGCCGCGCCGTCATAAACATAAATCGTCGGCGCAAACATTTTTTCGGCATGAACGAATTCCACCTGCTTGGTTTCGTGGTCGTGCAGCGTCGTGGGACGGGCGATGGAATAGAGATGAAATTCGTCGAAAGACTTTTCCGTGACCGGCGGTGCAAAACCTCCGCTTCCAAAACTAGCGGTCATTGCGCGTTGCATCAATACTGGCCTGTTTTGCGGCTGAATTTTATTCACGTCGCCGGCCATCAGTTTGATTTTGGCGTTTTCAAAAGTCTTGCCGCTGTTGTTGTTCATCGTGATCCAGCCGACCAAATCCACGAAATCGCCTTTTTCCGGCGAGACCAGATTGTAGCTGGCGCTCCAGTCGAAGCCGCCGGTGACGTAGCCGATTTCGGCGTCGAATTTGCCCGGCTTGTCGGATTGCAGCAGCCAGTTGAACGCCGGCTTGAGCACCGTGTCGTCGCCGAGATCGGGAAACAGCGGCTCGCCGGGCAGACTGAATTGCAGCTTGCCGTTCACCTCGATGATGGGCTGCTGCGGTTCGCCGCCGGGCACGTAGCCGCTGCGGATGATTTTGCCGGGAATCAGTTCGTGCGTCTGCGTGTTGTCCTTCAGTCGCATTTTTTCAAAATCAATCGTCTTGCCCTCGAACAGCGACAGCAGCAATTCCTGCGACACCGGATCGTTGCGGTAATTTTGTTCGAGGATTTGCAGCGAATGTTTGCCCGCCGGATCGCGCAGGATGACCGAATCCGGCTCGACTTGCGCGGTCGCGCCGGCGTAGCGCACGGCATTGACGCCGGCCTTCAAATCAAGCGGCACGGTGTCGCGCACGACGGCGAAGTTCTGGTTGTAGATGGTGAGCGCGGGCTGGGCGAAAACGGTTTGCGCCGCCAGCCCGGCCAGTAGGGCGATGATGATGGTCGGTTTCATAAATATTCCAAGATTAGACGATTGAGCGCCGGATATTGTCAAAGAGTTGTAAAATGATTGTAAATCATATCCTGATGGAACGGCTTGCTTGCGGAATACTCCTCGCGGCGGAGCAAGACAAGCAATTTCGCAGCGCATGCCGGTTTGGCATGTCAGCTTACCAACCTGCGAGCGGCGCGATCACCCACAGCGTCGCGCCAGTTTGCGGAATGGGGAGGTCGTCAGTTGGCTCTTTCGCACGACGATGATGCGGTGGTTGAACGCTTTGGAAGCATTTTTGCGCTTGTTCGGCGATTTACTCCGCTGCTACCGGGCATGGAATGCGGTCCGTGTTAACAACCAAATGATACAGCAGGTCGTCGTCGGGGCGACCGTGAAAATACGCCTTTGCGTCACGGCTGCGCCCCCCGGTCTTTTGCGGCAATAAATTTGGCCGCTTCTTTCTGCGAAAGTTTTTCTACTTTCCGCACCCGTTCAATGCGGTTCGGCAGAGGCGCAATCAGGCGCACATGAAACACGTTCGTCATGCGCGCGGTGATGAAACTCGCTCCCCGTCCAACCATAATTACGTGTCCCGCATCGGCCAAATGCAGGACGGTCTCCGCGACATACGGCACCATCACCCACGCCGGCGGGTGCAGTCCCAATAATTCGTGCATCTCCTCTTCAATGAAGAGTCGCCTGTCTTCCGGCATGAACTTCGCCATGGTTTCAGGCAGATGATGATGCTCTTTCAAAACTTCTTCGAGAAGCTGGCGGTCAAACACCGTCCACGGCACCGCGCCTTTGGGTTCCGCCGACTGTAAAATTTCGGCGAGCCGCTTCGCGACCTCATGTTCGCCGGCCCCGGTCTGATAGGACACCGTGACGACAGTTCCGGGTCCCGGCGGGCAGGGCCGCTTCATTTTTTGTTTCCTTAACTGGGAGATCAAATAAGAACGGCATCGGTCCAGTTCCGTCTCGGCTAAATAATCCAGGGTTGAATAGTTGTTTGGCAAATTTTCCATAATGAGTTTGGCATGTTCCAACTTACTCTGCATGACTGTGCAACGGTTGTTTGATTTGTTCCAAGAATTTGCGATGCCGTTTCGCGGCCAGTTCCAGATGACAATAGACGTGCAGCTTCGCCCAATCCTCGATAAACACCCAGACCAGACAGTAAATCCAGACAAAGCCTACGTATTTCCAAACGATCGGCGCGACCAGCCAACCGAACCCGACAATCATTGCCGCGATGGCTTGTGTGCCGAGAATCGCCACGAGCAAAATCGGCGCGGGATACGGCTTGGTCAGGAAAGGACGCCGCGTGCGGGCGACGAACAATGTTAAGGTGTCCGGCCACCGCCAGCTTGAGATAAATGAAAGATTGAATCTGCGCGCTGGTGAGTTGGAACCAGTCTTTGGCGATGACTAGGACGATGAACGTCTCCACCACGCCGATCAAACCGAGCACCGTCGCGATGGTCAGCACGCGCCGCATGACGTGTGACCAGACTTGGCAACAAAGTGCGCAACAAAGTTGGCGTGATGCGTGGCATCGAACGCAACACCGGACGCCGCATCTGGGTTGGCGTCACACTTCGCGCCAAACGCAGCAAGTGACGCAACTTTTGCGCCGCAATGCGCGTTGCACAGAATCCTTAATCGGTTAAGGGGTTCGGCTTCTACTCCATTTCAGTGATTTCTCTGTAATTTGCGGATGCAGACCCGTTGCGTGGAAATCGGCAGAAACATGACGCGATTTGCGGCTGCAACGGCAACAACATGGTGAACATTTTGACCACTCGTTGCTGGCGGATTGAGAATCATTTTGCCGCCCGAATCGGCCTTGCGAGCCGGTGTAAAATTCCCGTCGGTTGCGCCCAAAATTCCTCACGTCATTTTGTGTAAAGATTACACGATGCGCCCGTCCTGCTCAGGGTAGAATCCTCAATTGCGATGAATAGGAGATCGGACGTATGAACAGTGAAAATGATTTTCAGAGTGCCATCCGCACACCGCCAGCCAGCGCGGGCGTGATTGGAAATGGCAACCGTCCGGCACAATCCCGCGCCGCACAGTTTATCAGCGAACGGGAAGGCAATCTGCCGGTGTGGGTGCGTGCGCCAAAACGCGGCCATGAGTTTTATACCGGCTGTTCACGCCCGAAGCTCTACGAATGGGCGGCAAAAGGTTTCATCCGTTCCGTGTCCATCCGTGAACCGGGGCGCATCAAGGGCGTCCGGCTTTTCCATCTGGCAAGCATCTTGGCGTTTATTGAACGATGCGAAGCCAGTGCGTTACGGCAGGAACAAATCGGCTGACACGCAAAACCGCTTCGCCAGCGTGCGGACGTGTGCCAGCGTCAACTGCCGTTCGCCGCGCAGAATCATCGCGCCCAAGTTGCGGCTGGTGCCCAAAAGACGGGACAAATCCGCCGCGCTCATGTGCGTTTTCTTCCATCAGGTGTTTGAGCGAGTCCAAGCCGCTGACTTTCGGCCAGCGGATTTTTTTGCCCTTGTCGTATTCGTCCACAAATTCCGTCAGCACGTCGAGATAATCCCGTTGCTCCGCGTTGAGCCGGGTGAAGACCGCGAGCGCGTTCATCATGGCCGTGGCTTCCTCGTCCTGCGCGTCGTCGTGAATTGGGCGCGGCAGGTAAGCCTGGCACAATTCACGGTAGGTCTTGGGAATGTCCGCGTGACTGGCAAAATGCCGGGTTTGCGGTTGCGTCAGTGTTTTCATAATTCAGTTTTCCATCGGTCTTTGTCGTATTCCGCGTGCGTCAGGAAGCGGAGCAGGAACACCTTGCCGGTGTCGTAATGGATGGCGCAAATCAGCCGATAGGTGTTGCCGCATACGTTGAACACCACGACCGGATTGCCGCTGGCCACACGCACCTGATCCGCCGCACGAAAGCACTGGCGCAAGTCGGCAAAATGCCGGAATTGCTCCTGCCGCATGATTCGCCGCCAGACAGCCAACCCGGTTGCGGCCTGCGGGTAGCTGACGGCAAAAGCGGCCAGCGTGCTTTCCTTAATAATCCGCACGCACACAATCTGTGTTCACTCGCCGGATTTGTCAAACACGATAAACACGGGCAGACACGTTACCCCGTGACGTTACCCCGAAGGCAGAATCTCTGGCTTGATACCTCTAAAAGTGCCGTATTTATTGACATTTTTCAAGTTGGTGCCGGTGGTGGGACTCGAACCCACACGACTTTTTACTGTCCCAGGATTTTAAGTCCTGTGCGTCTGCCATTTCGCCACACCGGCAAAGTGTGATTATACCCTTTATTTACAATGCGTTTAAGCATTTTTGCCAAACGGCCAAAAATTAGCATTTGACTGTGTCCTACTTTTTGTCCTACTTTCCCAAAATGAAACGCACTGAATCGCGTCGTGACGGAACGATCGCCGAGGCTGAAAAGGCCCCGCGGCGTAAAACGAACACATGGAACAAAGTCTTCAACGAGCGCAAGCGCCGTGTGCGCGGGCTGTGGGAGCGCAACGGCATTTTTTACGCCCAGCTCAACGTCGATGGCACGCCGATTCGGTTCAAGCTCGATCATGCGACCACTGTACCCCAAGCCGTCACAGAGCAGCAAGTACTGAAGGCGCAGCAGCGTGCCGGGAAGCTGAAACGGCCGGCGGATGAGCCGGCGCCCGAACAGGTCAAGCCGGGCACCAAAACCTTGGACCAAGCCATTGAACTATACAAAGAGGATCGGGACGACCTGAAAAAGAAGGATCCCAAAACGACAGAACGTGAGAATTCGGGATTGAAGATACTTTCCGAATTTGGGGGGAGGCGTGCCTTGGACTCGCTCGATGATAAGTTTCGGACTGACTACGCAAAGTGGCGGCAGAACCCGGCAAAAAAGGCAAAACTGGCACAAAAATTCATACCCGCAGATCCGGGAAAACCGGAAAGAAAAATAAGGCGCAGTGTCTGTGGTCGGACTGTCGACCTTGATATCATGGCGCTAGGCCATGTGATTGACGTCTGCTTGCGTGAAAAATGGCTGGGGAAAAATCCATTTCAATTGGAGTGGGAAAATCTGGCGAAAAAGCCGGCCAAGGTGCGACTGATTGAAACCGAGGAGCTGAATACGCTCTGCAAAACCGCCGTGGACGAATGTCCGAATCGCGGCGAGTTGTTCTCAGATTATCTCAAGACGCTGTCGCTGACCGGCGGCCGTGAAAAAGAGACCCTGGCCATCGAATGGGACAAACATGTGCATTGGGACCGGCGGCAGTTTGAATTCCCGGGCGGCAAGAGGGGTGGGGGATCGCAGGAAGCCGGTGAGCCGAGGTTTATCGACTTCTTTCCGAAACTGGAAAAACATTTGAAGGAAATGAAAAAACGTCGCGACCCCACGTCACCGTTCCTGTTCCCGGCGAAACTGAATCCGCAGGAACACACCGAGACATTCAAGCAGACGTGGATCAAGGTCCGTAAAAAAATGGGCATCTTCGGGACTGACAGGGACATCGGTTTCCACCACACGCGACATTATTTTATCAGCCATTGTGTGATGGCGGGAATCGATTTTATGACGATTGCGGTCTGGGTCGGTCACCGCGATGGCGGCATACTGATCGGGAAGGTGTATGGTCACCTGAGACCCGGGCATTCTGCCACGCAGGCGGCGAAATTGGCGGGCAATAAGGCTTGGAATTGAAGAGCGACGCGAATGGAATTTGTTTTGTTATGTAAATGACTCTTGATTTACCCGAAGTTTCCAATGGAGGCGAGGGTCGGAATCGGCCAATTTCCACCGCGTTTGCTCATTAAATATGCCTGATTTTATTGGCTACTCAAGTATAATCGCCTTTACCAGACTATACCCGTTTTTACTCTTTTGGTGTCCGTTTTGGTGTCCGTTGTCAAGCCGGTAAAACGTCGGCGGGAAAATAGGAGCGATACTTGGCGCGCGGGTCGGCGGGATGGATGCCGAACGGGTTGAACCTGCCGCACGGATGCTGCCAGACGCCGCGCCGCTGATTCCAGTGGAAGCCCAAAGCCCAAAGCAAACTGGCCAGACCGGGCTTGCGAGCGGGTGAAACATCCAGCCAAACCCATTTGCCGACAACCTCGGCAACTTCATATTGCCTCGGCAACCGTGTCCGCAAGTAGTTCAAGACCGTTTCCGTGGACAGGCCGCGATTAACTTGGTGTTTTGAAACCGACGATGGCCGGACATTCGCCGGTGCTGACGCTTCAATTTGATTTGTTGTTTTCATGAGCTTTTTTTTGAAACCGCTGTCCGTCACCCTGCCGTTTGCTGCTCGCTTCACAGGTTGGGGAGACAGCGAGCCGTGCGCGGAAGCGCACTCAACGATCCAGCGAAAGCTAAAACCGTGACAGTGGCGAAGAGGGAGAAGTGGGAGACGCTGGCGCGGTTTTGGATCTCGCTACCAATTATCGGCTCGGTGTCGGACCAGTGAGCAGCAAACGGTGGGGTGACGGCGGGCGTAAAAAAGGCGAAGACAAACAACCTGACATTCTAACCTCGTGAGCCGTGGTTTTAATCTGTCCGGAGTCTGCGGAAAATTGTCACGGACGGGCCACGGTCTTTATCCCGGCAGTGACAACTTTCCGCAGTCTCCGGCAAAATTGGGGCGAGCGCGAGTCTGGCGGGTTTCAAGGCGTCGTCTTGCAAAGGGGAATTGAAAGCCCGGCAGTTTCGCACAGAAATGGAAACGCGAATTCAAGGTGCAGTCACTCTCTCAAGCGGTGGCAGGTTGGTGAACAGGTTTTGTCTGGGATCAAATTCCATGTTCCGCGAATTCGCCGTGGGATTGAGGTAGTAGGTGAATCCTATTCGGCCTTGGCGGAAATCGGCGGTAAAATTGCCGTTAAAATCCCCGTATATTTTGCCATACAGAGCGTTGGTGACGTTTCCCTTCTCATCGGTCTTGGAACCGAACCCGGAAGAAGTAATTCGCGTTCCGGTCGAAGCCCAGGTGCGGGACAACACGAGTTACCCGCAAAGACCCACTCATGAAGTTGGTCGCACTGGCAAAATCATGTTTGACCAACTCCGGACGATATCCGTTTGTCGGCGTTTCCCGAGGCAACCGCAGCGCGCCGCCTGTCGCGGCCACGGACTGTATGCCGTCTCCATCATTCGGAAAGGATATGGTTAACGAATTGTCATACAGCGGACGCTCTATGCGCCCGAGGTCTGTCAGGACGACACCATTTGTTTTCTTGGTAAAAGTGAACAGCAGGTCAGCAATACGGCCTTTCCCATTGGGATCCACCCAATCACCGGCCATCAAGTCATAGCCGACGGGCTTTCCTTGAATTGGTATTTTTGTCTGCCAAACTCTCTTGGCATACATTGGCAGTCGAATCCCTACTTTTTGCAGGATAATATTTACCGTCGGATTCCACGGTTGCCAGCGACCGAATGAACTGGCAGAAGGGTTTGTAAAAGAAATACCAGCAGTGTTGCCGTAATATGGGTTATTATCAGTTATTCCAATACCAACAGACGGCAGGTTTCCGCTTCCCGTAAGAACACAAACCCCATTTTTCCCAGTAACGCTTTTGACTTGAGTTGGTTTCCCTGTTCCCCATCCCTCACCTGGCCCAAGTGCATTGTCAAACTGGGCGACTACTTCAATGCCAGGGATTGGATTGCCGCTCTCGTCAACCACATGAACAGTAACACGCCCTTCCTTCGCTTGGAGCGCCAAACATGCGATTGTAGATATTAAGATTGTAGTAAACAAATTGGATTTTACCATGTGAGACCTCCAGCAATGCTGTCAAAAACCGCGTGGTTAAATGGATAAGCAATATTTTTGATGTCGCTATGGAGCCATCGGTCAGTATCGCGAGGCCAAAGACCTTTTATATAAAGCCCTTTGGTCCCACTCATATCGAGTCCACTTAAGTATGCCCCATCCGGCCCTCCGGCCGCGTTTGACAGGGCGGGAATTCCAAAGGCCAAAACGTGCTCCCGGACAATTGGTGTCGCTGCTTCGCCACTTCCCAGGTAGGGGTCATACAATTTGACATCTGAAAATGATTGAAAAAATGAATTCGCGCGCAGTTGATCATCCGTCAATGCTGCCGCGTCATTTGGTGCCAGCATGCCACGTGAGCCGAACCCCCATCCGGCGTCGCTGCCAAAAAGAAATTGTGCCAAGTAGCTTCCTTTTCGCATTTCCTGATTCACCCAACAAAAGTCCTGCGAGGTAATGGAATGCATTTGGCCGTCGGCGTTGGTCAATACATCTTCGGTCGAAGAATAATAGTTTTGGACGTTGACGAGGCTCGGAACATCCATAAATCGGTCTTGCCACGTCAGGTCAAATCTTCCATCGTTTTGAAAGCCATATCCCGGACCGAACAATTGAAACCAATAACTCGCCTTCAAGCGATCCTGATAAGATGACCAGTCAGGGTGCGTCATTGGAGCGGTGTCAAAAAACACCGCATTATAAGCTTCCAATGCCACCGCCGCGTCTATCATAAAATAGCCATTTGCCTGAAACGCCACCGGAGAAACCTGACTCCAATCCTCAATAGCGCTGGACACCACCATGTTACCAAGGCTGTGGGCCGCCACATATTTCTCGCCGGGTAAATCGCGCATCATCATGGCAAAGTATTGCGCCGTGTCAAAAGCGTGAACAACATTATTGTAATAATCCGGAGTTATGCCGAAAAGCGGAATTTGCCCGTCATCCCCCTGCCAATCCACTCCGGTGAACATTCCATGGTAGCCCGACCAATAAAGCCGTTTGAACATTTCCGCGTTCCAGCCCCTGGAATCCGTCGAGTTCACATTGTAGCCGTGGACAAAAACAAACATTCTCCCGTTCGGGACGTCAAGGTTATTCGGCGGTTGGCTGGGAATGCCCGAATAACCACCGCGCAGATTCACCGTGCGATACATGTCCTCGACGCTGCTGATGCTTAAATACAGGTTTGTTGAATAAATCAAGTAATTATGCCAATACGCCTGTAGTTGGAGCGGCGAATCGGGATCCACCGGCTTCGACGCGGTCATCAGCACCACGCCCTCGCCATTGTGTTGAAGAAACAGCATGTTCGTGAAAGTCGCATTGAAATCGATTTTTCCGTTGGCCCAGGTTGTCGGTGCGCTATAAACGGGAGACCGTAGATCCATTCCGTAACCCTGGTAGCCGCTAGTTGCGTCGTCGGTCAAATAATAATTGTCATTGTCCGGCGTTTTGTCAGTGTAGGTATAATATAGCCCCTTGCCTTTCAGTCGGTATCGAATCAAGTCAGGCGGCATGATGTTGGGAACGCCAATATGCATCTCCACCGGGAAGAAGTTAACAACGTCAACACGCCCATTGACCTGGCCGCTGGAACCATTGCCGCCGCTACCCGGAACGTCCTGGCCTCTGCTGATGATATCGCCGCTGTAGCTGACGTCATTCACCCAAAAACGAAACGGTTGATCCGGGCTGGTTCCGCCGCCATTTACTGACAGGTGTGCATTGGGCATGACCCGCTGCTGGTAGATGCGGAAGGTGTAGAACTCATGTCCCTTGACCGTGGGCGTGGCATCAATCGGACCAGCGCCCGCCACTCTAACGCAATAAAGCGATCCCAATTGAGGACTGTTCGGCCAAATATACGGGTCAGTTGACATCGGAAAATTCGGGTCGTCATGCAGTGTGCCCAAACCGCCGATATGCACCTGCTTGTTTGGCACATTCGGTTCCAAAGCCAAGGCTGTGGGCGTAGGCGGCCAAAAATGGTTATCATCCGACGGAAATGATAACGGGTATGGCGGCGAGGGCAGACCTAGCGGCTGGGCTTCGATGCCCAAGGCCGGAATCACGTCCTTCACCCATCCCGTGATCTGATGGAGAATGTATAGCTTGGGAATCGCCCGGCCCCCGCTCAACAACCTTACCTCGGTGTGCGCGTGACGTCTGTAAGTGTGGTGATCAACCGTTTCGAACCATTCGGGACCAGCATAGAAATCCTCGTGATAGGTCACGGTGCGCGTGTCATAGTTGTTCTGGACTTTGCAATACTCGTAGCCCAATTGCTTGCACAACCCACTGAAGTCGTCCCCCGTCACCGTCCTGAACGCCGTATTCCCATAATCGTAAGGATTGAGATCCAACGGTGAAAACTGCCACTCGACTGAATAGCCTGTCCGTAAAGGCAAACCGTCATTCCAAAGCCATATCCAAGTGCTTGAAGGCTGATCCCACTGCGCATGGGCACCCACTACATACTGGTTTTGAGTGCCCTTGGAGGTGCCGCCAAAACCATAATCCCAGTGCTGGCTCAGGTCGTTGGTCAGCCAAGTTTCATTGGTAGCTGCGAGAAACCCTCCCGGGCTCTGGTGCCACGTCTTGGTCAGGTTGTCATCGGTTTGGTGCATCGTTTGCTCATCATGCCAGACAACCAAGCCGATCGTATCGGGCTTGGCCGGGCTGGACTTGGTGTTGGCCAGTGTCTGGCCGCTCCCCGTCGCCATGGCGGTAAAACACGCCACGCCCGCCGGGAGTCACTGGTACGTTGGCCGCGCTCCAGGAGGTTCCGTCTATTGTTGCTGAAATGCCGTTCACACTCACAGCATATAACCTGAACCTGAAATGGTGCCAGTCAAGTTCACCGCCGGCTGCCACAATTGATTCGGGTCTGCAAGCGCGTTTATGGTCAGTGTCACGGCGCTTTGAACCACGGTGATATTCGTCGTCCAAGGGTGCCCCGCCGCATCGGTGACGGTCAAAGTCAATAGATTATTTCCGGCGCCCAACGGCAGGTTGTCCACCCAAAACCGCCCCGTTCCGCTCCACCACGCCGCTCACCGCGTTGGTGTGCCCGTTCGCGTCCACGATTTGCGCGGCAATGTCCGCCGTCGGGTCGTCCACAAAACCGTCCAGCGTGAAATTCGCGCCGCTAACTTTCATGCCGTCCTGCGGCCAGGTCAATTGCACCACCGGCGGATTGGTCCGGATGGAAAAATCCAGATTGAGCAGCAGATTGCTGTTCGTCGTGTTGCCCGCATAGTCCGTCGCGTGGAGCGTGACGAGGTTCGTCCCTTCAGCCAGCGTGATGTCGAAGCACTGGAAATAATTCGTCGTGAATTGCCATATGTTTGTGTCGAAATCCTGGCTCATCACGGTGCCTTCCTGCCCGGTCACCACGCCGGTGGCGTTGCTCACGTCAAAGGTGAGTGACGCCAATTGCTCGTCCGCGTATCCCTGCACCTGCACCAGCGGGACGCCCACCGTGGCCGTCGCCGGATTGGTGATCACCAGCAGCGGCGGCGTGGTGTCAATGGTGAAATCAATCTCTTGCCACGTTTGCGTGGCGTCGTCCGGCAAGCCCTTCAATCCCACCCACACGGCATAATCGCCCTCATTCAGGCTGCCGAGATTCACCGTGAGGTTTGAGGTGGTGTAACCGCTCCAAGCCGCCCCGGCAAAATTGGTGCTGTTGACCAAAATGGCCTGATGCGACGGCACGCCGCCCGATACGCTCACCTGCACCGATGCGAAGTTTGTATTGAGGTAGTAATTCGTTGAGGATAGGGAAAACGTAATTACGTTCGGATCAACGCCGTTTTGATAATCATACAGGATGGTGTTGATGCCGTCATAGCTGGTGCTGGCCGGATCGGTCTGGATCAGGTTCCCGAAGTATTTCCATTCCCACGCGTCAGGGATCCCATTGGCGTTCACGTCGGTCTTGCACTTGCCCGCGCCGCCGGCGGAATAGATCGCGCTGATTTCCGAGCCGGACAACGCCCGGCTGTAAATGGTCATTTCATCAATCTGGCCGTCCACAAAACCAATCCCTTCCGCCTGCCCGATGGTCAACGGGCCGTTGGCATCGGGCACGGTGGCGCTGCTCGTGTCCGTGCCGATGGGAACTCCGTTCACGTAGGTCGTAAAGGTTGTCCCCTGGCGCGTCAACGCCACGTGATACCACGTGTTCAGGTCCGGATTGAAGGCCGCCCGCCCGATGGCCACCGACCCATGAACCGGATCATCCAGCAACAGGGTCAGTGTTCCGTCGAACAAACCAAAAATCCACTTGTTGACGTTGCCGCCGCCTTCATCATTGGCCACCAACACCGCATCGGGATAATTCCACCATTGATTTTCGTCCAGATTGCGCAGGTTGACCCAGCCTTCAATCGTGAAGTCATTGTTCCCAAACGCCCACGCGTCGTTGTCCGGCACTTGCACGTAGCTGGATAAACTGTTGTCGCCATCGAGATCAAACGCCTGTCCAACTTCGCCGGAACTGTAGGTGGCGTTGCCCTGCAACGCGCCGTCGTTGATACCGATGAGGTCGTCAGCCCTGCCGTCGCCCGCCCACCAGCCGACGGCGTTGGCCGGCGGGGTCACACAATCCGGATTGTCCTTGCCTGCCCCGCCCGCAATGTAAATGGATTGAATCTCGGACGGCGACAACGCCCGGTTGTAAATCGTCACTTCGTCAAGGATGCCGTTGAAAAACCGGCCCGGACAGTCTCTGCCTTCTTCGGAGCCAAAGGTCAAAAATCTGCCCTGCCGGGTCGGCGAGGCGTGGCCTGACGCGATTGGATTGCCCCAAGCCTGGCCGTCAATGAACAATTGCATGTTGGTTCCGTTGTAAGTGCCCGCGATGTGGTGCCAGTCGCCGGCGGACACCACCGCCCCGCCGCCATTGGGCGTGGAAGTCATGTTCCAAGTCGAGCCGCCATTGGGGCTGATGAAGAAATTGACCCCGTTGTTGCCGCCCCAGCCCGGCGAGATTTCAATGCCGTAAAAATCGCCCGTCACCAGTCCCTGCATGGTGGTCATCGGATTATTCGGGTCGGCCTTCATCCAAAACTCGACGGTGAAGGGGCCGGTCGGATCAATGGACGAGGGAATTTTCACATACGAACTCACGCCGTCCACGCCGAACCCCTGGCCGACTTCACCGGCGGCAAAGATCGCGCCATTCATCAGCGTTCCGTTTTTCCCGCCAATAATATCGTTGGCATTGCCGCCCGCAGGCCACCATTCCACCGCTCCCGCTGGCAGCGGGACGGAGTCAATGATGGTAAAGTCCAAGACGACGCCCTTGCCCGGTCCGGCGTCGGTGCGGGCCAGTTGCATCGTGGGGCTTTTGTCCGGCTTGCTCACACTGGCTGCCAGCGTTTAGATGGTTTGTTCGCGACTGGCATAGGTCTTTTTGATGGCCGGCGTGACAGCGGCGGTCAAGGTTTCCAGATTGGGTTCAATGGCCAGGTAGTCCACTGCTTCCAGCAGAAACTTTTCACCGCCGACTTCCGCCCATTCCTTGGCCACCGGAACTGAACCAGAAGATCCATTCAGGTTGAATGCCCGCCCCCTCACAATTTTCATCGTTTTGAAATCCGGCGCGGTATCGGTGGCGATGACGGCGTTCGCGCCCGTGGCTCCCGGACGCAGGGCAATGGCGCTTTGCTGAGTCCGCACCGGCGGGGTGTCAAACCATTCTGTCCAGACCTCCAAACGCGTCGTGGCCGGATTCAATCCGAAAGTTTCCGGCAAGGGCGGGCGCTGACGAAGAATGATGTTTTGTTCCAGCGAATTGGCGGTGCAAATATATTGCACGTCCGCGTTCAGGCCGCTGAAGGCGCTGCTGTAGATCACCTGGGCCGGCCATTGGACAGTGCCGCCGCAATCCCGGATTTCGGCCAGCGGCACGGTCTGGCCGCTGGCAGTATCGTAATAGGCCACCAAGAACGGCTGGAAGGAGAGGTTGCGATTGTCCGGCGTGGTGATGGTCACGGCCCGTGCCCCGGCCAGGCTGCCGGCAAAACCGACCTTGTGCCGACCGAAGGCGGACCGGGCGCTGTCGGAGAACACCTGCATCCGCCGGAGACTTGCTTGCGAGGCGCCACCCAACGCCGCGGGACCGGCGGGGCGATTGGAGACGGACAGCGGCGTGAAATGAGGGGAGGGATGGCCGGAAAATGGGCGCGCGGTGTGATTGGTGTAAGGAAAAGCCGGCGAACGGACGATGACGTTCAAGCCGTTGGTCTGAATATAGACCGGCGGGTTTATGTCGCCGCGCGAGTTCCAAATTGCCGAGGCCAATAACATGATGGCCAAGCAAGAAGTTTTCATGGATACCTTTCTGCTGATTTTTGAGAATGAGAATGAGAAGAAGGGCGGCAATAGGTCCGCCGATGAAAGTCTGCTTCCTCCCCGCCGGCTTGAGAAACGCATCAGTCGTTGGCGTGCCATCCGCTGCCCGTCTGCTTTCATTGACATTTTCCCCACGCCCCGGACAAATGGACACGCGCGGCGAAACTAATGAACTTCTATCACCCCCCCCCTGGATAAGTCAAACCATTTCATCAAGATGACAAGAAATGTTGCTCTTGTTCCATTTCTGTTCGTGGTCATCGTGCCGGGTTCCGCGCTGCGTGTCAGCTTTGGCAGCCTATCGCGACGAAAGCGGCGGTGCGATTCGGAGAGCAACGGAGAATGGCAACGGCGCTTTGGTCGCGCTGATCAATTCGGCAGAGTGACGAAACCTGGCTGCCGGAATGGAGCGGCAAGCCGGGCGGAGAGAAGCTTTGTGCCGTTCGGTCGCGTGGGGCGTTTTGGGGCAAGCCAGTCTTTCAGCTTACGGGGCCTTCTCCGTTGGCTGAAAGTCTGGCGCGGGGGCGGGTGCAAATTCAACGCGACGGAACGGGCACACAAGCGGAACGGAGGCCGGATTGACGCGGAAGGGAGGCGGCTGGGTTTGGTCACAGTAAAATAACGCGATTTTTGTTCTTGACGAATGTGGATAATTTGTGAAACATAGGTAAGTATGACAACTAAATCATCTATCGAAGCGGACCTGGACGGGATCGGCCCCAAACTTCTGGCGCACTCCAAGGCGGCGGAATTCACCGCCCGGCGCGGGTTGGTCGTGGAATTGTTCCCGTTTATCTTTGGCGCCTCCGAGCGCATGAGCGCCAAGGCGATCAGCCAGTTCCTGGAAACGGAACAGGGCATCAAATTGAGCGGCGTGACCATCAACAAGGCGCTTAAAGACCCCGCCAAGAACTGGAATCTCTACTTTGACATGATCGAGCCGGCCGCGCGTGTGTTCCAGAAGGAAGACCGGGTTCCAATGAGGGATTTTCTGTTCCGGAGGCAATATTTATTAAAGAAGGTTGAAAATCCGGTGCTCAAGGCCGTCGTAAAGGCATTGGTCAGGGAGGAAGTGGCTCAAGCCGCCCGCGTTTTGCGAAACAAATGGTATGTGATTGATTGGGAAATTCGGCAGAAGGCCATGCCGTTTCTGGAACATCGTCTGCGTTAAGCGTAAACCATGAATCTTGCTGATCTGAAACAATTGGTGGGAATGAAGCCCTGGGTCGCGCCGGGAGAAGCGGCGGCGATTTTGGGCGTGTCCCGCCAGCGGGTCACGGAGTTGTTGAACGAGGGAAAACTGGAATCTTTTCCCTTTCTTGGGGCACGGCATGTATTGCTGTCTTCAATCATTGAGCGGTTGGAAAAACGCTGCAAGCTTCCCAAAAAGGCCAGTGTAATTCTTCAGTGACTTGACGTTTGTCAAGTTGTCGAGTTGGCAAGTTCCCGGCGTTTCAAATTCACGTCATTCTTCTGGCGTGAATTCAATACTTCACACCAACAAGCCGTCAGAGCGTCGCAAGGCGTCTGACGGCTGCTCCACCCGCCTGTCCAGCGTGGATGGTGCAATCACCGGACAAATCGTTGTGATCCAACGGCGAAGGCCGTGGCGTCGCCTGTCGCGCAGTAAGCCAAAGGAAATCAAATGAAACAGACAGAAGCAGTTGAAAACTTCCTGGCGGGCCGCCGCGTGGTCATCGCCAAGTTTGTAGCGCATCACTACAAGGAAGTCAGAACAAGGCAAAGAAGGTCGTCGGCATCGTGAACCTTTACGAAGTTCAATGTGCCGACGGGAAGGCGCCCACCGTTCAAGTGTGGTGTCCGCGCAGCGTCCAGACGGTCGAGCAGGCCGCCAAGGAATGTCCGTGCCAGTTCAAGGACGGACAGAAATTGGTGGTCGAGTTCGATCTGATGGAGCCGAACACGTTTGACGCCAAGAACGGCGTCATCATTCGTGCCGGTTCGGTGCTGCCCTTGGAGTAGGTCGTATTGTGGTCACGCATGGCGACCCCAAGGGAAGGGATTGGCGGGGGCACGCGCGAAGCGCGCGCCCCGCCAACCCATCCTTGTCCGAGAGGTGTGTCCAGACGCGGAGAGAGTCAGGTCAGATATGAACAATGCGAGAAACATTGAGCCGGAATGACGGCTAAAAGCGGCGCAGTTGGCGGTGGAGATGGGTGATTGGGTTCACTCGCTGGCCCCGTGGCAGGTGATTGCCCACATGACGTTCGCGTGGGAGGCGTCGATGTGGTCCGCGCGAGCGGTGTTACGAAAAATTCATGCGCGCGGAAATGCGGGGCGTGTCGTATTTCTACGCGCTGGAACAGAATCCCGGGCGGGATGGCTATCCATGTCCATGCGCTGTGGTGCGATTGCAGGAACAAATGCGGCGAACGGAGATTTGGGAAAAGTGGTTTCACCGTTACGGCCGGGCGCGGATCGAGCCGGTGAACAGCCGGGATGATGTTGCCGATTACTGCGCCAAGTATGTCACGAAGGAAAGTGCCTGGTGGAATGTGAAGCTGTTGGGCCAGCGGCATCCGGCGTTCAAGGATTTCAAACTGGTGATCGAATGAATGAGGAGCAACATCAATTTTTGCGGCTGTTGGGCCGGCTGCCGGCCCGCCTGACGGCGGAACAGGCCGCCTGGGTGCTCAACTGCCAGCCGCATGATATTCCGACGCTGGTCAATGCCCGGTTGCTCAAGCCGCTGGGCAATCCGACGCCCTGCGGCGTCAAGTATTTCGCCGCATCCGAATTGATTGCACTGGCCGACGACCGGGCCTGGCTCGCCAAAGCCACCAACGCCATCAATCAGTATTGGCAGAAAAAGAATGCCATTAAGAAGATTCGTCCGGTGAATGGTTTTGGTTCGCCGGCCAATCAAGCCGTTTGCTGTTCGTAATCCCCCAAGTTATCAGGCACATTTACCTTTCCACCTCGGGGAAAGGGCGCGCCAGCGTTCCGGCCAGCGCGAGCGGAAGATGGAGTCCGGAGGCAACGCCTCCGGCGGCAGGGGTTTGGGGACGGACGCAGAGTCCCCAATGAAGCAAACCGGCTGAACCGCTCCCAGTCCAGCCAGTCGCGTGTGGTGGGCGGCGGCAGCACTTACGCGGCTGATTCGACCTTCACGGTGGCGCGTTCTTCGTAGTCCTCAAGCGAAGGAATTTTCATCAGCGCCCGTTTCGCGTAGGCGCGATGCACCGCCTTGCTGTTGTGGCCCAAGTTCTCCTCGCGAACCGTTCGGGATAGCCGGCGGTCTTGGCGCGTTCCGCCCAAGCATAGCGGTAGCTGTGCAACGTCACGCCTTTGATGCCAAGCTGGCGGCAGCGCTGGTTGAATTCCGTGGCGCGGTCGCCGGCCCGCACGGTTGCCAGATACGGGAAACAGCAGGCCCTCCGCGGGCAGGTCTTTCAAGAGGTTCAAGGCTTCCGTGCCCAGATGGACGATGACCGGCACGCCGGTCTTTCTTGCGGGTGAAGCTCACGGTGTTGGTCGTCCAGTCCACGTCCTCGCCCTTCAAGCTGGCGATGTCGCCCTGACTGCCGCCCAGATGCCAGCACAGTTGGTAGAACGCTTTGCGTTCCGGGTTCACTTCGGCGGCGACGATCTGCTGATGTTCCTCCAGCGTGATGGCGCGTTTCTCCTTGTAACTGCACGGCGGGCCATTGCCGTTTCGGAATCAGCGGCCACGGCAGCCAGTTCATGTCCACGCAGAAGTTGTGCAACCGGCGCAGAAAGACATTGGTGGAAACCGTGCCGATTTGCAGCACTTTCAAAAGCAGTTCGCCCGGCGTTTCAATGATGACGCGCGGCAGCAACGGGACAAACGCCTTGTCCTTGGCGGCCGTTTTCCAGCGGTGCTGGTTCTCGCCTGTTTGGTGTTGGTCGAGGCTTCAATGGCGTGCTGCCAGGTGCGCGTGGTGATGCCGTTGTCGCTGCCGGCCAGATACGCCTTGGCGATTTGCAGATTCAGCACCGGCTGGCGTTCGGAGTTGTTCTTGGCTTCGACGATCTGCCGGGCATCGTCCGCGTTGGTGGTGCCGAGGCTGGTGCGTTTGCCGGTGTTGTTGTCCACGCAGTAGAACTTCCGCCACGGATGCCCCGGCAGATGAGGCGGTAACGTGTTTTCATAGTTCTTTCACGCAACCGCGAGAATAACTGAGGCCGAATCCGAGTAGTTAGCGAGTAAGCGGCGAGTATAACGCCGGTATACGCTGGTTCTACGGATTGGAAAATTGGTGTCCGTTTTGGTGTCCGTTGCGGACACCCTCACCTCCTAAACCGTTGCTGCACACGCAGTTAGAATTGGAGGCGAGGGTCGGAATCGGACGCAGTCTCGCCTTCCACAAGCCACTCGAAATCAATTGTCTATGGCATCGCTGACTGTTTGACTATAAACGAGTTGCGTTAATTGTCAACCCAAATCCGGCCATATCTTTTTTTACTCGGTTTTTACCCTGTTAAAAGGGTCCGTGCTGGCACTTTTGCTGGCACTTTTTTCGCCGAAATTTCGATCAGATGTCATTGATTTCGCGTTCGGCTTCGCCCAACACTCGCAACACTTGCACTGAAACTTGGTGGCTTGGCCAAAAACATTGTCTGCATCCCGTCGTAATCCCGCTCCAAATCCGCTTCGCGATGGGAAGGCGGGAGCAATTTGAAACTGCCGGGTTTGGCGGTTTCATAATTTGCCCAACTGGACGCAAAAAACCGGCTCTTATGTTTCACCACACGCTCCAGCAAATCTAGTCGAGCCAACGCTGCCGCACGCGCCGGGTGTTCCCAAAGTGCTGCCACGTCTGCGTAGTGGCGCGCGAATCTTTCACGAATGGATTGGTTGGCGGGACGATAATGCTCCGCGTGCAGGATGGTCGCCTTTTCCCAAAACGTCCGCTCCACCTCCAATGCCACCACCTCAACTTGAAAATCATCAAAGTTTGATTTAATCACCTCTGCAAGCAGCGGTTTAACCACATGAACTCCAGTGGGCCGTTGATCTGTCAGCGAACCGAATTCCACTTTCACGAATGGCTGGATATAGCCGCCCACTGGTGGCAGTGCGCTGGGATAATTAAACAGCAACACCGGAGATTTGGATGTGGTATCCAGTTGGTAGCTCAACCATTTTCCGCTATCCGGCTTTTTCCCCAGCACGGCCTTGACGCTCTTTTCAAGTTCCTGCTGAAAATGTTCCTGCACCTTGGCGATACAAGCGGCTTCCAATTTTTCGGATCGCTTGCGCCGTTGAGTCGGTGTTGGTGCGTCGTCCAGTTCCGATTCTTTCCAGCCCAAAAGTTCGGGTGAAATTGAAAGGTCAATGTCTTCGGAAAATCTTTTTATCGCGTCAAACACTTTGGACAACGAAGTGCCGCCTTTGAACACCAGATGCGTGCCC
Organism: uncultured Verrucomicrobiae bacterium; assembly: GCA_963764035.1. Taxonomy (GTDB): domain Bacteria; phylum Verrucomicrobiota; class Verrucomicrobiia; order Limisphaerales; family UBA11358; genus UBA11358. Next base: position 143,208 of record CAVXQV010000006.1, read on the forward strand.
GCCGGTGACGATTGAAAAATCTGCTGCAACATCCAGCACACCCAAAAATCTTTTTCAACGATCACCGGCTGCACGTCGAGCCGGGCGGACGCCTCGCGCACAAAAGCGGCGCGCTCTTTCACGGAAAGTGCGGCAAACGTGCTCATCGCCGGGACTCCTTCACGCCGATGGTGCGCAGATGCGGGTGCATCCACACCGGGGCGGACGGCAAATCCTTGAGCAACTGCCGCCGGTCTTTTGGTGACAGGAGCTTGTGCAATTGTTTCACGCGGTCTTCTGTGATGTGCGTCTTGCCCAAGTAACGCAATGCCTGAATCACCAGCCCGCTCATGCGGTCATGGGCGCGCAGGCGGCTCGGTGCGGTGTTTTTCAAGATGATGGTCTGCCGGCCCACGCGCACCTGGCGCGAAGCGCCGTCAGTGTGATACACGATTTTGGCGGGCACTTGTTCCGACAAATGCAACAAATTTGCCGCGTAAGCACCGGAAGCCTGAACGCGCGTTCCATCACGACCAGCCAACGCTTCGGCAATTGATTCCACCGGGGGCGACAACAAGCCAAGCACCGGATGGGTCTTGGGACAATCGTAAAGCCCTCGCGCCAACCGCCGGATGCTGCCGTTCGCGCACCAGCCGCAATAATGTCATGCCCACGGCGTGCGGTGTGCCGAGATCAAGAAAATCCTTGGGCGTGAACACCCACGGCTGCCCGTGTTGCCGGATACGTCTGGTGATGGCTTGTGTCAGATTCACGGCTTCAAATGTGCGCCAAACGTGTTAAAAAAACAACCCTGTTTTTTTAACAAGAAAAACAGGCTTTTGAAGCAAGACCTGTGGCCCGCCGCACTCTTGACAGGGCGTTTACCATTGAGCAGCGCGGCGAACGGTGCATTGTTCGCCGCGCTGCTCAATAGGAAAGACATCAATTCTTGCGTTGTCGGCCAATTCGGCAAAAATTCCCCAAACCAGACATGCAGACTCCGAGCGTGATTCCTAAGTGCCATCCCGTGGCGAAGCGAACGCGGTCAAGGTGGAGGCGACGGGTAGCAGGGCGTTCACTACCTTGACGGCGTGAGCGAGCCATATAATGGAGGCACGAGGCACGCTCGGTGTGCGGATGCAAAATCCAACCGGCATTCTTGTTCCGAATTTTCCCATGACGGATGATCGCGTTTTAATTTTTTAGTTGTGCCAGTATAGGGGCTTTCGGTGGTGTTTTATATGAAACACCATCACCGGAAATGCCAATGCTGCAAAAAGTGGTTTGCCACCGATCCCCGCAATCACCATCACCAACGATTCTGCAAGCGGGCACGTTGCCGCAAAGCCAGCAAGATCTGCAGCCAAAAACAGTGGCAGGCAAAACCAGCGAACCTGGAAATTATGGGGCGGGCCGGCTGAAGTGGAGCGAGTCCGGGCGTGGCGCAAGCGCGCATCCGTTTTACTGGAAGCGCACAATTCCCCGTATTCCACCGAAGCTAAATTGCGCTACATAGATTTCATCGTGGCCACTCGCACCCTTCTGCCATCATGGAGCAATGCTTTCCAGCTTTTGGCTGGGAGGAATATCGAACCCATGAATTACAACCTCCAGCACGCGCCATGAGCAAGAGGCGTCAAAACCAAAACCGAAGCGCGCCGCCGCTTACGCGCGCCGGTCGTCAAAGCATCCGCAATTTTCGATTGCCCGGCAGATGACTGTGATTCGCAAGTATGCCAAGCGGCGTGGACTGGAGATCGTAATGGCGTATTCGGACGGTGTTGAAAGGCGGCGGGAAGCCATGAGCCAGGATGTTCCCAACGAACCGTCACCGGCCGACGACAACCCATTCCAGCCCCACCGGGCGCCCGGTGCCAACCCCGACGAGTGGTTGAACAGCGCGGCGGTGTATGTGCGGATGTCCACGGAGCACCAGCAATATTCCACGAGCAACCAGATGGACGTGATTCGCGAATATGCCAAGAAACGCGGGCATGGAAATCGTAAAGGAGTATTCGGACGACGGGAAAAGCGGGCTAAACATCAAAGGGCGTGGTTCGCTGGGACAAATGATCCGGGAAGTGCATGAGGGCAAGGCGCATTACAAATCCATTCTGGTTTATGACGTGAGCCGGTGGGGCCGATTTCAAGATGCCGACGAAAGCGCCTATTACGAATACATCTGCCGGCAGGCGGGCGTGGCGGTCCACTACTGCGCGGAACAATTTGAAAATGACGGCAGCCCGATTTCCACCATCGTCAAAGGCATCAAGCGGACGATGGCGGGCGAATACAGCCGGGAACTTTCCACGAAGGTTTTTCAAGGCGCGTGCCGGTTGGTGAAACTTGGATTCCGGCAGGGCGGCGCGGCGGGCTACGGGCTGCGCCGGGTGTTGGTGGACGCCAACGGCGTGAAAAAAGGCGAGTTGAAAATGGGCGAACAAAAGAGCATCCAGACGGATCGCGTGGTGCTGGTGGCCGGGCCGGAGGAGGAGGTTGCCATCGTGCGGCGGATTTATCAGGAATTCATCACGGACGGTAAAATGGAGTCCGAGATTGCCGCCGGGTTGAACGCACAAGGCATCTTGACGGACTACGGGCGAGCTTGGAACCGGGGGACGGTGCATCAAGTCCTGACGAACGAAAAATACATCGGCAACAATGTCTATCACCGGACTTCGTGCAAACTGAAAAAGAAGCACATCAACAATCCGCCGGAGCAATGGATTCGAGCCAACGGCGTTTATGCCGGCATCATCGAACAGGAATTATTCCTGAAGGCGCAGGAAATCATTCTGGCCCGCAGCCGGAAATATACCGATGACGAGATGCTGGAACTGCTGCGCGCCGTGTTAAGCAAACACGGACGCATTTCGGGCATCCTGATTGACGCAGCGGAAGACCTGCCATCGAGCACGGCGTTCAGCCATCGCTTCGGCACGCTGGTGAATGCCTACAAGCTGATTGGCTACAATCCGGGAATTGATTTCAGCTTCATCGAGGAAAACCGGCGGCTGCGAAAACGCCATCCAGAACTGGTGGCGGAGGTCATTCAAAAAATCACGGCGCTGGGCGCGCACGCGGTCTGGAACAAAGAAACCGAATTGCTGGACGTGAACCACGAAATGAGCGTGTCCATCGTGCTCTGCCGGCATACCGAGACCGGCGCGGGTTCGTCGCGCTGGCTGATCCGGCTGGATGCCAGCGCCCGGCCCGACATCACAGTCGCCGTGCGCATGGACGCCACGAACGAAGGCATCCGCGATTATTATGTGCTGCCGGCGATTGACATGACGTGGGAAAACCTGCGCGTGGCCGAGGTCAACGGCATTTATCTGGACACCTACCGCTGCGACACGCTGGATTATTTTTTCGGCATGGCGGAGCGCGTGAACTTGGAGGAAGCGATATGAATGATGAAGTAATAATGATTCCCATTGCGGAGATTCACATTTTGAATCCGCGCCACCGCGACCAGAAGAAATTCGAGGTGATCGTCAACAGCATCAAGACGCTGGGCTTGAAAATGCCGATTACCGTCAGCCTGCGGGCGGAGAACGAACCGGCGGGGCCGAAATATGACCTGGTCTGCGGCCAAGGCCGGATGGAAGCGTTTATCGCGCTCGGCCATCTTGAAATTCCGGCCATCGTGGTGGAAATCACGAAAGAGGAACGGTTGATCCGCAGTCTGGTGGAGAACATTGCGCGCCGTTATCCCTCGACGATGGATTTGATTCGCGAGATTGAACGGTTGCGCGGCCGACGGCTACAACAACCATCAAATCAGCGCGAAACTGGATATATCCGACACGATGGTCAGCGGGCTGCTGTCCTTGAAAAAGGCGGGCGAAGGGCGATTGCTCCAAGCCGCGCTCGCGGGGAAAATTCCGTTGTGGGTCGCCATTGGCATTTCCAAAGCGGACACGCCGGAGATGCAGCGCGAACTGCTGAAAGCCTACGAGGGCAAACAACTGAATTATATGTCCCTCCGCATGGTCAGGCGCCTGATTGAAAAACGGCGGTTGCTGGGCAAACAAAACAAGAGATGGCCCGCGCAGCAGTCGAGACCAGCGCCGAAAAGATTGTGGCCAACTTCCGCAAAGAAACCGAGCGCCAGAAACTGATGATCAAAAAATCCCGGATTTGCGATGCGCGGCTGTTGAACGTGGTCACGGCCTTTAACAAGCTGGTGGCTGATGAGCATTTCCTGACGCTGCTGCGGGCGGAAGCACTGGAGACGATGCCGAAATTTCTTTGGTCTAAATTAACACCCCCAATAAAACCAACCACATGAGCAACGCAAAAATTGGATTCGCGATGAAAACAATCCGGCTGCTGCTGGAAAACATCCTGCCGGTGCGGCAAATCACCGAAGCACACAAAAAAGCCAACCGATACGAAACCATCCTGGCCTCCCTCAAGGTCGTGGGACTGGTCGAGCCGCTGGTGGTGTTTCCGCAAAAAGGCCAGCCGGGGAAATACATGCTGGTGAACGGACACATGCGCCACTGTGCGATGAAGGAATTGGGAATGACCGCCGCCGACTGCATCATCGCCAACGACGACGAAGGGTTCACCTACAACGCCCGCATCAGCCGGCTCCCGGCGATTCAGGAACACAAAATGATCTCACGCAGGCGGTGAAAAACGGCGCGAGCCTGGAACGCATCGCGGCGGCGCTGAACATTTCACCACAGGGGGTGAAAGCCTCGTTGAACCTTTTGATAGGCATCAGCCATGAAGCCGTGGAATTGCTGAAAGACAAACCCATTTCGCCGACATCCCTGCGAATGATGAAAAAGGTGACCGGCGAGCGGCAGATTGAAATCGCGCGGATGATGATTGAAGCCAATAATTATTATGCCGGTTATGTCGAGGGGTTGGTCTTGGGCACGCGCAAGGAACTGCTGGCCGACAACCTGCCGAAAAAGAAGAAGGGCATGAGCGCCGAATCCATCGCCAAGATGGAGCAGGAAATGGAGACGCTGGAAAGCGGCATGAAAGCGATCACGGAAAATTACAAAGACAACATGTTCACCCTGCAAACCGCGCACACCTACATCAAAGCCCTGCTGAAAAACACGCGGGTGGCCAAGTATCTGAAGGCAAAGCACGCCGAAATCAGCACGGAATTTCAAAACATGGCGGCGGCGGAGCCGGTGTGATGGAAGTGTCGGTCGTATCCAGAGTTTTATTTGACGAAACTGAAGTTCGCGAACCTGACAAAACACATCGTTTTGTGAGTTCATGGAGACAGGGGTTGGTGACTCGCGATAATCGGCTTGACGCCAAGTCCAGATTGTCGTGTCTCCTCGCCCCCTCGGCCAAGATCACATTTCCAATATTTTTGAAGGCCAGTGAGTGGCCGACTCGAGTCGAGTTGCCGCGCAAGATCTGCGATTTGTCCAAGACTCGTGCCGGCTCCGGATATCAATTTGCTCAAAAATCCGAAACCTGCGTCACTTTCCGTTTTGGAACACAGGAGTGAGTCGTTGTTGGAAATGGCTGTGCTGGCCTTTGCCTTTTCCAGTTCGGCACGATCAGTTTGATAATAATGCAAACAACTGACGACATGAGTGTATTCACCAAGCTCCAAGCCAAGCCAGCCGGCCATGACCTCGTGAAGCGTTGTGAATTGGACGAAGTTGTAAGGCAAACCACGAAAGATGTCATTACTCCGCATGGTTTGCAGCCAATGTAACTTGCCATTCTGGACGCGGAGCATCGATTGCGTGTTGCACGGGACGTCCGGCGATCGAGGCCGGCCGTTGGCATCAGGCAGGTCGGTTTGAGCGTCCCAGATTTGCAGCACAATTTGGCGGCCGATCGGATTCGTTAGCAGCGCTTGGTAAGCGGCTTCCAGTTGGTCAAGTCCGTGCTGGTGTCGGAGACGATGCCCGTATGCTCCGTAGAAGGTCGGCCCATCGCCCGCATATCTTGGCAAATCCCGATTAAAATAATTCAAGACTCCAGAATCATTCCGCC
>CAVXQV010000007.1:0-110516 GCA_963764035.1 uncultured Verrucomicrobiae bacterium
GTGGTGGCCGATCCGGCATTCAAGCAGATATTCGAGCCTTACATCAAGAGTCCGCAGACGGAAGAACCATCCGACAAAAAACCGATGGGCGATTCCTTGCCCTCCTTCATTACCACCGATTCAGCCTGGCATACCTATCACGTCCTGCTGGAAGAAGGGGTGAAAAACATGGAGGAAATTCAGAGCCAAAGGCTGCTGAATTTCTCACGCCGACTGGTGGCGGTCATCAGCGATCCAAAAACTGGAAACAATGACCTGATGACGTTTGCTGCGGTGGGCCTTGGTTTACAAGACGAGCGTTACCGGCAAACACTCGGACCGGAAGCGAAACATATTGTGGACGGATTACGGACTGGTTCGTCACCGGTTGTTGTGCCCATTGGATTTGAATTGTCGCCATTGCAATTCCGTGCGCAGAGTTTTTACGCCCAGTCGCCCACATTGAGCGATTATTTTTCCGCCCGGCAATGGTATGCCAGCGTGGTATTCCGGCTGGTGAATCCACAGGAAACCCAATCCGCGATCACCTTGGCGGCCCTCGTGAAAGGTGATGCTGAATTATTCACCTTGTGGCAGCAGTTGTCAGCGCCATTCGATGCGTTTCTGGCACCCGCCGAAGATGGCACCATTCTGGAATACGCTGCCGCCGCAACATCAGTTCTCGGCACAAATTTACAAATAACTCTCATTTCCGGGGCGCAACTTGCTAAAATCCAAAAAAAACTCGACGGGCAATTGCTGCTGCCGCAAGTGAGTGATCAATTACTGTCGCCGGCGCAATACGCAGAATTTGCAAAGCAGACCCGTGGATTCCGGCTGCTGCCACCCCGACGTCTGCCGGATGCGGTTTGTTTTCACAACACGGTGGACCCGAAAATTCCCGGTCGCTTGTATCCGTCCGGTCTGGATTTTCTGGCCGCGTCACCGGTGCTGCGCTCGCCGGCTGCTGTGCGTGCAGTTCAGGGCCAGTTCGGTAAAAGTGTCAGTGACCTGCTGCTCAAAGCGGATTGTGGACCGATGCCGGATTCGCTTCACGGTGAAGCGATGCAATTATTGGCGACGCTGCAAAAGCCATTGCCAGCAACCGCCCCGGCACCGCTGCGAACCGAGGCGTGGTCAGACTTGCAGCTCTGGACGCAACTGGGAGCCTGGGCCGAACAGCGACACACATGGGCGCTGCACACAAAACTCAGCGTGGAATACATGGGTATGATTTCTCCACCGACCGGCATGGTGGCTCCCTATCCTGAATTCTTTGCCGGGCTGGCAAAATTGACCCGCCGGACAGCGGCGGCGTTTGACAAGGCCGGTCTCGAACAGCGGTTTGATGCGAAGATTGTCGCCAAAGACTTCCTGGATGCGTTCAATCTCTCGAAGGAATTATCACGCCAGTGGGACGAAAAAGAGATGGAAAAGAATTCAGACAAGTTGGAACAGTTTTCCGCATTTCAGCAACGGTATTATGAGAAACACCGGAGTGAAATTGAAAAACCTGGGTCGCGTGCCGCCATGCAGAAGTTGGAAAATGATTTGGAAGAAATGGTCCGGCGGCTGGCCGCCAGCGGACCAACCAACGCCGAGGATACGGAAACGCTGCAAATGTTCTATGGAGGCAGACAAAATATAGCGCGTATCATCAATGACTACGCCCCAGTCTGTGACCGGCTGGCTGATTTGGCGGAAAAATCGCTCACCGGCCAGCCGCTCACTGAAGACGACGCCAAGTGGATCGAAAATTACGGCGTCACGCTCGCCGGATTCCATTTTTACCATGGAAATTCGTATGAGGTTCCGCGTGATGATTTTCCGATGGTGACGCGAGTTTTCTCCAGTCCGCTGACCAGTTCCATGCTGTATGCCGGACTGGCCCGACCGCAGGCGTTGTATGTAATCGTTCCGAATGGAAAAACTTTGCAGCTTTATCGCGGCGCGGTGATGACGTATCGGGAATTTGTCCGGCCCGATGAAGCATTGCTCGATGACGATTCCTGGCGCGAATTGATAGCCAAGGGACAAACTCCTCCCGCCCCGACGTTCACCCGTAGTTTCTACGCAGAAATCAGTGTCAGCGAACTCCTGAAAAGGCTCGCGACCCAAGGTGGGGATGAAGGCGTCAATTTGGCAGACATCGAGGATGTGCTCTGGCAAATCGGTTCGCGTGCGTCGGAAAAGGATTTTCCTGAATTATTTGAAATGTTCGCCCACACAAGCAGCGAAAGGTGGAATGTCATTGATGGCCTTGCAGAAGTCATCGGGCGGCTCGCGTGGGACAAGCATCAAAAACAACTTGTTCCATTGCTGGCATCGCCGAACAACATGCTGGCAAAAGCCGTGGCACGTATTCTGCTTGACCAACCGGCGCGACTGGATGTGACAAATCTTACAGCCAATTTTGATCGTCAATCCCCCACAACCCGTCGCTATTACTGCGCGATTTTGAGTTGCCTCTCGCAACAGACAGAAGCGACCCACCAGACCTATTTGAAGGGATTGCGTGACGCGACCGCCGGGGTGCGGTGGCAGGCGGTCATGGCCATCGGCAAAAGCGGTTGGAATGATGCACAGAGCCAGTCAGCTTTGCAGAAAATGCTGAATGACCCCAATCAGTTTGTGGCGGCGGCGGCGGCGAATTCACTTGCCCGCATTGGCGCGACGAATTCTGCGCCCGTATTGCTGGCAAAATTAAAGGCTGTGCTGGCGACCACCAACATCCCGCTTGAAATGTTGAATGCACAATCTCGGGATATAACGCAAGATTTCCGTGGTGAAGAAAATCATGCTGTCCGTGTTCTTGACCCGGATTGGCTCGAAACCCGGATGTATATCCGAACCGACGCGGCTGACTCTGATTATCAGCGAGCGCCATTGCGCCTGCCGCCACGGCCGGTAAATATTCCGGGGCACAATTATGATCTCACCAGAGCTTTAATCGAATCCTTGGGCAATTTGAAATATACCGGGGCGGTGGATGCGCTTATGGAACTTCGGGAGACTGAATACGAGACGGATGCGACTCAGGCTTTGAGCAAGCTTTCGCCCGACCGTTTGTCGGTGATTCTGCTGGCGCAGGCAAAAGATAATCAGATTGACAGCTATTTTCGAGAACAGGCGCTGGTCGGATTGGGCAATCTGGGTGGCACGAATGCTGTGTCGCAATTGATTCCGCTTTTGGATGATACGACGCCAATTGTTTATTCCCGGCAAATACCTGGACGTGAATGGAGAATTTGCGACCGGGCGGCGCTGACCATTGCCATCATGCTTGGTTGGGAGGAAAAAAGGGCACCTTTGTTCAACCTCTATATGATTAGTCCCCAACGCCGTGAAGAAATGATAAACCGCGTGCGGGAATGGGCAAAGCAACAAACCAGATGAAACCTCGTCGGGCATGGTTGTTTGTCGTGCTGCTTGCGGCAGCGGCAATCGTCATCTTTCTGGGGCGTGAACCTCGTTATCAGGGCCGGTCGTTGACTAGGTGGCTGCAACAATCATGGGACACGCCGCTGATGGAAACGCAGCAGCTTGCCGAAGCCCAAAACGCCATACGCAGCATACGTCCAAAGAAGGCTCTGCCGAAATTGTTGAAACTGGTTCAGTCCGAAGACGACCCGATCAGCATGACGATCATGCATATAGGGGACGAATTCAGAATCAGCGATGACATCGGCGACCGCTTTATCCGCTGGCATTCAGCCGAAGATTTATGGTGGCTCGGTGAAAGAGGATTTGAAGTTTTGGGAACGAATGGCGCTCCCGCAGCCGAAGCGTTGGGAAAACTCCTGGATAAACCAAGACGGCTTTTGGTCATTGGGAGATGTCTCGAATCCATCGGCAAACCGGCTGAACCCGTCATTTGTCAGGCATTGACCAATCAGGACGTGGCCGTCAGACAATGGGCAGTTGAACAACTGGCATCCGTAACAGATGATGTCGAAGTCTATATCACCCGGATTAAACCCCGCCTCCATGACGCATCTGATGCCGTGCGCGTCACGACCGTGGACGCCATCGGTGTTCAAACCAGCGCGCCGGAACTGGCGGTTCCGCTGTTGATTGAAGCTTTGAAAGATTCTGCGGTCAGCGCAAACGCAGCCGGAGCGCTCGCAAATTTTGGAACAAATGCGTTGGTCGCGTTTCCGATTCTGACCAATCTCGTCGAGCATGGTGGCCCCAATGTGGCGGGTGCGGCGTTGAAAACAATCATCATCATTGATTCAGACCAAGCACTGCCCATTTTGACCAATTGCCTGACTCGTGGGAAACCCGGAACTGCTTTCGCGCTCAGAGCGCTGGTGGATGTTGCACCTGAGCGGGCCCTGCCAATCATCCTCAGTCGCATTCAATCGCCCGACACCGAAACACGGCGTGTTGCGTTCCGGCTCCTGTGCCGATATCCCCTGAGTCCACCCGTTGAATCAGCCATGCAAGCCGCTGCCGCCGATTCGGATATCAATATCGCTAACCGGGCTAAAAAAATTCTCACAGAAAACCGTCTGAAGGAGCATCCGCTTGAATCTCAATTTCTCGATGATCCCAGTTACGAAGGCAAACGGCTTGGCGAGTGGCTGAAAATGCATGAGCGTCATGTCCAGGGCGAAGTTGTGGATGCGCCGCAAATATACATTGGTCGAAACTTTTCCGGTTTCGAGCACGCGCAAAAAGTTTTCCGGCCGCGTTTCCAAAACCGGCAGGTGCCGAATCAAGTCAAATGCCTTGTCCTTGATGGCGGTCTGCCAGCGGTGCTGCGTCTCGCCTTTTTTGAGTTTGACCATTTCCTCCATGACGAACTGCCAGTCGCGGGTGGCAATCTGCGGGTCGCTGGCGGCGAGATAGGCGCGGGCGATTTGCAGGTTCACGGCGGGCTGCTGCTGCGCTTCGCCGCGCGAATGGAACAACCGCAGCGCCGTGGCGCGGTCGGTGGTGTGCAAGCTGTCCTGCTTGCCGGTCACGTCATCGTGAATGTAGTAGCGGCCGCCGTTTTTGCGGCGGTAGAGCCGGTATCGTTGTCTCATAACTGTATTCACAGCGATGAGTTTACGACGGTTGATCTCGGCTCCGGCAGGGAGCAGGTGGGAGTTACGCAGGGCAGGCCAGGGTTAAATCCTGCTGGCACTTCCGCTGGCACTCGTCTGTGGAAGTTAACCAAACCCTACAGTTCCAACTGGTTAGGTTTGGAGGCGGAGGTCGGAATCGAACGAGAAAGCTTTACCGTTCCGAGCTTAACACAATCTGTTTCAGGGCCTGTTAACGCGCGAACGGTTTTAACTTTTCCGCCAGATCCTCCGGCATCCGCTTGGGCTTTTCGTCAAGGCCGGTGCAGGCGTGGAAGGTTTCGGCTTCGAGGATGAGTTTGCCGTGCTGGTTGGTGACGCGATGTCCGAAGTTCAACCGCACCCGCTCCACCAGCGACGGCCAGACCTCGATTGCCAGCACGTCGTCGTAGCGCGCCGGGAATTTGTAGCGCAGCCGCGCCTCGATGACGGGGAAGATCACGTCCTTTTCCTGCCAATCCAGCACGGTGTGGCCGAGCGAGCGGATGAATTCACCGCGCGCCGCCTCGAGCAGGTCGAGGTAGCGCGAGTGATAAACATGGTTGCCGACGGTGCATTCGGCGTAGGTGACACGGTGTTTGCAAACAAACATCGTTTGCAGTTTAGGGTGCAAAGTCCGGAGTTCAAAGTTGAAATCGTTGAATTGTTGAATTCGTGAATCGTTCAACCGGGCTGCCGTTCCAGCCCTGCAGCCCCCGGCATTTCCGAGCAACCTTTCTTGGCATCAAAAAGCCAATAAATTCCACGTTGCGCAAACGATTTTTGCGGTTATGTTGCGAGGTGAAATAATGCAAGCGGCTGGCTTGCCAATCTGGTATTTTGTTATATTGTTTTCATCATGGCCGTAACCAAAGTCAGTTCGACGGTGCATTTTGTTTCCCGACGTTCAGCGGTCAGCGGGCGCGGCGGCGCGGCGAGCGGCCACTGGGTTCCCAACACGGACGTTTACACCACCGACACCGGGCTGGTCGTGAAGGTGGAGCTGCCGGGCATGAAAAGCGAAAACCTCGAGATCACCGTTGATGACAGGCGGCTGCGCATCAGCGGCAACCGCCCGGACTCCTGCCGCGCACACCACTGCAATTTTCTCGTCATGGAAATCAGCTACGGCCCGTTCGTCAGCGAACTGGACCTGCCGTCGGGCTACGATTTGACCCAAGCCAAGGCGGTTTACGTGAACGGCTTTCTGCGGATTGATGTTCCGGCGATGCTGGAACCGCAAGCCAAGACGACCAAGGTGCCGATTGCCGATGGAAATTGACCGCGCGTGAATCTTTTCCGGCGCGGGAGCCTCTAACAGATGATGGACACGACGACGACATCGCCGGAGACGGAGTATATCAGCATTCTCGGCGCCGCCGATAAAACCGAGACACCGCGGATCTCGGCGCGTTCGCTGCCCGAACTCCTGCCCGTGCTCGGCCTGTCCGACATCGTGATTTTTCCCGGCGCCGTCGTCCCGCTCCTCGTCGAAACCGGACCGAGCCTGAAGCTGATTGACGACATCGTGTCCGGCGACCGTCTGTTCGCCGCCGTGTTGCAGCGCAAAGCGGAAGTTGCCGAACCGGCCCCGGAGGATTTGTATGAGGTCGGCACCGTTTCGCGCCTGTCCAAGATGGTGAAATTCCCCGACGGCACCGCGCGGGTGCTGGTCGAGGGCCTCTGGCGCATCCGGCTCAAGAATTTCTCTGCGCCCTCGCCCTATCTGCGCGCGGCCTACGACCTGTTGCGCGACGAGACGGAAGATTCCATCGAATTGCAGGCGATGCTGCGCAACGCGCACAAGCAGTTCGATGAAATCGCCAAGATGTCCGCCGCGCTGCCCGACCAGGTCAAGATCGCCGTGCTGAACACCGACCATCCCGGCCATTTCGCCGACCTCATTGCCGCGAACCTGAACTTGAGCCTCGAAGACCGCCAGAAACTGCTGGAAACGGTCTCCGTTCGCGAGCGGCTCCAGAAACTGCTGCCGATGCTCGGCCGCGAGCAGGAGGTGCTCACATTGAGCTCAAAAATCCAGAACGACGTCGCCTCCTCGATCGCCCGGTCGCAGCGCGATTTTTTCCTGCGTGAACAGATGCGCGTCATCCAGCGCGAGCTGGGCGACAACGACCCGAACGCCGGCGAAATCAAGTCGCTCCGCGAAAAGATCGAGCAGACGCCCATGCCCGGCGAGGCGCGCAAGGCCGCCGAGCAGGAGCTTGAACGCCTCCAGCAGACGCCGCCCGCCGCCGCCGAATATGGCGTGGCCCGGAATTACCTCGACTGGATTTTGAGCCTGCCGTGGGAAAAAGCCACCGAGGACAAGCTGGATTTGAAAACGGCGGAAAAGATTTTGAACGAGCAGCATTTCGGCCTCGCCAAGGTCAAGGACCGGCTGCTCGAATTCATCGCCGTCATCAAACGCCGCAAACAAATCAAGGGGCCGATCCTCTGCCTCGTCGGCCCGCCCGGCGTCGGCAAAACCTCTCTCGGCAAAAGCGTGGCGGACGCGCTCGGCCGCAAATTCGCCCGCATTTCGCTCGGCGGCATGAGGGACGAGGCGGAAATCCGCGGCCACCGCCGGACCTATGTCGGCGCCATGCCCGGACGCATCATCCAGACGTTGCGCCGCATGGAAAGCCGCAACCCGGTGATTTTGTTGGATGAGATTGACAAGGTCGGCGCGGATTTCCGCGGCGACCCGGCGTCGGCGCTGCTGGAAGTCCTCGATCCGGCGCAGAACAACACGTTCACCGACCATTACCTCGATTTGCCGTTCGACCTGTCGCGGGTGTTGTTTATCACCACGGCGAACTGGCTGGAACCGATTCATCCCGCGCTGCGCGACCGGCTGGAGGTCATTGAACTGCCGAGCTACACCGAGACGGAGAAGCTACAGATTGCCAAACGCTACCTCGTCCCGCGCCAGATCGAGGAACACGGGCTGACGCGGCAGGACGTGAAATTCAGTGACGCCGCGCTGCGCCGGCTCATCCGCGAATACACCCGCGAGGCTGGCGTGCGCCAGCTTGAGCGCGAGATCGCCGCGCTCGCCCGCAAGGCCGCGCGCAAGATCATCTCCCGCAACGGCGCGGGCGCCGCCGTGACGCTGGACGCCGAACATCTGCCGGGTTTTCTCGGCCACGCGCCGTTCGTCGCCGAGAGCGTGGAGAAAATCACCGAGTCCGGCATCGCCACCGGCCTCGCGTGGACGCCGGTAGGCGGCGACATTTTGTTCATCGAGGCCACGCGGATGCGCGGGCGCGGCAACCTGATTTTGACCGGATCGCTCGGCGAGGTGATGAAGGAAAGCGCGCAGACGGCGGTGAGCTATTTGCGTTCGCAGGCCAAAAAGCTCGACCTCGATTTCGACGATTACAACAAGCACGATTTACACATCCACGTGCCGGCGGGCGCGACGCCCAAGGACGGGCCGAGCGCGGGCGTGGCCATCGTCGCGGCGCTGGCGTCGTTGATGAGCAAGCGGCGTGTGAAATCCGAGGTGGCGATGACGGGCGAAATCAGCCTGCGCGGCCGCGTGTTGCGCGTGGGTGGCATCAAGGAGAAGGTGCTGGCGGCGCAGCGGTTCGGCATGAAGCAGGTCATCCTGCCGGAAGGCAACAAATCGGACTGGCTGGAAGCGCCGGCGGAGGTGCGGAGCAAATTGAAGGCGCATTTCGTCCGGCAGATTTCCGACGTGCTGGAGCTGGCGCTGGAAGCGAAATGAAATTCCCATCGTCCTCGTCCTCCTGCTCGTCCTCGTTCTCGAAGGAAATGATTTGTTCGAGGACGAGAACGAGGACGATTTTCGCTGGCGGCGCGTTTGCTGCGATTTTGCTGACCGTCTCTGGCGCAATGGCGCAAACGACGAATGCTTTGTCCGACACGGAAATCCGCGGACGCCAGCTTGCGCAGCAACTCTGCGAAATGCGGCCGACGGAGAATTTCACCAACACCGGCGTTCTGCAAATCCGGGATGGCAAGGGCAAGCGCTCGGAAATTCCAGTTAGATGCAAAGTCGTCGTCACAGCAACAAACTGGCAAGCGGGCTATTTTGCCGGGAACAGCGTGGAAAACGCCGGCGGGGTGTTGGTCGTGCATGTGGATGGCCAACCAAATGTGTATTTCCCTGATAGTGGAAACCCAAATCCAGCAACAAAGCCTCCCGAAAAGCTAAAAGAGACGGAATTAATGGATCCTCTTGTGCCGAGTTGTGATTTTTGGATTGCTGACCTCGGCCTGGAATTTTTCCATTGGCCGGACCAGAACATCCTGCGAGGCGAGACGATGAGCGGCCGGTTTTGCAAGGTCCTGGAAAGCACCAATCCCGCCCCGCCGACCAACGGCTATTCGCGCGTGGTGTCGTGGATTGACAACGAATCGCTCGGCATCGTTCAGGCGAAGGCCTACGACGCCCAGGGCAAATTGCTCAAGTCATTTTATCCGAAAGACGTCAAGAAGGTGGAAGGCCGGTGGCAGGTGGGCAGCATGACCATTGACAACGTCCAGACCGGCTCGCGCTCGACGCTGAAGTTTGACTTGACGGCGAAGTGACGCAGCAGCGCCCTGATTCGTAGGCGACGAGGTAACGAGTCGTTTGGGCCGGCACTCCGCACGTCGTGCCCTACAGCCAGATTGGGATACCACCTGACGCGACGCGCTTGACATCTTTTTACCAACAGCCCACGCTGCGCGAGTGGTTATGAAATCCGGCCTTTCCATAATTATTCCGGCGGCCTGCCTCGCCGTTTTTCTCTCGGCGCGGAGTTTTGCGGCCGACACCAATTCTGTTCCCGCCTCCACGAACCTGGACGCGACGGTGAACGGTTACCTGCAAATCCAGATGCAGCTTCACGACACGCAGATGGCCCTGGAAAAAAGCCGCGACGAGGCCCGGCAAAATGCCGCCGAGACGACCGCACGCATCCAGAAACTGGAAACCACCCTCATTGACCAACGCGCCAGGGAACTGGAAACGGCGCAACAAAACCAGCGGTCCCTATTCATGCTGTCAGGCGCATTCGGGCTGACGGTGCTGGCCGCAGTGCTGTTCATGGCCTTTCTCCAGTGGCGTTCGGTGGCGCGGCTGGTGGAAACGGCGGCGCGCCCGGGCGCCGCGCTGGTGCCTGCCGCCGCCGCCGTCCAACAACTGGCCGCGCCGGGCCGCGCGACCGTGGAGATTTCCAACGCGCGGCTGCTCGACATCGTCGGGCAATTGGAGAAAAAAATCCTAGAACTTGAGAGCAGCGGCCGGCTGCTGGCCGATTCGGCGGCAAAATCCGATCTGCTCGCCGAGGGACAGGCATTTCTGGACGCAAACGAGCCGCAGAAGGCGCTGGACTGTTTTGAAAAGATCCTGGCCGCGGAGCCGGTGAACCCGGAGGCGCTCGTCAAAAAGGCGGCGGCGCTGGAAAGACTCGGCCACGTGGACGAGGCGCTGGCGTGCTGCGACCGCGCTATCGCGGCCAACGGCGCCCCGGTGACGGCTTATCTGTTCAAGGGCGGCCTGCTCAACCGGCTGCAACGCTACGACGAGTCGTTGAAATGCTACGAGAGCGCGCTGCACACCCAGGAAAGCAAGCCGGCGGCCGTGAAGGCGGTCTGATTCAATTGACAAAGCCCAGTTGGCCGCGCTCGCGTTCGGCGGCAAGCTGGTGGCGGATCATCTCGATTTTCATCTTGAGCAACTCGCGATTCTCCTCGGTGCGCGCCGCCAGTTCCCCTTCGAGTTTCTGGATTTGCAGCTCGTAAATCTGCAGCCGCTCGTGCATTGGCGCCTGCAACCGGTCGAGCCGCCGCACGAGGTCGGCGATATCCGCGGCGGCGCTTTGCTGCACGGAAAGCAGCTCGTGCCGTTGCGCCGCCAGCTCCTGCACCAGCGCGTCTTTGATCACCTGTTTCAACTGCGGCGCGAGTTCGGTCTGGATGACGTTGGCTTGTCCGGCGAGCACCGGCAGCAAGTCACTTTGCCGCTGCGAGCGCGACTGTCGCCACACAAAAAACACCGCCGCCAGCGAAACCACCGAGACCGCCACCAGCGCGGCCACGAGCCACTCGTTGCGCGTGCGGATGTCCTGCGCCTGGCTGCCGGCCTGCGCCGCCGCGTCCCGTTCGCGCTGGATTTGCACCTGCTGCTGCTGGACCTGCTCGCGCGCGGCGGCGATTTGCCGGGCCAACTGGTCGGGCATCACTTTTTCGTTCAGCGCCTCCAGCACGGTCTTGGTTTTGGCATCAATCGTCGCGCCGCGCTGGACGATGACTTGTCCGGCGTCGTAGTGGTCCACCACCACAAGCTGGCGGACATCGCGGTCGCGCGCCTGCCGCGTGAGATTGGTGTCGAGCGCGCAATTCGGCTTGAGAAAGACCGACAGCGAGCGCGCCAATGCCTGTTCCTCCTCGGGGAAATTACGGCGAAACAGCATTTGCAAACGCGTAAGTGCCGTCATGTTGTTTTGCGTGATGATTTTGCCGCGCTGTTCGGCCTCGGCGAGCGTCAGGGCGGCATCGGCGGAGCCGACCGGCGCCAGCATCAGCGTGTCCCCGAGCGCGAAACCCTCCGGCAAATCGTCCGTGCGAATCGCGCGGTGCGTCATCTGCAGCAACGCGGCGAGATAATGATCTTCCGCGTCCAGGCCCGCGTCGCCCGCGGCCCAGCTTGCCGCCAGTTTGGCGTCAACGGGAAACGACTTGCTCCTGCCGTTGAAGGCGGCGAGAAAATCAGTGAACCGCGCCGAAGCGATGATGCCGCTGTCGAGCGGCACGGTGGAAAAATCAGCCTTGAGCGCGGCGAGAAAATTGGTCCGCGTGGCGGCGAACGCGGCATGAAGTTCGCCCGCCATCGCGTTGGTGATGGCGGCGTCGGGATAGCTGCGGAAAATTGCCGGAGTCTTCAGCGCTTCCGCCGCCTTGCGCGCGGCGGTCGCGTCGGCATTGATCACGTCGAGCGCCACGGGCGTGGTGATGTTTTCCTCCGCCACGTCGCCGACCCGGTAGGCGGCGAGGTCCTTGGCGTGCAGGCCGCCGGCGCAGAACAGCGCGAGCAGGCACGCAAAACGGAAGCCGGACGCAACCTTCACCATAAATATGATTTTTGTTCGCCGATCAACTGGTCGCCGTTCCAGAGCGTGACGCGCCACGCGACCAGCGAGCCGAATTTCTTGAATTCATCGCCGCCGAAGGGCAGTAAGGTCCAACTGCGGAAAAAATGCGGCGTGACGTTGGTCTCCAGAACCGTCCGGCGCGGCAGGCTGTCCTGGCCCACACCGAGCAACTCGGCGCGGAGTTTCAAGGTTGCGCCCTTCGTGCTGGAAGCCTTCCATAAAACGTCGAAGCGGATGGCGGAAACTTCGTTGGTGTGCTGGCGCAGGTGGGCTTGATAGGCGTCGCGGTCAAACAGGCTGGGCGAAACCGCGTCGTGGCCCTGGAGGTCGAGCAGCAGCGGCAGGACCTTGATGACGCGGCCCGCGGACGCCTCGCTGTTGGTGTCGGAGAACGGATCGTAGGCGCGCGCCGCCGCCAGCGAGCCGAGCAGGAGCAGAATTGTCAGGAACCGTCGCACGCAGAAACGATACCGGCCAACGCCGCAAACTCAATCCTGATTTTCCCGCGAGAGATTTTCCGGAGACGAAGCCGCCAGGGCGATTTCCATGACCTGGGCATTTCCCGGCCCACTTGCATCAGCGCTTGTAAATATCGTGCGTGCCGATAATCAAAGAGACAACGGTTTCGCCTTCGAGGTAAAACAGTAAGCGCAAATTACCCTCGATCTCACTGGCGTAAATCGTGCGTCCGTAGCTTGCTGACAGCCGCAGGATTTTATGCGTCCGCAATCGCGGATCGAAAGGGTCATCCTTGAAGAGGTTCCACGCCCGCCGCGCGGATTCCTTTTGGGCGGGAGACAAACGGTAGAAACTCGTCCAGAATCGCTCAACCGCGCGAAAGCGGTATTTCATCGCAGGCGTGGCGGCGGTGTTTCATGCAAGGCGGTTTCCATGTCCACAAACCGCCCGGCTTCGGCGTCCTTCATGGCTTCCTTGAACTCGTCTGGAATCCATGAATCGTCGTTTTCCACGACGAACTTGGCCACCTGCGCCCGTTCGTCCGCCGGCAATTCTTTGATTCGCTCAATCACTTCGGCTGCGCTCATAATGGAATTATCGCCTCAATTTTGCTTGCGGCAAGGGACAAATTTGCGCCCGGTCGGCAAATTTGCAGGATGCCACTACGCATCCGCAGATCTGCGGCGATGCCAGAGGAAGGCCAGGCCGCCCAAGCCCAACAAACCAAAGACGCCAGGTTCGGGAACGGAGAAGGCTGTGGCGTTGATGGCGAACTGCGCAATTCCTAGGTATGGAGTCGGAGACCAACCGCTTGCTCCATCGCCGGAACCGAGAACGCCGTTTCCCGCCCCCCAAATGCTTACAGCGGGAGGGTATGAGCTCTCATTCCAACTATAGGCGCCATCGGCAATTGTGGTTCCACCTGTGACTACAACAAAGTAGATTGTGCTCGGGACCAGCAGCAGGTTTGAAATGGCCGAAAAAGTATAAATACCCGCAGAAGTTGGACTCAAAGAAACATCCAGCGTATCAAGGTTGGCTCCCGGAGAAATGCCTCCGCCAACAACTGCTGAATAAATCATCACCGTGAAATTGCTGGGGCTGCCTGACGCATCAGCCATCCCCAGCTGAACGGAGTTGAGCGAATAGCCGCCGGTGTTATTGCCGGTTCCGAACATTGCCGCCAGCCAATGATCGTTCCCCACGGGAAGCGTGCCGGTAGGGGTTTGGCTTAAACTGGATAAATATGTCATCGTGCCCTGCGCTTGGGCGATTCGCGGAGCGAACAGTGTGACCGCAAAAATGAGGATGCCGCCGATGATGATTTGTTTTTTCACAACCGAATGCTCCATCCAGCATGAAAACCATTTGATCCGACGTTCTGGCTATTACGCCCGAGGCCTGAATTTGTCAGGCGATTTCCGCGCGCTTCACTTGCCCGGCGTCGCGGGCGGCGCCGGGGGCGCGGGCGGCGTGGCGGGACCGCCGCCGGTGTTCACGATCACCCGCGCCACTTGATACGCGGTGTAAAAATCCGGGTTGGGGGCTTTGAACCGCTCCATGAGCCGGTCAATCTGGCGCTCCACGATCCGGTCTGCCGCCGTGATCAGCGCCGGTATCTGGCTGGTCGCGCCGCTGATGCCGGTGCGGATCTGGCGGGGCCGGGTCAGGGCGGTGTTGAACTCGCCAATCTTCGCCTCCAAATCGTCGAGGTCGGCCTGCGCGGCGGATTTGGCGGCGCTGAGCGCGGTGATGTTGGCGATGGCGGCGTCCAGGATGGCCTGGCAGTTGGTGGCGCAATCCTGCTCGCCCTGGTGCCGCAGGTCGGCCTCGCTGAAATCCACCTTGGCGAACAATTCATGGTCGCCCTGCTTGTCCGCATAGGCGGCCACGGCCCCGCCGATTATGACGGCGGCGGCGCACATGGCCGTGCGGCAGGCGCGTTTGTCCAGCGTGCCGCCGGTGGTGGTGCCGGCCTGCTTGAGTTCCTCCTGCTGGACGGCGGTGATGGCCGTCCCGAGACCGGCCCGGGCGCCGGCAAAGGCGGGGATGAGCTGCCAGAGGGTGTTGAAGTTGTCCAGCACATCGCGGCTGGTGATGAGCATTTTTAGATGTGACTTTTGAGGTTATTCCATAATGTGCTTTTTTAACTGATCCTCACCAGATTAGCAGAAATTAGCCACGGCTGTCAAAGTATATTAACTTTGGGTAGTGGGTCAGTTTGAAATATGATTTCTTTCGGCATCGGTTTTGACGTATGGTTCGGGCATGGCAAAAACCAAGTCCAAGAAGCCAGCCAAGCGCAAAGTGCGGATGGACGCAAGCCAGAACGCGCTCCGCATCGTTGAACAGACCATTGGCGGCAAACTGATTGACAAGAAGCGTGGATCTTAAACGTCATCCTTGAAAAGCTCCAGTTGCGGGCCGGGGAATGCCGTATAAAAGCTCTTTTCAAACTGCGCCTTGCTCCTGACCGAGTTTCCAATGCCGATGACTTGCCACAAGTGCGACCGCAACGCGGGAAGCCCTACCACGTCCGAGAGAAATTGAAACATTTTGTAGCGCCTTCCCCCACTGGCATAAACCACTGGATTCTTTTCATCCAGCATCTCCAAAATTTCCATATCACTTCAACCCTCCACCGGCTGTTCGACAGCTTGCTTTTGAAATTTGTTCAGTCAAACTGACCCACTACCTAAATTTGCCAGAAAGATTGGGGAATTACGCGATTCCAGTTATTGCGGCTTATTCTGGGTTTAGCCCGGCTGATGCAGAGCGGCCGTCGGGAGACTGGGAGCGGGCAAAACGGGCCGCCGGATGGCCGCCGGGAGAGGCGGAGCGGGCAGCGGGACATGCGGAGCGGCCGTCGGACGATGTGGAGCGGGCAGCGGGTGGGTCGGAATGGGCGTCGGGGAACCGGGAGCGGGCAAAACGGGACTGCGGGCGTCCGTCGGGCGAGACGGAGGGAGGGTCGGGCGTGTCAGGGCGGGCGTCGGGCGAAGTGGAGCGGGGCGCGTGAGGCCCGGAGTGGCCGCCGGGGGAGGCGGAGCGGGCGTCGGGCGGCCGCCGGCCAGCGCCGGGGAACTCCGCCGGGCAGTTGTTTCAGTAGTTCCAGTAGAACCGCACGACCTGGACGTTGCGGGTGCCGGGCTGGCGGTAGAGGATGGCGTCGAAGTCGCGCTTGTAGGGGCCGATTTGAGCGGTGACGGTGACGTGGAAGGTGGCGCTGCGCACGTCGGCCAGGCCGCCCAACTGCCCGCCCGCCGCGGGTCTGCCGCCGCCGGGGTTGAGGTTGACGCCGGCGGCGTTGAGCTGGTTGACGTTTTGAAACGGCGTGTCGTCGCCGTCGCCGTCCACGCCGTCGGGACCGGCGCGGTATTTGATGATGCTGTCGGACGCGGCGTCCGCGGAGCCTGCGTCCATGCCGGCGGTCATCAGCAGCATTTCCAGGACATTTTTGCCGGCGGTGTTGAGGTTGACGCGGCCGGAGGAAAAGGGCGTGAACAGGTCTACCAGCCCGAAGGGGTAGTTGGCCGCCTCGCCGCCGTTGCCAAAACCGAGGTGATGTTGGAAGGACGGGCCGGGATGGTTTGTGGCGGCGCCGCCCCAGAAGATTTCCGGATGGTCCCAGATGCCCTTCACCAGCAGCAGTTCGGAGATGTCGTCCATGGGCGCCTTCTTGCAGTTGTAGGGCGGGGTCAGCCCCTGGTAATAATCATCCTTCGCGCCGGCAATGCGCGGCAGGTCGCCCGGTTGCACCCAGTCCTGGATGGAATCGGAGATGATGGACATGGAGCCGGCGTCCACGCCCATGAGCGTGAGGGCCTGCTGGATTTCCGGGGCGCCGGCGGAATTGATGTTGGCGAACCGTTCGAGGTCGGTGATCTTGAGCGAGACGGTGCCGTCGCCCACCGGGAAATTGTCCAGGGAAAATCCGTTCAGCGCGCTGTTGGTTTCGGTCACGCTGCCGGTTCCGCCGGCCCAGACCTGGTTCAGCGAGTCGTAGGGCTGGGTGGTGGCCTCCTGCGCGAGGACCCAGCGCGCCAGTTCCACGCCGGAGCGGCCGAGCCAGACCATCCGCTGGTTGGTGTCGGCGGTCATCGCCAGCCGGCTCTCGACCTTCATCGAGAAGGCCAGCCCGGCCGCCAGGATGGACAGGACGAAGATCGCGCACATCACGATGAGGAGCGCGATGCCGGCGGAGTTGGGTTGGCGGGCGGGAAGCTTCATCGGGAGCGGTTGAAGAAATTGCCGGCATTGCCCTGATTGTTGGGGTTTGAATTGGGGTTCGGATTAAGATTGTTGGCGCCGCCGCCGGATCCGGTTGGGGCGGGCGGGGCCAGGTTGATTCCCGGCGGGCCGCCGGCCCGGCCGTTGCCCATTTGGACGATGGCCGGCATGGTTTGCGACGGGACGGCGATGACGCGGCTGACGGAGAGCGTGGGCGCGGTGCCGTAATCGGATTTGCCTCCGCCGAGCACGAGGCTGACGCGAATGAGCGGGGGGATGGAATTGGTGTTGTCCCATTCGGTCACCCAGTCCGCCTGGTTGGTGTCCCAGCATTCGACCTTGAAGGTCTGCACGTCGCGCGCGAGCACCAGCGGGTTCTTTTGTTCATCCTCGTCTAGGTCCAGCAGGATCGGCTTCTGCCGCAGGACGAGTTCCTTTTCCTGGTTGTCCGTGTCGGGGCCGGCCTGGAGGCTGAATTGCAATTGGCGGACGTTGAGGTCGCCGAATTTGCCGTTGCGGGGAAAGTTGCCGGGCAGGCGCGCCGTGAAGTCCAGTTCCGGGGGTTCCTCGCTCACGATGAAGCTGTAATACTGCATGGACGCCTGGAAGGACTGGACGCAGGTGAGCGAGTCTTCGAGGGTGTGGATGGCCACGCGCTGGCGTTGCACGCGCGCCGCCGCTTCCTGGCTGACCCGCGACGCGCGCATGATGAGGTCCCAGGACGAGTAGATGGCCGCCATCACCAGGCAGAAAATCATCATGGCCATCATCACTTCGATGAGGGTGAAGGCAAAGGAGTGACGCCCGCTGCCCGACTTCCGGCTGATGAGGTTCAAATTCATTGGGTGAAATTCCCGCCGTCGAGGCTGCCGGCGGGCGAGTCGGGGCGGTAAAACAAGACGGTCATTTTCGAGACGACGGGCTTGCCGCCCTGATTGCTCTGCAAGGCGATGACCACCTTGAACAGTTTGTTCGTCTGCAGTTCATCCACGGAGTAATCGTAGGTGTAGCCCTTGTAACTGTCGCCGAGCAGTTCACCGAGGTCGCCGGATGCCACGCCCTCGACACATTGGTTGGTCAGCGAAAACTCGGAGGCGACGAGGCCGGCGTCCACCATCGGCCGCTGCAACCGGCGCGCGATTTCGAGCGATTGCGACACCAGCGCCAGAATCGCGAAGGTGGCCGTGCAGAACGCGACGACGGCGAACATCACCTCCAGCAGCGTGAAGGCGGAGCGATGACACGAGACATGAGACACGTGACCAGCATCAGAAACCGCGCCGCGCGATTTCCGGTCACTTGTCACCCGCCACCTGTCGCGTTTCGTTTTCATCGCACCTTGCTCACGGAAGCCAGTGCCGTCGTCTCTTCCAGCGTGATTTTCCGGTATTCGCCGGCGGAGCTTAAGACCAGCGTCATTTCATCGCTCGTGCCGTTCGAAAAGAAACGGACGCGCCCCTCTTCCGCGTCGGTGTAATCCAGATTGTTGATGCCCAGCCCCTCGATGATCACACTGGGGTCGAGTTCCGTTGCGTTCACCGGCGCGCGGCCCAAGCGTGTGACGGGAGCCACCGGTGCGGACGCATCCGCGCCGCCGCTGAAGGCCACCTGCCGGAGGCGCGGATGAAACACCACGGCCGTCGTCTGCCCCTGCAAAATCGCCTGCGCCCTCGCCCGGTGGCAAATCTCCACCACGTCGTTGACCGCCCGGCGCATCGGCGCCTCGCGGGTGATGGACAAAATGGCGGGCACCCCCGCGGCCATCATCAGGCCGATGATCGCCACGACCATCATCAATTCCATCAGGGTAAAACCATGTGTGATTGACGACTGACGATTGACGATGGTTAAACGGCGCAGGCCGCCCTTGTCCGCGGCAATCGGCAGTCGGCAATCGGCAGTCGGCAGTCGGCAGTTCATGATCCGCCCATCGAGTTGCCGATGTTGGCCACCATGGAGAACATCGCGCCCAGCACCGCCGCCAGCAGGAAGCCCACCAGCACCGCAATGCCGATGATCAATGTGGGTTCAATCAGGTTCGTCATTACGCGCAAAGCGATGGTCAGTTCACCTTCATACGTCTGCGCCACGTTGCTCAACGCGTCGGCCACGTTGCCGGTGTCCTCGCCGATCTTCACCAAGTCCACCATCAGCCGCGGAAAGACCTTGCTGGCCGCCAGCGGCTGCGCGAGCGACTTGCCGTCCGTCACCGCGTCGCGGGTCCGGGCGGTGGCTTCCTTGATGACGGAATTGGGAATGACCTGCTCGGTGATTTTCAGCGCGGTGAGCATGGGCACGCCATTTTGCAGCAACGTGCAGAGGGTGCGCGCGAACTGGCCGTAGAGGTTCAGGCAAACGACCTTGCCGAAGATGGGCGCCTTCATCTTCCACCCGTCAATCTTGCGCCGGCCCGCCTCCGTGCCCTGGAACCGCTTAAATAGGATCACCGCCAAGATCAGCATCAGCAGCATCAGCCACCAGTAATTTTTGAAGATATTGCTGACGTTAATCAGGATGACCGTCTGCACCGGCAGCTGCCCGGTGTTCAGTTCGCCGAACAGCTTCATGAACCGCGGCAGCACGAACGTCATGAAGAAAAAGATCATGCCCACGCCGGCGCAAACGACGATGATGGGATAAACCATGGCCGAGGTGAACTTGGCCCGCACCTGCGCGAAATTCTCGAAATGGCCGGCCATGCGCCGGAGCACCTCCACCAGCGCGCCGCTCTGCTCGCCCGCCCGCACCATGTTGACATACAAATCCGAAAAGATCCGCGGCTGCTTGGCCATGGCGTCGGACAGGCTCCGGCCCTCGCTCACCTCCTGCTTGAGCCCGCGGCTCACGTCCGACGGAATGCCCTTGGTCTCCAGATACGTCATGCTGTTGAGCGCGGTGGAGAGCGGCATGCCGGCCTGAAGCAGGTTGGCGAGCTGCTGGGTGAACGTGGCCAGCTCCTGTAACTTCGGCTTGCGCTGCTGCTCGAAATAGGCGCGCAGGGTCGGCGGCATGAACGACCGGATGTCGAACGCCCTGGCGGCGCGCTTGTCGGCGGCCGGCCCGCTCTTGCCCGTGTCCACGGCAATGGGGAACAGGCCGAGGCGCTCGATTTGCGCCACGGCTGCCGGACGATCGGCCACTTCCAGAACACCCTCGACCAGTTCGCCGCTGCGGCGGCGCGCCTTGTAGGAAAACTGCGGCATGACTTCTTGTATCTAAAACCACCGTCGGGTGAAAGTTTCAAAAATACCGTTGTTTTCCAAGGTTGTTTTGCGCTTGACGCAGGGCGGCAAAAAACTTATGCTCTCAAGTTGAGAATGGTAAAGTCTGCTGGTTCGGCCAGCGCGCGAAAGTCGGAGATAAACAATCTTCCGGCTTTTTTATTCGCCGCGCGCTGCCGCCGTGGACGCCATTGTTAAGCTTATGAACGCAGATTTTTTGGCAGTCTTGGAATTCTGGGAGCGCGAAAAGGGCATCAACCGTGATGTCCTCGTCGGCGCTGTCCAGGAGGCCTTGCTTGTCCGCCGCCAAGAAGGCCGTCGGCCCGGCGCGCGAATTGCGCGTGGAAATTGACCAGAAGAACGGCGACATCAAGGCGTTCGCCAAGCTCATCGTCTCCGACAAGGTCATTTCCAAGCACGACCAGATTTCCGTTTTCGACGCGCGCCGCATCAAGCCCGACGCGCAACGTCGGCGACGAAATCGAAAAGGAAGTCACCCCCACCGGCTTTGGCCGCATCGCCTCGCAATACGCCAAGCAGGCGCTCATGCAGAAGATCCGGCAGGCGGAGAAGGCGCTCATTTTCACGGAATTCAAGGATCGCGTGGGCGACATCATCAGCGGCACGGTGCGGCGGTTTGAGCGTTCGGACGTGATTGTGGATTTGGGCAAATACGAGGCGCTGCTGCCGAACCGCGAGCGCGTGCCCACCGAGGAATACCAGGTCGGCGAGCGCATCCGCTGCTACGTCAAGGCCGTGGAGGAAGGCCCGCACGGGCCGGAAATCATTTTGTCCCGCGCCGACCCGCGGTTCGTCATCAAGCTGTTCCAGCTCGAAGTTTCGGAAATCAACGATGGCACGATTGAAATCAAGGGCATCGCCCGCGAGCCGGGTTTCCGCACCAAGATGGCGGTCTATTCCCGCGACGCGAAGGTGGATCCCGGTCGGCGCCTGCGTCGGCATGCGCGGCCAGCGGGTCAAGAACATCGTCCGCGAACTGAACAACGAGAAGGTGGACGTGATTCCGCTGGTCGTCCGGACATCAGGACAGTTCGTCACCAAGGCGCTGGCACCGGCCAAGCTGAAGAGCGTTGAAATGGATGAAGCCGGCAAGCGCGCTGAAGATCATGGTGAGCGAGGACCAGCTTTCGCTGGCCATCGGCAAGCGCGGCCAGAATGCGCGGCTCACCTCCAAGCTCACCGGCTGGGAAGTGGACATTGATGCCGAACAGGTGGTGACCAAGGGTTTCGAGGAAAAAGTCGCCGAAGCCGTGGAACAGCTGGCGGCCATTCCGGGCATTTCGCGCGAGCAGGCCGATGCGCTGGTGCATGCCGGCCTGACGCGGCTGGAGGATTTGTTGCCGGCGGAGGAAAGCGATTTGAGCAGCATCCCGCAAATCGGCGACAAGGCGGCGGAGATTTTGAAAGCGGCGCGCGCCGAGGCGGAGCGCCATACGTTGAAAGTCGGCGAAGCGCCGGCGGCCCCCGCCCAGCAGGTCGGGATAAACAGTTGAGATTTATGACGCGGACCGGAACAACTTTTGTTCGCGCGCTTTGAGCCATGAAGGCCAATTGCCCATTCCGGTCGGCGGCGGTTAAGATTTATGCCCGTTCGGATATACGACATTTCGAAGAAGCTCGGCTTCGAGAACAAGGAAATTCTCGCCAAGGCCAAAGCGCTGGGCATTGCCGCCGCCAAGGTTCCCTCCAGTTCGCTGGATAAGATCACCGCCGAGTGGCTCGAAGAGGAACTGATCAAGATTCATCCCGAAGTCGCCGCCCGGCTCGCCCCCAAGCCCGCGCCCGAACCGCCCAAGCCCGCGCCGGTCGAGGAAAAAATCGTCATCATCACGGCCCCGCCGCCGCCGGAAGTCAAACCGGAACCCAAACCCGAACCGGCGGTCGTGGAAACCATCACGACGACCGCGCCGGCGCCGGCAGTCGAGCCGCCGAAACCGGTTGCGCCAATTGCCCCGCCACCGCCGCCGCCACCACCGCCCCCCAAACCGGCCGGGCCGAAAGTCGGCGACAAGGTCGGATTCATTCAGTTGCCCACGCGTCCTGCGGCGCGTCCCGACGAAAGAGGCGGAGCCGCCAAGCCGCCGCCGGCGCGCCCGGGCGCGGCAGCAACGGCCGGGCCAGCGCCCGCAGTTTCAGCGCCAGCGCGACGGCCGTCCATCGCGCCTGCGCGCGAGCCGGCCAAGGCCGCCGCCGGCCGGCGCCGAGATTTGTCGCGCCGGACGACCGCCGAGGTCATCATCATCAAGCCGCCGATTGTCGTCCGCGAACTGGCCGAACAGCTCAAGCAGAAGCCGTTCAAGATCATCGCCGACTTGATGAAGCTGGGCGTCTTCGCCACCGTCAACCAGGCGATTGACGAAAAGATCGCCCAGCAGCTTTGCGCGAAATACGGCTTCCGGTTCGAGGTGGAAAAGCGCGAGCGCGGCGGCGGGCGTCGTCCATGCGCCGGTCAAGAAAGTCGAGCTGGACGTCGAGGACAAGCCGGAGCAGCTCAAGCCGCGCGCGCCGGTCGTCACCATCATGGGCCACGTTGACCACGGCAAGACCATCGCTGCTCGACGTCATCCGCAAATCGAACGTCGCCGCGGGCGAGGCCGGCGGCATCACCCAGCACATCGGCGCCTACACCATTTCCGTCCCGCACCCGGAACGCAAAAAGGAACTGGCGCAGATCACCTTCCTCGACACGCCCGGCCACGCGGCGTTCAGCTCGATGCGCGCCCGCGGCGCGAACGTCACCGACATCGTCGTGCTGGTCGTCGCCGCGAACGACGGCGTGATGCCGCAGACGATCGAAGCGCTCAACCACGCGAAGGCGGCCAAGGTGCCGATTCTGGTCGCGGTCAACAAGATTGACCACCCGAACGCCAACCCGCATGAAGGTCCGCCAGCAATTGCAGGACAAGGGGCTGGTGCCGGACGACTGGGGCGGCGACACGATTTTCGTGGACGTTTCCGCGCTGACCAAGCAGGGCGTGGACAAGCTGCTCGAAATGATTTTGCTCCAGGCCGAACTGCTGGAACTCAAGGCGAACCCCGACCGCCGCGCCAAGGGCAACGTCATCGAATCCGGCGTCGAGCCGGGCGGCCCGACGGCGACGGTGCTGGTGCGCAAAGGCACGTTGCGCGTCAGCGACATCATCATCTGCGGCGAATTTTACGGCCGCGTGCGCGCGCTCATCAGCGAGGAAGGCAAGCGCCTCAAGGAAGCCGGCCCGTCGGTCGCGGTGAAGGTGCTCGGCCTGAACGGCGTGCCGGATGCCGGGCTGGAATTCAGCGTGGTGGAGGACGAAAAGGCGGCGCGCGACCTGGCCGAGCAGCGCGCGATGGAGGCGAAAGGCCTGGACCTGGAGAGTCGCGCCAAGGTCACGCTGGAAAATCTGTTCGCGTCGCTGGAAGCGGCGCAAAGCAAGGTGCTCAAGGTCGTGGTCAAGGCCGACACGCAAGGCTCGGTCGAGGCCATCGTCGAGGCGCTCAAGAAAATCGAGTCGGACAAGGTTTCGCTCGAAATCATCCACAGCGCCGTCGGCACCATCACGGAAAACGACGTGGCGCTGGCGTCGGCCTCCGAAGCGCGTCATTCTCGGTTTCCACACGCGCCTGGACAGCGGCGTCGCCGAAAAGGCCAAGCACGAAGGCGTGCAGATCAAGCTCTACGCGATCATTTACGAATTGATTGACCAGGTGAAGGACGCGATGGCCGGCCTGCTCGAACCTGACATCAAGGAAGTCATCGTCGGCTCGGCGGAGGTGCGGCAGATCTTCGAATTGTCCAAGGGCGCGCCGGTGGCCGGCTGCATGGTCTCCAGCGGCCGCATCGTCAAGGGCAAGGTCCGCGTGCGCCGCCGCAAGGAGATCATTTACGAGGGCATCATCGCAATCGCTGCGCCGGTTCCAGGACGAGGTCAACGAAGTCCGCGCCGGCATGGAATGCGGCATCCGCATCGAGGGCTACAGCGAATTCCAGGTCGGCGACGCCATCGAATGTTACGCGATGGAGAAAGTGGCGGCGAAATTATGACCAATTTGAAGTTTTGAGTTTTGAATTCCAAGTTTCAAAGCGGATTCGACTCAAAACTCAAAATGATAAATTCAAAATTGATTTATGCCCAACCTGCGACACGAACGGGTGCGCGAACTGTTGAAGCGCGAAATCGGCGAGGCCATCCGCCGGGAATTCCACGTGGACGAATGCGGCCTGATTTCCGTCAACGACGTGGACGTGGCTGGCGACCTCAAATCCGCCGTCGTCTTCATCAGCATCTTCGGCAACGCCGACCAGCAGAAGCGCGGCATCCAGGCCCTGAACGACCACCGCATCCGCATCCAGGGCCTGGTCGGCCGGGCCGTCGTCTTGAAATTCACGCCGACGCTGAAATTCGTCTTTGACGATTCCATCGTGCGCGGCAACAGAGTGCTGCAG
Source organism: uncultured Verrucomicrobiae bacterium (assembly GCA_963764035.1). Classification (GTDB taxonomy): domain Bacteria; phylum Verrucomicrobiota; class Verrucomicrobiia; order Limisphaerales; family UBA11358; genus UBA11358. The sequence continues at coordinate 24,488 of CAVXQV010000007.1, forward strand.
ATCATCGAGGAACTGGAAAAAGCCGCGCCGGCGGACCAAAAGAGTGAAAAGCTATCCTAAAGTCATTGACCGCATCCTCGAAGCCATCCGCGCGAGCAGGATCTTTTGCATCGTCGGCCATGTCCGGCCGGACGGCGATTGCATCGGCTCGCAACTCGGCCTCGCGCTGGCGCTCAAGGGCGAAGGCAAGAAAGTTTTCTGCTGGAACGAGGACCCGGTTCCGCAAAAATACAAATTTCTCGATCCCGACGGCCTGTTTCAAAAGCCGAAGCGCGGGCAGAAATTTGATTGCGTCATCGCCACGGATTGCGCGAGCTTTGAGCGTCTGGGCCGGGCCGGCAAGTGCATCGCCAACCGGAAACTGTTCATCAACATTGACCATCACGAAAGCAACACCCGCTACGCCGACATCAACTGGGTCTCCGCCCGCGAGACCTTCCACGGGCGAATTGATTTACCGGCTGCTCCGGACCGCGCGCTGGCCGATCAGCCAGCCGATTGCCGACTGCTTGTTCACCGCGGTTTCGACCGACACCGGCTCGTTTCAATATCCCACGACGCGGCCCGGGACCCTCCACGCCGCGGCGGAACTGGTCACGCGGGGCGCCAATCTCGCCAGGATTTGCGACGAGGTTTATCAATCGTATCCGCTTTCCCGCGCGCGGCTGCTGAAGCACGTTTACAGCAAATTCCGCCTGACGGCGAACGACCACATCGCCTGGTTCTGGCTGCGGAAAAAAGATTTCGCCTGGACCGGCGCGGAAAGCGACGACACGGAAGGCTTGATTGACCACATCCGCGCGATCGAACCGGTCGTGGTGGCGTGCGTGTTTGAGGAATTGGAGCCGGAATTGGTCCGCATCAGCCTGCGCTCGAAAAGCGACCAGGTGAACGTGAGCGACATCGCCGCGCAATTCGGCGGCGGCGGCCATCCGGCGGCGGCGGGCGCGCGGGTTTCCGGCAAGCCGCTCTCCGTCCAGCGCAAGGTGATAGCCGCCATCAAGCGCGCGCTGAATTCCGCCCGATAATTGTCATGCAAGATTTTTCCGCACTCGACGGGGCCATTCTCGTTGACAAACCGGCCGGGCCGACCTCGCACGACGCGGTGGACGCCATCCGCCGCAAGTTCGGCATCAAAAAGGTCGGCCATTGCGGCACGCTCGACCCAAACGCCACCGGCCTGCTCATCATCGTTCTGGGTCGCGGCACGAAGCTTTCGGAAAAATTGATGGGCGACGACAAGGTCTATGAAGGCGCGATCAAATTCGGCGAGGCGACCGACAGCTACGACGCCGACGGCGAGATCACCGCCTCACTGCCCGTCCCGCCGATGACGCTCGACCAGTTAAACGATGAAGCCACGAGGTTCGTCGGCGATTTGATGCAGGTTCCGCCAATGGTTTCGGCCATCAAAATCAAGGGCGTGCCGCTCTACAAGCTGGCGCGCAAAGGCATTGAGGTGGAGCGCGAACCACGATTGATTCATATTTACAATTTCCGGTTCACGAATTACGAGCCGCCGCTCGGCCAGTTCAAAATCGCCTGCACCAAGGGCACTTACGTGCGGAGCATCGCGCATGACCTCGGCCAGAAGCTCGGTTGCGGCGCGCATCTGGCGACGCTGCGGCGCAGCGCGTCCGGCAGGTTTGACGTGGCGGGGGCGATGCCGCTGGACGCGGTTTTGCAGATAAGCGCCGCGCAATTGGAAAAGCGGGTGATTCCGTTTCTCAAACTGGCGGCGGCATGACGACGGGGTTTATGGATGAATGGATTGACGGATCAATGATTTCGGTTCTGTCTCCGGTCAATCCGATGATCCAGCAATCCAAAAATCCATGTTTATCCGCGCCCATCCGTGGTAAAAATCCTACGCGATGAAAATCATCCGCGCTGCGAATGAACTGAAGCCGGGCAACTGCAAGGTCTGCCTCGCCATCGGTTTTTTCGACGGCATGCATCTCGGCCACCAGCAGATTATCCGCCAGACCCTCGCCGACGCGCACCAGCACAACGCCGTGGCGCTGGTGTTGACGTTTGACCGGCATCCAAATTCGGTCGTCGCTCCGGCCCGCGTGCCACCGCTGATTTACTCGCTGCCGCAAAAGCTGCGGGTAATTGAATCGCTGGGAGTGGATCATTTGCTGGTCGTCCCCTTCAACCCGCAATTCAGTGAGCAACCCAGCGAAGTGTTTGTGCGCGGTCTGGTCCGTGATCTCGGTTCCATCCAGAGCATTTGCGTCGGCGCGGATTTTGTTTTCGGGCATAAGCGCGGAGGCAATGTCGCGCTGTTGAAGGAGCTCGGCGGGGAAGCCGGCTTTTCCGTCCACGGCCTGGCGGCGGTCTCCCTCGACGGCCGGATCGTCAGCAGCACGCGCATCCGTGAAATGATCCGCGCCGGGGACCTCGACCAAGCGAGCCAGATGCTGGGACGGCCTTATGCCATCGCCGGTCCGGTCACGGAGGGCGACAAATTGGGACGCCAGCTCGGTTTCCCCACGGCGAACCTCGACGTAGCCGGACAGGTTTTGCCGCCCAATGGCGTTTACGCCGGCTGGGCGTCGGTAAAAAAGAAATCCTACTGCGTCGCGTTGAACATCGGCTTCCGGCCAACGATGGTTCCGGCCAAATCCGAGTTGCGCGTGGAGGCGCATCTGCTGGATTTTAACGGACGGCTTTACGGCTCGGAATTGGAAGTGGAAATCGGTGAAAAGCTCCGGGATGAGCGCAAGTTTGGCTCACCATCGGAATTGAAAGCACAAATCGCCCGCGATTTGGCCGCTATGCGCAAACGCGTTCGATAACATAGGTGTAACAAGCTAAAATTAAATGCGTTATAACGATGTTGGTTTGCCAGGCCGGGGTGATTTCAACCGTTCGTAAAGTGACGACAAAGTGACGATTCTGCTTGATTTCCAGCCTGAAGTAGCTAATATGAAGACCGCATCGGTCTTCCGAAGTTCGCAATCCAATGACTCAAGGGTGAGCAATCGGGTGAACCATCTAGGACCGCCGCAACCGCAACAGAGGAAGTCTCAGAGTATTTCTCTGAACTGAAACGCGTGGTTTGGGTCTTATAATTTATGTTGAATCGAAAAGCAGCGACGCCGAGCGCGTCGCGAAGCCGCCAGCACAGCACCGGCCGGCAGGCGAAGGCAAAGCCCGTGCGCCGGCGGTTTGTCATTACCAGCAGCGCCCGGCGCAATGCCGCCAAGGCGGCGGATGCGAATGGAGATTCCAAATCGCATGCTGTTTCCGCGCCCGAGAAATCCCCCTCCAGCGGCCACGCAAATCCGGCCGCGCCGGCGTCGGGGCAGACTTCAGTTGATTTGACCGAGACGGTCAAGACGCTGCTCCACCTCGCGCAGGAGCACGGTTACATCACTTACGACGACATCAACGACGTGCTGCCGGAGAATTTGAGCCCGGATGACCTCGACGTGTTGTTGAGCAAACTGCGCGCCTTGGACGTGGAAATTGTCATGGACCAGGCCGAGGCCGAGCGCGCCGAGCGCAGCAAGCAGCCTGACCAGGCGCAGCAGGAGGAGGCGGATGAAGACGCGCGCCTGGAAATCCTCGACGACCCGGTGCGCATGTATATGAACCAGATGGGCAAGGTCCCGCTGCTCACCCGCGAACAGGAGGTCGAAATTTGCAAAAAGATCGAGGAAGCTGAAATCGAGATGAAGCGCATCGTTTATAGCCTCGGTTTCACGGCCAAGGAGCACATCGCCATCGCGGAGAAATTGCTGTCCGAACCGCCCAAGGAACGCTTTGACCGCGTGATCGTGGACAAGAAGATCGCCAACCGCGAAGGGCATTTGCGCGACATGCGCAAGCTCATCAAAAAAGTCCACACCCTCGACCAGAACGTGGACGTGAAATATGTCAACTGGCAAAAGGCGCAGCAAAAGGGCCGCAAGGAAAAGCTCGCAGCGCGAGTTGAAGAAAATGAGCGCGAAGCTGCAGGACATGTTCCCAAAGTTTTTTTACAAGCAGAAGGTCGTCGAGGAAATGATCGTCGTGGCCGGCAACGTCCACGAGAAATTCCAGGCGAGCCTGCGCCATCATCCAGGAACTGGAGTCCCAGCGCGCCACGGCCGAGCGGCGCGCGGCGCTGGACGCCGAACACGCCAAAATCCAGACCCTCGAACAGTTCGTGCGGATGCCGCGCGAGGAATTTGCCCATGGTGTTCAAGGAATTGAAGGGCGCCGCCGATCGCGGCTTGAAGGCCAAGACGCACATGGCCGAGGCCAACCTGCGCCTCGTCGTGTCCGTCGCCAAGAAATACACCAACCGCGGCCAGTCGTTCCTCGATTTGATCCAGGAAGGCAACATCGGTTTGATGAAGGGCGTCGAGAAATTCGAGTATCGCCGCGGCTACAAATTTTCCACCTACGCCATCTGGTGGATCCGCCAGGCCATCACGCGCTCCATCGCCGATCAGGCGCGCACCATCCGCATCCCGGTGCACATGATTGAAATCATGAACAAGCTCTGGCGCGCGCAAAAGCAGCTCACGCAGGAACTGGGCCGCGAGCCGACGCCGGAGGAAATTGCCGACGAAATGCACATGCCGGTGTCGCGCATCCACGCGCTGCTGAAAATGGCGCAGCAGCCCGTTTCGCTCCACGCGCCCGTCGGCGACGACGGCGACGTGAGCGTCGGCGATTTCATCGAGGACAAGTCGGCGGAAAATCCGTCCGACGTGACCAGTTACAGCCTGCTCCGCGAAAAATTGAGCGACGTGCTGACGACGCTGACCGACCGCGAACGAAAAATCCTCGAAATGCGCTTCGGCCTGCTCGACGGCTACGAACGCACGCTCGAGGAAATCGGCAAGATGTATAACGTCACCCGCGAACGCATCCGCCAGATCGAGGCCAAGGCGCTGCGCAAGCTGCGTCACCCGACGCGCGTGCGGCATTTGCAGGGTTTCCTCGACACGCCCGAGCCGTCGGAAATCGCCACGACTGCTTGAGGATTTGCGATTTTCAGACTTTGGATTAGGTTTACCCGCCGCTTAAAATTGTGGAGCGAGCGGGTAAATTTTTGTTCGTAAACAGTCAAGTCAATGAAAGTCATTTACTACGGTCATTCCTGTTTTTCAGTCGTGGTGGGCGGCAAAACGCTGCTGTTCGACCCGTTCATCTCCGGCAATCCGCTGGCGAAGGCCATTGACGTGAAAACCGTGCCGGCGGATTTCATCCTCGTCTCGCACGGCCATGGCGACCACATAGGCGACGCCGTCGAAATTGCCAAACGCACCAACGCGCTGGTCATCGCCAATTACGAGGTCGCCACCTGGCTCAATAAACAGGGTGCCCCGCGCGCGCATCCGTTGAATCACGGCGGCGAGTTTCTCGTTTGATTTCGGCCGCGCCAAATTCGTCAACGCCATCCATTCCAGCACGCTGCCGGACGGGTCGCCTGGTGGAAATCCAGGCGGATTCGTCGTCGAAACCGGCGAGGGCAATTTTTATTATTCCGGCGACACCGCGCTGACGATGGACATGAAGCTGATCGGTGAGTCCACGAAATTGAAATTTGCCGCGCTGTGCCTCGGCGACAATTTCACGATGGGACCTGACGACGCCGTGAAGGCCGCCAACTTCATCCGTTGCGACGAAATCATCGGCGTCCATTTCGACACTTTCCCGCCCATCAAGATTGATCACGCCGCCGCCAGGAAAAATTCCGCGCCGCCGGGAAGACCCTGCTCCTGCTGAAGCCGGGCGAAACGCGCGATTTTTAGTCACACCTGGATCGGCAGGATGAGCATCGGCCAGCCGTTTTGATACAGCCGCCGCTGCAATTCAAAGACGGTGTGATTGTGCAGCAAGCGCGAGATGAAACTCTCGTCCTTGAAAACCAGCTGGCCGGCGAAGAATTGCGACTGCGGGAATTCTTCGGCGATTTCGTCGCACAACTTGGCCGCCTCATCCACGATGTCCGTGCCGAGCGCGACATGCGCCTCGGCGTAAAACCCGCGCCTGGCCATGTAAGTCGACGTAACGTCTCCACCTCGCGGCGGGAGTGTTCGCGCAGATTTTCCACCTCGGCCGCGCCCTTGAAATTGCCCGCGTCCAGCACGCCGACCTGCACGAAGATGAAATTCTGATAGACTTTCGGAAACATCCGCACGACTGCCAGCAGCGTGTGCAGGCCGAGGCCGTTGAAACCGTTGACGAGGAAAACGGCGGTGCGCGCGTTGGGGTCGCACTTGACCGGTGCCGGTTCGGTGGCGGCAATCGGTTCGTCAGCCATGCACGGCGGCGACCAGTTCGTTGAGGCGATGCAGTTTTTTCTGCGTCTGGCGGTAATGGCTGTTTCACCCAGAACGCCACGCCGATCAGGACACCGGTGACCAGCAGCGTGGCCCAGCCGCCTTCAAAAAATTTCACGACGCAGAGCGAGATCAGAATGCCGCCGGTGAGCAGCAGGCCAAAGCCGTTGATGCAGAATCTTGCCCTGCCACTTCGGCTCGTGCGCGCGGTCGGACCACCAGTGCCGCACCATGCCGAGCTGCGACAGGCTGAAGGTGATGAAGACGTTGATGCTGTAAAGCACGACGAGCATGTCCACCGCCGCGCCCGTGAACAAGACCACGAGCAGCGCGGCGACGCCCATCAACAGCACGCCGTTTTGCGTGACCAGCCGGTCGCTCAACGTGGCAAAGCGCGTCGGCATCCAGCGGTCCACCGCCATGTTGGCCAGCACGCGCGGGCCGCCGAAAAATCCCGTTTGCGCGGCGATGAACAGCAGCGCCGCCGACGAGGCCATCGCCGCAATGACAAATCCCTGCGACAGCCAGCGGCGGCCAGGCGGCGGTGATTTTTTCAAACAGCACGGCGTTCAGCGTTTTGCCGTCCACGTGTTCGACGTGATACAGCAGATACGCCAGCAGCAGTCCGCCGACGACAAACGACAGCGACGCGCCCATGTAGAGCATCGTGCGTTTGCCGGTTTGCACGCGCGGTTCGCGCAGCGCGTTCAGGCCGTTGCTCACGGCCTCGATGCCGGTGTAGGTGCCGGCGCCGAGGCTGTAGGCGCGCAACACCACCGCGACGAAGCCGAACAGCCCGACTTCCGCGGCAGTCCGATCTGCACATCGGACGACCACGCCGTGCGCGATGCCGGGCAAATCGCCGAAGTGCGACGAGATCGCCCAGATAATGGCGAACGTGTAGGTCAGCACGAACACGAAAAAAACCGGCACCCACAGCAAGACCGATTCCTTCACGCCGCGCAGATTCAGCAGCGTGAGAAAAATCACGATGCCGAGGGAGAACTTCAGTTTGAACGCCAGCCATTCCGGCGGCAACATGCTGAACACCGCGTCCGCGCCGCTGGCCACGCTGATGGCAATCGTCAGGACATAATCGCCAATCAAGCGCGCAGCCGGAAACCACGCCCAGCGTCGGCGACAACAATTTGCTGGCGACCAGATAACCGCCGCCGCCGGTGGGAAACAGCTCGATGATTTGCGAATAGCTCGCGCAGATGACGACGATGGTCAGCACCGACCGCCGCCGCGACGAACAGGCTCAAATACGTGTGGCCTTGCAGCGCCAGAAACGCCGCCTCCGGGCCGTAGCACGAGGACGACAAGCCGTCCGCGCCCAGCCCGACCCACGCCAGCAGCGCCACCAGCGACATGTTGTGGAAGATGCGACTTGTCGGAGAGATTCCGCGCCCGGCCAATCACCACGTTTTTCACCAAACCAAACACATTCATAGTTCAACCACTGCGTTTCACCTTGGGTGAACTTGGACGCCGCATTTCACGGTTCCAGAGGATCGCCCTTCCAAATGCCGGCGAGGTTAGCTGACGGGCTTGGCCTTGAAAGTGGCCTGGAAACCGGTTGCCCGGCTTCGTTCGCCCCGTCCGCAATACGCCCGGGAATCTGGTTCCCCCGCATCCGGCTTCAGGAAGGAAGCCGGATTTAGGCTGCAACGGCCAGAGTAAAACACAACCGCCTCCTCTTGTCAAATTCGCCGCAAATCAGTGGTTTTCCCGAAAAAACCTTTGCCAACCGCCTTGCAAATGCGTCTAAATCTGTGCGCCCAATGCCATGAATTCCGAATCAAAATTCTGTCCGCGTTCACCTGGCTGATGCCTGCCATCCTGCTCGCGGCGGATTTCGTTTATCAACCGGCCGCCGTCGCGCCGCCGGCGGTGCCGCGCGAATTCCGCGCCGCGTGGATTGCCGTCGTCGCGTCGAACCAGGACTGGCCGTCCGAACCCGGCCTGCCGGTCGCGCAGCAAAAGGCGGAATTGATCTCCCTGCTCGACCGCGCGGCGCAGCTGCATTTCAACGCCGTCATTCTTCCAAGTCCGTCCCGTCGTGCGACGCGCTTTACGCCTCGCCGATTGAGCCGTGGTCGGAATATCTCACCGGCATGAGGGCCGTGCGCCGGAGCCGTTTTACGACCCGCTCGCCTTCGCCATTCAGGAGGCGCACAAGCGCGGACTGGAACTGCACGCGTGGTTCAATCCGTTCCGCGCCCGGCATCCGCTCGTCGAAATCGCCCGTCGCGTCCAATCACATCACCAAAACGCACCCGGAATGGGTCCGCAACTACGGCGGAACAAATCTGGCTCGACCCCGGCGAACCCGCGGCGCGCGATTACGTTCTGCGCGTCATCATGGACGTGGTGAGGCGCTACGACGTGGACGGCGTGAGTTCGACGATTATTTTTATCCCTACCCGGTAAAGAACGCGCCGGGACGCAAGCTGGATTTTCCCGACGACGCGAGCTGGAAAAAATACGGCGTGCGCACCGGCTTGACCCGCGACGACTGGCGGCGGCAGAACGTGAATCAATTTGTCCAGAGCGTTTATCAATCCATCAAGGCCGCGAAACCGTGGGTGAAATTCGGCATCAGCCCGTTCGGCATCTGGCGCCCGACAATCCGCCGCAAATCAAGGGCCTGGACGCCTACGCGAGCCTTTACGCCGATTCGCGCCTCTGGCTCGCCAGCGGCTGGGTGGATTATCTCGCGCCGCAACTTTACTGGCCGATGGACGCGTCGCAGCAAAGTTTTCCGTCCTGCTCAACTGGTGGAAAGCCCAAAACGTGAAGGGCCGCCATCTCTGGCCCGGCTTGAACGACTCCAACGTCGGCAAGGAATGGGAGCCGCGAAGAAATCGCGCGGCAGATGAGTGTCGACCGCCAGCAATCCGACCGGCGGCGAAATCCACTTCCATCTGCGCAGCGTCCTGGACAATCCCGCGCTCGCCAGCGTCGTCCGCGCCGAATACAACCAGCCCGCGCTCGTCCCGGCGTCGCCGTGGCTCGGTTCAAGTTCGCCGGGCAGGCCGAGGATTTCCGCCACGACCACGGCCACCAACCTGATCGTCCGCTGGGCAGCGGCAACCAACGAGTTCGCCAAATCCTGGGTCCTGCAATATCGCGGCACGAACAACAATTGGACGACGCAAATCTTGCCGGCCAACCAAAACGGATGCCTTTTTGCCAGGTCCGCGCCGGAAGCGATTTCCATCGCGTGGTCAACCGGTTTGGGAACATCAGTCCGCCCGCCGCCGTTGAGAAAATCGCACCGCCAAAGGTAACCCAGCCGCCTGCTCCGCGACCGCCGCCCCCGCCTCCGCCGAAGCCGGCGCCGAGAATGCACCGGATGGGCAAGCAGGTCATTTACGATTAACGTGCCGGAATTTTCGATTTACGAAATACGATTTACGCGGTGGCTAAATTTCGGGAGGATTCGTAAATCGTAAATCGTCATTCGAAATGGAAGTGGTTTTGGAAGGGCTGTAAGCCGAATTCTGTCTGCACCCTTGCGGACGGAGAGAATCATTTGTCTGGGCAGCCGATACCCGGAATCCGTCCGCTTTCGCGGAACAGGAGCGGGCCGCTCCGGGATTCCCTATTTGGCCTTGCACCCGATGGGGTTTTCCGTGCCGCGTCGCTTGCGCTTCGCGCGGTGGTCTCTTACACCACCTTTTCACCCTTGCCGGCATTCTTGCGAACCGCCGGCGGTTTAATTTTCTGTGGCACTGTCCGTCGGCAAGCCTTTCGACTTGCCGCCCGCGTGTATCCCAATCGAACGGACTTGGGTTACGCGGCATCGCGCCCTATGGTGTTCGGACTTTCCTCCCCGGACTTGCGCCCGGAGCGATTCTCCGCCCTTCCAAAACCAAGGATAAGCTACTGGAACCCGGAATAAATTCAAGCCGCGAATCTGCCCACGCCGCGCGCACGACCGGTAAATTCCGCTTGCCAGCGGGCCTGGCCGGTGCAAGGTTCAAACCGTGAAATGAAGCAGCCAGCATACAAAATGGATGGGCTGAATACCCAGCCGCCGACTAACTGTTAGCCGTCCCGGCTGCGGGTTGTGGCGGCGTCCCGCCGCCAGTGGCTGCGAAACACGCACCGGGACGGTGCCTGAACCCGCAGCCGGGGACGGCTGCGCTACGCGGTGGTTGCAGGCTCCCGCCACTGACCACAAATACGTTTTGCCCGTTCCCATTCGATTCATCCAGCCGCCATTCCACCGAAAATAGCGAAGAACCGGCGAAAATGCTGCAACTGTCTGTAATTTAACCGGTTCCGATGAAATTTCTGGCAAAACGACTGCTCTTTTGGGGGGACGGAAGCCTCCGCCGGGCGATAAAAGATCTTTTGCCGGCCGGCGGAGCCTCGGACAGGCAAAAAAAGATCTTTTGCCGGTTGACCGGAGCCTCGTCCGGGTGACAAAAGCAATTTTATCGGCTGGCGGCGGCCCGGACAGGCGACAAAAGACCTTTTGCCGGCCGGCGGAGCCTCGGACGGGCAAAAAAAGATCTTTTTCAGGGTCGCCGCCGGGCCGGACTGCGCCGGCGACCGGGCCGGGGCGGGAACAACCGGGAATGGTGGCCGTTTTTGGCGGTTGCGCGGTTGCGTTGCGTCGGACATAACCACATGCCACGGTTCCACTCATGAAGTTGTAAAAGGGTCAGTCCTGGTTTCATTCAAACTATCAAGCTTGGGACTGACCCCTTCACGGAGTAACGCGCCCTACCGTGAGGTTCGTGGAGAGAATTCCCCGAAACATTCGCGCATGGAACCTCTGAACCGGTCAGGCCGACCGGTAGTGGAGCGCCGGCCTCCGACCCGGCGCGAATCAATCCAGCGTTCTGAAACGCGCCGGGTCGGAGACCGGCACTCCGGTTGGCAAGAGGGCGAAGCCAGGCCGGTGCGCCCGCCCAAATGCCGCTTGACGGGGAACCAGACGGGAAATAGGGTCGGGTTTATGCAACCGGGATCCGCCGCAACAACGCGGGCGGACCATTGTTGGGCAGCAACTCGGCACTGCATTCGGTGTTCAACCATGCACTATGAAAAAGCATATCAAATTTTTCACATTGATATTATGTTTCGCGGCTGCTGCTAGCACTGGCTGCAAGAAGCGGCAGTCGCTAGGTGAAAAGGATGTAGTCTTGCCGGGGCGTCATATGTCCGAACATCAGGTTGCCGATATTGCGTTTAGCAATTTGTTGAAAAACGATTTTTCTTTGAAACGTTTCAGTGGGAGTAACGTCTGAAAGAGCATGCGCGGAAAACCTCAAGCCCAGCCGGACTTTTTGACGGTCATCAACCTCAACCAATGCGTGCCCGCAGACCATCCGCTGCGCGCCATCAAAAGCCAGGTGGATGCCGTCCTGAAAAAACTCTCCCCGCTGTTTGACGAACTCTATGCCGACGATGGCCGCGCCAGCATCCCGCCGGAGCAATTGCTCAAAGCCCGTGTGCTCACCGCCCTTTACAGCGTCCGCAGTGAACGGCTCTTTTGCGAGCAACTCGGCTACAATCTGCTCTGGCTCTGGTTCCTGGACCGGGAGTTCCACGAAGGCAGTTTCGACCACAGCATCTTTGCCAAGAACTACGAGCGCGTGCTCTCCGCCGACGTGGCCAAACTCTTCTTCCTCGAAGTCTATGACTTGGGCCGTCAGGACGGCTGGACCAGTGACGACCACTTCACCGCCGACGGCACGCTCATTGAAGCCTGGGCGAGCCTGAAAAGCTTCGTCCGCAAGGACGGGGCGGATCAGGCCAAGGTGGCCGCGGCCAAGGACGAAGACCCCGGCAATCCCACGATCAACTTTCGCGGGGAGAAACGGCGCAATGACACGCATCAGAGCACGACCGATCCTGACAGTGTGTTGTATCGGAAAGCCAGCGGGAAGGAAGCCCGGCTGTGTTTCGGGGCGCACGCCCTGATGGAAAACCGGAACGGCTTGTGTGCCGACTTCACCCTGCACAACCCCATTACCCAAAGCGAAGCGGTGGTGGCCTTGCAACAGGCCGATGCCCATCAGCAGCTGCATGAAGGTGTGAATATCAAGACGCTCGGGGCGGACAAGGGCTATCACCAGAAAGGCTTTGTGCAAGGCTGCCGGGAACGGGAGATCGCGCCGCATGTGGCGTGCAAGGACAAAGTGAACGTGGCCGGGTTGGACGGACGCACCACGACGCAGCGGAGTTACCAAGTCAGTTTGAAAATCCGAAAACGAGTAGAAGAGATATTTGGCTGGATCAAGACGGTGGGGGGATTCAGACGGAGCCGGTATCGGGGACGAGAACGGACGCAAGCCTGGGGCTACTTCGTGGCGGGGACTTACAACCTGCTGCGAATGGCACGCTTGGAATTGGCGGGTGCGAACTGATCGGCGGGTTTTCGGTGAAACCGCCGGCCTAAAAGCAGCAAAATAATGCTGGGCAGATAAAAAACACCGGCACGAGGGGCACCCACCGGAAGAAATCCGGTGCAACTTACTCTGAAAATGTCCCGAACGAGTCATGAATAACCGATGTTCGCTAAATTGGTCTTTTGTTCAACAGCCTGCTAGAGAGTTACCTCCGCATTCGGGATTTCAGTGTGAGTTCACAAATGGTGTTTGGGACATTTTGGAGGTTCAAAAAGGTGTTTATGGAATTTCGTCAGTCGTGACGAACACGGATGGCAAGATTTTTGTCACATCCACGAACGCTACGCGAGTGGTCTTGAGAGTGCGAGATGCTGACGGGAAGGTTGAGCAGGTTGAGACGCCGTGAAGGGGTCAATCCCAAGCAATGAACAATTCCTCCCGCCTCGCGGCCGGTGAAACTTTCCAGTGCGGCTGTTTCGGTGAAGCGCTTTTTACTCCGCCGCCGCCAGGGCCATGTCGCGGGTGTAATACAGAATCCGGCCGCAGTTGATGCAGGCGACGAGTTCCTTCTGCGCCTGGCAGGAGACGAGAATCTGCGCGGGCAATTTCATGTGGCAGCCGCCGCAGGCGCCGTGGTCCACGCCCACTACCACGTTGTCGCCCTTGCTCTTGAGCAGCCGCTCGTAGCGCGCCCGCCCCGTTGCGTCCACCACTGACGCCAGCTCGGCGCGGCCGGCCTGCAATTCCGCCAGCTCCTTCTTCAGGTTTTCCTCGCGCTGGTCCAGTTGGCCAATCTGGCCGTCGGCCAGTTTCTTCGCCTCATTCAAGTCCGCCGTCGCGCTGACGACCTCCTTTTGCACCGCCTCGGCCTGCTCCATCAATTCGATTTCGCGGTCCTCGATCTTGTTGATTTCGGCGCGGCAATTCTCGATCTCGTTGGCGAGCGCGCGGTATTCCTCGTTCTTGCGCGTCTGGAGCTGCTGGTTGGCGTAGCGCTCGATGTGCGTTTGCTTCTCGCCGACTTCGAGTTCGAGCCGTTTGCGGTCGGTCTCGATTTGTTTGACGCGGTTTTTGGCGGTGTCGAGGTGCGCCTGGGAGGCGGCGGCCCGGGCGCGCAAGCCCTCGCGTTCGGGTGCGATGTGGGCGAGTTCCTCCTGGACGCGGGAAATTTTCCGGTCGCGATCCTGTAGAATCAAAAGTTTCTCAATCGTGTCCAGCATTGAATCGCGAAGCCTAGCCGCCGTTTTGGTCCAAGTCAATGCGGCTTCCTTGCTGCGGCCACCTGCGGGCGCATTTTGCAGCTGTCCACGATTTGACCGTCATTGCGGAGTGCCGGTCTCCGATCCGGCGCGTTTCCGGGCGAATTTCAGCAGCCGCCGGGTCGGAGACCGGTGCTCCGGGGTCAAGGTCAAGATGCCCACCGCCGCTACGGCGGCAAGGCGTGGCCGGGAATGGAGCAGGTCGGCGCCAGGCCAACGGCGTTGATGGTGTAAACGCCGCCGGACGGGCAGACGGGAGCCACGCCGTCTTTGAAATACGGCAGCAAATCCTGCATGGTCGGAATGGCGTCCTCGGTCTTGTTGTTTACCAGCGCCCACTGCAATTTGGCCGCGTCAATCAGCTTGAGGTTGGCGATGCAGGCGCTGCGGTCGGTTTCCGCCCGCGATTGCGCCTGGGTCCGCGCCTGCTGGACGGCAACGCTGGCTTGCTGGCTGGCGGCCTCCCACTGCTGCAAGCGCGCCTGTTGCTGTTGCGCGGTCGTGTCGAGCGCCGCCAGTTGCCGCGTCAATTGCTGGTTGGCCTTTTGCAGCCGGTTGGTTTCGTCTTTCGCCTGGGTGAGAGCCTGAATCAGTCTCTGGTTCTCCCGGCGCAACCGGTCGCCTTCCGCGCCCTGCGCGGCCGCGGCGGAAGCCTTGAATTCGTCCAGGTCCTTGCGCGCCTGTTCCGCCTCGTGCTGGTATTGGTTGCGCTGGTCGGTCGCCTCGGTGCGCTGCTCGTTGGCCCGAAAAAGCATGATCTCGCTGACGACAATCACGGCGAGGCAGAACCAGATAAACCAGCGTTTCAAATTCATGCTGGCCTTCTTTTCGCCCTTTCCAGGCCGGACGTCAAATACGAAATCGCGCCGTGCCGAAGGAGCCCGCCGGAATTTGTGTTGCATAACGAACCAAACCGATTATCAAGGAGCGCACCATGTCTTCAGGCCCGAATTACAAAGCGGAACTGGTCGGAGTTTTTGGCCATCCGGTTTCGGAAAATCCCACCGTGGTGATGCAGGAGGCGGGCTTTCGCGCCTTGAACCTGAATTGGCGCTACCTGACCATCGAGGTGCTGCCGCGGGACTTGGGCGCGGCGATGCAGGGTCTGCGCGCCTTCAACATGCGGGGAATCAACCTGACCATTCCGCACAAGGTGGCAGTGCTGAAATATCTCGATGAAGTGAAGCCGGACGCGGCCTTGATGGGCGCGGTGAACACGGTAGTCCGCGTTGGCGACAAGCTGGTGGGGGAGAACACGGACGGCAAGGGCTTCATGCGCTCGCTGACGCAGGACGCGAAGGTCAATCCCAAGGGGAAGAAGGTTCTGGTGCTGGGCGCCGGCGGCGCGGCCCGGTCCATCACCGTGGAACTCGCGCTGGCGGGCGCGCAGCGGATCACCATCGTGAACCGTTCGCCCGAACGGGGCCGGATACTCGCCGAACTCTTGAATGCGAAGACGCCGGCGAAGGCCAATTTTATCGAATGGCGCGGGACTTATTCAATTCCCGGCGACTCGGACATTCTGGTGAATGCCACCTCGATCGGGCTGTTCCCAAATGTGTATGAGAAGCCGGACATTGATTATGATTCGATCCGTCCGGGAATGGTCGTGTGCGATGTGATTCACACGCCCATGACGCCGTTCTTGAAGGAGGCGCAGGACCGCGGCGCAAAAATTGTGGATGGCCTGGGGATGCTGGTGTATCAGGGCGCCATCGGGTTCAAGCTGTGGACGGGTTTGGAGGCGCCGGTTGAAGCGATGCACGAGGCGCTGGCAAAGGCGTTTGGTTTGGAATAAACAATTTTATGAAAAAAAACGGCATACTGAATCAGGATTTGCTCGCAGTCATCGGGTCGCTCGGCCACACGGACCGGATAGTCGTTTGCGATGCCGGCTTGCCGATTGACCCGAACGTCAGGAGGATTGACCTGGCGATCACCAAGGGCATGGTGCCATTCATGGACGTGCTGAAGCCGTTGTTGAATGAACTGGTGGTGGAGAAGATTATTCTAGCGCAGGAAATCGTCGCCAAAAGCCCGGCGATGTATCAGGAAATTGTGGCCGTGACCAAAGGGATTCCGCTCGAGCAGGTCAGCCATGAAGAATTCAAGAAACTGACCCGGGGCGCGAAGGCAATCATCCGCACCGGCGAATGCACGCCGTATGCGAACGTCATTTTGCAGTCGGGGGTGAATTTTTAGGCGGGGTCAACCGGGAATGCCGCCATGAAGGTCGTCAATTTTGGCTCGTTAAACTTCGACCACGTTTATGAGATGGAACATTTCGTCCGGCCGGGTGAAACCATCACGTCGGACAAATACCGCCGGTTTTGTGGCGGCAAAGGCCTGAACCAGTCCATCGCGCTGGCCTACGCCGGGGCGGAAGTTTTTCACGCCGGAAAAGTCGGTCGGGACGGAGAACCGTTGGTCGCCTGTTTGCAAACCGCCGGGGTGGACGCGTCCCTTGTCGGCGTGTCGGAAAGCGAGCCGTCGGGCCATGCCATGATTCAGGTGGATCGCAGCGGCCAGAATTCCATCATCCTTCACAGCGGAGCAAACCGGGACATTCGAAAGGCAGACGCCAGCCGGGTGCTCGACCACTTTGCATCCGGCGATTGCCTTTTGTTGCAGAATGAAATCAGTTCCATTCCGGAAATCATTGACCAGGCCAAACAGCAAGGCCTGGCCATTTTTCTGAATCCAGCGCCCATGGACAAAAGGGTTTTGGGCTATCCACTCGACAAAGTGGATTATTTCATCATCAACGAAATCGAAGGCCGGGAGCTGACCGGCGCGGTGGAGCCCGATGCGATCATGGCAGCCATGCGCAGGCGATTTCCGCGGTCTATGACGATCCTGACGCTGGGCGAACAGGGCGTGCTCTGCGCCGATGACCGGACGAAAATCTCCGTTCCGGCGGAAAGGGTCACACCGATTGACACCACGGCGGCCGGGGATACGTTTATCGGCTACTTTATCGCGCAGAAGATCAGCGGCGCGACGCTCGAGACCTGTTTGCGAACCGCCACGCGCGCCGCCGCCATTTGCGTCACCCGGCGCGGGGCGGCGGATTCGATTCCGCGCACAGAAGAGGTTTGGGGTAAATAGTGGTCACGGCGCAAATCGCCTGGAGTTCCGTATTGGGTGAGGCTGGCTGAATCCGCGCCGGACCTTCAAGCCGGATTGAGCGGGCGGGTGTGATGAGGCTGCGCCGCCAGTTTGCGGAACGCCCCGCCAAAGACCTCAAACCACAACTTGCGGGAGAGCAGCCCGTGAACGCCGTCGGCCATCCAGTCGGCATCATCCAGTGCGCCCTTTTCCATCCTGTGCCAGATGAAATCCCGGCCCGCCGCCCGGGCGAAACGCATCAGCGGCTTCACCACGCCACCCAAATCCGCCGCGCTGATTTCTTCATCGCCCAGCAGGCCGATGAGCAGACCGGCAAAGGGATGGTTGTTCCGGCCCGCCTCCAGGGAATTAAGCCACGGAACCAGCGCGGGTTCATTCTGGGGCAGGGAGCTGGCCGCGACGATGACCACATCGGCATTGGCCGAGTCGCGGTTGATCATATCACGGATGGGCCGGCTGACTTGGAGGGAATCGAGCTTCCACATTTCCGAGGTGATCTGCCAATACGGACCGGCCAGCCGGGCAATGGCGCCGGCGGCCCGGCGGGCGCGCACGGACGCCGGCAGGTCACCATACAGCGAGAGCAATTGCAGTTTCTCGTTGGCTGCCGAGACCCCCGGCGCGGTTACAACCAATGACATGGACATAGACAATCGTCCCAAGGGTAAAACGGGTTTGTTACGCCAATATGCATTTCAAGTGTCAATTCGGGAACATTTGCGGCCGGTGCCCGACGCAAGACTTGTGCGGGCGGAGAAAAGCGGGCGCGGGCCGAATCGCGCGGGCCTCCGGCGTGATTAAGCCCGCCTTGATTACAACATTATCAGCACTTAAACCTTCCGGCCGCCATTGACTTTTTACCCATTGGATTTGATAAGCTGAAGTCAGTGGCAAAAAGGGCCAGCCCTGTTCCCGCGCCGAGAGGCCGGGATGAAAACCAAAACGAAACCATGAAATCAGAATCCTTCAAACTTAAAATCGCGGTCATTTCGCTGCTCGCGCTCGCGACGACCGCGGCGCGGGCCCAATTCACCGCCGGCGATCTGGTGGTCCTTCAGGTCGGCAACGGCGGGACGCTGAACAGCGCCGCCGCGTCGCTGTTCCTCGATCAATTCACCACCGCCGGCGCGGGCCAAACCGTCACGCCTTTCCTTGCCATTCCGGCCGACGGCAGCGGACTGGTCTTGAGCGGCTCGGCCTCTTCAGAAGGCGCGCTGACGCGCTCGACCGACGGCTCGTTGCTGACCTTTGGCGGCTACGCCGCAGCGGCGGGAACGGCCGGCGTTGCGAGCGGAACCGCGCCGCGCGAAGTTGGCGTTGTGAATGCGTCGGGGCAGTTTTCGGTCGTGGCAAATTCTTCAACCGCGTTGAATGGAAACAACATTCGCAGCGTGGTTTCCGACGGCCAGAATTATTGGCTCGCCGGCCCCACTGGCATTTACTATCAAGCTTCGGGCAGCGGTTCGCTGGCCCAGGTCACCAACTTCAACAGCCGGGTCGTGAACATTTTCAACGCCAACCTGGAATATTCCACCAGTTCCGGCGCCAATCACGCCGTCTTTGCCTTCGCGGGAGCGCCCACCGGTCCGACGGGGGCGTCACTGTTCGTCGGCAGCGGAAACACCGCCAGCCCTTACGATTTTTTCGTCAGCGGCACGACGGCTTACGTGGCCGATGACACCGCCGGTGCGGCCGGCGGCATTCAACGCTGGGACTACAACGGCTCGGCCTGGGTGCTTTCCTACACC
This sequence comes from uncultured Verrucomicrobiae bacterium, assembly GCA_963764035.1. Classification (GTDB taxonomy): domain Bacteria; phylum Verrucomicrobiota; class Verrucomicrobiia; order Limisphaerales; family UBA11358; genus UBA11358. The sequence goes on from CAVXQV010000007.1 coordinate 43,276, forward strand.
ATCGGCACCGGCGCGGCGAATGTCGGCGCGCGGCAATTGACGGTGGATACGACCACCGCCGGCGGCGCGACGATTTATGCGACCACGGCGGAAGGCAGCGCCAACCGTCTGATCAGCGTTCAAGACGTGGGCAGCAGCGCGGCGGATGACGGCACGCTGGTCACGCTCGCCACCGCGCCAACGGGTGAAATTTTCCGCGGCGTGGATTTCGCCCCGATATCGGTGCCCGAACCCTCCACGCTCGCCCTCGCCGGCCTCGGCCTGGCCGCGTTGTGGAAATTCCGCCGCCGGAAGTCCTGAATGTATTTCAAGACAAAACGCGCGGCGCCCGCCGCGCGTTTTTTGTTTTGGTGAGAATTGGGAGATTGGACTCCTCTTTCCCCGGCGCGCTGACGCTCACGCCAGGATTGAAATCGGCGGCCATCTTCGGCAGACTGGCGGCATGAAACGGATCAATTTTCTTGCGCTGTTGTTTGCCGCGTCGTTGCTGGCCGGCTGCAAACATTCGCAGGACACCCCTCCGCCGCCGTCCACTGAACCTGCCCTGCCCACGCAGGCGCAGCCCAAATTGCCGACGATCAAGCTTTATCTCGGCGCGGAAACGCTGGACGCCGAGCAGGCGCTCACCCAGCGCGAGCAGCAGACTGGCATGATGTTCCGCACCAACATCCAGGACACGGACGCCATGATCTTTGTCTTTCCGGGACCGTTTCAGGCCTCGTTCTGGATGAAGAACTGTCCCGAATCCATTTCCGCCGCCTACATTGACCCGGCGGGCGTGATCGAGGAAATTCATCACCTGGAGAAGAACGACACCAACGGCGTCGTGGCTGCGTCGGCGAACATCCAATACGTTCTGGAGACCAGCGATGGCTGGTTCAGCCGGCACCACGTCGGCGTCGGCGCGGTCATCCGCACCGAGAAGGGTTCGTTGCAGCAGACGTATTTCCCGAACGGGCAATGACCGGGTGATTTACTGCGGCACGAGGCGGTAGAAACGGGTGGAAGCTTTTGGGGCTGGACATGATTTGTGACAAATCCGTGGGATTATCCGGATGACAAACAGACTGGGTATAGGGCGCGTCACTCTGCGCGCGCCTTGCAAAGGGGGAAAAGCTCTGATTTCCGGCCTTTTTGAATGATTTTCAATCGCCGTCGAAGGAAATTCGTTCAACGTCGAACGAAATTCAATCGCCGCCGAACGATTTTCGTTCAACGGAGAACGATTTTCCTTCGCGGTTGAATGAATTCGCATCGGCGGCGACGCTTTTTCGATCAACGTCGCATCTTTTTCCATCGGGCTTGAATGAAATTGATTCAACGCCGGTTCCGGAGCCTGTGGCCCGCCGGTTCCGGCCGGGTCGGGCATTTATCAATGCTTACGCCAGGCTGACGGTTTTCCCGGTCCGCGCGGATTCATAAATCGCCATCATGATTTTCACGTCGCGCAGACCTTCCTCGCCGGGAACCTTCGTCGGGCGGTTTTCCAAAATGCACTGCGCGAAGTCGTCCATCTCGGCGGCGAACTGGTCAATGTCGGGAAATTGAATCACCTGCCGGTCGCTGCGCGTGCCGTGGATGCCGTTGTAATTGTAGCCCGGGTCCAGTCCAAACCAGCCGCGGTCGGCAAAGGCTTTGAAATAGTTCAGGCCTTGCGCGTTGTAAGTCGCGCTGCAATTGGCGATGACGCCGCCGGGAAATTTGGTTTGCCAGACGATGGATTCCTCGACTTCCTTGAATTTCACCGGGTCGGTCACCGTCGTGAAGCCCGAAACTTCCGCCGGTTCCTCGCCGGTGAGATAGCGCGTGGCTTGCAGCGAATAAATGCCCACGTCCATCAGACAGCCGCCGCCGGCCAGATCCTTCTTCAAGCGCCATTGCGTCGGGTCGCCCATGCGGAAGCCGAATCCGGCGTTGATAAGCTTCAGACCGCCGAAGGTTTTTTCGCGCGCGAGGCGGACACATTCGAGGTGGTAGGGATCAAAATGCAGCCGGTAGCCAATGGCCAGTTGTTTGCCGGCCTTTTTGCACTCGTCAATCATCTGCTGGCATTTTTCCGGCGTGGCCTCCATCGGTTTCTCGCACAGGACGTGCTTGCCGGCGCGGGTGGCCTTGATGGTGTGCTCGGCGTGCAGCGCATTGGGCGTGACGACATACACCACGTCAATGTCCGGGTTGCCGGCCATCTGTTCCATCGTGTCGTAATTGTAAATGTTCTTGTCGGGAATGTTGTATTGCGCCTTCCACCGCTCCGCCTTGGCCGGGTGGCCGGTGATGAGGCCGGTGAGCTTGCAGAATTTCGTCTTTTGCAGCGCGGGCGCGATCTGGCCCGTGCTCAAACTGCCGAGGCCGGCGAGGGCGAAGCCCACTTTGCGCTCCGGGTCGGCGGCGAAGGCGCGCGGTGCGAGCGCGCCAAGGAACGGCACACTGGCGGCGGCCAGGGCGGAAGTCTTGATAAAATCACGGCGGGTGTGGGAATTAATCCTCATGGCTCTAGGATTTTCCAGCGGCGAGCAAAACGCAATCCAGAAAATGCAATTTAGAAAATGCTCGCCGTTCCGCCGCGGCGCAAACTAGATTGTCCGCATGACGCGCACTGCATCCGAAAAACTTTTCGCCGAGGCGTTGAAATACATCCCCGGCGGGGTGAATTCGCCCGTGCGCGCGTTTCGCGCCGTCGGCGGCCAGCCGTTCTTCGTCAACAAGGCGAAGGGCGCGCACGTCTGGGACGTGGACGGCAACAAGCTGATTGATTACGTCTGCACCTGGGGGCCGGCGATTCTTGGCCACGCGCATCCGGAAATCATTTCCGCCGTCAAGGCCGCCGCTGACCGCGGCACGAGCTTCGGCATTCCCAATCCGCTGGAAGTGACGATGGCAAAGATAATCTGCGGGCGGGTGCCGAGTGTTCAAAAAGTCCGCATGACGAATTCCGGCACGGAGGCGTGCATGAGCGCGATCCGGCTGGCGCGCGGGTTCACGCGGCGCGACAAAATCATCAAGTTCGACGGCTGCTACCACGGCCACGCGGACTCGCTGCTGGTGAAGGCCGGCAGCGGCGCGCTCACGTTCGGCAATCCGGACAGCGCGGGCGTGCCGGCAGCATTCACGCAACACACGATTGTTCTGCCATTCAACGACACGGACGCCGTGAAGGCGGCATTCCGCGCGAACAAAAACAAAATCGCCGGCATCATCGTCGAGCCGGTGCCGGGCAACGCGGGACTTTATCTGCCGAAGCCGGGCTATCTGGAATTTTTGGGCGAAATCACGAAAGCCAACGGCGCGCTGCTGATTTTTGACGAGGTGATGACGGGTTTCCGACTCGCGCCCGGCGGCGCGCAGGAGCGGTTCGGCATCAAGCCGGACTTGAGCTGCTTCGGCAAGGTCATTGGCGGCGGCCTGCCGGTGGGCGCGTTCGGAGGGCGGGCGGACATCATGGATTGTCTCGCGCCGCTCGGCCCGGTGTATCAGGCGGGCACGTTGAGCGGCAATCCGATTGCGATGGCGGCGGGCATTGCCAACCTGGAAGAGCTGGCCGGAAAAGCGGCAAAGCGGAAAGCGGAAAGCGGAAAAAGAAAATAAATACGCCCTGTTGGAAAAACTCGGCGCCCAACTGGAAGCGGGAATGCGAGACGCGGCCAAATCGGCGAAAATTGCGATGACGTTCAACCGCTGCGGCTCGATGTTCTGCGGTTACTTCACCGCCGGGCCGGTCTGGAACCTGGCCGACGCGATGCGGAGCGACCGCGAGCGGTTCAAGAAATTTTTCCACGGCATGCTGGCGGCGGGCATTTACCTCGCGCCGTCGCAGTTCGAGGCCGGCTTCATTTCCACGGCGCACACGGCGGCGGACATCGGGAAGACCGTGCGCGCTGCGGCCAAAGTCTTGCGCCAATTGTAACTTTTCTCCACAATTCCCGTCTGATAAAACACCTGTCGCTCCACAAAGGCACAGTTGATTCAACAGTAACATCGAAAGACGATTTATGAAAGCATCGAAAACATTAATTATCGCCGCGCTGGCCGTGCTCGCCGGCGGCACCGCGCTACAGGCGCAAAACTCGACCAATTCGCCCGCCGATCCGCCGCCGGCCAGGGCCCGTGGTGTCCGGGCCGGGGCTCAAAGCGCTGATCAACTGGCCACGGCGCTCAAACTGGACGACGCCACCAAGGCCAAGGTCAAAACCATCCTCGACGATCAGCAGAAAAAAGTCGCCGCGTTGCAGGCCGACACCGCACTGGCGCCCGCCGATCGCCGGACCAAGACGCAGGCCATCCGCGCCGACACGAACAAGCAGATGAAAGCCGTCCTGACGGGGGAACAATTCGCCGAGTATCAGAAATTGAGCCAGCCGCGCGCGCGCCGCGCCGCGCCCGCCGCGCCGCCGCCGCAAAATTGATCTTATCAGTTGGGGATGCAAAATGGGGACGGCCACGCGCCGTCCCTTTTTGTTTTCCAACTCTGTGGCTGCGACGCCCCGTCGCAAAGGGTGCCGGTGACGCCTCGTCGCCCGAGCCGGCGGGAAAATCAAGCGTTGCGCCAAAAGCTTCGCGCGACGAGGGCGTCGCAGCCGCGCGCTTGGGCAACCACATGGATTCGGCTGAAATAGGCGGCCGATCCGCAACGTGTCCAGACGGGACTGGACAATTCCGGCGTTCCGCTTCAGATTCCTGCTAATAAACCGCCGGCTCGTGTGTCTTTACTTATGAACACGATGTCCTTTGGGATTGGAAGGCCGGATGATCCCAGCCAAAACGCGGAGACTCGCCCAACATGGCCGTGATGCGACCAGACGAAATCAGCGCGAAGCCGCCCGGACGGGAAACGATCGAGGAGCTGTTCGCGGCTCTGGAGTCGTCGCTCGTGGGCTACGCGCTGCGCTACACCGGCGAACCCGCGCTGGCGGAGGACGTGGTGCAGGAAGCATTCATGAAACTGCACGTCCAGTTTGAACAAGTCGAAAAGCCGCGCCCGTGGCTTTACCGCGCCGTCCACAACCTCGCGCTCAACCAGCGCCGCGCGGCGGGCAAATCCGTTTCGCTCGAACAAACTTCCGGCGACGAAAATGGTGCCGCCGATGAAACCGCCGATCCGGCGTTGTTGCCGGACGAGCAAATCATCCGGCTTGAAGGCATCGGCCTGGTCCGCATCAGCCTGGAGGCGCTCGACGAACGCAGCCGCGAACTCGTGAAATTGAAATTTAACGACGAACTTTCCTACAAGGACATCGCCGCGCGCACCGGCCTGACCACCGGCAACGTCGGCTTCATTTTGCATCACGCGCTCAAAACCATCGCCGCCGAACTGGCGAAAACGGGAGTTGTGCCATGAACCCGGACCGGCCATCCCGCGAACAGATCGAGGTGCGCCTCACCGCGCTGCTGCTCGGCGAACTGCCCGCCGACGAGGCCGAACTGCTGCGCTGGACGATTTCGCAGGACACCGAATTGCAGAAACTGCACGGCCGCCTGCTGCTCACCGTCGGTTTGGTGCGGGAAACCATCGCGCATCCGGCCGAGGCTTCGGCGGAGAAAAGTGTTCCGCGCACACTTTCGGACGAACGCCGCAACAAGCTGCTGGCCTTTTTCAAAACGCCGCGGCCCCGGCCGGACCAAAAGGAATTGTTCTGGCTGAAACGGATTGAAGTTCGCCCGCTGGTCATCGCGCTGGCGCTGGTGGCCATCGTCGCGGTGCTCGCGGCGATGTTTTTGCCGGCCTTGGCCGCAGCCAAGCGCAAAGGCGTGCATGTTACGATGATGTCTGGGAGGGCGATGCCGGCGGATGAAAATACCCCGGATGCATCGCAACTAAATGCCAGCACAAAAGCGCTCCGAGGAAAAGGACAACCCGATGTCGGTTGGTCAGCAAACCTTGCTGCCGCCACTCCTCCACCAGTGCCAACAGTCGCGCCGCCGCCAAAAATGGAAATTGTTTTGCCCGAGGTTCAGACTTCTGGCGCGGGCCTGCGCTCACAAAGCCAACCCACGCTAATGGCAACTCCGGCTTCCGCCGCCGCCGAGACGGAAATCCGCGTGTTTCCGATGAAGTATGGTAGTCCAACCGAAGTGGCGAATGAACTGGGTTCCGTTTTCCAAAAGCCCGGGCAGCAAAACGGGCAAAAGGCGCAAGAGATCAATGCCGTGGCCGATTCGCGCATCCAAGCAGTCATCGTGACCGCGCCGAAGGACGTGATGCCCGAAGTTTCGAGCCTGATGGATGAACTGGATGTTGCCTCTGATCGCGACCAGAACGTAGCCACGGTCCAACTGGACAACAGCGACCCGCAGCAGGTGGCACAGACTCTGCAAAATATGTTTGGGAACGGCAATCCTTCACGCCGTGTTGCCAATTCACAAAGCAGCGTGCTTCAGCAACGTGCGCAAAACGCGACGACCATGCTGGGTGGAACTGTCGCTTCCGGCAACATGGGCGGCGGAGGTGGACTTGGTGGCGGCAGCGGCGGTTCAACTCAAAATAGCGCTCTCCAGCAGCGCGCCCAAAACGCCACGACCGGCGTGGGCGAGACTACTCCTACTACGTCCGGTGGCATGGGCGGTGGTGGATTTGGCGGTGGTGGCGGTGGTGGTGGCGGCAACCCATTTGCAGCCCTGTTTGGCGGTCGTGTCGGCGGGCGCGGATCCAGTGCAAGCCCAACTCCCGACACGGCGACGTTGGAAGGAATTCCTCCGGGCACTCGTCAAAATACCGAAGCCAACTCGCTGGTGCAGGATGGCAAGGTTCTATACGAGGCGGGCGAGTTCAAAGAGGCCGAGGACAAGTTGAATCAAGCCTTGAAGGCCGACCCGAACAGCCAGGGCGCGTATTACTATTTGAGCCTCGACAAACAAGCACAATATGGCCGCGACGAGCTTGACCGCACCGCCCAGGGCGGCGATGCCATGGTGGAGGTGGCAAAGGCATGGACGCCACAGCTTGGCGTCCCATCGCCCGCGCCCAGCCCCAGCCCGTCCACCGCGCCGGCAACTCCAAGCGGCAGCACCACGCCAGGTTTTGATATGTATTTGGGCAATTACGTTAATGGAGGCGTTATCGCCAATAACGGCATGGTCGGCAGCGCAAATATTGCCGCTGACCCAAACACGCACAATCTTGTCGTTACTGCCGATCAGAGAGCAATGGATCAAATCAAAGAAACGCTCTCGCAACTCGACAAGTCGTCCTCGACGCTGGCAGGCGGATATCCTGCCGCAACCACCCAAAGCGATTCGTTTGATTTGGCGACATCCAGTGCCGCGCCGACAACTCCGACCAGTGGCACGACCACTGTTTGGTATACTTTTGCTGACGACAGTTCGGGAACTGGAAATCAATCCGGCGATGGCAGGCATTTTGGAGCCATGCTCGGCCCGGTTCCCAACAGTGGCAGCGGGCCAACCGAGGCTGCGGCAAATGAAAGGTTGCGGGGAGTTTCGGCTGCCGCCAGCAGTGACGTTGCCGTTGTGGAGAAACCAGCTTCGGCTGGCAGCGAGCAACGTTTCTTCCGGATTTCAAATGCAGACGGCGAGAACAGCGCCGACAAGACTCCAACTTTGGGTGACTTGCCTGTGCAGGGAAGGTTGTTTTCCTCGACCGCCATCTATGCTCCGACCCCGGCCATGGCTCCGCCTCCCGCCAGCGCGCCCGTCGTGCCAAGCATGGATTTGAGGGTCAATATCGAGGCACCAAAAAACATGGCGGAAGATCTCGCGCGCAAACCGGTATCCGCCGGCGGCACAGTGGAGTTCAGTAATGGCAGTGCCTTTTCCTCTGTCAACGGTGTCGTGGCCAACAATGGCACGCTGACCACCAGCGGTGACACTCTAGCGCTCGCTGCAACCAACTCCGTTCTCGGCGGCAACGTAGCTAACAATGGCACGTTGGCTTACCGAACTTCCGACCAAACCCTCAGCAGCGGCTTGAGAAACCAGCAGGGAGGAGGGCGCGCTGAATCGGCCAGCCAGCCACAGACCGCTATCCCCGCTGGATTTCAGCCCACGAATGCCTTTGCATTGAACGATAACAAATTTTTCACCGGCTTCACTCGCGACGATGTGGGCCACCTTCGTTCTTTTCTTGACACCGATCCGCAAGCGACTGCTCCCAGTCCGGCGCTTACCCAGCAACAATTGCAGCAATACAAAGCCCAACAGATCGAACAGGAAAAAGATTTCAAGAAAGTGAGCGAGCAGCTGGCGCAATTACAGGCGTTGCAGGCAACGAATCCGGCGGAACTCCGGGACGTCTTGCCCACGATGGTCGCCGACAAAACGCTGGGCGACTTGTCTGCCAAACTGCAACAGACGGAACAAAGCCTGGCACGCTTGAAACAAGATTACGGCGTCAGTTACCCTGATGTTGTCCGCCAGCAAGCACTCGCGGACCAATTGAACCGACAGATTGACTCGCGCGTCACCGGCGTCATATCTGACTTGTCCCGCCAAGAGAATTCGTTGAAGGCGGCGCTCGATGCGCAAACCGCCGCAATCGAGGCTGCCATCAAAAAGGACCAACAGGAAGCCGAACGCACTAAGCCGTCGGCAAACGCCGCAACATCCACGAAAGACCTCACTTTAAATTATCAGAACGTGCCGCTGGACCAGGTTTTGTCTTACTTGAGCGACTCGGCCGGACTCATCGTCGTGCAGGGAACTCGGTTCAATGGCAACGTGACGATCAAAGGAGATCATTTGACACAGGACGAGGTGTTGAATCAGCTGAATTCCGAGTTGAACCGAAACGGTTACGCAGCCATTCGTGAAGGAAGAGTTCTGACGATTATGCAAAAGACCGAAACAAGAACTTCTGACGTTCCGATTCAAAAATCGCCGCAGCCCGCGCCCGTTCCCCAGCCGGAATTCCTGACGCGCGAAAATGCGTTCTCGACGTTCTCGATGAACGTCAGCGACGTGTCGTTCAAGCTCGCTCAGGCCAGCCTGCAAAAGGGACAGATGCCGGACCCGGCGTCCATCCGCAGCGAGGAATTCATCAACGCCTTCAATTACCGCGACCCGGAGGCGGCGGCGGGCCAGCCGCTGGCGTTCGCGTCCGAGCTGGCGCGCGATCCGTTCGCCCACAACCGCGATTTTCTGCGGTTCTCCGTCAAGACGGCCGCGGCGGGCCGGCCGGCGGACCGGCCGTTGAACCTGGTTTTGCTGCTCGACACGTCCGGCTCGATGGAGCGCGCCGACCGCGTGGCCATCATCCGCGAGGCGTTGCGCGTGCTGGCGTCGCAATTGCAGCCGCAGGACACGGTGAGCGTCGTCACCTTCGCCCGCATGGCGCGCCTCTGGGCGGACGGCGTGAGCGGCGACCAGGCCGGCGCGACGCTGGACAGGGTCGGCGGCATCACGCCCGACGGTGGCACGAACCTCGAAGAAGCCATGCGCCTCGCCTACGAAACGGCGCACCGGCATTATCTCGCTCAAGGAGTGAACCGCGTCGTCCTGCTCACCGACGGCGCGGCCAACCTGGGAAATGTTGATCCCGAAACGCTGAAGCAAAACGTCGAGGCGCAGCGCCGGCAGGGCATCGCGCTCGATTGCTTCGGCATCGGCTGGGAGGATTTCAACGACGATTTGCTGGAGGAACTTTCCGGCAACGGCGACGGGCGCTATGCGTTCATCAATTCGCCGGAGGAGGCGGACAGCGATTTCGCGGCGAAGCTGGCAGGCGCGTTGCAGGTGGCCGCGCAGGACGTGAAGGTGCAGGTGGAATTCAATCCGCAGCGCGTGGTTTCCTGGCGGCAGATCGGCTACGCGAAACATCAACTCACCAAGGAACAATTCCGCGACAACTCGATGCTGGCCGCCGAGATCGCCGCGCAGGAGGCGGGCAACGCGCTTTACACCGTCGAGACCAGGCCGGACGGCGCCGGGCCGGTGGCGACGGTGTATGTGCGCTACCGGATTCCCGGCACGCAGGACGTGCGCGAGCGGAGCTGGATGGTGGAATACACCGGCACGGCGCCCGCGCTGGAGCAATCCGGCCCGGCGATGAAGCTGGCGACTGTCGCCGCGGAATTTTCCGAATGGCTGGCGGCGAGTCCGTTTGCGCAGGAAGTGACGCCGGACGAATTGCTGAAGGATTTGAGCGGCGTGCCGCAGGTTTACGGCGCGGACCAGCGCCCGCAACAGTTGGAATGGATGATCCGGCAGGCGAAGAGCATTGCGGCGCAGCCGATGCCGGTGAGCCAACCGGAACCATCGGGGCGTGGATTTTGAACGAATCCGAAATTGAAACCATGAAATGGATTTTTGCCACCGCGATTCTGCTTCTCTCCGCCACCGGCTTGATGGCGCAATCGGCAGACACCGCCACGAATGACGCCGACGGCCTCTATTACGTGTCTTCGGACGGAACGGGTCAATCAATGACAAACAGCGGCGGGGCAACCGTCAAACTCGGTGGAAAAGCCGAAATCCAAATTCGCCGAGCCCATGTTTATTCTGAAGACAATGGCAATGACGATTTTAACGTAATTTTGGAGACCAGCGGCTACGAAATGAATCCGGCAAACAGTGAATTCGTTAAACCCATGGTTTTTCGTTTTGGCCAGCATGCGTATTCTTGCTCCGGCTGGGTCGGAAACATTGAAGCGATCGGGAATCCAATTCGATTTAATGTTCATGACCAAGCCGAGGCGGAGTCTTTAGCCAAATGGCTTTCCATAACCTGCGATTTGAGATCGCCGCCCGGTTACAAATTATACACGCGATTTGTGGCGACGAAATCCGAGTTCAACACCAACGAACCTGTTTTGGTCATATTTCAGATCAAAAACCTAGATGAGCGAACTGTCATCTTTTCGCGAGGCGGCCAGTATCGAGGTTCCAGAGACAATCAATATGGTTTTCGGGCAATGTATAATTCCACGCAGCCGGTTGCGGACACGGGCAGCGCGATAAATTTTGGTGGCTTGTTCGGGCCTGAATCGCTCGAGCCGGGCCAGACTTTCGAAAACCAAATTGACCTAAAGAAGTGGTTCGCCTTTGACAAGACGGGGACATACCGAATTCACGGTTTTTATCAACTCGCTTTCTGTCGTCCACCACTCGCTGAAATCATCAAGCCGTGGGGAGAAATTATGTGGAGCGATTATGCCTCCGCCGATTTCACCGTGGTTGTGAAATAAGACCGTAAAAACCTCACAACATTTTTACAAATCTTTGACCCGCGCCTGACAACTGAAAACTGTTGCAACTGCTAAAAATGGGATTGAACTATGAAAACCAAATTCGTCTCCGCCTTGCTCTGTGGTCTAGGTCTGTTCATCACCTCCTGCGCCACTACGACTCCGACGCCGTCGTCGAAGGGCGCGCCGGCGGGCGGCGTCACGCTGTCGGACTTCAAGCTGACCGGCGATCTCGGCGGCGATGTGGCGGCGTTCACGCTCACCGCCAACGCGACGGTCGAGGACGCCAAGGGCGGCACGCTGGAATTGCTCTCCGGCCCCGTCGCGCTCACCAGCCTCGACGAGCGGCGAAAATGGGACATGACCGTTGATCAAAGTCACTTTGTCGCGAATTTTGACCGCGGCGGCACGTTCCCGATTGAGGTCCGTTTCAACGCGGCGGTCACCACCAGCAACGGCTGGCGCGCGGTGAACTTTCGTGTCGCGCCGGGCGTCGTTCAGCCGGTCGTGCTGCAGGGGCTGGCGGCGGACACGGAATTTCAATTCGCCAACGCGACGCGGCCCGAACGCACCGCCACCAATTTCGTCAGCTACCTGCCGGTGGACGGCGCGGTGAATTTCGCGTGGAAGCAGGCGCGGCCCGAAACGGAGGGGAAATTATTTTATGCGGCGGAAATGACTTCGCAAATCAGCGTCACCCCCGGCCTGATGCGGCAGGCGGCCTTGCTCAACGGCAGAATCATGCAGGGCGAAATGAGCAGGGTGGTGTTGAAGCTCCACGGCGCCGGCGAAGTCACGCGCGTGCAGGGTGACGCGGTGCTCTCGTGGAATGTCGAGCCGGAGCGCCGAACTCCGATTCGGCCCGATACGAATGACACCCAGCACGCCGATTCGGAGTTCGGCGCTCCAAACGAACGTCTGCTCGTCATTCAATTCAACCAGCCGCAGAAGGATTCGTTTGCCGTATTTGTGCAGATGCAAACGCCGCTCGGCGCGTTTCCGCTGGCCCAACCGGCGGACGCGGTGCAGATCCAGCCCGAGGGCGCGACGCGGTTCGCGGGCAGCTTCCGCGTCGTGAACGACGGCGCGGTGCGGCTGGAAGTCACGCAGGCGAGCGGCCTCTCGCAAATCTCGCCCGACCAGTTCCCCGAGGCGAACGTGTTCCGCGCGACGGGCAACCAGCGGTTCGCCTACCGTTTTTCCAGCGCGAATTTTGCATTGCGCATCCAGGCGGACCAGATTCTGCCGGAGGTCGGCGTGTCGCAGGTGCTCGCCTACAATCTCGGCGAGAATGAATTGTCCGTGAACGCTGACATCGAACTGGACATCCGCGAGGCGCCGGTGCGCGAACTGCTGCTGAACATCCCGAAAGGCTACGCCATCGCCCGGCTCAACGCCTCGGGCATGAGCGATTATTTCGTGAGCGAAGCCGGGAGCGCCGGCATTTTGCCGGCGGGTTCCGAAAAAAACACAACAACACGCCGGCAGGATGCCGGCGCTCCAAACGAACTCCGCATTGTTTACGGCCAGCCTGTTTCCGGCCGGCAGGTGATTCAGTTGCGCCTCGAACGCAACCAATCGCTCGGCGAGACGAACTGGACGCTGCCGCGCGTCGAAGTGGCGAAGGCCAAGTCCGTGCGCGGTTTCGTCGGCGTGTCGGCGGACAGCGGCTTCCGCCTCACGCCAGGGCGGACGCAGGCGTTGACGGAAATCGCCACGGCATTTTTCCCGAGCCAGCTCGCGGGCATCCAGTCGGCGTTCCGTTTGAGCGAGCCGGACTGGTCGGCGACGATCCGCGTCGAGCGCCTGCCGCAGACCGTGCAGGCGGACGCGTTCCATCTGTTTTCCATCGGCGAAGGCATCGCCTACGGCAGCAGCGTGATGAATTACGTCATCAGCGGCGCGCCGGTGTCGGCGTTCCGCGTCGAATTGTCGGATGAATACGCCAACGTCGAGTTCACCGGCAAGGACATCCGCAACTGGGAGAAGACGGCCAACGGCTGGCTCGTGCAACTGCACTCGCCGGTCTCGGGCGCCTACACGCTGCTGGCGACCTACGAGCGGCCGTTCAAGCCGCAGGGCGAGACGCTCACGTTCACCGGCGCGCGCCCGGTGGACGCGCAATCCGAGTCCGGCTACACCATCATCACCAGCGCCTACCAATTCCAGGTGAAACCGGCGGATGTTTCGTCCGGCCTGCTCGTGCTCGAATCCGGCGAGGTGCCGCCGGAATACCGCCTGTTCTTCGACCAGCCCGTGCTCGCGGCGTATCGCTACTCGGCGCGGCCGTTCGATTTGAAACTGGCGCTAAGCCCGCTCACGCAGGGCGATTCGCTGGCGCAGGTCGTGGACCGGGCATCGCTCGTCACGCACATTTCCAAGGAAGGCCAGGCGCATCACCGACGCGCGCTATTTCGTGAAGAGCCGGGGCAATCCGAATTTCGGCGTGACGCTGCCGGAGGGAACGCAGCTCTGGTCGGCCACAGTCAACGACGCGGCGGTCGTGCCGGTGACCGACGGCGTCACGAACCTCATCCCGCTGCCGCAACACGCGGATCCGGACGCGGTGCTGACGCTGGATTTGAAGCTCGCCGCAACGTCCTCCGTGCCGGCGCGGCTGACCCTCGCCGCGCCGGTCGTGGCCGCGCCGGTGATGCTGGCGGAATGGAAGCTCGTCCCCGACGAGGGCCAGCGCCTGATTTTCCGCAGCGGCACGCTCACGCCCACGGGCGGAACGGCGGACACGTCAGGCTTCGCGCAAATCGCGCGGGCGTTTCATGGTGGCAAAGTCGGCGAAAAAGTCACTTCACTTTGCGTGGCGCTGGTCCTCCTCGGTTTGGCAATCCTGGTCTGGCGCTGGGCGGCGGGCGAAGGCGTCCAGCGGCTCGCGCCGCGGCATCTGCTCGGTATCGTCGTGGGTCTTGCCGCTCTTGCGATCGCTGCAGTTTCACTCGTGCGGCTGGCGGGCACGTTTGAACCCATCGCCAGCAATGTGACGAATGACGTGACATTTCTCGCGCCGGTGCAGCAGGCGGCCAGCGCGCTGACGGTGGAGGTTGCGAACGTTCCGGCGGGCGCTTCAACGTTTGCCAACGGCGGTTCGCTGCTGCTCGCGGCCTTCGCGGTGGTGTTCTGGATTGCCGGCCTGGTCCGGGAAGAGAAATTCCTGCCGCGAATTCTCGGCTGGACCTTCCTCGCCTGGGCGGCGCTGCGCCTGCCCAACGGCGTCCCGGCGTTTCTGGCCGTCATCGGAGCGTTTCTGCTGGTGCACGTCGCGATTCCGCTCCTGCAACAACTCTGGCGCATGCCGGCCAGATCCAAAACCGATTTCCTGCCGCCGCCCACCGTCGTGCCGCCGGCCGCCGCAGTGCTGATGGGTCTTTGTCTGCTGGGCGGGGCGCTGACCAGCCGCGCCGCGAACGCGCTGCCGGAATCCGTCATCCAGCAGATCCGCGTCGAAGACGGTTTCGCCACCGCAACGGCAAAAATCCACTGGCAGGCGGAAAAGGGCGGGACGCTGCCGCTGTTGTTCGAGCCGGCGGTGCTGACGCAGGTCAATTATCCGAAAGCGCTGAAGCTCGAATCGGCGCCCGCCGGTTCGCGCAACGCACAGCAACTGGTCGCGCAATCCGGCGGCGCATTCGACATCGAGGTGCAATATCAGGTCCAGATGACGCGGCGCCACGCCGACAGCGGATTCGCGCTGCCCGTGCCGTCCGGACTGGTCAACCGCGCGACGTTCTCGTTGGCGAACCTGGACGTGGACGTGTTTTCGCCGCAGGCCGTGTCCGTGCAGCGCGCCGCATCCGGCAGCAACACCGTCGCGACGCTCACGCTGGCGCCCGGCAGCGCGTGGGTCGGCTGGAAACCGCGCAGCCGCGACGTGAAAAACGAGAAGCCGGTCTTCTACGCCGAACTGTCGCAGCTTTACGTTCCGTCGGCGGGCGTGGTCGAAGGCGTGCATCAGGTTGCCATCCGCCCGGCGCAGGGCGAACTCGGCGAATTGGTTTTCGACGTGCCGGCCGGCGCGACCATCACCGATGTGGCCGACAGCCCGGCTCGGCAACCGGCAATCCATCGTCTCGCTCTGGCGCTTCGATCCCGACGCGCGGAAACTGCGCGTGACGCTGAACCCGGCGCAGTCGCGGCCGTTCGCGCTGGTCATCCGCTCGCAGGTGGCGACGGGAACGCTGCCGTTCGAGCAACAGGTCGGCCTGATTGCCGTCGAGAACGCGGCCAACCAGATCGGGCTGCTCGGCGTCGCCACCGGCAACGAAGTGCAACTGGACGAGGTGAAGCGCGGATCAATTCTCGCCCATCAACCTGGAGGATTTTCCGGGTGACGTGGCCCAGCCGCTGGCGGCGCAATTCCCGGGGCTGACCGTGCGCCGCGCCTTTCGTTACTCGGCGCCGGTGACTTTCGAGGGCGGCGGCGGATTCGGGGGCAGCGGCTCCGGCTCGAGCCGGCCGGTGCCGAAGACGTTTTCCCTGAAGGCCTCGGCGGTCGAGCCGGACGTGCGCGTCGAGACGCAGGACACGCTGTCGCTGGGCGAGGACCGCACGGTGCTGGCGACGACGGCGGACGTGGCCATCACGCGCGCGGGAATTTTCAAATTGAGCTTCGTCATGCCCGCCGGCTTCGACGTGGAATCCATCAGCGGCGCGGCGTTGAGCCATTGGACGGAATTGAAAACCGACGCGGGCCGCGTCATCACGCTGAATCTCACCGGCAAGACGGAGGGCCAGCAGCAATTCGTCATCAGCCTGTCCGGGCCGGGCGTGAAGACCGCGAGCGCCTGGGCCGTGCCGCAAATCCTGCTCCGCGAGGCGGACAAGCAGCGCGGGACGCTGCTCGTCGTGCCGGAGCAGGGAATGCGCTTGGAAGCCGCCGCGTCGCGACGGCGTGACGCAGCTCGACCCGCAGAAATCCGGCATCCGGCAGAAGGGCGTGCTGGCGTTCCGCATCCTGGAGACGCCGTGGAAGCTCGCGCTGGACATCGAGCAGGTGGACCCGTGGATCCAGGTGACGAGCCTGCAGCACGCGACGGTCAGCGAGGCGCTGGTCAAGGTCGCCGCGAATTTGCAGTATCAAATCGAGAACGCCGGGCTGAAGGAATTCCGCGTGTTCATCCCGACCAACGCGGAGGGCGTGACGTTTCGCGGCGATCAGCTCGGCGATTTTCTCGCGGTGGAGAGTTCGGAGACGAACGGTTTGCAGGCGTGGGCCGTCAAGCTGCACCGGCGCGTCATCGGCCAGTATTTGTTGCAAGTGAATTACCAGACGCACGTCACCGAACAGTCGGGCGAGACCGTCCTGCGCGGCGTGCAGGCGGCGGACGTGAACCTACAGCGGGGCTTCGCGACCGTGCAATCCGCCGGCCGCCTCCAGGTGCGCGTGGACAATCTGCCCGCATCGCTTCAGCCGACCGAGTGGCAGGGCATTCCGCGCGCGCTGCAAAAGGATTTGTCCACCGCGTCGGCGAATTTCGCCTACCGCCTCGTCGAGCCGGATTTCCAACTGCCCCTGAAACTGGAACGCCACGACGCCGCCAAACTGCTGCCCGCGCGCGTCAATGACATCACTTTCACCTCGGTGATTTCGGACGCGGGCGTGATGCTCACGCAGGCGCAGCTCGACATTTTGCCCGGCGACAAGCGGCTGCTGCATCTCACGCTGCCGAAGGGCGCAAACTTCTGGTTCGCCTTCGTGAACCAGAACGGCGTGTGGCCGTGGCGCGAGGGGGAGCAAATTTTGATTCCCCTGGAGCAGCAGTCGCGCGGCGACCAGCCGGAGCCGGTGGAAATTTATTTCAGCAGCGAGGTCGGCAAGGCGGGAGCCGACGCGCTGGATCTGGCGCTGCTGGCGCCGAAGTTTGATCTGCCGCTGGAAAACCTGACCTGGCGCGTGTTCCTGAACGACAAATGGCGCGTGAAGAAATGGAGCGGCACGCTGCAATTGCAGCAGCAGGAAGTCGTGGCGAACGGCGCGCTCGACGTGCAGGGCTATCTGCAGACCGAGTCGAGCTTCCAGCGCGGAAAAACGCAGGAAGCCGAGCAGATGCTGGCGCTGGGAAATTCCGCGTTGCAGAACGGCGACCCGCAGCAGGCGCGGCGCGCGTTCGAGTCCGCCTACGGCCTGTCGCGCAACGACGCGGCGTTCAACGAGGACGCGCGGGTGCAGTTGAACAACCTGAAATTGCAGCAGGCGCTGGTGGGCCTGAACGTGCGCCAGGCCGCCGCGTCCGGCGGGAACGGCGGCGGGAACATTGCGGTCAATGGCACGTTGAACAATCTGCGCAACAACGGATTCGCCAATTATACGCAGCAGGACGCGAAACAGATCATTGACAACAACAGCGCCGACGAAAATGCGGCGTTCATGAAACTGGCGGAGCGGCTCATCCAGCAGCAGGACGCGGCGGTGGCCAACCCCGCCGTCATCCGCGCCAACATTCCCGAACAGGGCCGCCTGCTCACCTTCAAACGCGCCGTGGTGGTGGACACCTGGGCGGACCTGAACATCAACCTCGCCGCGCGCACCGTCAGCGCCGTGCCGTGGAGTCTCCGGCTGGCGGCGCTGGCAGTCACCGCGCTGTTGCTGGCCGGGCTGGGGCTGCTCGCCCGCCGGTTGACTGCAGCGGGCGCCCGCTCATGAGCGGACGGTCACAAGTCCAGCAGCTGCCGGGCAGCGAACAAAAAAGTCCACCACCAGACCAAGACCACGCCGCCGCGCAAATAGAAGGCCACGGCCAGAAATCCCATGACGATCCGACCGGCCACGAGTGCGGCATACAGCGGCGTTGGGAAGGGCGCGGGGAGCGACTGGATTTTCATTGCCAGCAGCGAAACCCCGAACAGGACGGTCAGGCTGGTTGCCGCCCGGCGATTCTTGGTCAGGCGCATCAGCCAGTCAAAGGGCGCGAAGATCAGGAACAACTGGCCGACTGCCAAGGAAAACAGCAGCATGGCGGCCCAATGTTGGAGGTCAGCCGGATACTCTTCCGGAATTAGCGGCCGCAGCGCCGGATCCAAGAACAGTCCGAATACCAGCGCCGCCACGAACCCCACCGCGGTCACGACCAGAAACGGGCCGCGTTCAAACTTGAGGATGAAGACCCGCCTGCCGGTGTAAGGCGTGTGCCACGCGAAGACAAAACCCCAGAGCACAATCGCGCAAAGAAAGACCAGCACTTCCAAATACCAGGCCGGGGCGGACCGGTTCAGCCACAACGACAGGCGGGGATAAGCGGCCAGCGCCGAGGCCAGCGCGGCAATGACCGCCAGATTCAGGACCCGGGGTTGGAAGAGATGGCGCATCACCCTGCGGCGGTTGACGGGCTGGAGTTGAACGGCCGATGCCGGACCTTGCATTTCATCTTCCCAAGCATGCGAATTTCAGCGGCATCGTAAGGCGGAAGGGAATTTTGGCAACCGGAAAACGGCCGGGGAGTTTGGAGAACGGACATGCAGAATTGCTTGCCCGTGTGTTCAGTATTCCCCCACGTCAATCGGCTGCTCGGACTCGATGGCGCGCAGCCGCGCCGCCCACGCCTTGAGGCTGGCCTGTCGTTCCTCGTCGGAGACCCGCACCGGCGCGAAAACGATGTTGGGCCGCAGCACGTCCCAGCCCGTGAACCGCAATATGCCGCGCTGGATTGGCCGCAGAATCGCCTGGATGTCGCCGTTCCAGCCGCCCTTCAAATAGACCGCCTCCGGTCCGCCGGTGGTGACGGACAGCAACGCCCGTTTGCCCTTGAACACGCCGTTCTCGTAAAACCGCTCGCCGCCGTAGGTGCGGCCCATCGCAAAGACGCGGTCGGCCCAGCCCTTGAGAATGCCCGGCAGGCCGAACCACCAGAGCGGGAACTGCCAGATCATCAGGTCGCATGCCTCCATCTTGCGCAACTCCGCCTCCACGTCCGGCGCAAAGCCGCCCGTCTCCGTGGCGTGCAGCTCCTCGATCTGCTGCTTGAAATAATCCGGGTTCTTGACCGTGGCGAAATTGCGGCGGTCGGACACCGGGTCGAACTTCATGGCGTAAAGGTCCGAAACCGTGACGGCATGGCCGGCGGTGCGCAATGTGTCCTGCGCGGTTTGAAATAAAGCGCCGTTGTAACTCCGCGACTCGGCATGGGCATGAACGATGAATACCTTCATGGCTGGTGGAGGAGAATGGTGCAATAATTCCAAAGCTTTTGGGCGGGTTGCGGCGCGGGGTTGCTCATGCGCGTTTTGAATTTGCCTTCAGCCACTCCGCATAAGCCGACTCCGACATCTCTCCGGCGCCCAGCGCCAGCGTGCGCACGGTCGCATCCACTTCGCTGGCCTCCAGATGCCAGCCGTTGCATTCCAAGAAAGTCACGGCGACAACGAATCCCGTGCGCTTGTTGCCGTCAATGAACGGATGATTTTTCACGAGGCCGAAAGCATAACTCGCCGCCAGCTCGAACAGATTCGGCTTGCCGTAGGCAAAAAGATTCTGCGGCTTGCCCAGCGCCGAATCCATCAAGCCCTCATCGCGCACTCCCGCCGAGCCGCCGAACCGCGCCAGCGATTGCTCGTGCGCCATCAACACCACTTCCCGCAACACCCAGGCTGGCTCTTTCATTTGGCCAGTTCCCGCAGCGTGTGCCGGTAGCGTTTCATCACGTCCTGCACCACTCCCATCTGGCGCGCGACCTCGGCCTTGTGCGGACTCATCCGCAGGCTGCCGTCCGGCCCTTCCGTGACCGACACCGTGTCGCCTTCGCCGGCGTTCAAGTGCGCCAGCGCTTCTTTGGGCAACACCACGCCCACCGAGTTGCCCACCTTGCGTAATTTCAATTCCAGAATCATGCCACCAATGTAACCACAAATGTTATAACGTCAAGCCCGCTGGCCGGTGAAGGCTTTTGGGACGATGGACAACCAACAATTGAACAACCAGAAAACCAAGCAACGAAAGCGTTGAAACCGAAAACCGAGGTGGAGCGGGGAGCGCACGCGCCGCGCGTGCCGTTTTCCGCGTCCTCGCGGAAAACGTCGAGCGCACGGAAAAGTTCCGGACGTCCTGAGCTGTCTCACGCGCAAGACGCTGGACGCGAGGCACGTCCAGCCGCACCCGAGGGCGGGTGCGCTCCCCAATTCCAGTATTTCTGGTTTAACCAAGGATTGACCCTTTACCAGATGAACGGAACCAGGCGGTATGGCACCCGGGTTTGATACTCTGAATAGCCTGGCAGGTTCCCGGCCAGAAAGATTTCCTCATCCAGCAGCCTCCACACGACCAGCAGCAGAATCGGAATGAGCGTGATCAATCCTCACCACGAACCCAGGGCGGGCGGCACGCCTGAAAACGTGACCAGCCATCCCAGATACATCGGATGACGCACCAGCGCGCAGAGTCCGGACGATATGACTTTCTGCCCGGCCCCGGTTTCGATGATGGCCGAGGCAAAGGCGTTTTCTTTGAAAACGAAAAATCCGATGAGGAACCCGAACACCACCAGAACATCCCCGGCAACGACACCGAACAGCGGCACCGCCGACACCCTGCGCAGCGATGGTCAATTGCGGAAACAACGACCACCAGAAACAAGGCCTTCGATATGAGGAAATTCAGGATTTTTTGGTTCCTTCGCCTTTCGGAGCCGGGATTCGCGTTTGGCCGGCGTTCCAAAAGCTTTGGATCTTTGTTCATCAGGTCAAGGGTGACCGCCAGCACTGAGAGTGAATACACGGCCAGAAAGATCCACGCCTGCCAGTAATCAAATGTCCACGCCGAAAAAAACAGCAACGCGGCCAGGCCGATGCAGAGTTGCAGGAACCCAACCAATACTTGTTTGTTCAGATTCTTCATTTCCCGGGCTGAAATTCACGCGGCTTCAAAGCGGTTGATTTTCAGGATGCAACCGGGGCGGATGGTCTTGTCACGCAATCGCAGCTTGGCCTCGTCCTTGTAGTAGCTGTAGCGGGAACACATGCAAATGGAATCTAATTTGTTGCCAGCCGCTTTTCAAATCAGGACCCCTTTATGTTATGCAAGCCAGTGTTATGCCCTTCCAAGCAGAGTGGAAGCCTATTCGGAAAAACAATTGATGCTAGGACGCTCGCGCTACACTTTTGCCGCGTGGCGACAAGAACAATGCGTGGATGCACCCCGTGCCGGACACGCTGGCGGAGCGCTGAAGATGGAAGGCAGACGACGGGCGACGGACAATGGAAGCCGAAACAAAACCGACATAATCAACGGCGCGTTTTGTAATTGTTGCCCGGCGGGGGGAATCCGAATTCACACCGGGTATCATCCAAGGCGTGCAAAAGGCGGCGACCTGCCGGCGGAACATGATTCACGCCAGCGCGGCTGGGAGGGTGGACAACCGCCGGATTTGCTTGCCCGCGCGTTTGAAGAGGGCGTAGAATGTTCCGGATGATTCGAGCTGGCATGACATCGCATCACTTGTTGCAATTCCGATCATTGACTTCAAGAAGTCTGCGCGCGTAGCTCAATTGGATAGAGCGTCAGCCTCCGGAGCTGAAGGTTGTGGGTTCGACCCCCGCCGCGCGCACCACTCCACCACTCGACGATTTTTCGACGAGTAGTGACCACGGTTTGACGCAAGAACCACGGGCTTTTTTGCAGTCGAGGACTAGGTTCGAGCCGAAGACTTCAAGAGCGAGAACCCGCTTCTGTTGAAGCGAATCCGAAACAGCGATTTTACCCGCGTTTTTAGCGGTTATTATCCAATTTTGGAACGGTTCGAGCCAATCGGCTCGGCCCCTCAAAAGCGCACTCGCTTGTTCCTCCAAAGATTTCTTCTGGCTCATCAATTTCGCTTTCTCGTCGGTGTAATCGCTTCGTTCGAATACGCCGTCGAGAAATGCGTCGAGAAGTTTTTTGAGCCGGAGATTGATCTTTTCAATCTCTGCGCGCTTTTGCCCGGCCATGAGCTTGGCGGTCTGGGCGGACTGCTTTTTCTCTTCATTAACCCGTGTCAGCATTTCGTCCGCCCAGTCCTGCCGGAGCGAATACGGTTTAAGAAGGCTGGAAATTTCCGCGTCAAGGGCTTCCTCGCGGATGTAAGGCTGGGAACACTTGCCCGTTTTATTTTTCTTTGTGCAGCGGTAATAGGTGTGGCCTTTCTGGACTTCGGCAGTGATGCCGCCGCCGCATTCGGCACAGTGAAGTAGTAATACTAGGTTAAGTATCAAGACGTGTTTTCGAAACGCGTTTTACACCACGGGCACTGTCCCGCCAGATGAATGAGTCTGGCCTGCAATCGCGCTCTCATCTGCGGCAAGGTCGCCGGCATCGACTTCGCACCAGCAGTTTTTTTTTGCGCGGGCCTGTTCGGTGCGTAAAAAGGCAAAGGCCATGGTGACGAGCGTCACGTGATGATGCCAACCCAGCCAATGCCGTCCTTCGTAATGGTCCAACCCCAGCTCCTCCTTGAGTTCGCGGTAATCCTGTTCGACTCGCCAGCGCGCCCGGGCGATCTTGACCAATCGCCGCAAACCCACCGGTTGATCGCCAAGTTGTGCCAGCCAATAATCTGTGGGAGCCGCCGCTCCTGTTGGCCATTCGATGAGGAGCCACTCGGGGACGCGCTGGGGATGCTCTGCACGGTTCCAGCCATGGGCGGCCCAAACTTTGACCCGGGCAAACCGGGAGCGCATTGGACCTTTGGTCCCTTGCCGCCAAGTGACATTTTGCCAGTCCTTCAACGGCAAATCCCTGGCGACTTCCGCCAGCGTTTGGGGGGCGGGCATGTCCTTTAACTTTGGATATTGCCGGGGTCGGCCCCGTGATTTGCTGGTGGCAACGGGCGCCGGTGCCGGGTCACTCGTCCAAACCTTGGTGCCCAGTTTAACCGCCACCGCATAGTGCAAGCCCCGCACTCGCAAGCTGGCGCGAAATTCAAAATCATCACCATAGGCCGAATCGGCCACGACCGGCAGGCGCGGTATGTCCCACGCCAAGGCTTGATCCACCAATTCCAGAGCCAGCTGGTTCTTGCTCTGATAGCTGACCGCTGCGGGAATCTTCCCAGCCGCACGCCGCTCTGGAGTGGCCAGCCAGGCGGCGGGCAGATAAAGCCGCCAAGCCAGGGGACAACTGGCGGTGCAGGTGCTCCAATGCAGACTGACGGCGACCTGACAATTGGCGATTTTACCCAAGGCCCCGCAATACTGCCGCGCCACACCCACAGAAGCGTCTCCCGCCTTGGGAAAGGCGGTCTCATCAATCATCCAAACTTCGGGTTCCGCCAGCACATCAACCACCTTTTCCGCCAGTCGTTTTTGAATCTGTTCCACCGCCCACGGACTTTGACCGACAAATTGGCGCAGCGATTGAACATCCGCCCCACCCATTCGCTCCGCCAGCGGCTCAATGGATTTGCGCCCGCCCTCCATCAGCAGACCCTGCAAGTATATCTTCGCCCAGTGGTGGCGTTCACTTCGACCGAGCGAAGCAGTCACATCAGCCAGGAAATGGTCCAGTCGCTCATCCAGGGCGGCAGCTTCTTGGGAAGTCACGCCCCCAAATTAACGGAATCGAAAATGGATGTCAATATACTTAACCTAGTATTAGTAGGCCCATGAAGGCTTTTGGTTCCATCACATTTTCCTTTGGAGAATACCGCCAGCGAGCATTGATGACGGCCTGCACATCGTCAAACAGCTTTTTGGTGATGATTGGCTCATGCTTACCTTCATACACCTCGTCCCGGTAACGGAAATGCCCGTAAAATATCATTGCCATCCCGTTTAGCAATGCGGCAAACGTCTAAACCAATGGCAAACACAGGCGATTGAGCATTTTGAAGGTGTGAGCGATATGAATTAAAATTCGTGTTTTCGGCCAGCAGCACGCATGCCAGACTGGCAAAATGCGCGCTGGCAAAACCATTTTTCGCAGGTCATGGAATGGATTCACCCTGAGCAATTTCGTCGTTGTGTGCAACGCCACCAGGGGAACTATCGAATTCGCGCCTTTCCTTGTTGGGATCAGTTTCTGGCGATGGCGCAGATGGGCGACCAGTTCGCGCAGCAGCGCGGCGCTGGATTCATTGACGACGGGGTTGGCCGCGGCCATGGCCCGGTTGCCGCCGGCGGGCAGCGGGGTAAGCGCGGGGACTTCTTTCCTTTGTGTGCGTTTCATTTTTGGCTCCTACACGTCTTGCTGTTTGTTCAACGTCCGACTTTGGTTGACTTGAATCAAGTATGGGGTAGAACCGGAAAACCGACAGTAGGTGAATACCCCATTTCCCCCGGCCGCGCCGAATTCCGAATCACTGGGGCCAACGCCCCATTTACAGTTCGCCGGGCGGGGCTAGAATTCGAATCTGTGGTTGGACTAGGCAATTCCGCATATCCTTGAGGCCGAAGCGCGCTCCCCGCCGGGAGCCCGGCTCCGGCGAAGATGCGGAAATCCTGGTGGAGTCCAACGACGTGAATACCTCATTGCGGATTCTCAATCTCGAGGACAACGCGAGCGACGCCGAACTGAACGAGGCGATGATTTCGGCGCGCTGGTCGGAGTGTGATTTCCGGCGCGTGGACACCCGCAAGGACTTCGTGGCCGCGCTGGAGGGGGAAAAATTTGATTTGATCCTGTCCGATTACACGATGCCCGGTTTCAGCGGTTTGGACGCGCTGGCGTTCGCGCACGAATGGCGTCCCCGAATCCCGTTTCTATTTGTCTCCGGCACCATCGGCGAGGACGCGGCCATCGAAGCCCTCAAAAACGGCGCGACCGATTACGTCCTGAAACACCGGCTCATGCGGCTCATCCCCGCCGTGGATCGCGCGTTGCGCGAAGCCGCGGACCGCGTCGAACGCGACCGCGCCGAGGAGGCCATGCGCCAGTCTGAACTCAAATACCGCGTCCTGTTCGAGAGCCTCGGCGACGCGGCGTTCCTGGTGGACGAGGAAACCGGCTGCGTTCTGGACGTCAACCCGCGCGCCGGGGAAATCCTGGGCTACGAGCGCAGCCAGATCCTGGGCAACCGCCAGTTCGACTTTCTGGCCTTGGACCAAGCCAGCGCGAATTCCACCCGGCCGGTGGAATCCGCGATGATAGGTTCGGACCGGAATGCGGTTCCCGTGTCCGTCCGCAACTCTTGGTTGACGCTCTACGGCCGCAAATTGGTGCTGCGTCTTTGCCGCGAAATTGCCGCGCGCTGACGGCCGGGCTTTTTTTAAATCCATCCGCCACCGGTTGCCGCCGGCGCGGACACAGGGTCATGCCTGGCGCCTTTCACGCTTGACACCCCTTGCTTTGCGGCGCGACAGTCCGAGTCACCACCGACATTTATGCCCAAATTCACCTGCGTCTATTGCGCTCAATCTTTTGAATTTAATTACTCCTCCTCCGAACAACCCGCCAAGTGCCCCCATTGCGGCTCCGACAACACCGTCGCCGTCAGCCGCGCCCGCACGCTGCGGCTGCCTCAAATCCGTCCCGCCGCCGATCGTGAGGCGGTGGATTCCGCCATCGCTCCGGTTGCCAACCGCATCGTGGACAACATCGAAAAGGTCATCGTCGGCAAGCACAATGAAATCATCCTCACGGTCATGGCCTACTTTGCCGGCGGCCACGTTCTGCTCGAGGACGTGCCCGGCGTCGCCAAGACGATGCTGGCCCGCGCGTTTGCCCGCACCATCGGCGCCGGCTTCAAGCGCATTCAATGCACGCCCGACCTGCTGCCCAACGACATCACCGGCAGCTCCGTTTTCAATCCCAAGACCACGGACTTCGAGTTCCGCCCCGGCCCGCTTTTCGCCCAGTTTGTTCTCGCCGACGAAATCAACCGCGCCACGCCGCGCTCGCAGGCCGCCCTGCTCGAAGCCATGGCCGAGCGCGCCGTGACCGTGGACGGCAACCGCTACGACCTGCCCGCGCCGTTCTTCCTCATCGCCACGCAAAACCCGGTGGACCACGAAGGCACCTTTCCCCTGCCCGAGGCGCAACTGGACCGCTTCCTCGTCCGCTTGAGTCTCGGCTACCCGGACTTGGAACATGAAATCACCATGCTCCAGCGCTTCGAAACCCAGGACCCGCTGGACACCTTGGAAATTGCCGCCTCCGCCGAGGACGTGATTGCCTGCCAGCAAGCTGTCCGGCAGGTGCGCGTGGACGAAAAGGTTTCCCGTTACGTCGTCGAAATCATGCGGGCCACGCGCGAACATTTCGACGTGATGCTCGGCGGCAGCCCGCGCGCGTCCATGGCCCTCTCGCGTTGCGCGCAGGCGTTCGCGGCCATCAACGGCTACGGTTTCGTTCTGCCGGACGACATCAAGCAGGTGTTGCCCTTCGTCCTCGGCCACCGCCTGATTCTCCGTCCGGAAAGTCGCCTGCGCAAAAAGACCGTGCCGGGCGTCCTCGAAGAAATCCTGAACGCCGTGCCCGTGCCCACCCTCGAAGCTGCCGGCCAATAATCCACCATGAAATGGTTCCTCGGCATCGTCGTCCTGCTCGTGCTGGGGCTGGTGTTCCATTTGAACCTGCTCGTGTTCGCCATGTATGTGCTCGGCGGCGTGCTGCTGCTGGGCCGGTTTCTGGCCCGCGCCTGGACGGAAAATCTCGCCGCGCGCCGGCTGCCGGTGGATGACGTCTGCGAAATCGGCGCCGCCATCCGCATGGTCGTGGAACTGGAGAATCGCGGACGCCTCCCGGTCCCGTGGATTCTGCTGGAGGACTCCGTCCCGCTCACCGCGCTGCAAGCATCCCGCCGCCGTTTGCAGATGAACGGTTCGTGGCTCGCCCTCACCCGGCTCGCGCCCGGCGAGACGAAGCGCGTGTTCGATTACGACGCGAAATTTCTTCAGCGCGGCTATTACCAATTCGGCCCCTTGCTCGTCGAGACGGGCGACGTCTTCGGGCTGCACCGGCGTTACCGGCTGCTCACCGAGCCGCGGTTCGTTCTGGTGCTGCCCAAGGTGCTGCCGCTGGAGGGCTACAATCTCGCCTCGCGCCGGCCACTCGGCGAGATCCGCGTCGCGCACCGTTTGTTCGAGGATCCCACGCGGCTGGCCGGCGTCCGGTTGTTTCAACAGGGCGATCCGCTGAACCGCATCCACTGGCGCGCCACCGCCCGCACCGGCCAGTTGCACAGCCGCGTTTATGAAAATTCCCGCGTCGCCGGCGCCTCTCTCCTGCTCGATTTCCATCAGCAAAGCTATCGCGGCTCCGTGGGCGGCAGCTCGTCCGAACTTGCCATCACCACCGTCACGGCGCTCGCCAACGCCGTCTCCATCCAGGGCCAGCAAATCGGCCTCGTCACCAACGGCCGCGACGCCGCCGACCGCATCCGCGAGGAAGGCTGGTCGGGCGAATTCCTCAACCGCTCCATGGCCCGCCAACAGGCCGCAACTCTTGCCGAGAACACCCGCCTGCGTCCGGTCATCGTCCCTACGCGCAAAAGCTCCGACAATTTCCGCCGCATCCTCGAAACCCTTGCGCGTCTGGAATTGACCGACGGTCTGGACTTCGCCGGTCTGGTCCGCGAAGCCGTCGTCCAGCTCCCGCGCGATGCCACCGTCGTGGCCGTGTTCAGCCACATCACGCCCGAAATGGCGCAGGCGCTGGGCGAACTCGTCCAGCGCGGTTTTCTCGTCACCGCCATCGTTGTTCTCTTCGGCGGCGAAGTGTTGCCCGACTGGGCCAGGCCGCCCGAGTGGGCCGAAATCCTCCTCGCCCAGAACATCAACTTCCACATCGTCACCTCCGAGGAGGCGGTGACCAACCTCTGCGCCCAGGCGATTGTCCGCTGACATGAACACCAGCCGCCCAGACAAGACGCTCGCCGATTATCTGGTCATCGCCGTCAGCCCGGCCTTGTGCATGGTCATGGTCCACAGCGTCTGCTTTTTCCTCGTGGAAGTGTTTTACCGGGGCGAAGCCGGCGGCGGCGTCCGCTGGGTGCTTTTCTGGTTCGTGCTCGCCGTCGTCCTCATCGCCCGCATCGGCATCGAGCAGGGCGACGGACAGGCCATGCTCTATGGACTCGCCCTCGCCTGCGTCACCTGGCTTTATCTGGCCTCCATCCAGTCCAACGTTCTCTTCGGCGCGCTCCTGCTGGGCATCGTCTGGTTCACCGCCCACAAAATCACCTCCAACTGCACCTTGATTGACGAAGACGCGGACGCTTCCGGACAGGGCTTGCTGCAATCCATCCGCCGGCTGCCTCATCAGGTCAAAAAAACACCGCCGCCTCCCGTCGCAAAACCCGCCGCGTCGCCGCCGACCGCGCCCGCTCTGGTTCCGCCGCCGGAGAAAAGGAAATCCGCCGGCTCGCAAATCCCCGGCGTCTGGCTGATTTATTTTTCGCTGGCCGCCCTGCCTCTCTTCGGTCTGGGACAGACCTTGTTGCCGGCCGGCGACATGGCGGCGCGGCGGCAGGGATTCATTTACCTCTTCTTCTATCTGGCCGCCGCCCTGGGCCTGCTGGTCACCACCAGCTTTCTCGGACTGCGACGCTATCTGCGCCAGCGTTATCTGGTCATGCCCGGCAACATCGCCCTCGGCTGGGTCCAGTTCGGCGCCGTCGGTGTCGTGGCGGTGCTCTGCCTGTGTCTGCTGCTGCCGCGTCCCGGCGTGGGCGAGGCCTGGGGCGGCCTGCGTTATCGCGTGGACTATCAATTGCACCGCGCCAGTCAATTTGCCGCCCGGTTCAATCCGCACGGCTCCGGCTCCGGCCGTTCCGGCAATCAAACTCCAGCCGCCGGCCAGCCGCAGAATCCGCCGTCGCAATCCGGCTCCGCGCCCAACTCGGACCAAAATCAAAATTCCGGAACGACTTCTTCCGGAGGAAAACCATCCACTCAAGCTGCCCAACAAGGCACGCCACAGGAAGGCGGCAACCAGGGCAAGCCCATGCCCAGCCTGTCTCCCGCGGCCGGCACAGTTTATCCGTGGCTGCGAACGTTGTTCTGGATTGCCGTCGTGCTCGGCCTGATTTGGCTGCTCATCCGGTATCGCGTGCTCATCCTCGCAATGCTGCGAAGTGCCTGGGCCGCCATTCGCGATTTCATCGCCTCGTTGCTCGGCTGGACCAAAACCGCCGCCGCCGCGAAGCCGGCTGCGCCCAAGGTGGTCGCCCCGCCGCCGTTCAAGACGTTCAAGAACCCGTTCCACACCGGCGCCGACGGGGTGTGGCCGCCGGAGCAATTGATCACCTACAGCTACGACGCCTTGCGGAGCTGGGCGCTGGAGCAGGAAGCCCGGCACGGCTCGCCGTTCACCCCGCGCGAATTCTGCCGCCGGCTCGCCGCGGAAATCCCGGACGCCGCCGACGCCCTGGAACACCTGGCCTTCCTCTACGGCCACGTCGCCTACGGCGCGTCGGTTCCGGCCAATTACCAGCCCGAACAATTGCGCCTGATCTGGGGTTATCTCGCCCTCCCGCACGCGCCTCGTTCCCGCCAGCCCGAACCGGTCTCCAGCCGTTAGCGCGGATTAAACCCGAATTCCGAAATGAACGGGGAGCGCGCCCGCCCCGGGCGCAGTTTTCCGCGCCCTCGCGGAAAACCCGGGCGCACAGACAAGTTCCAAACGGCCCACGCGGTCTCACGCGCAAGATGCTGGACGCGAGGCGCGTCCAGCCACACCCGGGGCGGGTGTGCTCCCCAACTCCGGAATTCGGATTTAATCCCGACAACCCCCGTCCGCCCGGCTGGACGAGCGCTTGCGGTCCCGCAAGCCCTTCCCGGCGCGACAGAACCGAGGCTTGCGGTCCCGCAAGCCCTTTCCGGCGCGACAGAACCGAGGCTTGCGGTCCCGCAAGCCCTTTCCGGCGCGGCAGAACCGAGGCTTGCGGTCCCGCAAGCCCTCTCCTGCGCGACAGAACCGATGCTTGCGGTCCCGCAAGCATCGTTCCGCCCACTGGAAATCAACGAGTTAGCCCGAAACGGCCAAAAACCGGCCCAAATTGAGGGCGCATGGACATGTCCGCGCCTTGATTCGACGCGCCCTGTCGCCCCCCAAAGTCAGGCTCTGGCCAGCCGGGGCAGCCAGGCTCAAGGTTTATTGCCCAAATTGGCCAGAGCCTCCCCGCGTCGTCTGCCACAAAATCACGGTGACAATTTTTCGCGGTGCGGCTGGTGGTCGCGATTCCAGCGGACCAGGGCGGCGTCGCTGTGAAGGGGTCATGAAGGGGTCAGTCCCAAGCTTGATAGTTTGAATGAAACCAGGGCTGACCCTTTTTCACCCTATCTTGTCAAATGCCGGATGGCCGTTGCGCGGGAGAATGGCGGGAATTCCGGGCGGCGCGGGAAAAGGGAGTTCAGCCTATTCTCATATTAGGCCACATGGTCATAACTAACTCTCGCCTGAATACCACGAAGGACGATCCGCTGCTGGCCCAAACCAGTGCCAGTCCTCCAGAGTATCCGTAAATAACTGTCGCTCGTAACAAGTGTATATCTCGGCCAACTCCGAATGTCCATAGTCACCGTCTGCCTTGTAATGTGATGGCCGCGACGAGCCTCTCGATCTATCCCAGAAGCGTATCAGCATACCAATTCTACCACCAAACTGATGAACCAGTCCGAGATAATCGAATCGCTGACCGTCGCTGGTGCTAACCGAAAACGGTGACGTAAACCGAAAGCCAAGCTCATCTGCCGCCTTCTTCCAAGCATCAACAACTCTTGACTCAATCTCACTCATAATCGGCGAATGTGGCCTAACTATTAGTTGGCGGCTGGGTATTCAGCCTATCCTTTTTCCAGTTCAGTCTATCACGATTCACAAGAAACGAATAAACCCGGCTGAACCCGTTGGCAAACATTTAATTGCCGCACCATGACACCGCAACCTCTCCAAGCAAACGCGCAACAGGCATCGCTGGCAAACGGAATTTTCCGGGTGCCGGCGAATGGTAGGGACGCCGCGCTGCGGCGTCCCCGTCCGAGCGAAGCCGAGGACGGAACGAACGGCGTGAGTCATCCTCCGGATCGTGCGGTTCCGTCGCCCCAACGCTTCGCTGGGCGCCGGAGACGGCGCAGCGCGCTGTCCCTACCAACTTCGGAGTTCGAATTCAGTTCAAGGTTTGTTTTCCGCAACCGGCGTGATCCACACCGCCTCGCCGCCGGCAGATTGCAGGGGCACTTCGAGGATGGCGCCGGAATCCACGTCGCGCATCGTGACGCTGACGTGCGAGCGCGTCGGGACCGACTTGTCGTCGGCATAAATGTGCGCCACATAGCGCCGGCCGGAGTCGAGGAAGTTGAGCGGCAGTTTCAGCGCGCGCGGTTCATGGTCGTTAATTGCGCCGATGAACCAGTCGTCGCCGCTGCGGCGCGCAATGGCGGCGTATTGGCCGATTTCGCCGGCGAGGACTTTGGTGTCGTCCCAGACGGTTGGCAGGCGCCGGAAGAATTCAATCTCGGGTTCGCCGTGGTAATCCGACGGTTTGTCATACCAGAAGAGGAATTGCAGCGGGCTGAAGGAGACCACGGCCATGGCGAGTTGATGCGCGAAGGTGGTCTGCTTGCGGCTGGTGTAGTAGCAGACCGTGTAGTCGGCCTGGCCGGCGAGGGCGCGGGTGAACGGCAGGGTGCAATTGTGTTCGGGCGACGGCATGTGTTCGTTGCCGCGAATGCCCTCGACCGTCAGCAGGTTCGGCCAGGTGCGTGCGAGGCCGGTCGGCCGGTAGCCGTCGTGGATGTCGAGCACGAGATGATGTTCCGCGGCTTTCTGAATGGTTTCGGTGAGCCAGGCCGTGTCCGTTTGCGGCCCGACATTCACGAAGCCGATTTTCACCCCGGCGACGCCCCATTTTTCATAAAGCGGAAAGATGACGTCGCGCATTTTCTCCACATGCCGGCGGTTGACATAAAGCAACAGCCCGACGCCCTTCTCCTTCCCGTAGCGGACGACCTCGGGGAGATCGAGATTCGGTTTGGCCACGGTGGTCGGGTCGCTGCTCTCGGCGTTCTCCGGGCCATACCAACCCGCGTCGAACAGCACATATCGCAGACCCGCCGTCGCCGCGAAATCAATGATGGCTTCTGCATTCGTCGTGGCCAGCATCGTGTCGCGCATCGCCTTGCCCGGCTTGATCCACGAGGTGTCCGCCACGGCGCACGGCGGATTCAGGTTCAACAGCAAATAATTTCGCTCCAGCAGGTCCCCCGGCTTTTGCCCGACGATGAACACGCGCCAGGGCGTCGCGTCGCCGCCGTGCAGCAGCGCGGTCGGATCATTCCGCATCCGGTCCAGGCGGTCCGGGGTGTTGGCCGTGGTCCCGCCCAGCGCGCTGACCAGCGTGTCGGGCGCGCCCGGCAGCGGCGACAGCAGCATCCGCGGATAATTTTCATTGTCCGCCTCGCACAGGCCGGCGAAGAAACCCGCCGCATATTCCAGCGTCAAAGGCCGTTCGCATTGCGGTTGGATGTCGGCGACCGCCACGCGGTGATATTCGCCCTCGGTGCCGTGTTCTTCGTAACCAAAGGTGCCGGCCGGAAAACAAAATTCCGTCTGCTCGCCGGTGAAATGGAGTTCGTTGGTGGCGGATTCTGGAAATGAATAGCGAAAGGCGGCGCCCTCGTCGTAGGCCCGGAAAATCAGACGCATCGGCTGTCCCGCCGCGTTCAGCAAATCCACCGTCAGTTCGTTGTAATTGTCCGGGACAACGCGGCGCTCGCCGAAGGCATTCGTCCACGAACCGGCGTGGCGGGTCACGTCAACTTTGACAAATTGGAAACCATTGGTGAACCCCGGCTCAAGACCGAGCCGCGACTCCAGGACGATTGGTTTGTCGAGATACTCGATCGTGTAAACCGGAATGCCGCCCGGTCGAAGATCGAAGCTCACCGAGACATCCCGGTCGGGCGAGCTGACGCGGCTTCCCGCCGGCGCATCCGTGACGGAAGCCGGATACGAATTGTCACTTTCCCCGGCGGCATTTGCGGCCGTAACCACGTAGCGATACGCCTCGCCGGGTTTGGCTCCGGTGTCAGTGTAATTGTTGCTGGCGATATCTCGCGCAATGATTGTGTAATCATCGCCTTCTTTCGCGCGTTTGACGGTGTAATTGTTTGCGCCGATGGACGCGATCCAGGTCAGCCCAATTCCATCCCGTCGGCTTTTCGCGATCAGACCGCCTGGGGGGGCGGGCGCGCCGAACGTCGCTGCCGGCGCCCCGCCTGCATCAGGATGTGCAAACAATAATGTGCCGAATCCCGGGTGATCGGCGCCTTGCGGCGCGCTGGGGACGCCCACGCCTTCGGGCCGGATGCGTTCCACGACTTGTTGCGTGAACGGCGCGGGGACTCCCATCCGATTGGCGTAGGCGTTGTAGATTTCCTCGAACACGGCGCGGAATTGGCCGCGGCCCTCCGTTGAAATCTGCGTGTGATGATATTGACCGGTCTGATCCACGGTTTCTGTGAAAGGAACCTCTTCGCCGAGATTATATTTGGCGGTATATTCAAAGCCTTTCAACAGGCGGTTGTCGTCGTAGCCGTAAAGGTCCAGCCCCTGGTGCCAGGCGATTTCGCAGCAATCGCCGAGATGCGCCAGGCCCAGTTGCGTGTGCCGCTGGTCGCGCCCGCTTTCCTGGCATTGGCCGGTGTCGTTGATGATGTAATGCGTCAGGCTGCCGTCGCCCGCGCCGTCCACGTAATAGCGCAGCGCACGCTCGAACACCGCGCGGTCATCGCAAAAGACGCCGATGGCCATCATGGTCTTCATCGCGGCGGCGTCCCAATTGCCGTTGGCGAACGGCGCGAAATCCTTGATGACGGGATAAATGACCTCGCGAAAATGTTTTTCCGTTTGTTGAATTTCCGTGGGGGACCAGCCGGCGTCGGTGTAGCGCAGAATTTCCGCCGCGTTGATCATCTTGAACGGCCCCAGCCCCGCCATCAACACCGCGTCGCGGCCGGTGATCGCCGTCAACGTGGCCGACCAGGTGTTGATGATGGCCTTCGATTTGTCAGCATAGGCGCGGTTGCCGGTGACGCACCACATGATGGCGCATTGGTAGGCGGCATTGGCGTCGGAATCGTAGGCGGCCTGGCCGACATCGGGATTCCGGCCGACCATCGCCAGCGGACCGCGCATCCGGTAGGTCAACTGCGATTCGTAGTTGGTGCGGAAGATTTCGTAACCGGAATAGATGGGTTCTTCCTTGGCCGCGACGGCCATTTTTATCCGATCGAGGTCGGCGCGGCTTTGCAGCAAGCCGGGATGGACGAACGGGGCGGCCGACAGCGCGGAGCCGAACCCGCACAAGGTCAAAGCGGCGAGTGCAATCGCCCGCAATGATTTTGCGGGGCACGACAGGTTTGATTTCATCACGGCGGCTTTGATGATTTGATTCATGCGCAAGGGTCTTTATCGGCCATCACTTTACGAGGTTAAAACTCCGCGTGACCGGCGCGGCCGATTGCAGCTTCGGCTCGCCAGCCCGTCCGTATTGCCACGCCACCACGGTGACCCGCACCGGAAATTTCGCGCGCGGCGGAATGGCGGTGAATTTCAAAACGTCGCCGTCCATTTCCGCCGGGCCTTCGCGGACAAAATAATAAACCGGCACGTTCGCGTCGGAAGTCGCGCCGAGCTTCAAGGATTTCACTCCGGCTTTTTGGTCGGGAATTTCCGGGAAGGTGATGTGCTGTTCCGCGCCATCGGCATGTTGCGCGCCGGAATGAACATGTGCGCCTGCTGCACCGCCGGCTTGTATTCGGCATCGCCGGGATGCGATCGCGGCAAAAACCAGTTCGTAATTCCGCGCGTTGGTGGCCAGCAGCGTTTCCTTTTGAAACTGGACGGCAAAGGTGTCGGCGCTCAATTTCTCAACCGGCCCGCAAACGGGGTCGATGGAAATCGCCCCGTCCTTTGCATGACCGAGCGGCGAACCGACGGGCAGTTCCGTCCAGCCGGGCAGCCGCGGACTGCCGGACGGAACGGAATCGTAAAACGCGGCGGCGAGCTTGAACGTCACGCCGTCCGCTTCCGGCTCAAATTTCAAGGTGCACTTGCAGATGCGTGTCCGTTTGCGGGGCCATCTTCCCGTCCTGCACATAGCCGACGAGTTGCGGTTTTAATCCGCGATAAGCCGCCTCGTATTTTTCCGTCGCCCGCGCCAAGTCCCCGTCGAAAAACCAAAAGGCCTCGTTGGGATCGCCCTGATATTCGCCAACCGGCGCTGCGGGCGCTGCGGGCGGTTGATCGCGCCGCCATTTGTCCGCCAGCCAGCCGGTTTTCGTCGGGTCAATGGGAATTAACTTTGGCGGCGACGTCGCGTCCCAATCTTTTGGCAGGCGATATTCGACGGCCTTTTTCAGATAAAGCGCGAGGTATTCCACCTTGGCGTCGGTCGAGGCGAAATGGCCCTGTCCCGGATTCGCCAGCATGGAGAGCGGCATGAGCGGATGCTGCTGGCGCTCCCGCAGGCCTTCGCGCGACCAGGTGTCGGCGGATTCATATTCGCCCATGCTTTCGAGGCACGGGAACAAAATCAATGTTCCGGTCGCCCCAGATGTCCGGCGCCAACATTTGACGTCGCGGAAATAGGGCCACTGCCCGCTCACGGACAGGGCGCAGAGAGTGCGATCGGGATTCCAGGCGGCAAAATAATACGGCCAGCTCGCGGCGGCGGAATGGCCCAGCGGCGCCACCGGCGCAAATTTCAATTCGGAATAGCCGGATTCATCGGCCAGCCGGTTGATCAGGTCGTCAAAGGTTTCGCCCGCGCCTGCGTTGAAACGGAACAGATGGTCAAACGGCGGCGCGACCCAGACTTCGGCAAAATCCAGTTTGCGCCAGCGCGGCGCGGAACTTCGGATTTTCCAGGATGGAAATCTCCTCCATGTTGTGCTGGGCGACCACCACGCCGCGAACCCGTTCGCAATGCGGCGGAATCCACAGCCAGGCCCGCGCCGGGCCGTTCTCCGGTTTCTCGCTTTTGACCGGAACCGACCATTGCCATTCCGCGGGTCTGGCCGAAGGCGCGCCGATCAAGAGAATCGCCCAGACCGGGAAAATATAGACCGGCAAAGATTTCTTCATAATCTTTCAATTCGCGCATCTTGAGACTGCCGTGTTCGCCGAAAAACCCCGTCCGAACTTGCAATATCCGGTAATGCACAATGATTCATGTCACACCGGGGCGCGGCGAGCAAAAGCCAGTGTTTCCACGGTTGCAGTTGCGGCGGCTTGTGCGGATCCCGTTCACCACCATGTCGCCCCTCCGTGCAATTCGCGGTCAAGCGCTTCCATCAGGTAATAATCACCCCAGCTCGTGTAGGCGTTTTGTGCGCGGCCACGGCCGTTGCCCACCTGGCCGTTCCGCAGCACGCCGGGACAGGCCTCGTCTTCGTTCAGGCAATCCGCGCGGGACAGGCGCGACAAAATGGATCGCACCGCGGCGGCAATCGGGCCGTCGTCAGGGCTGTATTTCAACAATTCCTGAAATCCGCAGACCGCCACCGCCGCCGCGGACGCGTCACGGATGACCTTCGGTTCCGACGGCGGCAGCCGGAAATCCCAGACCGGCACCAGTTCGCGGTCCAGTTGCGCGATGAAGGTCCGGGCCAGGCGCAGGGAGGCGTCGAGGTATCTTTTGTCCCGCGTGCGGCCATAACCCAGCGCGAAACCGTAAATGGCCCACGCCGCGCCGCGCGCCCAATAGGAATCTCGCGCGAACCCGCAATAATTATCCGGCCCCAGCGGCTCCCCGGTGTTGACATCGAACCGGAAGGCGTGAACCACGGAATTGTCCGGCCGGATGAAATGTTTAAGAGTCGTTTCCATGTGACGCACGGCGATTTGATGGTATCTCCAGTCTCCCGCTTCCTTCGTCGCCCAATACAACAGCGGGAGATTCATCAGGCAGTCAATGATGGCCATGTTGTCATGTTCGGCCGTGTCCATGCGGCCCCAGGCGCGGATGAAATTGCCCTTCGCGTTGAACCGCCGCGCCAGCATCTCCGCGGCGCGGACGCCGACCTCGCGATGCCGTTTGTCGCCGGTCAGCTTGTAAAGCGCCACCGAATACAGCGAATAAAGGAATCCCAGATCGTGATGGGTGTCCAGGAAGCGAACGAACACCTTCTCCCGGTAATAGGGCGCAAGGCGCAAGACCTGATTCAGGAAGAATTCGTCCTCGGTTGTCCGCCAGGCCAGCAGGGCCATGCCGGTGAAGAACGAAGAGGTCCAGTTCCCAATCTCGTAAAATCCTTCGTTGAAACTGAAGAAATCGCCGTCCACCGCCCAGGCGGCGGATTTGGGATCGTCCGCGAGGCGTTTGATGTTGCCGCGGGTCTTGCGCACGCACAGGTCAAAGGCGCGTTGCAGCGCCGGGCCGGGCTTCAAGGTGTCCGGCCGGACTGGAGTGTCGGATTCAGCAACGGTCGTTTTCATAATCAATCGCCGCTTTGCGGCGCCGTTTTTTCGCCATTTGCCGAGCGGTCCCAATCATTCAGCGGTGTTTCCGCAAGCCGGCAGTCAATCTGCGTTGCGATAATCCAAGGCTCTGGTTTGGGGTGAAGCTAAATCCAACCGCCCGGGCCGACAAACGCAATCTATTTTACCCAGTTAAACAGGCCGTCAAATGGCGATCTGCGCAAAACGGGTTCGACGGGGTTGGAGAGAACGTTCCCTGCCGGAATTCACGTTCCTGTCCGCCGGGGAAGCGATTTCCCGTCGCGCCAGCGGCTCTCGACCAAAACCCGATAGGGGTCCGCCGGCTCGCCGCGTTCGTTGAGGTTGATTTGGGAAACGAGGGTTTCCACCGCGATGCGTCCGATGGCCTCGGAATGCTGGTCAATGCCCGCGTCGACTGGCACATCCACGGCCGTGCCCGCCACCGCGATGTCCGTCGGTATGCGATACTTCAACTGGCGCAACAGCGCCGGGATTTCGGACAGCGTGGTCAGCAGGGCGTCGGGCCGGTTCCGCTTGAGCCACCGGCTTAATCGTTCCAGGGCCTGGTTCGGACGTTCGGAATAGACCCGCTCCTCGGTGAGCAGAGGCGGAACCACCGGCAGGTTGGAGGATTTTCCCGCGGAAAAAAAACCGCCCACAAAACCGCCGCCGAGTCTCCGGTCGGTATCCGCTGGAACGACCAGCCCGATGCGCCGGTAGCCATACTCCGCGATTTTTTCCACCGCCATGAGCACGGCGCGCAACTGGTCCGCCGTCACCAGATGCGAGTCCGGCGAGGGGACCGACAATCCGAATCGCACGATGGAAAATTTGTTCCAGTCGAATCCGCCCCAATCCGGCGCCCGCCCGTGCGGCGGGATCAGCACGCCGCGAATGCCACGGGTCAGCAGAATTTGCTCGAACCGTTTGGCAGGGCAATCCGGGGTCCAGCGGATTTCGTCCAGGTTGTAGCCAAGCCGCCTAGCCGTCTCCGCCGCGCCGCGCCAATAAAGGTCGAATTCGCGAAGCTTGCGCAACCGTTCCGGTTGTTCCCAGTGATTGATCCAGGCGATCGCGCTGCGGATCGCTACGGGCGTCCTGGCCCGCCGATACGCCGCCAAGGCCGCCAGGTGCGGGTCCGGCGTGTAGCCCATCTCGGCGGCGGTCTTTTTGACCTGTTCGCGCCGTTGCTTGGAAATGCCCGGATGATTCCGCAACGCGAGGGAAACCGTGGCATGAGACACGCCCAGCTTTTCGGCGATGTCATAAACGGTGACCCTGCGAGCAGGCATGGGCCGAAACTAAATGAGCCGGGCGGTCCGTTCAAGCATGGTCTGCCCGGGATGAATTCCGGCGGGAATCAATTTCTTTGAGAAATTACAGCGAAGCCGTTCGGTTCTGAATTCGCGGGCCTGGCCAGTGAGGCTCCAGCCCGCGCAGTTTAGAACCGGACAGAAGCTTTCGCGCCGATGGTTGCGGTCGGCTTGTAATTATGGCCGGCCAGTTCGTCACCGGAGTTGTTCATGACCTCGATGTTGCCGCCAACAGTGAGACCGGCAAAGCCGGTCACATCCACCTTGGGAACGGCATGCCAGGTGGCGCTGGCGTAAAGGATTCCGGCCTTTTCCTGGCCGACGCCATCCGAGTTGCGTGCAGGATGACCCGCCGAGGCGAATTGGTTCGCTTGATAGCTGGAGATGCGGAAGCGGGAATTGTGATACTGAAGGCCAAAGCCAAAATCCCAGGCTTCATTGTAGAGCCACTTTGCTTCGACGCCGTAACCCATCGTGGCCACGTCGGTCAGCCCGGCCGTCAACATCCAGTCGTCGGCGAATTTCCATTTCGCGGTGATCAGCGGCAGAAACAGCGCATGATCTGCAATCTGCTTCGAAACGGCGAAGCCGAGGCCCAGGTTCAAGGTGTCACTCACCTTGTAATCGAAGCCCGCCAAACCGCCGCCGGTGGCACCCTCTTCCATTTCCGTCGAGGAATCCGCCGACATCTTGACAAAACCGCCGCCGTAGATGGTCCAGGTGTCGTCCATGCGCCACTTCAGGATCGAGGCGCCCGAGATGGTGTTGACGTTGTGCCACGGCGCGGCCCGAAAGTTAGCCGAATAGCTGTTGAAGTTGTAGGAGTCCATCCCGTAACGGATGCTGTTGCCGAGCGAGAAGTCGTTGTTCAAACGAATCGGCGCCAACACGGAAGCCGTGAAGCGGGTGACCGAAAACGAGGCGCTCGTGTCATCAATCTTCGCGTTGAACTGCTCGGCCACGCCCGCGGTCGCGGTGATGGGGAGACGCGCCGCCTCCGCTCCCTGCACTCCCTGCGCCGGCTGTTCCACTTCGGCCGGCCCGTTGGCGCCATTGTTGAGGCTCTCCACCTCCTGCGCGAAGGCAGGCAGACCCACCAGCGATAATCCAGCCAGCAAAGTGCCGCCGGTCCATTTGTTCATTTTGACTTTCTTGTGTCGTTTCATATGTCTTGTTCCTTCATTTCTGTTGTTATGTGTTGTTTTGTTCTAAACGAGTGTGAATTCGCGGGCCGTTCACACGAACAGCCAGTGTGGTTCACAGCCGAATCGTTTGACGTTAAGCGGCTTGAATGTCTGCGACGCCAATGCGCCACTCGGGTTTGGTCGGCATAAAGTCATAATTCGAGCTTCGTCGGGTTTCCGAATGAACTGGGGGGACATTAGCAAAATCCCCCGCTGCTGCCTAGTGAATTCTTGCTTGTCTAAATCGAGCCCGAACCCCGGCGGCTTTCGGCCCGCCGGGGCTGATTTGTTTCGGTCATCGCAATCTTCCATTTATTCGCTGATCCAGCCCTGTTCCTGGAACCGGGTTTTGAGGACCTCGCTGATTTCCTTGGCGGTGGCCTTGGCCCGGCCCTCAATTTTGGAATTGCCGCTCGCCTCGCCGTAAATCTTCAACCCGCCGCCGACGAGGAGCCCCACTGGACTGCCCGTGACCAGCCAGGCCGCCGCGCCCACTCCCATGCCCGGTCCCTTGCTGCCGGTGGAGCCGACCGTGCCGGAGCCCAGCTTCCGCAGCCCGGTGGCCGTCATCTGGAACCCTTCCACCATCGTCGTCAACTCCGACCCACCCGAGCCGAATCCGAGCGTCATGCGCTTGGCCGTGCTGCCCTGCTCAATCGAAACCAGATAGCCGCGGATGACAATGTCATTGATTTGCGGTTTGGTGGCCGGCGTGGCCAGCATGGCGGGCATGCCCATGTCCTGGATGTTCTTCACCAATTCCGTGGCGATGCCAATGCCCAGTTGCCGGCCCACGGCAATCTCCTCCTCCGTCGGCGGCGTGGCGGGGGCGTCGGCCTTGGCGGCCTCGGAACCGGCGGGGACATCGGCGGGGTTGGCGGTGAAATCGTAAACCCAGATTTGGCCCGGTCGCGGCAGCGATCCGGTCACGTTGGTTTGGCGGTCGCTGACCTTGGTGGAGGCGCACCCAGTCATGAGTGCGGCGGCCAGCAAACAGGCGGCGAGCATCGCGTTTCTTTTCGTCGTGTTGAATTTTTTCGTATTCATTGTCGTTTCCATTTCTTCAGTTGTTGAGCGGCGGATTGGCCGGTTGTCACACAACCTGCCGCTTCGGCCAGACTCGTTTGGTGATGTTTTGTTTGTTTCTATTTCTGTCGGGATTCCAAATTCGGTCAAAGCGCGAGGCCGTTTCCGGCCGGTTTGGGCGTGGCCTTCAGGTCAGAGGCGACGGCCTCCATGATTTCGCCGACTTCCTCGGCCCCCGGCTTTTTCGGGAGCGGCCGGGGACGGCTCTTTTGGCAATTCTCGCCGGTGAATTCTTGAAACAGGCTCAAGAATTCGGGCCGCAAGCCGCCCACGGAGACTTTCGTCCCGGGCCGGGTCATGCCGCCCAGGTTGAGAAAGTGCAGCGGCGCCAGCCCGCTGCCGTCGCAGTGCTCGAGGCCCACCGCGTCCACGGCGAGCGTGGCGGGTTGCGGCTGTTGCAACTCCCCGTCCAGTTCGCGCCAGACCCGCGCGGTGGAATCCACCGACAGGCTGCCGCCCAGCACGAGCGTCATCTGCCCGCTGCCTCCCGGCTTTAATTCATACCGTGTGCTGGATTCGCCATTGGTCATCTAACACTTGTCTTTTGGTCAACGGGTCTCCGCGGAATGTATTTCCGAGCCCAGATACTCCTGGCGCAAATCATCATACGCCTCGTCCGACGCCAGCTTCGTATTGCCAAAATTGTATTCGAAGGCCAGTGCCAGCGTATAACCGCCGTCGCCATTGCTGCGCTCGGCCTCGAAGCCGTAGCCGAACATGGACAACACCTTCCATTTGTGGCTGGGCGCACGGTAAGCGATGCCGCCGCCGATGCCGGAGTTGAGCGCGCCCGCCTGCCCCATGCCTTCCTCGTATTTCACCACCGCAGCGGCGCCGCCGCCCATGACGCTGAACTCATGGTTTGGCCCAAAGGGGATGGTATACATGGCGTAGGCTTGGCCGTAGTCCTGCGCGGATATTTCCTGAAACGCATATCCGGGAATTTGAATTGGGAATTCCTTGGTGTAAGGCAACACACCGCCCAGACGGTAGGAACTCAACCGGTCGGAATCGAACGCCGCGCCGCCCTGCAATCCTGCCGCGATGTAATGCTGGTCGTGGAACGTGGTGAAGCGGAACAGTGTCCGGGCAAACAGGCGTTGCGGCGTGTTATTCAGCCGCCGATCGCCATTGAAGCCGTAGGTGCCGGCGTCCGTCCGTTTTTCCAATTCATACCAGGCGGAAACTTCCAGCGCCAGTTTCGGAGTGAGCACCGGCTCCATGCCGCCCCAGCGGAATCCCGCCCGCGTGGTGAAGATGGGCTGGTTGTCCGGCAGGTCAAAATTGTTCCCTGACTGGTTTGCCTGGTCTGATTTGAACCACGAATTGTAAGTCATGGTTTCGCGCAGGATGCTGCTCAAGGGCATCTGGGCTCCCGGATTCATAAGTTGGTAAATGCTCGCGGAGAGACCCGCGCTTTCACCGTCAAACGACTCGTTCTTGTAATAGGTTCCCCCGCGCACTTCCGTATAGCTGTTGGCGAAGGCGCCGCCGGCGGCACCCACGGCAAAATCCGTGTTGGGTCCGAGCAGGCTCTTGAAGCCCAGTTCGCTGTCCACGTAGGTCGGCGCGATGGCCAGCCGCAGAACCTGGTTGGTCGTAGGAATGTTGGGCATGTTCCAGTAGTAGAATGCATAGGCGCCCTTCGGGCCGTTGCCGTTGAGCGGGGCGTCAACGCCCAGGTGCAACAGTTGCCGGGCGTCGGGGTCTATCTGGGCATGGGCAGTCGCGGCTCCGGCTGCGACGACGGCGCAAAGCGCCTGGCTGATTTGGCGGATGTGTTTGGTCATAGTTGATTTTTTGTTATAGGTTTCAGGATTTGGTTGAAATCAAATGTTCGTCCCGGATTAAAGTTCATTGCGTCGGGATGGTCAAGAGCGGCGCGTTTTCCTGGCCCCCGGGGCTGGAAAGCGTGAACAGAAAGAGCATGGCGGACATCGTCCGCTTGGAGTTCCAGTCGCGGTCATCCACCCAAAACCAGTGCTTGCGATATTCAATCGCGACAAAAGCCTCGGCGGGTTTTTGTGGGCCGCAATAGACGCGCAGCAACGGCCGCGTTTCCGTCGGCTCCGGCATCGGCAAGGTGCGCTTTTGTTCGATGTCTTCCTTCGGCACGTCCACATAGGTTGCCAGCGCCATCATCATTTGCATGATGGACCGGCTGCCGACGGCCAGTTCGTTGGTCTCCGTCGGCATGGGCGAATACACCAGACTGAACTGGTCGCCGGATTCCGGCAGGTTCAAGAGCCGCCGCACTTCCCTGCCCTTGGCCTGGATTTCCTCCGGAAGATTAGCCCGGCGCAACACGATGACGGTGCCGCGTTGTTTATCCGGACTGGCAGTCGTGCGCAGACCCACGCCGCCGGCTTCCTGGATTTGACGCATCAATTCGATCATGCGCAAAAAGTCCGGGTCGGCCGGCTGCGGCTTGCCGCCGCGGAACGAGCGGTTCCGCAGCCCGTTCATGCTGTCCACGCCGAGGGCCAGCACGAAATCCGCAGCAAAACCGGATTGCATCAACGAAAAAATATTTGCCGGCGGCACCGGCTCCACCATGTTGCGCAGAAAACGGTCCCCCGTCAGCGGCACATACGTAATCGTAGGCCGGTCAATGTAAACCCCCTGCCCGCCAAACGTCAGGCCGTTTCCTTGAATCGCCCGCTCGGTGGACAAATTCCCGCCAGCGCTCACCGCAGTTTGCCACGTGTAGCCGCCCACAATCTGGCCCACGTCCAGAAAAATCGGCGTGTCCATGTAACGCACCTTGACGAGATTCCGCAGCACCTGGTCCTTCCACGACTCGGCAATCGCGTCACTATAATTCATGCGGTCCTGTGGGATGGTCGTCGGCCCCAGGGAATGACAGCCGGACAGCAGCCCGGTGAGGAGCAGAAGGAAGAAAGCAGAGGACAGAGGACGGAGGACAGAGGGCGGACTTCCGACATCCGTCTTCCGACATCCGTCTTCCGGTCGCCGTCTTCCGGCTCCGTCCGGAATCAACAGGGCTGAAGGGAGGAACGTCTTCAACCCTGTTGTTCCGGTCTTTCGCCATGGCAAATTGCGGAAGACGTTTATGTGGCTGCTTTCGAACACGGCGCTTTCACGATTCAAGGTTTGTTTCCACGTTTCGCCCGGGTTGTTGAGTTCTCAAAGCCTCGATCAGATCGATGCCCCGCGAGGACTTCAAAAAAAGGAACTTGAATTCGGGCGGGGTGCGGGACAATTCGGCGGCGGCCAAAATGCGGCCATATAACTCCGATTGAATATGCCGATGCAACTCCGGTTCGGAATCCCAGCGCTCCATATACATGATGGCCTCGTCGTAGCCGTCCTCCTCGAAGAGTTGGGAGTAGACGCAATGGGGCTTGGTCTGGGTGGGGCCTTGGACGGAGCGAAGCGCGCGGAGCGCATGCTG
The DNA here is from genome assembly GCA_963764035.1 of uncultured Verrucomicrobiae bacterium. Classification (GTDB taxonomy): domain Bacteria; phylum Verrucomicrobiota; class Verrucomicrobiia; order Limisphaerales; family UBA11358; genus UBA11358. The sequence goes on from CAVXQV010000007.1 coordinate 87,765, forward strand.
TCGCTGCTCGCGCGTCGGGAAGAGTCGTAGAGTTGAAACGACCATATGGAAGCTTAACGCCAGAACCATGCCATAAGCCAGCTACGCCGACGCAACCGACGCAATAACCTGATTACAAAAACATTATTTCGTCTCCCAATGCGTTCGAGCACCTTGGGTCGAAGGAATTTGGAGACGGAATGCCGCCTCTAAGTCCGAATGCCGTCCCTTGATTGCGGGTGGAATTTCCAGTTAACATGGGATTATCCAGATGACAAACCAAAATAGCCGCAAGCCGTTGAATCTGGCTTAATTGTGGATTATCTGCGTCCCCTGCTGCTGGCGCGGATGGACTTTTTGAGAGCCTGGACTTTCGGCGGGTTGGCAAAAGCCCCCCGCCGCAACGCCCCGTCAGGATGGAAAGCGAACTTCAGCGGCTCGTCTTTCCAGTCCGGCGTGTTTGTTTTGGTCTTGGGCATGTTTGACTGGCGGCTATTAACGAATGTCAGTCAAACCAAAACTAGGGCGGATTTATGATGCCAGCAAACAAATTCCCCCGAAAGATGCCGAACTGCTTTTATTCCATGACGAGGTTTTCGCATGGAGCGTCGGGATATATGACGGTCGCAGAGAGTTTGTTTCAAGGTGGAAAACCCCCGTTCTTTATTGGACTTTGGTTCCCCCGCGATCCCTGCTGTTCCTAGCTAAAGCAACCTCGGTTTTCAAACCGTAGAGAATGCCGTGAATTTTCTCCCACAATTTCTCTTTGGCGGCATATTGGGTTAATTTTCTATAACGCTTTGCTTTGATGCTTAAATCTGCCATCCGCAGGCTGTATTCTAAAAGGTGTCCGTATCCCAATAATTCAAACACCAAATCTATGTCTTGTGACATGTCATAAGTGGCCTGATTCAAAATCTCGTCCATCCGGTCAAACTTTTTTAACTCGTCCTCCCTCCACGGCGGCAATGGCGCGGGCGGCTCTTTTGGCAGGCGTTCTTCTGCTGCCTTTGCCTCTGCCTCCCAAATGGCTCTTAAACGTTTCGATATTGCCATAAATTCATGCCGTTTTGTAAATCAAACGCTTTCCAACGGCCTTGGTCAAACCAAAATCTGTGCGCTCGCCGTCGCTGATTTTACGGCAGTTGTGGCGGTGTTCAAACTCGGCCAGATACAGCGGCAAATGCTGTGCGCTAATGTGATGGAAAGTCCCCATTACGCCTCTTTTTAACAAGCTGAAGAACCCCTCGACATGGGCCGTCGTTACTACGTTTTCCCCTTCATGGCGGCTGTATTCTCCGGCCATGTGCTTGACTGATTTGTGTTCATATTCAAATTTCAAGCCGGTGTAGCCGGGATGCTGGTCGGTGTGGAGATTGGAGCCGATTTGCACGTTTTCGCGGATGGCTTGTTTCAGGTTTGCGCCGTTGACCGTCGGCATGATTTTACTGCGCACCGTGCCACCGCGTTGAACCATTGCTATCACCGGAATTTTGTTTCCAAGAAATCGTGACCCCTTGCCACTGGTCGCGCCGCCAATCAGGGTTTCGTCGGCCTCGATTGTGCCGGATAGTTTTTCGGTGTATCCGGTTTCCCGCAACGCATGGCGGATTCTGTGCGACATAAAGAGAGCCGTGCCATAGCTGCCGATTTCCAGAATGCGCTTCAGTTGGAGCGAGCTAATCCCCTTTTTGGAACTGCAAAGCAGATACCAAGCAATGAGCCATTTCCGCAACGGGATATGGCTGTCCTCGAATATCGTGCCGACCATCACCGAGAATTGTTTCAGGCACGCGCCGCATTTATAGACGCCAGCGCGGACTGCCTTTTTGCTGTCGGCGCGCGGTTCGAGTTTGTAAATCGGCTTTTCCTTGTGGTTTTTGCAATGCGGACAAACCGGGCCGTCTTTCCAAAGCACGGCTTCAAGGTGTTTCCGCGCCGTCTCGTCATCGGGGAAGCGGTCTATGATTTGAATGGGCGTTAAATCTTTCAGCGGCGATTTCGTTTTCATGCCGCCAACCTAACCCGCCATTATTGGTTTGTCAAGTGGATAATCCCAGTTAACAAACTATTTTTCCCGGGCCGGCGCGCGAGCCGGCTTGGAGATGCGAAGGCCTTGCTCGCTCGCCGTTCTTGGTTTCCGTCCGCGCTTTGCAGGTTTTTCCAGGTCAACGATTGCGGCACCTTTTCCCAGTTCAAGGACTTGCTCGGCGGTTGTGGTGGCAAACAAATGCATGAGGCGGGCGATGACCCCGGTCCAACCCGTCTGGTGGTTCGCGCCCAACCCCGCGCCGTTGTCGCCGTGGAAATATTCGTAAAACTGGAGGCAATCGCGCCAGTGCGGGTCTTCCTGGAATTTCTGTTCGCCGCCGTTCACCGGTCGCCGGCCTTTTTTGTCTTTCAAGAACATGCGACCAAGCCGCTGCGAAAGCCCCTCGGCGACTTGATAGAGGTTCATCTTCTTTCCCGAACCGGTGGGGCACTCGATGGTGAAATCATCCCCGTAATAGGCGTAGTATTGGAGCAGCGCGCGGATGATGAGGGCGTTGACGGGCATCCAGATGGGGCCGCGCCAGTTCGAGTTGCCGCCGAACATGCCGGTGTCGGATTCGCCGGGTAGATACGGCACCCGGAATTCCTGGCCGCCCGCGTGGAACACGAAGGGATGCTCCTCATGAAAGCGAGAGAGCGAGCGGATGCCGTAGGGGCTTAAAAATTCCTTCTCGTCGAGCATTTTCTCCAGCACGCGGCGGAGTTTGGTTTCGTCGAGAATCGCCCCGAGCCGGCGGCCCGCGCAACCGGATTTGGTCGGATCGTGGATGAAGGTTTTCAGTTCCGGACGGGCTTCGAGGTAGCTGAAGAATCGTTGTGCGACCTCGGGATACTTCTCGCGGAATTCCCCCGAGAACACCGTGGCCGCGCAGAGCGGCAGCAACCCGACCATGGAACGGACTTTCAGCCGCTGGGCGTGGCCGTTCGGCAATTGCAGCACGTCGTAAAAGAAACCGTCTTCCTCGTCCCACATGCCGGTGTTGTCGCCGGCGTGGATGGTGGCCGAGGCAATCGAGACGAAATGCTGGATGAACTTGTTCGCCATGTCCGCGTAGGTCGCGTCGTGCATGGCCAGTTCAACGGCGATCTCCAGCATGTTCAGACTGAAGAGCGCCATCCAAGCGGTGCCATCGGCCTGCTCCAGATAGCCGCCCGTCGGCAGCGGCGCGCTGCGGTCGAACACCCCGATGTTGTCCAGGCCCAGGAAGCCGCCTTCAAAGGCGTTCTTGCCCTCCCGATCCTTGCGATTGAGCCACCAGGTAAAGTTGAGCAACAGCTTTTGAAAGCTCCGCTCCAGCCAGACGATGTCCCCTTTGCCCGTGCGCGCCATTTCCATGCGGTAAGTGAAGATGGTTGCCCAGGGATGCACGGGCGGATTGACGTCGCCGAAATTCCATTCATAGGCGGGAATCTGGCCGTTGGGGTGCAGGTAGTTTTCGCGCAAAATCAAATCAAGTCTGCTGCTTGCCGAAATCGGCATCCACCAGCGTGAGCGGCAGCACGTGGAAGGCGAGGTCCCACGCGGCGAACCAGGGGTATTCCCATTTGTCCGGCATGGAGATGATTTCGGCGTTATACATGTGATGCCACTGCCCGTTGCGCGGCGCGCGCTTGGCCGACGCGACGTAGGGATCGCAGCCCCGCTCCTCGAGCCAGCGGTTCACGTCGTAATAAAAATACTGCTTGGACCACAGCATCCCGGCCAGGGCCTGGCGCATGACGTTGGCCTCATCGGCGCCGAGCGAACGCGGAATGACCGAGGCGTAGAATTCATCCGCCTCCCGCCGGCGCGTCTGCATCATCAGGTCGAAATGCACGCCGAAAGCGCCACTGCTGCCGTTCTGGTAGGTTTGCACCAGCGCCTCCGGCCGGACCGGGGTCAGCCGCAGCCGGACGATTTCGCATTTGCCCGGCGGCACCGTCAGGCGGTAATGCGCGGCGGCCTTGGTGCCGGTCTGCCGCGGATTCACGGCATCCTTGCTGGCCGTGGACGATGTAGTGGTTGATGGCGTCCTTGACGAACGGGGTGCGGTTTTCGCCGCCGAATAATTTCTTTGCGTTGGTTTCATTTTCCGTGAACAGCAGCGAAGCCGGGCCGTCGCAATAAAGAAAACGGTCGCCGACCGCTTCGGTCGCCCGAATGCCGGCGATTTTCCCGGCGATGGACTGGAGCGTGGGGCGCGGATTGTCCCGCCCCCACGACCAGCGGTTTCGGAACCAGAGCGTCGGCAGCAGATGGATTTCAGCAGGCTCCGGCCCGCGATTGAGAACGCTGATCTGGATCAGGATGTCCTCGTGCGATTCCTTGGCGTATTCCACGAACACGTCGAAATAGCGGTCTTGGTCGAAGACGCCCGTGTTGAGCAATTCATACTCGAATTCATGGCGGCGGCGCTCCCGGTTGGTTTTGACCAGCTGTTCGTAAGGATAGGCTGCCTGCGGATATTTGTAGAGCCACTTCATATAGGAATGCGTCGGCGTGGAGTCGAGATAGAAATAATATTCCTTCACGTCCTCGCCGTGGTTGCCCTCGCTGTTGGTCAGGCCAAACAGCCGCTCCTTGAGGATGGGATCCTTCCCGTTCCAGAGCGCGAGGGCGAAACAGAGCCGCTGCTTGTCGTCGGAAATGCCCGCCAGTCCGTCCTCGCCCCAGTGGTAGGCGCGGGAACGCGCCTGATCGTGGCTGAAATAATCCCATGCGTTGCCGTTGTCGCTGTAATCTTCGCGCACGGTGCCCCACTGGCGTTCGCTCAAATACGGCCCCCACTTCTTCCAGGGCATTTTTTGTTCTCGAGTTTCGTCGAGGCGTTGTTGTTCGGCATTCATAATTGTTCCTTTCGTTGAACCGGCCTGCCGCCGGCAGCGCCGTTTCGATGTGATTGAGATTTACCTGGTGGTGCCGTCCGCACGCCGGGGAAAAATATGGAGACGGAACGGACACAAGAAAAATCCATGCGAGAACCGTGCCATGCGGGCGGCGTGTCAATTTTGGCTCGCGCAACCCAGTGATTACGAAAACAATATTCCACTCATCCAGACCGTCGCGAGAACGTGGCCGTCGGAATCGGGAGACGGGATGCCGCCCTTAAGTCCGCAGGTCGTCCCGCTGGCGACGGTTCGGGATGCCCAGTTTCTGCATCCGCGTGTAGAGCGTGGATGGTTTTAATCCGAGTTTCAGGGCGGCCCCGCGTGGCCCTTTGATGTGCCACATCGTCGTTTCCAGAATCTTCAGGATGTGTTCCCGCTCGGATTCGGCCAGGGTCACGGGCTGGTTGAACGCCTGCAACTCTTGCAATTGCGGTATCCGCAGCGTCTCGCCGGTGGTGATGATGACGCTCCGCTCGATGAAGTTGCGCAGTTCGCGCACGTTGCCGGGCCAGGAATAGCGTTGCAGCAACTCCATCGTCTTGCGCGGGATTTTCGTGACCTTCCGGCCCATGCGCGCCGACAGTTCCTCCAGAAAAGTCCAGACCAGCAGGGGAATATCCTCCTGCCGCTCGCGCAAGGGCGGAACTTGGATGGGAAACACGTTGAGCCGGTAAAACAGGTCCTGCCGGAACCGGCCCTTGCGCACCTCCTCGGCCAGGTCGCGGTGCGTCGCGGCAATCAAGCGCAGGTTCACCTTGATGGTCCTGGGGCTGCCGAGCCGTTCAAACTTGCCCTCCTGCAAAACGCGCAACAACTTGGCCTGCACTTCCAGGGACAACTCGCCGACCTCGTCCAGAAAGATGGTGGAACGGTCGGCGATTTCGAAGCGGCCGCCCTGGCGCGTCAAGGCGCCGGTGTAGGCGCCTTTTTCCCTGCCGAACAACTCGCTCTCTACCAAGGGCGGCGGCAGGGCGGCGCAATTGACCTTTACGATGACTCGGTCCCGGCGCGGGCTTAAGTCGTGAATGGCCTCGGCGAAGAGTTCCTTGCCCACGCCGGTTTCGCCGCAGATGAGCACGGTGGAATCCGTGGGGGCGACCTGGCGCACCTGGTGCAGCGCTTTCCGGATCGCTTCGCTGTCTCCGGTGATGGTGCCAAACGGCGTGGTGGCCTTGATCTCCGCCTTGAGATATTCCGCCTCCGCCTGCAACCGGTCCTTCAAGCTTTCAATTTCTGTGAGGGATTTGCGCAGCTTCTCTTCGGCGAACTTTCGTTCGGTGATGTCTTCCACTGCGAAGACGACGCCGGTCAACTCGCGCGATTCATCAAAGATGGGGTTCACGGTTTCACGGACCCAGCGCCGTTTCTTCTCGTCATAAATTTCAGCCTCCGCGTGTTTGTTTGTCTGCAACGCGGCCTGCAATGGGCAGTTCACGTGGTCGCAACAGCCGCGCAGGGGGTCAAAGCAACGCCGTCCGACCACGCCATCGGCGCCGGTGGCCAAGGCGGCGGCGGCATTCGCGCGGACTATTTTGGATTGGCGGTCCAGGAGCATCACGGGATGGGGAATGGAGTCGAAGGTCGCCTGCCATTCGGCGGCGGCTTCCTGTAACTGGTGTCGCGCAATTTTGTGCTCGGTGGAATCCACGCAGGAACCGATGTAGCCGGTGAAGACGCCGCCGGCGTCGTGGCAGGGAACGCCGTTGTCGGAAATCCAGCGGTATTCGCCATCGTGCCGGCGGAGGCGATATTGGAGGATGAATGGCCGGCGGGCGTCGAACGCGTCGACATAATTTTTGAAGCAGTCGGGCAAGTCGTCGGGATGGACGCCTGCGGTCCAGCCGTCGCCGATTTCCTGGGCGGCGGTGCGGCCGGTGAAGTCGAGCCAGGACTTGTTGAAAAATATGCAGCGTTTGTCCGGGCCGGCCATCCAGATGAGCACGGGTGCGGAATTGGCGATATGCCGGAAACGCGTCTCGCTGTCGCGCAGCGCCTCGTCGGCGCGTTTGCGGGCGAGGGCATTGGTGAAGACATCGGCGAGGAAGTGGAAGCGTTTCACCAAACCCTCGGGCCAGTCGCGGCGTTGGCGCACGGAGCCGAAGGCGAGAATGCCCAGCCAGGTTCCGCCCAGGAACAAGGGGACGGCAACGGTGGATTTGGTTCCGTAGGCGTTCAGAAACTCACGGTCCTTGGCCGCGTCGTCGCCCAAGGCCTGCACGTCGGGGACCACAACGGTCTGTCCGCGCCGCAATTGTTCGTAAAACCAGGGGAACATTATCCGGGCATCAATCCGGCTGTCGTCTGCGGAAGGTTCCTCTCCGGCGGGTTGCCAGTAATATTGGGCGAGGGAAGAGGGGTCGGGGCGCTTTTGCACCGGGAAGGGCAGGCCCCGGTGCTGATAAACGTGCGTCAGCAGCAGGGCGCTGGCGCCAGCTTCCAGATTTTGGAACAGACTGGAGCGATCGAGGCCGAAGCGTTCGCAAATGACGCGTTGGGCGTCCTCGATGGCGGCGTCCACTTCATCGGCGTGGACGTTGACGAAGCGGGCAAAGAGTTCCGCCAGGAGCGATTCAAACGGCAACCACTCTTTTATTTCCCACTCCGAGACCTGTTCCACGTCGTTCATTGGCTCATGGCGACTGGCGGTGTTGTTAGTGCTGGCGACATGTTATTGAGAACCGCCTTCATAGTTTGGCTGTAGTAATCGGTCTCAAATCTCGAACTGCTGGAAACGAATGAGCAGCCGATTCCAAGTCACGCCGCATTTGTCAAATTCTGGGCCGCCGGATTTGGTGTGTCTGCTTCCAGCGCACAGAGTTATATCTGGTCTCTGAATATCAAAAAGCACTTAAAGTAAGCAAGCAAATTTTGGCATCCGTTGGGACGGAATACCGACCGAAGGGCGACTTACCGACCTTTGTTGCCTTGTCTCCCGGATTGCTTGAGGCTTCTTCTGAAAAGCCAAACCAATTGTAAACAAACATGCTACGGTAAATTCGCTGCGATTCACGCGTCCTTGGCATGGTTCAAGCGGTGGGGTGGAGGATATTGAATTGAATCAGGCGCACTTTCTCGTGACGGGCTGCCCCGAGTTGGTGTAGTGTAAGCATTGTCCCTCGGACTGGGTTCAGCGGCAAAAACCGGTCAATGAGGGATGAAAACATGAAGAGTCAACCGGCGCGAAACCGTTAAATCATCCCGCGAACGCAATGCGATCAAAATCAACTATGACAAAATCTTCAGTCTCAAAAACACAGGTATTGACTTTGATTCTGGCTGCGCTGGCCGTCCTGCCCGGTTGCGGCCCTCAACAGGCACCGCCACCACCTGCGCCGCCGGACGTTGAAGTCGTTACGGTCGGACAAAAAGACGTGCCGGTCTATCGCGAATGGGTCGGTTCGCTGGCCGCGGACGTCAATGCCACCATCTCCGCGCAAATCAGCGGCTACCTGCTCCGGCAGGATTACAAGGAAGGCCAGGTGGTGAAGAAGGGCGACTTGCTGTTTGAAATTGACGACCGGACATATCAAGCAACGCTCGACCAGGCGAACGCCAAGTATGGCAAGACCGAGTTGGACGTGAAACGCTACACGCCGCTAGCCAAGACGCAGGCCATCAGCCAGCAGGAATTGGACGACGCCATCCAGGCCAATATCGCCGCCAAGGCCGAGGTGGAGGCGGCCCAACTGAATGTGGATTTCTGCAAAATCACCGCGCCGGTGGACGGCGTGGCGGGATTGGCGAACGCCCAGATTGGCGACCTCGTCGGCCCCGGTTCGGGCCAATTGACCTCGGTGGCCAAGATTGATCCCATCCGGGCTTATTTCTCCGTGGACCAGCAATTGATGATTGCGCTTGCGCAAAAGACGCTGGCCGCAGGCGGTGCGCTGCGCGAAACTCCGGATACCCCGCGCGGGCCGGTCCTGGAATTGGTGCTCGCATCGGGGCAGGTTTATCCCGAACCAGGCCGCGTCCGTTTTGCGAACAACCAATTGGACGTGAGGACTGGCACCATCCGCGTGGTGGGCGAATTTGCCAATCCGCAGGGACTGCTGGTGCCCGGCATGTTTGTTCCGGTGCGGGCGTTGATGGACACGCAGAAAAATGCGCTGCTGGTGCCGCAGCGGGCGGTGACGGACATGCAAGGCCGCTCACTTATCGCGGTCGTCGGCGCGGACAACAAGGTCAGCATCCGGCCGGTGGAGACGCGGGGTGCAGTTCGGGCAGTTGTGGGTCGATCACGGGCAACGTCAAACCCGGCGACCGCGTGGTGGCCGAAGGAATCCAGAAAGTGCGCGACGGCGTGGTGGTAAACCCGGTGCCGTTCGGTTCCACGACGACTACGGCGTTCGGAAACACGCCGCCGCCGAAGAAGAAGCCGTAACCCGAAACCCGACGTCATGGCCAAATTCTTCATCAACCGCCCCATCGTCGCGATGGTCATCGCCATTCTCATGGTGATCATGGGCTTGGTCGCGATGTCGCGCCTGCCCATCGCGCAATTTCCCAACATCGCCGACCCGCAGATCCAGGTCAACGCCACCTATCCCGGCGCGGACGCCATGACGGTCGCAGCAATCGGTGGCCGTGCCCATCGAGCAGCAGATGTCCGGCGTGGACAACATGGAATACATGTATTCCCTCAACGCCAACAACGGCTCGATGAAGCTGACGGTGGACTTCGACGTCAAGACCGACCCGAACACCGACCAGATTCTGGCCCAGATGCGGCAGGGCCAGGCCAACTCGCAGTTGCCCACCGCCGTCATCAACCAGGGCGTCACCGTCCAGAAGTCCACCACGGCGCCGCTGATCATGTTCGCGCTCTATTCGCCGAACAACACCTACGACAGCATCTTCCTGGCCAACTATTCCTACATCAACATCAACGACCAGATGACCCGGGTGCCGGGCATCGCCAGCGTGTCGGTCTTCGGCGCGGGCCAGTATGCGATGCGCCTCTGGGTGCGGCCCGACCGGCTGGCCCAGATGGGCATCACCGTGCCGGAAATCATCAACGCCATCCAGCAGCAGAACACGGTCAACCCGCCGGCAAGATCGGCGGCGAGCCGGTGCCCAAGGGACAGGAGTTCACCTATGCGGTGCGCTCGCAGGGCCGCCTGGAAACCGCAGGAGCAATTCGGGGACATCGTCCTGCGCGGCGCAACCGGGCGGCGCGATCGTGCGCGTGAAGGACGTGGCGCGGGTCGAACTGGGCTCGCAGAACTACGACATGCTGGCGCGGCTCAACGGCCGGCCCTGCGCGCTTGATCGCGCTCTACCAGTTGCCCGGCTCCAACGCGCTCGACGCCGCCGACGGCGCGAAGAAGCTCATGGCCAAGCTCAAGCGAGACCTTTCCGCCCGACCTGGATTATGTCGTCGCGCTCGACACCACGCTGGCCGTGACGGAGGGCATGAAGGAAATCGAGCACACGCTGTTCGAGGCGATCGGCGCTCGTCATCCTCGTGGTGTTCATCTTTCTGCAGGGCTGGCGCGCGACGCTCATCCCGCTGCTGGCCGTGCCGGTGTCGCTGATCGGCACCTTCGCGCTGTTCCCGCTGTTCGGCTTCTCCATCAACACCCTCTCGCTCTTCGGCCTGGTGCTGGCCATCGGGCTGGTGGTGGACGACGCCATCGTCGTCGTCGAGACCGTGGAGCACCACATCGAGCACGGATTGTCGCCCAAGGAGGCGGCGCTTAAAGGCATGGAGGAAGTCACCGGCCCGGTCATCGCCATCGCCATCATCCTGGCGGCGGTGTTCGTCCCGACCGCGTTCATCCCCGGCATCACCGGCCGGCTCTACCAGCAGTTCGCCGTGACCATCGCCGTGTCGGTCATCATCTCCGCCTTCAACGCGCTCACGCTTTCGCCCGCGCTGTCGGCCCTGCTGCTGCGGCCGAAGAAGAAAGGCACCGGGCCTGCTGCAGAAGTTCTTCGACTGGTTCAACGTGGTTTGGCCGCGCGACCGACGGCTATGTCGGCGTGTGCCGGTTCCTGATCCACAAGAGCGCGTTCGCGTTGCTGCTGCTGGCGGGCGCGATGGTGCTGGCCGGGATGCTGGGCAAACGCATCCCCACCAGCTTCCTGCCGGATGAAGACCAGGGCTACGTCTTCGCCGGCGTGCAACTGCCCGACGCCGCCTCGCTCCAGCGCAACGACGAGGTGGTGCAGGCAGGTGGAGGAGATCCTCAAGCACACGCCCGGCGTGAAGTATTACTCCTCGGTGGTCGGCTACAGCATGTTGAGCGGCGTCAACAACACCTACAGCAGCTTCTTCTTCGTCGCGCTTCGAGGACTGGGCCAAGCGCAAGAAGCCGGAGGAGCAATACACGGCCATCATGACGCACCTGAACCGGGAATTCGGCAAGATTCCCGGCGCCGTCGGCTTCGCCTTTCCGCCGCCGGCCATTCCCGGCGTGGGCACTTCGGGCGGGGTCACGTTCGTGCTGGAGGACCGCTCCGGCAAGGGCTTCGCTTTCCTGGCCCAGAACCTCGCAGAAGTTCCTGGCGGCGGCGCGGAAACGCCCGGAACTCGCCAGCGTGTTCACCACCGCCTTGCCCTCCGTGCCGCAGGTCTTCGTGGACGTGGACCGCGACAAGGTGCTAAGCAGGGCGTCAAGCTGCAGGACGTTTACCAGACCATGCAATGCTTCATGGGCGGCGCCTTCGTCAATTACTTCAACCGCTTCGGCCGCCAATGGCAGGTCTACGTGCAGGCCGAGGGCGACTACCGCACGCAGGCCGAGAACCTCGGCCAGTTCTACGTGCTCAACAACGCCAACCAACATGGTGCCGCTCGCGGCGCTGACCAGCGTGCGGCACGACCACCGGGCCGGAATTCACCATGCGCTACAACCTTTATCAGGGCGCGCAAATCAACGCCTCCGCCAAGCCCGGCTACAGCTCCGCCCAGGCCATGAAGGCGATGGAGGAGGTCTTCGAGGAGACCATGCCGGCGGGCATGGGCTTCGATTACCTGGGCATGAGCTTCCAGGAGAAGAAGGCGCAGCAGGGCGTCTCGCCGATGGTCATCTTCGGGTTCTCGCTGCTGTGCGTCTTTCTGATTCTCGCCGCGCAATACGAGAGCTGGAGCCTGCCCTTCAGCGTGCTGCTGGGCACGCCCATCGCCGTCTTCGGCGCCTTCGCCGGCCTGATGGTCGGCCATTACGAGAACAACATCTACGCCCAGATCGGCCTGGTCATGCTCATCGGCCTGGCGGCCAAGAACGCCATCCTCATCGTCGAGTTCGCCAAGATGGGCTACGAGCAGGGCAAGCCGCTCATTGACGCGGCGCTCGAAGGGGCGAAGCTGCGCCTGCGGCCCGATCCTGATGACCAGCTTCGCCTTCATCCTGGGCTGCGTGCCGCTGGCCAAGGCGAGCGGCGCGGGCGCGCTGTCGCGGCAGGTGATGGGCTTTGCCGTCATCGGCGGCATGGGCGCCGCCAGCTTCATCGCCATCTTCCTCATCCCGGTGACGTTTTATGTCGTTGAAAAATTGGGCGGCGCGAAGCATGTTCCTGTAAAATCCGACGGGAATAAACCCGCGGATGGCGCGGGCCATTGAGTTACGCCCGGCGGGAGAAAACTGCTTCTCCACCACAGTGGGACGATTACGCGATGAATGCCACTTCAGTCGCCAATGAGACCGCCGCCCACCACCGGCGGTTTCCGTTGTTTCAGGGCATCCTCCCGCTGGATAAATCGCGCCTGACACCGGACATCCTGGCTGGCATCACGCTGGCCGCGCTCGGCATTCCCGAAGTGATGGGCTACACCAAAATCATCGGCACGCCGGTCATCACCGGGCTTTACTCCCTGCTCCTGCCGGTGCTGGCCTTCGCCGTCTTCGGTTCCTCGCGGCACCTGGTCGTCAGCGCCGATTCCGCGACGGCGGCCATGGTGGCAGCGGCACTCACCGCAATGGCGTTTGTCGCCAACACACCGCAATATGTCGGGCTGTGCAGCCTCATCGCGCTGGAGTCGGCGGCGATTTTGTTGCTGGCGCGGCTGCTGCGGCTGGGATTTCTGGCGGACTTTCTCTCGCGCACTGTGCTGGTAGGGTTCCTCTCCGGCGTCGGCATCCAGGTGGCGTTTGGCGAACTGCACGGCATGCTGGGTCTGGAGAAGGGCGGCCACGGATTTTTCGGGCAACTCGTTTTTCTCATCCGGCATTTTCCGCAAACGCAACTCCCGTATCTTTACATTTCGGTGGCCGTCCTCGCTGTGATTGTTGTTTTTGAAAAGTTGGCACCGCGTTTTCCGGGCGCGTTGCTGGCGGTGATCGGGACGATCATGGCCAGCGGGTATTTTCACTGGGCCGACCACGGTATCCAGGCGGTCGGCGAAGTTCCCGGCGGCCTGCCGGACCTGGGCCTGCCGGATGTCACCTGGGAAAACATTCGCCTGGTCCTGCCCATTTCCCTTTCCTGCTTCATCGTCATTCTGGCGCAAAGCGCCGCCACGTCGCGCGCGTATGCGTTGCGCTACCGCGATGAGTTCGACCTGAACGCGGACCTGGTCGGGCTGTCCCTCGCCAACGCCGCCGCCGGTTGCAGCAGCGCGTTCATCGTCAACGGCAGTCCCACCAAGACAGCGATGGTGGACACGGCGGGCGGCCGCAGCCAGGTTTCCCACCTGGCCACCGCGGCGATGGTTCTGCTGGTGTTGCTGTTTCTCACAAAACCGCTTGCCCTGCTGCCGAACGCCGTGCTCGCCGCCATCGTTTTTCTGATTGGTGTGAAGTTGTTTGACCATCTCGGCTTGGCCGAAATCAGCCGCAAAAAGCCGAAGGAATTCGCCCTGGCCGTGGCGACGGCGGCGGTCGTCGTGATGGTCGGGGTCGAACAGGGAATCCTTTTCGCCCTCATCGTTTCGCTGCTGCAATTCGTGCGGCGCAGCTACCGGCCGCACACGGCGGTGATCTTGCAGGATGTCCAGGACCACTGGCGGATGGAGCCGGCGGTTCCCGGCCGGATGATTGAACCCGGCCTGGTGCTTTACTGGTTTGGCGCGGAACTGTTTTACGCCAACGCGGGACATTTCGCCGACGAGGTGCGCCGGCTGGCCGCCGAATCGCCAACCCCGGTGAAATGGCTCGCGATTGATGCCAGCGCCATCACCGCCATTGATTTTTCCGCCGGCAAGGCCATCAAGAAATTGCAACAGGACCTGACGGGGGCGGGAGTGGTCCTGGCCCTGGCGCGCGTCCAATCGCGGCCGCGCGGCGATTTGGAAAAGCTGGGGTTGATCAAGGCGATTGGCGCCGACCGGATTTTTGATTCCCGCCACGCCTGTCTGGAAGCGTATCGTCAGGCAGCGGGACAAACGCCAAGCTGATTTCGACACAACACTAAAATCGAATTATGAAAACCAAGGAAATCATCAAGCGGGCGCGGAAGTTCGCCCGCGCATTTCGCGTGACCGACGGCGGCAAATTCCGGCTCAAGGATTTCAAGCCCCACGACACGCTGGGCTTTGGCGACGAGCACAAGCCGCAGGCCAAGGAAGCCCTCGCCACTGGCGTGCAGGTGCTCGCCGAGCTGCAGGACAAGCTTTACGCCTACGACAAATGGGCCGTGCTCCTGATCTTTCAGGCGATGGACGCCGCCGGCAAGGACGGCGCTATCAAGCACGTCATGTCCGGCGTCAATCCGCAGGGCTGCCAGGTCTATTCCTTCAAGTCGCCGTCCGCCGAGGATCTGGACCACGATTATCTCTGGCGCTGCACGAAATGCCTGCCCAACCGCGGCCACATCGGCATCTTCAACCGCAGTTACTACGAGGAGACGCTCGTGGTGCGCGTCCATCCGGAATTCTTGAACAAGGCCAAGCTCCCGCCGCCGCTCATCACCAAGGGCATTTGGGAAAACCGTTTCCGCGACATCCGCGGGTTCGAGCGTTACCTCGCCAACAACGGCATCCTCACCGTCAAATTTTTCCTGCACGTCTCCAAGAAGGAGCAGAAGCGGCGGTTCCTGGAGCGCCTGGAGAAGCCGGAGAAGAACTGGAAATTTTCCAGCGCGGACATGGCCGAGCGCGGCCACTGGGACGAGTATCAGGAGGCCTACGAGGACACCATCCGCCACACCGCCGCCAAACACGCGCCATGGTATATCGTGCCGGCCGACAATAAATGGTTCTCCCGCATCGTCGTCGCCGCGGCGGTGATTGACTCGCTGGCGGAATTGGATCTGGAGTATCCCGAAGTCGGCCCGGACAAATTGAAGGAACTGGCGGCGGCGAAAAAAAAATTGCTCAAGTAATTCCCGGTTTGCGACCGCGTGGCTGAAGACAGAAGAACACGGCGGCGACCCGGCGGAACGCCACCAGCGGCGGAAGATTTGGAATCGCGGCTTTCGGTGAAAAGCCGCCAGGCATGAGATGTAAACGAGTATGAAGACACGAACCATCATTCCTCAACTTGCAACCCGCAACTTGGTCGCCGGCCTCGTGCTGCTGCCCGCGTTGGCGGCGTTGGCGCAATCGGGCGCCCCCGCTCCGGCGCAACCGGCGTCCAATTTGGAAGTCGACGCCATCCGCAAGGAAATGCAGGACATGCGCGCCGATTACGAGCACCGGATGGATGCGCTAGAGAAGCGGCTGGAACAAATCGGGTCCGGCACGAATGCCCTGCTGCCGGTGGCAACGAATCCACCGGCCGCCGGCACGAATGCCGTGCCCACGGAATCGGAGCGCGGCCAGGCGTTTGCCAACATTCAATATGAGCAGCACGGCGCGACGCACGAATCGGTGCTGGCGCAGCCGGAGAACGCCGTTTTGAAAAAGCGCATTGACCAGGTGCTGAATGATTTTGTGGACACCGGCGGCTATTTCCGCGCCGGTTACGGGCGCGACGACAAGGGCGGGCCGCAGCCGGCCTTTCAGGCGCCGGGCGCGTTTGCCAAATACCGGCTGGGCAACGAGGCGGAGAATTACGGCGAACTGATGGTCGGCAAAAACTGGTATGTGCCGGACGTCTTCTCGACCGATGCCGGCCAGCGGCCCGACGGCACGCCGACCGGGCCAATTGCGCGGACGCAGGTGCGGATGGCGTTCTACGATCCCTATTCGAGTTCGGGCGGCAACAGCACGGACGTCACTTTGCCCGAGGCCTGGGCCAGCATCGGCAATGTCTTTGCTGGACAACCGGCAGTCAAGTTCTGGGCCGGCCAACGCTTCTACCGCCGGCAGGACATCCACATTGACGATTTCTTCTTCTACAACATGAGCGGCGCCGGCGGCGGCGTGGAGGATTATGAAGTCGCCAACGGCAAGCTCGCGCTGGCGTGGATTGGCAACGGCCAGCAGAGCGGCGTCTATTCCTCGGACATCGCCGCCCTGCCCGACCCGAACAATCTGGCCGGCTTCAGCAAGCAGAGCTTTGACTTGAGCTACTACGACGTGGAAATGCCGCTGGGCAAGGGCGAGTTCGCGCTGGTTTACGCCCGGGAAAACAGCGGAATGGACGTCAATCAAGTTCAAGCACCCAATTCTGATGGCGTAGCCATTACTTTTCTCCACACCCACGAGCATTTCTTGAGCGACGGCGGGGCCAACAAATTTTCGCTGCAATTCGGCACCGGCGCGGCTAAGACCTTCACCTCCGGCTACGAAACGACCACGTTCACCAACGGCACGTTCATCGTGCCGGATGATTCGAGTTCGTGGCGGTTCCGGGCGACGGAGAGTTTTGTGGCCGATCTCACGCCGCATTTCTCCATCGGCCCGGCGCTGGTGTATCAATACACGGACTACCATTCCGCGCTGGGCAACGTCCAGTGGTTCTCCGGTGGCGTCCGGCCGATTTATCATTTCAACAAAAACTTTGACCTCGCCTTTGAGAGCGGCGTGGACCACGTGGAGGACAACGGGCCGGGCCCGGCCGGCACGCTCTACAAATTCACGCTCGCGCCCGAGGTGTCCCTGGGCAACAAATTTTTCAGCCGGCCGGTCCTGCGCGCCTATGTCACCTACGCGCGCTGGACGGACAGCTACCGGGGTGCCGTCGGCGGCAACGATTACGCGGACAACACCGCCGGCTGGGTCTGGGGCATGCAGATGGAATCCTGGTGGTGACGTTGGAAATGACGAATCAATTCCAAATGGGGAATGCCAAATGCCGGATGGAATTTCACCACCCAAACCGCCATTCGCCATTCGGGCTTCGGCATTATTTAGTCATTAGGAATTGGTCATTTTCCCGCGGCCAATGGCTGCCAGCCCCGTGAAATAGGCGCGAGCGCGGCAGTGGGCGGTCCGGCGGGCGTTATTTCACGGGGCAAGCCGGTTGAACCGGTGGGTCGGAATACATTTTATGCGGTGTCGTGGCATTTGCTGGCGATGGGTTCTCCTCGTCATGATGACGCTGGGCGCGGCGGCGGCCGAACCCAAGCGGGTGCTCGTCGTCCAATCCTTCGGCAGTGGTGTGACGCCTTTCGCCCTCGGTTCCTCGTCCTTCAAAATCGCGCTGGCCGACGCGATGGGAAAGAAGGTGGACGTGGACGAAGTTTCAATGGAAATGGCGCGATTCAACCAGTCGAAATCGCAGGAGGTCTTTCTGGAAGATGCTTTCATCGAGTTTATGGAAAAGCGCATCGCGAACTGGAAACCGGATCTGGTGGTGACCATCGGTTCGCCGGCGGGCCGTTTTCTGGCGAAGAATCGGGACCGGCTCTTCCCGCGCACGCCCGTTCTTTATTCCTCGATGGACCGGCAAATTCTGACGACGTTGGATGCGCTTAGAACCAATGCCGCTTACGTGGGAACATCGCTGGATGTTGCCGGGTTCGGGCGGGATATTTTCCAACTGGCGCCGGACACGACCAACTTGGTGGTGGTGATCGGGGCATCCGCACTCGAACAATTTTGGGCGCAGGCGTTCCGGAACGGGCTGGCGTCCTTTACCAACCGCGCGCGGTTGACGTTCCTGGACAATTTGTCCTTCGAGCAGATGCAACAGCAGGCGGCCACGCTGCCGCCCCATTCTTTTATCTTTCTGGCTCTGATGATTCAGGATGCGGACGGCGTAACGCTGAACGAAGATGAAGTGCTGCAACGGTTGCGCGCCGCCGCCGATGCGCCCATCAATTCCATCTGGCGCAGCCAATTGGGGGCGGGCATCGTCGGCGGCCGGCTTTACGACGCGGAAGCCATCGGGGTGCAGACGGCGCGGGTGGCCGTCCGCATCCTGAATGGCGAACCGGCGTCCGCCATCCCGCCCTGGGTCGGGTCGGCGGACCGGCCGCAGTATGACTGGCGGGAATTGCGGCGCTGGGACATCCCCGAATCGCGCCTGCCCGCCGGCAGCATTGTCCGATTCCGCGAGCCAACCTTCTGGCAGCAATATTCGGGGCGGGTGATTATCGTGCTGTCCATTCTTCTGGGCGGCCTGATGCTGATTCTGGGACTGACGACTAATTTGATTCGGCGGCGGCAGGTGGAACTGGCGTTGATAAAAAGCGAGGACCAATACCGGACGTTGAGCCGGCGGCTGATCAATGCGCAGGAGGAGGAGCGCGCCCGGCTGGCCCGCGAGTTGCATGATGACGTGACGCAGCGGCTCGCGTTGCTGGCCATTGATGTCGCCCGCGTGGAACAGGGCGCGATGGGGGCGGCGGTGGACGGGACGTTGCATGAGGTCGGACGGGGTCTCGTGCAATTGAGCGGCGATGTGC
Organism: uncultured Verrucomicrobiae bacterium; assembly: GCA_963764035.1. GTDB lineage: Bacteria > Verrucomicrobiota > Verrucomicrobiia > Limisphaerales > UBA11358 > UBA11358. The sequence continues at coordinate 106,341 of CAVXQV010000007.1, forward strand.
ATTCGCTGTCCTACCGGCTGCATTCGTCGGTGCTGGAGGATCTGGGTTTGGCCGAGGCGATCAAGGCGGAATGCGAGCGCGTCTCCCGGCTGGAGGCGATTCTTGTGGAGGTGAAATTGCGGGACCTGCCCGGCCCGGTGCCCCGGGACGCGGCGCTCTGCCTGTTTCGCGTGACGCAGGAGGCGCTGCGGAATGTCACCCGCCACGCCAAGGCCCGCGCCGTGGAGGTTTCCCTGCGCGGCCTGGACGGCGGGTTGCAGGTGGCGATTCGCGACGACGGCGCCGGTTTTAATCCGGCGAACCATCGGGAGCATTCCAGCCTGGGCCTGGCGAGCATGCGCGAGCGCGTCCATTTGCTCGAGGGCGAACTTAACATTGAAAGCGCGCCGGGCGGCGGGACCCTGATCCTGGCCTGGGTGCCGTTGAAAGGAAAAATATCATGAACCGATTATCACGTCCGCGGTTGTTGCTGGCCGATGACCACCGGATGGTGGCGGAAGGATTGAAAAGCCTGTTAAGCCCGGAGTTTGAACTCGTCGGCATCGTCGAGGACGGCCGCGCGCTGGTCGAGGCCGCGCAGAGGCTGAACCCGGACGTCATCGTGGCGGACATCACGATGCCCCACCTCAACGGCCTGGACGCGCTGGGCCAATTGAAGAAACACAACCCGCACGTGAAGGTCGTCTTCCTCACCATGCACCAGGAGGTGGCTTACGCCCGCCGCGCGCTCGAAGCCGGCGCGGCCGGTTTTGTGCTGAAACACTCGGCCGCCGTCGAACTCGTCACCGCCGTGCGCGCCGCCTTGGACGGCAAAACTTATCTTACTCCCGCGCTGGCGGGGGAGGTGCTCCAATCCATCCGGCGCGGCCCGGCGGAGGCCAGTGATCCGTCGGCCAGGCTGACTCCCCGGCAACGGGAGATTTTGCATCTGCTCGCCGAAGGCCGCTCGGCCAAGGAAATTGCCGGCACCCTCGCCATTTCCGCCCGCACGGTGGAGTTCCACAAATACCAGATGATGGAATCGCTCTGCCTGCACACCAACGCCGAGTTGGTCCACTTCGCCCTCAAGCACGGCATCGTGGAAATCTGAATCCGGCCAAACCCTCAAAAACAGCCGGTCGGAATTCCCTCCAGATCAGGTAAATTTGCAAGGTCACAATCCGCCCGATTTGCACGGGCGGGGACGCTTTAGCGCGGCCTCCCTGCCACAATTAACCCGAATTCCGAAGCCGGGGCGGGCGCGCTCCCCGTTCATTTCGGAATTCGGGCTTAAACCAACCGCACGACCGGGTCATTCAACCGCACGGTTCCGCCAATTAACCGTGCGGTTGACGCATTTAACCGCACGGTTGCGGCCATTAACCGCACGGTCAAGCCATTTATCCGTGAGGATACTTCGCTCAACCGCACGGATAGCCCGTCCAACCGCATAGATACTTCGCTCAACCGTGAGGTTTTCCCGGTTCACCGTGAGGATAAATCGTGTAACCGTGCGGTTTTTTCATTTAACCGTGAGGATAATTGGCCCAACCGTGAGGATAAATCGTTCACCGGCGCGGATTTAGAGCCAAAACCGGCCCAAACCCGGAAAAACCGCATATATGCCTGCAATCCGACTTCGGAATTCGGGATTAACCGTCATGTGCATAATCCAATTTTTTTAGTGTTCTTGGCCTGAATTGCCTTCCACTGGCAAAATTTCACCACGAAAGTCATGACTTTGCTCACGGCAGTCATGATTTGTGTCACGAAAGTCCAGACTTCCGGAGGGGTGGCGTAGCTGCGATACCCCGTCGCAACAAGATGTCCGCGTCGCCAAGGCGCCCGGTTTGCGCGCCGGGGACATCACGCTCACAAGTCGGCTTTGGGGCATCGCCGTGATTTGCCTCTGACCCGACTCCGACTCTCCTCCCAAGTCCGTTTGATGATCGTTAGGTGATCGTTCGCGGTCCCGGTTTGGCTTGTGTCATGCAGGGATTTTGGTGGCTGCCGATTATTCCCTGGCTTGGATCGTGGTTCCTGGGAAGGGTCGGCGGTTTGGACGGCTCGAGACGGCTCGTAATTTTTCCCTGCCAAACCCCGTAACTTTACGAGCGTTCAGCCTCCCCTCAAACGGCTAGGATACTGTCCATTAGCTGTTTTAGACGCCGAACGGGCTTTCTGGTCCGGCCGGCAACAGAACGCGCATGAATCCGTCCATCATCAATTGTGTGTTGCTGGCCGACCGGCATCACGGTCTCACCGAAGCCGTCCGCGGGTTGCTGGAAACCACGTTCGAAGCCGTCGTCATGGTGGCCGATGAGACGTCCATGCTCGAAAGCGTGAAACGGCTCCAGCCCACGCTGGCCGTGGTGGACCTCTCCCTGTCTCACCGCGATGACCTCGGATGGCTGAAGCAGGTCCGCGGCACCTGCCCGAATTTGAAGGTGATTGTCTTGAGCGTCCACGACGAACCCAGCGTGCGCCGGGCGGCCATGCAGGCCGGGGCCGCCGGCTTCGTGGTCAAGCGCCACATCGCCACGGAACTGCTGCCCATGGTGGATGCGGTTCTGGCAGATGGCGGTGACGCTGGCGAGAACCACGAAGCAACCGGAACAAAGGGGGTCGGAAGATGAATGGGAGCCGAACATGGGAGGACGATGCACGCCTTGGAAACGATTCAGTTGAAAAACGACGCGACGGCGCATGTAGCTGCGACGCCCCGTCGCCAGGGCTCGCGGGCAAACCAAACGATGCGCCGGGAGTTTTGCGCGAGGAGGGCGTCGCACCCACATCCTGCGACGGGGCGTCGCAGCCACGCGCTTGGGCGGCTTGGCCGCCTGCCGATTTCAGTGCCCACGGGAAACACCGGGCTGGAATACAGGGCTGGAGATTTTTCCTCCGATCTCCGGCCCTGTTTCGATTTGCGAAACTACCACCAGCAAAACTGAACCCACTGCCATGAACACCAACACCCTTGAACCTGCCACAACCTTTCTGACGAGCCGGCCCGTGTTGAACTGGCTGGTCGAAACCCTGCGGGGCAATCCCGAGATCGCCATCTTTCTCGTGCTGGCCCTCGGCTTCTTTGTCGGCGGCCTCCGGTTCGGAAAATTCAGCCTCGGCAACGTGACGGGCGTGCTGCTGGCCGGCGTGCTCGTCGGCCAATTGAACATCACCATTTCGCCGAACGTGAAGGCGGTGTTCTTCCTGATGTTCCTGTTCGCGGTCGGCTACGCGGTCGGGCCGCAATTTTTCCGGGGATTGAAGAGCGACGGCCTGCCCCAGGTTTTCTTCGCCCTGATCCTGTGCGTGTCGTGTCTGATATCGGCGTTCATCGCGGCCAAGGTCGCCGGCTACAGCATGGGTCAGGCGGCCGGACTGCTGTCGGGCGCCTGCACCATCTCCGCCGTGCTCGGCGTGGCGTCGGACACCATGGGCCAGATCGGACTGTCCCCCGACCAGCACAAGGCGATGGTGGATGCGATGCCGGTGGCTTACGCCGTCTCCTACTTGTTCGGCACGGCCGGGTCGGCGTGGTTCCTCGCCTCCATCGGGCCGAAACTGCTCGGGGTAAATCTCGCCAAGGAATGCGCCGACTACGAGGCGAAGATGGGCGGTTCGGCGAGCGAAGGCGACCAGATGTCGGCCTACCGGCGGCTGACCACGCGCGCTTATCAAGTGGGAGCGGATTCAAAATTGGCGGGCAAAACGGTCGCTGAATTTGAATCCCAGTTTGGGCGTGCCGCGGGTCAGCATCATGCGTCTCCGGCAGGCTTCAAAAATTATCGAAGCCAGTCCGCAAATGGTCATCCAAGCCGGTGACGTGCTGGGCTTGGCGGGGCCGCGCGAGCTGTTGTCGAAAATCGAAACGGTGCTTGGACCGGAGGTGGACGACCGCGAATTGTTCGATGTCCCCATCCAAATCCTTGATGTCGTCATCACGAACAAAAAGTTCGCAGGCAAGACTCTGCTGGAAATCCGGCAGGCAGAATGGGCCGCAGCAGGCGCGCGGTGTCTTTCTGCGCAAGCTCATTCGTGGTGGCCAGGAAATGCCGTTGAACCCCGGCACCAAAGTGGACCGCGGCGACGTGGTGCAACTGTGGTCCCGTGCAGGCGGTGGAACAGGCCGCCAAAGAGTTGGGCTACGCGGAGCAATACGAGCAACCGAACGAAGAGAAGGAAAACAGAACAGAA
>CAVXQV010000008.1:0-163444 GCA_963764035.1 uncultured Verrucomicrobiae bacterium
GGTTGGCGGCCCAAAAGATAGGCGGCAAGATCGCGGGCGTATGAAATTACCCAGACTTCCGAGAGGTGGATCTGTCCCATCATCCGGTATTCGTCCGCAAGCGGATGTGCGTCATCCATAAAGGAGGGTGGCGGGTCGGGTTTCTTTTTTACGGCGATGCCGCCTTCGCCGGCCTCGTCGTCATCCTCCCATTCTTCCTCGCGTTCCCAGGGCGGCGGCTGCATCGGTTCGTAGGGAGCCACCGCGAAGTCCTCGGGCTTTATTTTCTCACCGGCCTGTTTCTTCAGGTCGTAGCGGTAACGGCGGTCGAGATATTCCTGATGCTCGCGATGATAGCGCTCGTATTCCTCCTTGTCGCGTTCCTCCTGAAACTGTTTCTCCAGCGCAATCTGTTCCGGGGTGGGTTCGACGGTGGGGGCCTTGAGATTGACCATGAAGACGCCCCGATATTCGTGGCGCAAGCAGGCGATGCACTCGCGCAGGGCGTCCAGAATCACCGGCAGTTTTTCAATCAGGGTGAAACAGGTGATGGTGGCGTAAAAGGCGCGATCCAGGCCGCGCGCGGTGACTTCGCCCCATTCGGGATGGCCGCCGACCCTGGTGGTGACAAGACGGTGGATGTATTTGGCGACCCAGCGGCCTTCGCAGGTGCGGAGGCCGGTGTCGGGCAGGCCATTGTCCTCCGGTTCCAACGCAACATCGGGCCAGCGCGGGTTTTTGGTATGCGGGGCAACGATGAATTTGAACGGCGGCAGGGGGCGCGGCTGCGGGGCCAGGAGCAGATCGTCCCAGGTGGGGAACAGGGTGTTGAGGTTGGCGACTTCGGCATCCACGGGCGGGCAACCGGCGACTTGGAGTTCGCGGAGTTGCGGCGCGTCCAGCAGTGGCATGTAATCGCGCGGCGGGGCTTTGTCTATGTTCCATTGATGCTGGGAGGTGAAGGAGGCAAAATGGAGCCGGGGCAGGCGGGTGAGCGGCTTCACGTCCAGGGGTTCCGCGCCGGTGTAATTGAAACAGGTCAGCTTGTCCAGGACGGCCAGCGGGGCAAAGTCGAGAACCGGGCCGGTCAGGGTCAGATTGCGGAGGTGAGGGAATGTTTCGATGCCGTCCAGGAGTTCGACGCCGCCGAGCTGGAGAAATTCACAGGCTGGAAAACGCGGAAGATCGCGGACGGACCGAACGGGAAGCGGCGCGCAGGTCAATGCGCCGATGCGCACGCGCGGCCAGGCGAGGCCGGGAGACAAGGAAATCAGGTTGCCCTTCAAGGAGAGAGATTCCAACTGTTCGAGCTGCTCCAATCCGGCGAGTTTGGGCCAGCGCACCTGCAAATCAAGGGACAGGGAGCGCAGTTGCGTGCAGCGGGCGAAGGGCCGGAAGTCCTCGCAGGTCTTGCTGGCGAATTCGAGGACCCGGAGGTTGGGGAGTCCGGCGAAGACGCTGGCATCGGTGATTTCGCTGCCGCCGATTTTGATTTCTTCCAGATCGGTCAGGAAGCGCAGCGCCGAGATGTCCCGGATGGGGCGATGTTGATAAGGAGACTGGACCCACCAGGATTTTCTTTCCGGCCAGACCTCGGCGGCGTGGCACAAATCGGCCTCGGAATAGCGGGGCACATAGGCGGGATTGAAGTAACGTTGCCGGTCGCGTTCGAACTTGGCCATGAATCCCTCGTAATTTCCGGTCTTGTGCTTGACGTTCCAGAAATGCATGACCGACTCCACAAGGATTTCCACCGTGAACCGCTCTTCGGTGGTGCGCGCGTCATCCAAAGCCCAGTCAATGAAGGCTTCCTGATTCATGATTTGATTATCTCACAAACCGCGAACCCGGACAAGCCGGCGGATGATGGTTTCGGTGCGATTTAAGCAGGAGCAATGGCGGTGATTATTTTCTTTTAAGGTCGCCTTCGGGCGGTTTTCTAGGCGGACGCCCAACTCTTCGCCAGTTCCACGAAGTTCTTCAGCAGTTGCAGGCCGACTTTCTGGCTTTTCTCCGGGTGAAATTGCGTGGCGAAGACATTGTCGCGCCAGACGGATGACGCGAAGGTGTCGCCGTATTCCGTGCGCGTGGCGACGATGGATTTATCCACCGGCTGCGGATAAAAGCTGTGGACGAAATAAACATAGCTGCCGCTGGCGATGCCGCGATAGAGCGGGCAATCGGTCTTCACAATCTCAATCTGGTTCCAGCCGATTTGCGGAATCTTCAGCCCGTGCTTTTCCGAGAAGCGGATGACGCTGCCCTTGAACACGCCCAACCCGGCGGCGCAGGAGTTGAATTCCTCGCTCCGCTCAAACAGCGCCTGGTAGCCGACGCAGATGCCGAGGAACGGTTTGCCGGTGTTGATGAAGTCGCGCGCGGCTTCGAGCAATTCCTGTTTGCGCAGGGCGTTGATGCAATCGTCGAATGCGCCGACGCCGGGCAGGACCATGGCGCGGGCGTCGCCGATTTCGCGCGGCGACTTTACCACGCGCACGTCCGCGCCGGCCTTGAGCAGGGCCTTTTGCGCGCTGCGCAGGTTGCCGGAGCCGTAATCGAGCAGGGCTATCACGAAATGATTTTAACCACGGATGGACACCGATGAACACGGATTTTTTTGCGTCACCGCGCGGGACGATTCGCTGACTTCTTCAATTTCAACGCCTGCCGAATGAGCAAAATGTGCAATTTGTCCTTGTCCCGCGCCGCGATTTCCTTGCTTTTACAAATCCGTTCCAGCGGCAGAACGGGGAGCTTCAATCCGTGAAACGGCAGCTTTTTTGCCCGGCGGAATTCACTTTCAAAACTCTGGAGGCCGCCCAGTTCATAAATGAAATCCACGGACGTTTCGTCACTCAAGAAAACCTTGTTGGCGCTTTGCACGGTCGCCTTCAATTTGTGGCACAAATTGGTGACGCGCACGTATTGGCGTGGCGGAAGGCCAATCCACACATCCACGTCCACCGTCGCCGCCAGCACGCCTTGCAGTCCCGCGGCGGACATGCCAACGAGGATGAACTTTATACGGTCCGCTTGGAGCGCGGCGAACAATTGAACAAGCGGAGATGATTTTGGATTAATTCCCATCGTTCTTCGGGGGTGGCGGCCAAGCCGAGCGCGTGGACGGATTTCTCGTCGTCGCTCATGCCGCGGACATGCTTGAGCCGCGCCAGCATTTTGGCGGCGCGCTCCGGCAGCGGCGGCAACGCTTTCGGTTTCCGTTTCACGCGGTCAACATATCAGAGGGCGCGGGCAACTTCACGTTTTGTTTTCGGGCGCAACCGGCCAGAGGGGAAGCACGGTTTCGCAAAAAATCTTTTGCGCGGGGCGCTTTCTTGCTATTGCAAGCGGCCATGGACCTCCGACCGGCCACCAAGTCTTCACAAAAAGTGCCGGCGCATCTTTGGCCGTGGCTGGTCGTGCTGGCCGTCCTGCTGTTCGCCGGGTTCGTCCGGTTTCGCCTGCTGGACATGCCGCTGGAGCGCGACGAGGGGGAATATGCCTATGCCGGGCAGTTGATCTTGCAGGGAATCCCCCCCTACGAGCTGGCCTACAACATGAAGCTGCCCGGGACCTATTACGCCTACGCGCTCGGCATGGCGGTGTTCGGCCAGACCTGCGCGGGCGTGCATTTGACGTTGCTGGCGGCCAACGCGCTGACGATTGTGGCCGTCTTTGTCCTCGCGCGAAAATTGTTCGGGGTGGCGGCGGGGCTGGCGGCCTGCGCCAGCTACGCGCTGATGTCCGTCGGCCAGTCCGTATTGGGCCTGGCCGCACACGCCACACAATTTGTCGTGCTTTTCGCGGTGCCGGGGCTCTGGCTCTTGTGGCGGGCGTTGCTGACGGGTGAACGGCCCGCATTTGTTTTCAGCGGATTGTTGTTCGGGGTCGCGTTCATGATGAAACAACCGGGCTTGTGTTTTGGTTTGTTTGGCGTGACGGTGATCATGGCGCGGGCCATCCGGAACCGCACATTTTGGGAGCGCAATTCCCTCCTTGCCCTTTCCGGTTTCTGCGCCGGCCTGGTCTCGCCGTTCATCCTGTTTTGCGCGGCGGCGCTGGTGGCCGGGGATTTTGCGCGGTTCTGGTTCTGGACGTTCGATTACGCGGGCAAATACGCGACGGCCAACAGCCTCGTCTGGGGCATGAAATACCTTGGCAATTATCTCCAGGTTCAATGGCCGGCCTGCGCCGGATGCTGGGGGCTTGCCGGTTTGGGGCTGCTGGCCGCCGTGCGTTCCCGGCAAAAACGGCGGGAGACGGTCTTTGCGCTGGGCTTGTTGTTTTTTTCCTTTTTGGGGACGACGCCCGGGCTTTACTTCCGGCAGCATTATTTCGTCCTGCTGTTGCCCGCCCTCGCCCTGCTGATCGGGGCGGCGGTCCAACTTCCATTGTCATCGGCGGCGCGCCGGGCGGGAGTGTGGCCGGCGCTGTTGCTGGCCGGAGCACTGGGCTGGAACATCTGGCTGCAACATCGCGTCTTTTTTCAATCCACTCCCTTCCAGGCCTGCAGCTTGATTTACAACGGCAATCCATTTCGGGAATCGTTGATGGCGGGCGAATACATCCGTGACCACTCCCAACCGGAGGCGCGCATCGCGGTGATCGGGTCGGAGCCGGAAATCTATTTCTACGCGCAGCGGCATTCCGCCACCGGCTGCCTCTACACCTACCCGCTGATGGAAAACCAGCCCTATGCCGCCACCATGTTGCGCGGGATGGAGGATGAAATCGAGGCCGCCCGGCCCGAATTCCTCGTTCTGGTCATCTACAAATTGTCCTGGCTGGAGCATTCTGATTCCGATCGTTCGATTTTTCAATGGGCGGGAAAATTCACCGATCAATTTTATGCTCCCGCCGGCATCATCGGCCTGCGTCCCAATGGCGAAATCGTCCGGCTCACGGGCGGCGACGCGGCGAAATTTCACGAGCCGCTGGATCAATTCATGCTCATTTACCAGCGCCGGCCGGATGCTCCTTAGCCGGACGTTTTCAATTCCCGTTCCGTCCGCAGCCGCAACTGGCCGCAGGCGGCGTCAATGTCCCGGCCCTTTTCCCGGCGCAACGTCGCGGTGACCTTCTGCTTTTCCAGCGCGCGGAGGAAGGCCTCGCACGCATCCTCGCCGGGCCTTTCCCAGCCCAGGCCCCCGACCGGGTTGTATGGAATCAGGTTCACCTTGGCAAAGAGCCTCCGGGCGAGCGCGGCCAGCGGCTTCGTCTCCGCAATCGCATCGTTCACGCCGGCGATCAAAATGTATTCCAGCGTCAGCATCCGTCCTTTTTGGGCCTGGTAATCCTCGCACGCCGCGGCCAGTTCCTTGAGCGGATACTTGCGGTTGACCGGCATGAGGCGGTTGCGCACCGCGTCCGTCGCCCCGTGCAGGGAAACGGCGAGCCGGAATTGCAGCGGCTCGGCGGCGAGGCGGCGGATCTGCGGCGCGAGGCCGCTGGTCGAAATCGTGATCTTGCGCGCGCCGATGCCGCAGCCCCAGGGCGCGTTCAGGATTTTGAGCGCCTTTAGAAGATGTTCGTAATTCGCCAGCGGCTCGCCCATGCCCATGACCACGACATTGTCCACAGTCCGGAGTCCACAGTTCCCAGTCTGCGCGGCGGGCGACTGGCTGTGGACTGTGGACCGTGGACTGATTCTTTCGACTGACAAAACCTGTTCGACGATCTCATCCGGCGTGAGGTTTCGTTTCCAGCCATCGAGTCCGCTGGCGCAAAATTTGCAGCCGTAGGCGCAACCGACCTGCGTGGAGATGCACAGCGTGTGCCGGTCGCTCGCCTCGCCGTAGAGCGCCGGGTTGGCGGGAATCAAAACGCTCTCGATGAGCGAATGGTCATGGAGCCGCCAGAGAAATTTTTGCGTCTCGTCCGCCGCGCCCTGTTTGCGGACGAGTTCATGGCTGTGCAGGGAATAGGTCCCCCGCAGCGTTTCGCGCAGCGGCTTGGGCAGGTTCGTCATGGCCGCCCAGGTCGAAACCCGGCGCGCGTAAAGCCAGTCGAGCAATTGCGTGACGCGATAAGCCGGCTCGTTCGAGCGTTTGAACTGTTCCTCCAGCTCCTCGCGCGTCAGCGATTTGATGTCGAGTGGCACGCCCGCAGCTTAATCCGCGCGCGCGGCGAAACCAAGCGGTTAAACGGTCCCCGGTTTGCAACGGCGGAATTAGCTGTCAGGCGTGGCGGCGGTTTGCGACCGCCAATGAATGGCCTGAACGGCGATCACAGGCGCGGCGGTCAGCCGGAGTTGGTTCAAAAACGAGGACATGACATTCGACACATGATATACGACATACGTCGTATTGACCGGAGCCCTCGGTTTTGGTCTAATCACAACAATCAATCAAATCATGCCGCCGCCCAAGGGCGTTGTATGGAGCAGTTCGGGCGATGGTCTGATTTAATTGAGAGGGTAAAATATCAAAGGCAACCAATCAACATAGCGTCTATGAATAATTCGACTCCTATTGTCTCCGCACGAATCCCATATCTCGGCCCCCAGCGACGACTTGGCTGCTGGCGACGTTTTCTAAGCGCCGGTCTGACACTCGGCTTTGCGGCGGTCCTACAGACCGCCAGCGCCGACACCACCATATATTTGAACAACTTTAACAACGCAACCAACGATCTTTCCAACAACGATCTCGGCGTTGGCGGCGGGTTCACGGCCTTTTCATACAACAACGGGGTAAATGCCTATTTTCCAAGTGCGTTTGAAACCAACTCTTGGAACGGTTCGCCAGCTAACGGTTACGCGGTGCTCGCCAATTCCACCATTGGCGACCTCTATTCGTCCCTTGACACCATAAACTCATTCAACCTTAGTGCCGTCGGCACCACCTTTGAATTGAGCGGCGTCAGTTTTTCCACCAACACGCCCATACCAAACGGTGGCGGCGGCGCTTCAGGCAATGTGGATCGTCTCATTTGGGGGGTTACCACCATCGCCCCGGCTGGTGCCTGGCTTTCCGCCGGCCCGCCCGGAGCCATACCGACCGGCTTCTGGATTCAGTTCAACAGCGACAGCCTTGTCACCGGCACGGGTGTCGGCAGTTGGTCGGGCACGAGCACTTTGTTTTACAAGGACACCGGCACCAATATTTACCAGTTGTGCAGTTGGAAGTTTGACAATTTGCATTGGACGAACGGCACATATCAATTTTCGCCGACGCTCGACGTCCAGCTCACCCTGGCCGCGACGGGTTGGGCGCTCAACATCACCGGCGACACCTCCACCAACCTGCCCATCAGTTACAGCGGAACATACGCCGGCCCTTACACTCTTGCAGGCACCGCCAACTCGGGTGCCATCAATCCCTTGTTGCTCAACGGCATCAGCAGCAGCTATTGGGGCGGCTTCAACCAAACCGCAAACCCCGGCATCGCCATGCAGATTGACCAGGCAAAGGTGACGCAACTCGGCACTCTCGTCGTGACCACGCCCCAGATTATGACGCCCGAGTATGGCTTTAACACCAACGCAGTCCTCGCTGGTGAAGCAGTGGCGCTCACTTCCATTGTTACTGATTCTGCGGGAACCCCCACCTTCAAATGGCAAATCGCGAACCTGTCCGGCGCCGGCACTTTCAGTGATCTTCCCAGTGGGAACGCCGCAACTGTCAACGTGGACACCAGCACGCTGCTGGGCAACTACGGCATCCAACTCATCGCGACCGATGGCGGCCTCTCGGTCACCAGCGCAGTTGTGACGCTTGCCGTCAACGTGGCAAGCGCGCCCGTGGTTGTCGAAGATCCGACGCCAGCAGTTCTGAACCTCTATCAAGGAGCCGGTGGAAGGTTTGATGCCATCTTCTCGGGAAACCTGCCCATATCCTACCAATGGCAGTATAGCCCGGACTACAGCACGTTTACGGACATTCCTGGCGCGACCAACAGCTATTATATCATCCAAAGCGCAAATACCAATACCGTCATTGATGGCCCTGGCGTTTATCAGGTTGTTGCGTCGAATTCACTCTCACTCGGTATTCCAACCATATCCGACACGGTTGGCAGTGTGCAGATAACCCCTGGCACCCCGCAGTATCTCTGGTCGGCGCCCTACCGGTTTGGCGGCCAAAATGCGAATCAAATCCTGACGAATTTCCCCTCAACATCCAAGATTGCCGGGGCAATGTATGCCACCAACGGCGGCCTGCCGCTGGTCGTCCCGACCAGTGCGGGCAATATCGCGTTCGGGGCAAACGGCGTGGGTTCAATCGGCGTCAGTGGATATACCGGTTACGGGACCGGCGCCAGCACCAACCAGACCGGCAACGCCAGCTTCAACACCTGTCTGAATGACTTTGTTTATGACAACACCCAACATTCCATCTCGCTTAGCAACCTCATTGTGGGGCAGACCTATCAGGTGCAGTTGTTCGGGTTGGACGACCGGAGCGGCAACACCCGGCGGCTGGCCAACTGGATGGATCCATTGAATGCGGCGGACGTTTCTGTCAACTACCAGATGGGCGACAACGTCTATTTCCTCGCGACCTTTGTCGCTTCCAACACCGTGCAGGTGATCCAACAAAATCTGGTTGATACCAATAGTGACGGGCTGGGGAACTTTAACTGCGCGATCTTGCGGACCGTGGGCTGGACCCCGGCGCCCTACTTTGCCTTGCAGCCGCAAAACAACAATTATTTCACTCAAACCAACGCGATACTCGTCGGCGTGGCTGGCGGGGATCCCTCGCTGGGCGCGATCACCTACCAATGGCAATCCGGACCGGTTGGCGGGCCATACAACCCTCTCACGGAAGGAACCAAATACAACGGCACCACGACGACCACCCTCACCATCAGCAATCTGGCCGTTGCTGACGGCGCCCCGGTCTATGTGTTGACGGCCCATAACAATGGCGGCTATCAGAACAGCCGGGAAACGGTCCTCTTGATTCAGCCCATTCCGCCGACGCCGGTTCCCGGTTCCTACGCGGCGGTTGCGCTGGCGAATAATCCGGTTGCCTTGTGGATGCTTAATGAAACCAACGATCCTTCCAGCGGGACGGTGAAGGGTTATGACTACACCGGCAACGGGCACAATGTGACATTCGGAACGGCGATTCAGGATGGATTCAACGGCATTCAGGGGCCGCGGCCTCCGACTTATGCCGGATTTTACGCCGACCAGAGTGCGATGCTGTCGGTCAACGGCAATCTCAACGCATTGGCGTATATTCCGAATCTGGGTAATACCAACCTCCAAACAACCGTCGGCATGTGGTTTAAACCGAATTCCGGTGAGACTGGCAATTATGCCCATGGGCTGATCGGCGGCCGTAATAACGCGGCGGCAGGTCAGATCTGGCAATTGGGCTATTCCGCCGGCTCTGGAACCCTCGGCTACAACTGGAATGACGTCAGCGGCACTTACACCTATAATACAGGGCTTTCCCCGGTGCAAAACGCCTGGAATTATGTGGCCATGGTGATCTCCTCAAACAATGCGACCTTCTATCTTTATACCCTGAATTCCGCCGGCCAGGCGATTCAGCAGAAGGCCGTCAATAATGTTGCGAACGTCATTCCGATATCAATGAGTGGCGGAACGACTGTCATCGGCAACGATCCTTACGCCCTCAATAGCCGCGGTTTCAACGGTGCGATCTCCGGCGTGGCGCTCTACAATTCCGCTCTCACTGAAAGCCAGATACAGGGAATGGTCGCCGCGGGCCTTGGCCTTCCGGGAGGCGGCTTGCCGCCCTCATTCGTCACGCAGCCGCCGGCGACTTTAGGTGGTTATGCGGGGACGATAGTGCAGTTAAGCACGGCGTCCAGCGGCACCACGCCCATTACCAATCAATGGACGTTCACCAGCAACAATGTCGCCTACAATTTGGTTGATGGTAACTATTCTGGGACGATTATCACGGGCTCAACGTCGAATGTCCTGACGATCGCCAACGTGACAACGAACTGGGCGGGTGTATATAATCTGATTCTCTCGAACCAGGTTACTTACCTGGCCAGCAGCAATACGGTCTTCACCGTCTTGACGGCACCGCCTGTGCCGGGCGCCGGCACTTTCGGGGCGACGGCCTTGAGCCTGAATCCGATCCTCTATTACCAGTTGGATGAAACCAATGATCCTTCGGGCGGAGGCACACCGGTCTATGATTACAGCGGCAACAATCGCATTGGGACCTATGGAGCGGGTTCCATGAACAAGTTTAACGGCGTTCTCTCGCCTCAACCGCCGGCCTTCCCCGGATTTGCGGCCGGCCAGGGCGCGCTGCTGGCAACAACCAACCAGTTAAATTCAGCGGTCACGGTGCCGCCTCTCAACCTGAACACCAACACGGTGACCATGTGCATGTGGATTAACCCGACTTCCAGCGTGCCCGTGTCCACGGGATTGCTCTTCGAGCGGGGCGGGGCCGAAACGGCGGGATTTGGCTTCGGCGGAACCGTGAACTCCAGTGGAATGGCGGGATTGGGTTACAATTGGAACAACAACTCGTCCACCGCCTATAACTACAGCTCGGGACTTTATCCCGTGACGAACACCTGGCAGTTTGTGGCCATGGTGATCAGGCCGGCCTCGGCGACATTCTATCTGTATTACAAAGATCCCGTCAGCGGGCAGCAGAAGTTCCTGTCGGCCGTTCAAAGCACCACGCTCAACAATCAGGGATTCACCAACAACGCCGGCACATTGTTGCTCGGTGGCGACAGCAACAATGCCAACCGCACCTTCCCCGGCTTGATTGCCGATGCGGCCGTTTACAAGGCGTCCCTCACCGATCAACAGATCTTGAGCCTGTATGGCGCGGGGTTGCAGGTGGCGGGTTTTGCGCCTTCCGTAACCATGTCGCAAGGCAACGTCTACTATCCCGCACCCCTTGCTCCGGGCCAGACTCTCCGCTTGAGCGCCTCGGTCGGTGGCACAGCGATTGTTACCAATCAATGGCAGCTTAACGGCGTCAGTCTGCAGAACGGCACCTCCGGCGGCGTCACGATCTCCGGCGCGACATCGAACGTCCTGACGATCGCGAATGTGAACTATAATTACATAGGTTCCTATCAGTTGCTGGCCACAAACGCCATCAATTCGGCGACCAGCAGCATTGTCAGCGTTGTCGTCACGCCGGCGACGATTGTGGGCCAGTGGCTGTCGGGAGGGCAGACTCTGGCAGACGTGTCGGGCTATCAACCGGCGGGGACGCATGACGCCACGGTGCGAACCGGGAGCACTTCCTGGGTCAACGACGTGCCGCCCGGCGCTCCGCCTGGCAATTACTCGCTGCAATTCAGCGGCGCCGGCCTCCAGATCACCAACACGGCTGTGACGGACAATGCCTACACCAACACGTTTGACGATCAGGTTTACAACGGGATGACGGTCATGTTGTGGGCCAAAGGGTTGCCGAGTGGCATTTGGCAATCGTTTGTGGCAAAGAACGGCGAGAACAACATTGGCTGGCAGGTTCGCATCGGCAACGCAACCAACAGGCCGACGTGGACCATTCGCAACGCGCAGAATCAGGACATGCAAGTCACTGCCATGCCCGCCTACCTGAATGATGGCAACTGGCACCACTACGCGGGCACTTTCAACCCGGCGACGGGCAACCGCTATCTGTATGTGGACGGGACGCTGGTTGGTTTTCAAACTGGCGACACGCTCTATCCCTCGGCCAAGGCCATGCACCTCACCATCGGCTACGATGACCAATCGGGCACGGGCAACGGCTCTACAGACGGGCCGTATATCGGTAAAATGTATGATGTGCGCATTTACAACTACCCGCTGCCGCAGAGTCAAATCGCCGCCGTCATCGGGAAGCCGAATCCGCAGGGCTATTACGTTACTCCCGGCTCGGTGGCGAGCTTCACCACGCCCGGCATTCCCATCGCTCCGCCTTACACCGGATATCGGTGGCAGTTCAACGGTGCCAATTTGTCGGACGGGGTGTTCAATGGGGCCACGGTTTCCGGCTCCAGCACCATCAGCATGAGCGTCAGCAATATCACCACGCTCAATGCGGGGATCTATCAACTGCTGGTCACCAACGCGACTGGCTCGGCGGTCAGCCGGATTGTCAACCTCACCGTCTTGCCGGCCACGACGGTGGGACGCTGGGTGTCCGGAGCGCAGAACCTGAATGACGTATCGGGCTATCAACCGGCAGGGACGCATAACGCCGGGTTGCAGAGCGGCAGCCCCAACTGGTCAACTGACGTGCCGGCGAGCGCGCCGGGCGGAAGCTACTCGCTGCAGATGAGCGGCGTGGCCCTGATCGTCAGCAACTCGTCCATATTGTATGATGCCGGCTACACCAACACGTTCGACAACCAGATCTACAACGGGATGACCGTGATGTGCTGGGCGAAGGGTTTGCCGGGCGGATGGAATCCATGGTTATCCAAGTATGGTGACAGCGGTAGCCAGCCTACAAGCGGATGGATGCTCCGCGTCAACAACAGCAGTAACCCGACGTGGTCCATTCGCGGCACGGGCGGCAATGAGGATATGTCAGCGAGCAAAGCCTACACGGACGGCAACTGGCACCAGTATGCCGGCACCTACAGCCCGCAGACGGGCGTCCGCAGCTTGTATGTGGATGGCGTGCTGGTCGCACAGCAAACCGGCCAGGGACCCTATACCCCGGCCACGGGTGAACGCTTTGTAATCGGCGGCAAAGACAGCCCGCCCGGCAACAGCGTTGGCTCCCAATACACCGGCAAGTTATACGACGTAAGAATCTATGACTATGCGATGAGCCAGGCCCAGCTTGGAGCCGCGGTGCCTGGACTGACGCCCTCGTTTGTCAGCACGCCACTCGTCACAACAGGCCCCAGTGGCCATCAATTCGTGATGACGT
This sequence comes from uncultured Verrucomicrobiae bacterium, assembly GCA_963764035.1. Lineage (GTDB taxonomy): Bacteria > Verrucomicrobiota > Verrucomicrobiia > Limisphaerales > UBA11358 > UBA11358. Next base: position 12,816 of record CAVXQV010000008.1, read on the forward strand.
GGTCCTTCGGCTCGCTGTTGCAGGCGACAAATGTGGCAGGGCCGTGGACCTCGACCGGGGCCACCTCGCCTTACACGAACGTCATGAACACACTGGTCCCGGATGTGTTCTTTAAGTTGAGCAATCCGTAAGGCAGCCGCCCTAATCGTCGCTTGGCGTGCCTGACCCGGCTGGGGTTGGGGGGAGTTGCGCTAACGGCAGGTAGAAGAGGCAGAGGGTAACACCTCTGCCTCTTTGATTTTCACTTCGGACGGTAAACATCTTGAATCGGCCGCTTGAAACTGGAAGACACAGATCAACCACGGACGGACGCATTTTGGTTATCAGCGTGCGCCTTGGCAAAGATCCTGCTGTCTCCTTCTGAAGTTTGCTCCGTCGGCGGCGCGAGAAGTCGGGCCTGGAGCCAATGACCAGCTTGCGCCCGTAGCGATGGCACCATTGGTTCCCGCATTTGCCGCTCGGTGTTGCCAGCTAGCATTAAAATCAAAGAAATCCAAGTTTTCCGGCTTAAACCCCGGCCTTGAACGGTTAAATGGGAATGGGAGACAGGCTTTGCTTTTGGTCTGCCGGAATGGATGGATTAGGGCGGGTGAGGCCAATGTGTTACGATGGCGTCGCTATCGGCTAAATACTTTGAAATAGCGAAGAAATCGGAACTTCCAAGGCTTTTGAGATTTTCCACAAGGCTTCAACCGAAACCGCCTTATATCCGCCTTCGACCAGACTGATATAAACCGGATGAAGATCCGCCTTTTCGGCAAGCTTTTCTTGGGTCAAATGCGCCTGCTTGCGAAAGCAACGAATGTTTGCGCCAAGTTTTTTTCTCACTTGCCCGATTTCAGACACGCCCAAGTCAATCAGGAAAGGAATCGAATGCGAATAGCCTGACGGATTAAGTTTTTGCTTGCATTTTGTTTCAAGAACCGTTAGAAATTATTCATGCATGGTATGGAAGAGCATCAATTCGTGCAAAAACCATCCGTCTAAACTTCGGAACAACCGTAGCGAAAATATGAATGAGAACCAAAAGCCGTCAGAAACCTCGCCCTGGAAGAAATTGGAACAATGGCATCGTCAACAGAGCCGGAAAAGAATACGGATTTTCATTGGCGGTCTGTTGGCTTATGCCGCCATCCTGTTGAGCGCCGCATGGTGTCTGCAACATTTCCGACACCCAGCATACCCCCTCGTTTGTCCCATTGCCATCTCCTCGACGGTTTTGTTCTTCATCCTTTGGCCCTTGGTCTGTTTTAAGTTTAAGCAAATCACGTTGGATAAACGAAAAGTAAATCTGCACAAATTTGGGATGTGGTGGCTCGTTACGATCTGGCTTTCTGTTTTTGTGGCCACCATTGCGCCAGTCTATGCCGGACAAACGGACCGAAGCCCGGCTGGCATCCAACAGGCCGCAACCACAAACCACGCGCCAGCTTCACCGAAGGTCAGTCTAGGCTGCAACATAATCGTTGACCTGCTCGTCATCATAGCCGCCGCTTCGATCATTGTATATGCCCTTTGGCGGGTCTGCGTCGCGGCCGGCATTTGCGGACAAGCTGGCAACAATCCGCCGCAAGCGCCTCCGAACGGCGGTAATAATAATCCCGCCATCAAATCTGGCGTGAAAACTCTGAATATCAATACCAACGTGGCACTGCCCGTCACGGTTTTTTACCTCTCTAACGGCGTCATTATCTCCAACAGTGCCGGTTCATCACCACAAGCCCTGCCGCCTTTGTTCGACGTCGGGGGCGTGGGTGTTTCCAACGACACCGAGATCGCCACCAGCATTCCCGGCATTAGCACGCCGCCTTCTATCGCACTCTGGGAGGATACCAACGCCGTTGCCGATGCGACTCTCGACCCGACCCACAACTACAAATACATTTACAACTATTCATTGTTAACCAGCACCAACCTTCCCGTATGGAGCGAAGGCTATACGGTTATTGGCTGGGTGAACACAAATCCGGTTGTGCCGCTGGTCTGCACCGTCACTTACACCAATGGAGTGCCTGAAACAACTAACTGGATGCAGGCTTACGGCGGAATGCAGCCAACAAACATTGTCGTTTATGGCACTCTGCCATCCATTGGCGGAACCGCCGGTAACCAATGGGCAACCAAGCGGGTAAAGGCAGGCGATCAATTACCTCCTGGTGGAACGCCCATCGTCACGGCCTTGCAGTTCTACAAGCTCGCGGCCAATACGAATGCGGTTGTTACGCAGTGGCCTTACTAGCCTTGTGCCCCGCGCTGGCAGACCGCGGGCAAAAGATGTCTGCCGCCCCCCCCCATTCTTGCAGGACGCCGGCAAAATCCGGACGGCTAATTGTCATTGGGCTGTTTCATGGCGTTCTGGATGCGCCGATAGTCAGGCATTTCTGCCGGCTCAACGTCTTGACCGAAATAATAAAAAGTCTTTGGAACCTTCCACTTCCAGTGGTCAACATGGCCATCGGCAAATGAAATATTTGCGCCCTGATTATGACGATCTGATGGCAAATCCCACCAAATGTTCGGGTAGAAAAAAGGTGAGCCGACTGGGGGATTGCCGAATTCTGCATCTGCAATCGTATCCGCGCTCTCATCAATGAACACAAATAGTTCGCTGGGTATGGGATGGCGGACTTCGGTGTATTTCGTCCAAGCCGGGATGTAGGGATAATAGTCCGGATCGCCTTGCGGGTAGCCATTCACCGATTGGCTCATATTGTAACTCCGCCAACGTAACTGTGGCAACGGATGTCCATCGGGCGTTTCCAAAGTTGATTGGTCGGAAGGGCAGTGATAAATCGGCAGCGATGTGTTGTATTGGAACAGGAGGCCGTTAATGATATTGGAAGGATTAATCTCCGTAGCAGCATTAACATCCGGGAGCCAAGATAGCCCGGAAACGCTTGATGTTGGACCATTTGTTCCGGAGAAGACAGCAATGGAATTGTTCGGCACGAAATAATCATTGTTATCTGCCACATAAAGGTGCAAGCAAAGCCCAAGCTGTTTAAGGTTGTTTTTGCAGACAGCACTTTGCGCTGCCATCTTGGCCCGCGAAAGGACCGGCAGCAGGAGTGCGGCCAGGATGGCGATGATCACGATGACGACCAGCAACTCGATGAGGGTGAACGCGGCGGCGCGATTGCGGGGCAATCGCCGCTTCGAACTCCAATTTTCGCCGGCATGCATGGCTTGTTCTTGTGCAATAAATTACGCCCGTCCTCCAGAAATGCCATTTGAATATGCACGCCGGTTTGCGTCCAATCCCCGCTCAATACGCCAGCATTTGCACGGTGCGGAGGCCTTCGGCGGCCAGTTCCCAGCGGCCTTTGCGCTGGACGACGAGGTGCCGGCACGGGTTGGCCTTTTCCTCGGCCTCATTGACGGAGAGCAGTTGGTATTTGGCCTGGCTCTTGATTTCCGACGCCGCGCGCGGCATCAGGGCAAAGGCGACACCGTTGAAATTGAAGGCGATTTCGTAGCCGGCGACGCCCTCGCGGTCAGCCACGGGATTTTTCAGGACGAGCATCGGGTAACGCTTGAGATAGGGGAAATTGGTGGCGCGCACGAGGACCCGGCACAATTCCGTCTGGCCGCGGAGGTAATTCAACAGGCCGAAACTGCTGCTGGGGTTGTGCTCCTGCAGGAGGATGTCGCGCGCGTCGAGGCCGTTCAGGTTCTGGCCGTTCCATTCGCCGTGATCGTTGCGTTCGCCGGGGGAGGCGGTTTTGAACCATGCGGCAAAGTTGTCGTTCACCAGCAGGTTCAATTCAAAATGCACGTGGGCGCGGTCCTTGGCGATGGTTTCCGCGCTGGACGAACGGCCCATGGTGGCGACGACCTGGCCGGCCTTGACCGGCTGGCCGGTTTGCAGGCCGGGCTGGATGGCGCTCAAATGGGCGTAGAGTGAATAAATTTCAATGCCCTCGACGACGTGGCGGATGACGACGTATCGGCCATAATTCGAGAGGCCCGGCTTGGTGCTGATGTAAACGACCGTGCCGTCGGCGGTGGCCATGACGGGGTCCGTCGGCTCGCCGCGCCGGTCGGTCTGCAAATGGAGGATGTCCAGCCCCTCGTGCAGCCGCTGGCCGTTGTTGCGGACGCACCCGAAGCTGCCGCTCGTCCACGGCTTGTCCGGCGCGGTGGGGGCGAAGAATTTCAATTCACTGCCGCGTTCAAACAAGTAATGGTTGGCGGTCGGGAATTGAAACGGCGTTTGGGCGAACAGGGTGGCGCAACCAAACCAAGACAAGGCCAGGGCAAGCCGTATCGACCCACGGACGCCGGGGAAAATCATTTGAGCTCTCCTTTTTTGGCGGTCTGGGCGACGTTGTCGAGGCCGAGCACCAGGCGGTCGGCGTTGGTGCGCGACATGTCGGGTGTGAAGGAAAACTTGCCGTCAGAAATGCGGTGGGTGATCAGCGGCGCGGCGAGCCAGCGGCCATCCGTCGGCTTTTCGCTCCATTGGCCGTAAACGACGAAATGTTTGCCCGGGTTGGCGGCGGAATATTGTTCGAGCACCAGGGAGCTGCTTTCGTCGAATTGCAATTGGATGCCAAACCCGCCACGCGCGTCAATGACCCTGGCCTCGACCAGGTTGGCCTCGGTTAGAATCGGCTCCTTGAAGATCGTGACGAGGAGGGGATCGTCGCGGAGAACGGAAACTGACTGGGTGGAGCCGCTGCTTTGGGGGCTGGCCTCGATGTGGATGCGCAGGGCGCTGGTTTCCTTGTCCTTTTTGTTCGTCTGGCAGCCGCAAAGCCAAGCCAGCGCCAGAAAGGCCAGAAAAAGATTGAATTGCCGCGTAATCACTTTCATATTGCACATCACAAAACCGTAACAAGCGAACAAAGTAAAGAATTATGGGCAGACAATACAACAAAGTTGAAAATCGGAAACGCCGGAACCGCTACCTCAAACGCAAAACGCAGGCGATCAAGGCGAGGAAACCCGCCGCGCCGTCGCCGCGCCAGCCGCAGCTTGAACCTCGATTCAGAAGATTGAAAAGGCCGTCCGTGCGGGCGGCCTTTTTGATTGGTAGCGCTGCGCTGCCGCGCAGCCGGACGACCGGCAGGTCGTCCCTACCTTCGATTGATTCGTTTACGCAACGCAAAGATCCACGGCACGTCCACCGGCGCGGTTTTGGCGATGAGATGCATGGCGAGGATTTCCAAATTTGCGGCCAGGGCGGCGACAGCCAACCCGACGATGACCCAGCTTCCGGCATTGAAGACGAGCAGGGCGATGAAGGCGCCCAGCAGGCACAGGCCGTAAAACTTCGCCAGAAACGAGTGCGTCGCCGGGAATTTGCCGAATCGGAGGAGACAGGTGAGAATGCACGCCGCCTCCGACAGCAGGATCAGCGCAATCAGCCAGAGATTTCCGACGATGACCGGTTTGCACAGGAGCCACGCGACGGCGAGGATGAACAGGTAATAAATGATGTCGGTGATGCTGTCGTAGCGCCGCAGGGCAGGGGTGGCTACGCCGAATTTGCGGGCGAGGACGCCGTCAAAAATGTCCGAGAACGTGGCGGCGATTAAAATGGGCAGAAAGACAAATCGCGTGATGCCCGCAAACGCGCAGGCCAGCGCGATGGGGCCGAGCAGCAGCCGCAAGGTCGTGAGCGTGAATGGCAGGTGGCGTTTCATGCGGCCGAGGAAAAAGTTGCGCCTTCAAAAACTTTCTGTCGAGCAGAAACGGGGCCGCCGGATTCCCGGGTTGTAGCGGCGCTCTATGAGCGCCGGGGGGATTTGCGGGAAACCACGACGGTCACAGACCGCTGCTACAATCACTTGATTTCTGCAAGATGCGTTTCCCAAATTGTGGCGCTGCTCAAATGACCGTTTGATCCCATTGATTTTTCACGTTAAAAACCGCCCTGCGATTATGGTCTCCGTCGCGGAGACGGTCGTCACGACGAAGGACCCTATCGTCTTCGTCACGCTGACTACCGACACGATGACGCCGACTACCGACACGATGACGCCGATTACCGACACGATGACGCTGATTACCGACACGATGACGCTGATTACCGACACGATGACGCTGATTACCGACACGATGACGCTGATTACCGACACGATGACGCTGATTACCGACACGATGACGCTGATTACCGACACGATGACGCCGATTACCGACACGATGACGCCGATTACCGACACGATGACGCCGATTACCGACACGATGACGCCGATTACCGACACGATGACGCTGATTACCGACACGATGACGCCGATTACCGACACGATGACGCCGATTACCGACACGATGACGCTGATTACCGACACGATGACGGATACTATCGTCTCAGCCGCCCGGATTCCCGATTTTGGACAGCCAAAACGCTCAATAACCGCTATTTTGATGAAAAATGGGTTTTTTTAGGGTGATAGCGGCGATAACGATAAAGTTAAGTGGTCAAAGAACGACAGATTAGCAGGGTGCAGGTTCAATGCGCGGATGCGGCTGGCGGGAAGGTTTTGCCGGGACGCGGGATTGTCCGGTTGACTAACCATTATTTCCCTTGCCCCGCCCGAGCCGGGAGAGGGGCAGGGAGAGGGGATTTGAGCTTGAAAATCATAGGCCTGCTCACCCCGCCCCTCTTCCTTCCGGGAGGAGGGTGAGAAAATTTGTCATTCGAATAATTCCACCGGGACATTCAATCCACCATGCTCCGGAGTCCCGCGCGCCGGGCGCGGATGGCCAGTTGCCTGGCCCCTTCCTCGCCGTGCTTGCGGATGGAGAATTGCTTCTTGCGCACCACGCCCAACTTCGGGCTCCACGCTGCCACCCAGTATTTCCGCCACGGCCGGACCTTCCGGTTAATCACCCGCCGCACGCCGTAAATGCCCGACCGGCCCTGGCGCCGCACAATCTGCGCGTTCAGCCGGCGCGATTTGCGGAGGGGCAGCCCCACTATTTTCAGCAGCTTCAGGCGCTGCTCCTGGGCCGCGGCCAGCGCTCGTGCCCGCCCGCCGTATTTTTTGTCGGAAAAAAAGCCGGAAAAGATCTGCCCATGCCGGAAAGCCCGCAAAAAAAACCCATGCGTGCGGTGCGACGGCTGGTCAATCCGGCTGATGCCCGGTGTCTTGGATGGCTTGTTCATGGTCGGATATTGTGCCGGTCATGTTAGCCACATCCCGGACAACCGGCAACAACTTGAAATATCGCGCGGCACTGCGCCATGCCGCAGAATGAACGGTGATGTCCTGATTTGCAGGCGACGAGGTAACGAGTCATTTGGGGCAGCACTCCTTGCGTCGTGCCCTGCTGCCAAATTATGAACAGGAGTTCTGACTCCATGTCAAAAGCCCATGAACGTGGCCAAATATCGTGTCGTTGCCGGCCGCTGGTGGCGGCAGGAAATCCGCCCGCTTTTGATCCTTGCGCTGGTCATGTTTTCCGTCCGGTCGTCGTTGGCGGATTGGAACGACGTGCCCACCGGCTCGATGAAACCGACCATTCTGGAAGGCGACCGCGTTTTCGTGAACAAGCTCGCCTACGACCTCAAGGTGCCGTTCACCACCCGGCACCTCGCCGACTGGAGCAATCCGCAGCGCGGCGACATTGTCGTGTTCTATTCACCGAAAGACGGCCTGCGTCTGGTGAAACGTGTCATTGGCCTGCCCGGCGACACCGTTGAACTGCGGAATGAACAATTGATCATCAACGGCCAGCCCGTGGAATATGCGCCGGCCGATCCGGAAATGGCGGCGCAACTTTCCGGGATTGAGCGCGAACGTGGCGTTTTCGCCACGGAAGAATTTCCCGAATCTCCCCACGCCGTGATGGCCATAAACGGAGTTTCAGCGATGCGCACCTTCGGGCCGGTGCAGGTCCCGCCGGGCCGATATTTCATGATGGGCGACAATCGCGACAACAGCTTTGATTCGCGTTATTTCGGGACCGTGGCGCGCGGCCAGATTGTGGGCCGGGCCACCGGCGTGGTCCTTTCCCTCAATAAAGAGAACCACTGGCTGCCGCGTTGGGGCCGCACCTTTACTTCACTGGAACACACAACCAGATAAAGTTCCGCGCAAGCAATCGGAATTCAATTTGATGCCAGCCGCATTTCAAAGGAGGATCAACTCCTTTTATGCTCATCCATCTCACTTGCTGACAACCTCGTTTGCGCGATACACTGCCGGACATGGTTGAAGTGCAAGCACACGGTTTTAGCTTCGAGAAATGGGTTCGCGATCATTTCTTTTCAGGCTACCAGGGCACCTATATGCAAAAATGGGATGTCCCTCCTGATCGCAACAATCAAGCATCAGTTCCTGCTCAATTTCAAAATCTGCCGGTCTCCATCAAGACGGCCAAACTTGCCAGTCCGATTGGTTTGGGTGATGTTCTTCGCCAGCGTCAGATTGACCATGACTTTTTAATGATCGTCGGGTTTTGGGAGCAACGCACGACCACTGAAAAATGGATCGTGGACATTGGCTGTGCCGCATTTGATTCGGCAGCATGGCAGAAACTTTGGGGTCAGCTAACTCTGGATGACATTTCGAGCATTGATAAAGTGGTGAAGAACATGAACGAGCATTATTCGACTGTCAGGGCGAAGGCCCAGGAATGGAAAACAAAACCGGTGGTTCGAACCAGCATTCTGGTCATCAATCCCAAGATTGATTCCAAGACACAGCGGCGCATCCAGTGTTCCCTGCCATTCTCGATGTTCTGGAATATTGCCGGGCGAAAACACCTGCTGCAAGACAACCCCGAATTATGGGGACATGTTTTCCCAAACCCCATCAGATCATCGGCCCGCACCTTTAATTGACCACTCGGATATTGTTGCGCGCACTGTTTAACCGGTGTGTTGAGGTTCCATTCCGCCGCTGCCCGGATTTGTCCGCCGGGGTTGAAGTCCCAGAATTGATCAACTTGGACGGGATTCTCATTTCCGCGAGGGACGATTTGGAAACGCTCAATGTTCCAACACCTTTGGCAAGTCTTTTGACTTCTGAACGGCCCGCTTCGCTGTTGAACCACTCAACCAGCCCGGCATTGTTTACCGCCACCAATGGTGTCAGCACATGAATCCAATCATCTGCCTGGGCGATCAAGCCCGGCGGCACCAATGCCGTCCGCCCGTAACAACCCGCTCCAACCCGCACGAACAGAATCTCGCCCGGACGGACCGCCGACTGTTCGCAAAACATTTCGCCTGCACTTGAAATATAGGCGCAATTGCGATCCAGCCGCAGCCCGCCTTCGGGTGCGAGATTTTTTGCACGAATCAACAACACCCGCTCCGGGTTTGGTTCTTCAAAGAATTCCCGTTTGTTCCCATATAAGGCGTAACCGGTTCTCAACCTGAAAACGTCCCCCAACCGGACTGTCTTGGCATCCATTGCGGATCTTTCACCGCCGTGTGATTCAGGACGCCAATCAGTCTCCCCGGCCAGCACCGCTCTTTTCCAGCGTGGTTCAATTTTTTCCCATTCACCAAGCCGCACCGGTTTCAAATCGCCGAGTTCCTTGCACTCCAGCAGGAGGGTGGCATCACGATATGGCCGGGCCGCAACCGGACGTTTTTGCGCGATGAGGATGTTTGTTTTCGCCGTTGTCCCATTGAAGATTCCCCGGGGCAGGCTGATGATGGCTTCCATCTGGGCACGGCAAAGCAGCCAGTCGCGCACATATTTGAATGGTTTGTTGCTAAGCGGTCCATCCGGCAGAATAATGGCAATCCGGCCATTGGTCCTGGCGAGTTTCAAAAACAGTTCTAAAAACAGCACTTCAAGGCACTGCGATGTTCGGCCCGCGCCAAGATCAAAACCCTGCAACACTTCCGAACGCCTTTCAAGGCTTGTCTGCGCGCTGAAAGGTGGATTGCCAATTGCCAGATCGAATGTCCCCCAGAGCCCTACCAGGCTGGTCAGTGCATCGCCTTCAAAAAATCTTTTGCCGGTGACCAGCTGTTTGGCGACTGACGCATATTGAGGGTCAATTTCACATCCATGCAACTCCAGCTTTTCCGGGGCGACTCTCAAAAATGAACCGTCACCACAACTGGGGTCAATCACTCGCTGGCTGCCATGAACACCGGCAATCCGAAACATGCAGTCCGCAACAATCTCAGGCGTGAAGAATTGGCCAATCACATTAATAATGTACCTGCTTCTGTACCTTGGTCAAGAAAAACTGCGCTTGATTGATTAGGATGACTGGGTGAGGTCATAGGGCGGGTATTGGCGGGCGGCATGGCGCCTGCCGCAGAATAAACGGGAGTCCTGTTGCGATGTCATTCGGGCCGGTGCAGATCCCGCCGGGCCGTTATTTTATGATGGGCGACAATCGCGACAACAGCTTTGATTCGCGTTATTTCGGGACCGTGGCGCGCGGCCGGATTGTGGGCCGGGCCAGCAGCGTGGTCCTTTCCCTCAATAAAGAGAACCACTGGCTGCCGCGCTGGGGCCGCACTTTTACTTCACTGGAACACACAACCAGATGAAGTTCCGCGCCTGCAACCGGAATTTGATTTGCTGCCGGCCGCGTTTCAAATGTGGACCGACTCCTTTACATATCATGTCTTCGCCGGAAAAGGAAAGAGCGGGAAGCGCAAAGCGCAGAGCGCGGAGCGGCGAGCGGATCTCGACAGAACTCACCGGCCCAAGGCCAATTTCCCGGACTTTTCCAACGGGGTGCTCCGCGTCACCACGCCCTTCGGATCAAACAACGTTACTCTTGCCTCCGTGAAAATGTCTTTGCCGTGGTAGGGGCCATCCACCGTCCAGCTCAATGTCCGGGCGGTTTCATCCCAGGCAAACGTCACGCGCCGCACCTGACCCGTTGCGTAGGCGGTTGTTTGACCGTCGTCCTCGGTGAGCGTGAACGTCGCATTGGCTCCCGGATAAATCTGCAAGTCCAGCGGCCCGCCGGGCAGGTCGTCGGTGTGCAGGATGGCTGGTGCCAGGGGCAGAATCGTCCCCGCGCGCACAAACACCGGAATCTGGTCCAACTCCGCTTTCACCTCCACAATCCCACTCCCCGTCCGCGTCTGGTTGGAGTCGAATGTGAACCAGGTTCCCTTCGGAAAATAGACGCTGCGCTGGTTGGTCTGCGCGAGGATCGGCGCCGGCATGAGTCCGTCGCCCATGAGCCATTGGCTGGTCAGATTGTTGACCTCCGGATCTTCCGGATATGCCATTGCCAGCGGACGCATCACCGGCGTTCCCTTTTCGGCGGCCACATGCGCCAGGCTGTAGTAATACGGCACCAGCCGATAGCGCAACTCGAGGGCTTTGCGGATTGCCGCCTCCGCCGGTTCACCATACAACCACGGGAAGCGCGGGTTCACGGTATTTACCGAATGCGACCGCATGATCGGAAAGAACACCCCCGCCTCCATCCAGCGCGTCAAAAGCTCCGGCGTGTCCTGCCCCATGAACCCGCCGATGTCGCACGCGCCATAGAACATGCCGGCAAGGCTCCAGTTGAGCAGCCGCGCGGGCGTGTCGGCGAACGCCCGCCAGTTGCTGGCAATGTCGCCGGTCCACGCCGCGGCACCGTAGCGCTGCATGCCCGGTTGAAAGGCCCGGTTGATGGTCCACAATCGCTGCTTCGAACCGACCTTGGACAGCGCGAGCGCCTCGGACTGGTTCCAATACGTGTAAGTTGTATAGGTCTGCTCGCCTTCATCGTTCCACCAGCCGTCAATGCCGGCCTTAAGCAGCGGCGTCATCTGCTGGGCATACCAGTCGCGCACGTCCGCCCGGCTGTAGTTCAACAGCCGTTGCTCGGTGCCGCCCCGGCTGAGCGCACCCTGCCCGCGTCCGGCTGTTGAGATCCAGCCCCGTTCGCGCAATTGCGTCAGGAGTTCGCTGTTGCCCAGCCGCGGTTTGCGGATGCCCACCACATGCACGCCGTGCGCGTGCAGGTCCGCAATCTGTTTCTCCGGTTCCGGGAATAGCAGCGGGTTCCAGGAAAAGTCGGTGTAGTTTGTCGAACCCGCCGCCGGCACCGAATAATCCGGTTGCGGCGTATACCACTCAAAATCGAAGATGAACGCGTCCACCGGCAGCTTGCGGTCGAGGAATTGCTTCAGCGTGTCCTCGATATAGGCGCGATCACGCCAGCCCCAGCGGCTCTGCATGTATCCCATGGCCCAGCGCGGCGGCACGGGCGGACGTCCGGTCAGCTCCGCGTAATCCTCCGTCCCCTCCTGCAGCCGCGCCGCCGGCATCAGATACAGGTCCAGCGAATTGCCGGGAATTGTCCAGGTGATGGTCCCGTCGGTTTCGTTCCGCTGCCAGTTGCCGGGCGCATTATCATCGTCGCCCAGGGCCAGCACGCTGTAGCCGGCGCTGCTCCAATAGTAAGGCACGCCGGTGACGCCATTGCCCACCCGGCCCTGCCCGCGCTGCTGCACGATGCCTCCGTTCATGTCCCCGCTTCCGTAGATGGTTGCCTGGCCGGACACCGCGCCCATCGGACAGGTGATCTGCGGCCGGCCGGTGCGGTCATCCCTGCCGAGGCTGGCCAGCGACGTCGCCGGAATCACCACCCGGCCCTGGCTGTCCTTCAGCATCCATTGCCCCTTTTCGCGGTCCACCAGCAATGCGCCGTTGCCGGTCCGCACTCCGCTAAAGGCGCCGTCCTTTACCGTCCCGGTTTCAATGCGCGGTTGGGATGAATTCGCATCAATGAACAGGCTTTGCTGCTTTGCCGGAGCATCAGCGAACGACACGTGGAGCCGGAAAACATGTGCGTTAATCGCCGTCGCCTCCACGCTCACCGGCTGGGCGGGAGCCGTTTGGGTATTCGTGGCTGTCTGTGCGAGCGTGAGGCCGAACGGCCAGCACAATGCGAGGGCCAGGCTGATTTTAGCGATGATGCTGTGATTGAGTTTCATTGTGACGGTTTATTACCACGGTCCCAAACCAATCAATAGGAAATTCGCACGACTCAGAACTGCCCGAACATGAAAATACGCTGTGCACGGGCTTTTGTGCCTGCGTGGCAGACATTTCCAAGTCGGATCCGGGAATGGCGGCGCAACTTTCCGGGATTGAGCGTGAGCGCGGCATTTTTGCAACCGAAGAACTTCCCGAATTTCCGCACGTCGTGATGGCCATAAACGGAATTTCGGCGATGCGGACCTTCGCGCCGGTTCAGGTTCCGGCGGGCCGCTATTTCATGATGGGCGACAATCGCGACAACAGCTTTGACTCGCGATATTTCGGGACCGTGCCGCGCGGCCAGATCGTGGGCCGGGCCACCGGCGTGGTCCTTTCCATCAACAAAGAGAGCCACTGGCTGCCGCGCTGGGGCCGCACCTTTACTTCACTGGAAAACACAACCAGATAAAGTTCCGCAGATGTAACCGGAATATAATTTGATGCCAGCCGCTTTACAAACTCGGACTGACCCTTTCATTGTTCACTTTTATGAAATTGTTTCTTCAAACTTTTTCCAGCTCCCGAAACAAGTCGCGTAAATATCGCTGCCAATCACACAAGTCCGGTCAACTTCTTTTTTACTTGGTGTATGGCCCAACCTTCGAGCGAGACGCTCATAATGCCAAGGCCATGGGCGGCCACCACGACGGCATACTGTCCGGCAGCGGAGTCACTTTCGCCCCCGGCAAGGTGGGAACGGGCTTCATGCTGGACGGAACCAATGGTTATGTGAGGATATCCGATTCGCCCGATCTCAAGCCAGCTACTGTCACGGTAGGAGCGTGGGTCTGGCTCGATCCAAGCAAATCACCGGACCACGGCGAAGCGATCATCTTCAAAAAGAACACCCAGAGTGCTTTTTTTGAAGGTTACAGCCTTATGAAGGATCACGTTGACGATGGCGATCGGTTTGGATTTATCATCTCCAACCACGGCAACCAGGTCGTGCTGCATTCCACAACGATTGTGCAACGCGGAGTTTGGTATTATGTGGCGGGAACCTACGATGGCAGCAAGTCCACCCTTTGGGTCAACGGCGTGGCGGAGGACTCGGCCGCTCCGGGCTTTGCCTTGGATTATGGCAAGAGTCCGGTTTACATCGGCACCACCGGCACTTGGGCGCCGTATTTAAGCATGTTTGCGGGCATCATTGACAGACCGTCCATCTACAACCGCGCCTTGAGCGCCCGTGAAATCAAACAAATTTTCAATGCTGCCCGGTGATATTAAAACCTGACGTAACGCGAATCAGCCTACGAGTTTTCACCACCGGCAGAGGGAGCAGCAAAGCTCCGGCCCACGACGGTTCCAATGACGTTGCCGATGATGGCTCCAGCCGCAAATTCCGAGAACCAATGGATGGTGACGGAGACGCCCAAGCCGATGTAGAGCGCATAAAGCAGCGCGAGGAGAACGAGCAGTTTGTTTTTGGGATAGAGCGCGATGAGGCAGGCGGTCATGGCAAACGTCACGGTGGTGTGGGATGAAGGCCAGCCCCAAAAGACGCCGCCCTTTAGGAAGCCGAATTGGAACCCGTGGCTGGTGTCCGTCAGCGATCCTTCGTTCATCGCCAACATCCGGAATCCGTGGAATGGCGGCGGAATGCGCCCGGTGAACGCCTTGTAAGCGCACGATATGAGATAGCCGAGCATGGCCGCCTGTCCCAAAGCCCAGGCGGTGGTGATGATGCTTCGGATTCTGCCAACCTCGCCGACGATCAGGAGGAGCAAAGTCCCGAAGATGGGCAGCGTGCCGCCCAGCACGATGGCCGGCCAGGCAAGCGCACGGATTGTATCGCCGCGCGTCGAAAGATAATAAAACCAGTCGAAGCCGGACATGACAATGAGCACGGTCAGGCCGATGGCCAGCGCGTGCCAGAGGAGATTGCGTCCGCTGAAAATGGCAATGACGTTTCGCGGCAGCCGGTGGAACAGTTCGGGCATGGCGGGGATGTTAGCCCGGCGCAAATCCTGCCGCACGGATTTTCAAGGCTGGATTACAACCGCCTGCGTCAATATTTTGAAAAGCTGAAACAGAAGACAAAAGCTGAAATTTGGAAGTCGGTATTCACCCCGCCTGAATTTCATTTCGGCGCGGCGGGCCTTGGTTGAAAAGTCAAATTCTGGCAGGGACGGCGCGCAGCGCCGTCCGCCAGCAACTCACTGCCCCCTGACCCGGAAAAAGCCCGATGCGTTTGTCATGGGCAGATTCGTGCTGTTGAAGCTCGTGGTCACGACGTCGCTCCAGGAAGCGGCGGGCAGCGACCCCGTTCGCTGCACAACGTAAGGCGCCACGCCGCCGCTCCAGTTCACGTTCACGTTTGTGCCCGCGCGCGCGATGGACACAGTGATGACATTCGTCACCGTGACCACCACCGCGTCATACGCCACGGCATGAACCCCGTCGTTCGCGCCCAGCTCCAGCGTGTAAGTTCCCGGCGCGCTGAAAGTCGCCGTGGTGTTGGTGAGCGCCGCGTTGCCGAACGTCACCGTGCCCGGCCCGGAATACAAGTTCCATTGAATCACCGGCGGGGTATTGCTGAAGGTCACCACGCCCTGCAATTGAACCGGTAGCCCGGCCGGCACGGCCTGGTCCGGCCCCGCGTTGGCCGCGGGCGCGCCCGCCGAACGCGGCCCTTCATTCGTGCCCGTCGTCTGGATGACCTCGAAGTTCGTGACGACCAGGCTCAACAGATCGTTGAAACAATTCCCGCCATTCGGCCAGCGGTCGTCCGGGGCCACGGAAATTCCCAGGATGCTGCCGTTATCCGCCACGAGCGCGCCGTATTTTTTCAACGCCAGCGCCATGGCCTTTTCCTCCGTCGTCCAGCTTGCCGGGATGACAAACGCCGCCTTCAACCGCAGCCGTTGGCCCATGCTGGGCAGGTTCGTGCTCGTGTTGCCCGACGGCGCGGCAAAATGCGTGGCCGGATAAATGTAACTGTTGTAACGCGACCGCTTTACCGTGATGCGCAGCGCATGTTCCACCATGCCGCGCTCCGCCTCATCGTAGCGCACCAGCGCCGGAAACATCGGCAGGCCCGCCGCGTCGCCGGAAGTCAATCCCGCCGGGCGCAGGCCGTTTGTGTTCAGATTGAAAATCGCGCCGTTCGCCGCCTGCCAGTTCGTGCCCACGAGCAGCGCGTTCCATGTTTCGTAAATCAGTCCGCCGCCCGGCTGCACGGTGATGGAATGCCGGTCGCTGCCGTCATTGTTTGTCTGCCATTGCAGCAACGTCTGCGGCGTGCCGTTGGCGATGAGACCCAGCGGCCATCCTTCAATCGGCTGATTCGTCGGGATGGGATACAGGCCATACGGATAAATGCCGCCGTTCAAATCTGAATCACCGGGATACGTCACAAACTGGTTGGACACCAGCATCTGGCTGTCCGGCACCAGCACATAATTCATCTCGAAATTGATGTGCAGCTTCAGGTGCGAGGCGATGCTGGAACCCGTCAGGCCGTTCGTGAAATCGAACATCATCTGCGCCAGCATCGCATCCGAGTTCGCCAGCACCGGACGGTTGGAGATGCACTCGTTCCACGGATTCGTCACCGGGAAAATCTGCATGGCCGACACCACCGCATCCGCGTTCGTCGTGTCGAACAAAATGGAATTGTCACCACCGGCAGCGCGCCGAGGATGCGGCCCTCCTGATTGATGCGCTCGGCGGACAGGCGCAGCACGGACAGCGGCAACAGCAGCAGGATGGCAAACCATTTCATGCGGACACGTTTCAAACTAAAGCCATGCCGCGCGAATGCAAGCGCCGGAAGAGTGGCGGCCTCGAAACCAAAGACCGAAGGCTGAAGGCTAAAGGGTGAAGGCGATGGGAAAGGCCAATTTGGAAGATTGGAGATGGCAGATGGAAGATGGAGCGAAAGGCTGCCCAGTGAAATAGGCCAAGCCATTTCACGGGCCGGGGGAAAACTGAAATCCGCGCAAAGCTGCGCTTCCCGATTACGAGGCTGTCGGGTGCGCCTGGCGCTTGCGCCAATCCACCAGCTCGGCATCCATCTTGATGCCGAAGATGCTGCTCGCCGGACCGTCGCCCCAGCCGTTGAACGGGATTGTGCGATAATATAGTTTCTGATTCTGCGGCTGGCGCAACAGCGTGGTTTCCGTCGCGATGCAAACGTCAACCACGCAGAATTCCCGGTTGTAAAGGCTGCGTTCCACGCGGTAGCCCCAGACCGGCCCGCCGGCTGCCGGCGCCGTCCAGTGGAACAAAATCCAATGCGTGCCCCAATCAAAGGAATCGAGACTGCCGGGCCGGCCCGGCGGGCCACCGAGCGCGGCGTCCAACTGGAACGCGGCACGCCTGGCTTCCCATGCCGTCAGGGTGGCCGTGACGTATTGCTGCTGTGCTTCCTCGGTTCGCGCCGCGTCGGCATGCAGGAGTTCCATGTGCGGACGGAGAAGTGCGAATTTCACCGGGTCGCTTGCAAAAAGGCATTCCCAGTGCGCGGCGAGGGCGGCGAGCAGGGCGCCGGTCATTGGCTCCTGCGGCGGCTCGGCCAGCGCGCGGCGGATGCGGGTGAGTAGAAAGCTCATACTCGGACTTGCACGGCTGAATGGCTGCGAGTGTGCGCCGGAAAGCGGAAAAGCGAAAGCGGAAAGTCCGAGCCGGACTTGCCAAAAAGCAGAAAGCGAAAATACTGAAACTGCGGAAAGCCGCGCCACGCGGCAATCCGCGCAATCCGTGGTTGAAGCAAAAACTGAAGGCGGCAATGTGATTTTTTCCAATTTTCAAAACAGAACTTGTTCACCACAGGAGTTCTTGACCTGAAAAAGCTGTCAATAATTTACTTTCTTGAAATGAGAATCGCATTGATTTGACGGGCTGATTTGCGTTGTCCACACGCTCTTCACAGGCGGGATTTGGTGAACAACCTGTGCATATCAATTCATTGTAAGAACCCTGGAATTTGTTAATCTCTTTACAGTTCATTGAAAGAACGGAGCGGGCGGCGGAGGTCGAAAGATTGAGTCGAACGTTCCAGGATAATCCCGGGTAACCGGGGAAAAGCCGGGCCAGGCTGGTTGGCACGGCTCCTCTGGACCGGAGCGCAAGTTCCGGGGAGGCAGAATTCACCAGTTCCTCTGGCGGTGTTCGCACACCGTCAAATGCGAATGAGGGACTTGGCGGCGAGGGGCGATGAGAAGCTGTTCCGAGCCGGGTCAAGTAGTTCAGGCCGGTTTCGAGCCTGAATGAATCGCAGTTACCCAGAGGGTAAACAGTTGCTACTGCGCATCAGCACGGTGCGGGCGACTCTGGCGGTTCCGGAATAAAAACCGGGATCAGCCAAACGAAAGCCGCCGAAAGGCGGACAAAAGGAGCGCACGCAACGGGAAGGACACGAAGGCTGGGCAGGCCGCGTGAAAAACTTCCAAGCGCCGGCGATGTTAAAAACGACACCGCTGGACTGTGAGCGAAAGGCAACTTGAGAGAGAAGAGGCGAGACCCGTGGCACGGGGCGAACGCGCCGTCAAAAGCGGCGGCTGACCTTGTGCTAATGGTTTAGACGCGAAACAAAATTACAGGCGTGTCTGGACCTGGTTCGCGGGTTGGTGGCGCAACCACCAGTTGAAGCGAGCTGAAAAGCCTCACTCGAAATCCAGTGACCGCGAGGCGCTGGACGGCCCTGCTACGAGGCCGATAACTCCGCTTGCCGTGGAGAATGGCGTCGGGAAGCCGGCAGCCTTCGAGAGAAGGCGCCTAATGTTGGCTTGGGAAAGAGAGCGTGGCGCACTCCCATCCCCCATTTGTCCCCGTTCGACCGAAAGGTCGGGCGGGGACTTAATGTTTCCAGAAATCATCCTCGTCCTTCTCCTCGTTCTCGTAATCGAGAATTCATGGATCAGGGAAGCGGTAGCAGCGAACAATGAACATCCAACTTTCAACATCGAACTGAACACAAGCCGGTCAAACCGCGCCTCTTTGGGCGGTCGGAGTTCGAGGACGGCGGTTCGGGGTTTTCTAATCAAATTTCACTTTGATCGCCTTGCCTTGGTAACGCACTGAACGGTCCGGCTTGGGCGTGAACGAAAAACCGACAGGTTTTTCCTTCGTGACGAACACCACGTTGAAGGTGCGCCGGCTCAACATGCCGGGAAAACTTCCCTCGCGTTTGCCGATGGTGAGCGTCCTGGTTGCGTCGTCCCAGTTGAGCGGGATGCGGGCGAATGCACCGTGCTCGTAGCCATAGCTCACGCCGTCGTCTTCATAGAGCGTGAACGCACCGTCCGCGCCGGCATAGACGAAAAGGGTGATCGGATCGGCTGGTTTCGCGCCGGTGTATTGTATTTTCGGGCCGAACGGAATTATCGCGCCGGCGGGAACAAACAGGGGCAGTGAGTCGAGGGGCGCGGGAGCGTCGAGGGCCTGTCCGCCATCCCGGCGTGTGCCAGTCCAGAAATCATACCAGCCGGCGTTGGCCTGCGGCAGATAAACACTGCGGCTGCGCGCCTGACAGGTGGTGACCGGGGCGACCAGAAACGCCGGACCGAACATGTATTCATCATTGATTTCCCGGGCCGCGGCGTCCTGCGGGAAGTCCATGACGAGCGGGCGCATGAACGTGCCCGCGTCTTGTGCCACCTTGCCGGCGACGGAATAGATGTAAGGCAGCAAGCGGTAGCGAAGTTCATCGAACTTGACGATGGTCTGGCAGGCTGGATTGGTGTAGCCCCCGAAGGCCCACGGTTCGCGCGGCTGGAGTTCACCGTGGAGGCGTGTGATCGGACAGAAGGTCCCGAACTGAAACCAGCGGACATTCAATTCGCGCCATTCCGCGGCGTTTTGCGGCGTGGGATTTCTCGAAGAGAACCGGTTTTCCATCGTATAGCCGCCGATGTCCATTGTCCAATAGGGGGTGCCGGAGATGCTGAAGCCGAGGCCGGCGGCTATCTGCTTGGCCAAGGCGGTCCAGGTTGAGGTGGTGTCGCCCGACCACGTGGCGGTGGCATAGCGCTGGATGCCGGCGAAGCCCGAGCGCGTGAGGATGAATACGCGCTGGTTGGGCGCAGTGCTGCGCTGGCCTTCATACATCCCCATGCTGTTCATCAGGGCATAACCATTCAGCACGCGCGAGCCGGTGCCGAGGGCGGTGGGATTCATGTGCGTGCGCTGGCCGTCCAAGGTGGGCGGCGAGGCTGTGAGGTCCGGTTCGGTGGCGTCTTCCCACCAGGCGTCAATGCCCTTGCTGAAGAGCGCCTGGTTGATCTGCGACCAGTAAAGCTTGCGCGCGCCGGGATTGAAGGCGTCGTAAAACGTGTAGGGATAATTGATCCAGTCGAGCAGCTTTTCCTTGAGATTGGGCTGATAAAGAAAACCGGCGTTCTGCATCTCGGCAAAGTTGGTTGTGCCGGTATAGAATTTGCCCCAGACGGAGATCATCAAATGCGCGTGCAGTGCGTGAATGTCCTTGATCCAGCCGGCGGGGTCGGGGAAGCGCGACGGATCGAATTGATGCGAACCCCAGGCGTTGGGCTGCCAGTATTGCCAGTCCTGGACGATATTGTCGAAGGGAATGCCGAGACGGCGATACTCCTTCACCACGTCGAGGGATTGCTGCGCCGTCTCGTAACGCTGGCACGACTGCCACAGACCGAATGCCCACTCCGGCATCAGGGTGGCCTGGCCGGTGAGCTGGCGGTAACCGGCGATGACCTGGTCCAGCGCAGGGCCGTAGATGAAGTAATAATCAATGCCGTCGCCGACTTCCGACCACAGAGCGGTGCTGCCGTCCGGTGGCGGCGTTTTCCAGGTCAATTGCATGGTGGTGGCTTGATCGCCCCCGTGCTCGATCTTGATTGCGTAATGGCGGCCCGCTTCCAGCCGGACTTTGATTTGGTCATTCTCGGTCAGCCAATTCTGCCGCCAATGATCAATGACCAGCTTGCCGTCCAGCCACATCTTGATCCCGCCGTTCGAGTAAAGGCGAAATTGATACAAGCCGGTGGACGGCGGAACCAAGTCGCCCGACCAGCCGGTCCATCTGCCGCCGCCGCTCCGTCCGCCGGGCGTGGCGCTGATGACGGCGGTTGAGCGGGGATTCTGCAATTGATCAGGAGCCGCGGGGTTGAACGTGCCGGTCGTCAAGCCGCCGGACTGGCCGAAAGTGTCAACCAGGCAATTCTCGGGGACGGGTCCCCATTCCCGCAGATCGCCGAAGCGCGTGAACGAGAGATTGTCCCAAAACACGCCGTAGCCGCGGCTCGACACCAGCAAGGGCACGACAACGCAGGTGTTGTGCTGCCATAAATCCAGGTCGTAACCCTTGATGTCCACGGTGCCGAACTGCAACTGGCCGAGGCCGTAGAGTGATTCGTCGGCATGCGACAGCCATTGCTGGGCGACATGATAGGTGTTCTCGCCCTGCACCGTGGCGGGCGTGAAGACACGAGCCCCGGCCTTCTCGGCGAGCACGGGACGGCCGTTCGCATCGAAGAAGGAAACCGCCCCCGTGGCGAGGTCCACGCGCGCCTGTAATTGACCGGTGGAAAGCGTCGTCGTGGTCTTGTCCGTGGTCAATTTCCAATTCGTTTTGATCTGATGACGCACCTCTGTCGCCGGCGTGTTATGGGCAAAGAAGGCCGGATTCTTGGCGCTCACGACGCGGATGATGTTGTCGCCCCAGACTTCCAGTTTCAGATAAGATCTGTCGAACGGGAAGATGACACCGTCGCCGACTTTCTGTGGCGTGGGCAATGAATTTGAATCAGCGGCCGGCTGGGCGGACATGGAAATACCGGCAAAAAGCTGGCCGGTGATGATGAGATGCCTGAAAAAAGTGCTCATGTTGCCTTTGGATGATGAAACAGCCCTGTGCCCTTGCCAACCAAAAACCAACAGGAGCGAAACAAGCAAATTTCGGCTTGCGCTTGCGCGCGTCCCGGCACAATCTTGATTAACAAGAGTCATTAACCAAGTTGGAAAAGGAATTTTATGGGACGCATCTACAACAACATCGTCGAGACCGTCGGCCACACGCCGCTGGTCAAATTGAACAAGGTCACCGCCGGCGTGCCGGCCACCATCCTGTTCAAGTGCGAGTTTTTCAACCCGCTCTCCAGCGTCAAGGACCGCATCGGCATGTCCATGATTGAGGACGCCGAGCGGCGCGGCGTGCTGAAGAAGGACACGGTCATCATCGAGCCGACGAGCGGCAACACCGGCATCGCGCTGGCGTTCGTCGCGGCGGCCAAGGGTTACAAATTGATTTTGACGATGCCGGAGACGATGTCGCTGGAGCGGCGCACGTTGCTGGCGATGCTGGGCGCGAAGCTGGTGCTGACGCCGGGCGCGGAGGGCATGAAGGGCGCGATTGCCCGCGCCGAGGCGCTCGCCAAGGAAACGCCGAATTCGTGGATTCCGCAGCAGTTCGAAAATCCGGCGAACGTGGAGATCCACAAGCGGACCACGGCGGAAGAAATCTGGGCCGACACGGACGGCAAGGTGGACATCCTGGTGGCGGGCGTCGGCACGGGCGGGACCATCACCGGTTGCGTGGAAGTCATCAAGCCGCGCAAGCCGTCGTTCGCAGGCCATCGCGGTTGACCCGAAGGATTCGCCGGTCATTTCACAAACCTTGGCCGGCCAGCCCGTCAAGCCCGGCCCGCACAAGATTCAGGGCCTGGGCGCGGGGTTCATTCCCAAGAATCTGCATTTGAAGGATTCGAATGGAAATCCACTCATCACGGAGGCCATCCAGGTTTCCAACGACGACGCCTTTGCGATGGCCCGGCGGCTGGCGAAGGAGGAGGGGATTTTGTGCGGCATTTCATCGGGCGCCAACGTGGTGGCGGCGATTGAAGTGGCCAAGCGCCCGGAGAACAAGGGCAAGCTGATTGTCACGATTGCGCCGTCCACGGGCGAGCGTTACTTGAGCACGCCGCTCGCGGCGGAAGCGCGCGCGGAAGTGGGCGGGTGAAAAATGGAGGATGGATTTGATGGGCGAATGGATTGTCGGGAGCAGAGCGGCGCCCATTCATTCAATCATCCGGCAATCCACTGATCCATAAATCCGAAAATAGGTATTGCGCTTAAGCGCGATTTAGCGTAGTTAATGGTTGTCGAAGGTATTGAGGGTCCCGCAAGACGGGGCCGCTTCCCAAGTTCACAAATTCAAATGGTTCGGGACAATTCCGGCCTTCGAGCACACTAATTATGAGCAGTTCAGAGAACAACGGCGAAAAGACGCCGAACATGGGTTCTGGCTATCTGGAAATCTCCGAGAAAGGCTTCGGCTTTCTGCGGACGGCGCAGAATCATTATCATCCGAAGCCGACCGACATCTTTGTGACGCCGGACACCATCCGGCGCAGCTTCCTGCGCGAAGGCAGCTACATTGAAGGCGCGACGCAACCGCCGCACCGCGGCACCAGCCCGCAGCTCAAGTCCGTCGAGAAGGTCAACGGGATGGCGTTTGAAGATTACACCAAGGCCGTCCGCTTCGAGAACCTCACGACCATTGACCCGATTGAGAAATTCAAGCTGGAAACGGCGCCGGATGTGATGGAAACGCGGGTCATTGACCTCGTCACGCCGCTCGGCAAGGGCACGCGCGGGCTGATTGTCGCGTCGCCGCGCACCGGCAAGACCACCATCCTGAAACAGATTTGCAATGCCATCACGACCAACCATCCGGACGTATTCGCGCTGGTGCTCCTGATTGACGAGCGACCGGAGGAAGTCACGGACTTCCAGCGCTCGGTCAAGGCCGAGGTCGTGGCGTCGTCCAACGACATGGATCTCGAGACGCACGTGCGGCTGTCGCGCTTCACCATCGAACGCTGCCGGCGCATGGTGGAAGGCGGCAAGGATGTCTTTGTGCTGATGGATTCACTCACCCGCATCGCCCGCGCCTACAATTCCGTCCACGGTGGCAGCGGCCGCACGATGACCGGCGGTGTGGACGCCCGCGCGCTGGAAATCCCGCGCAAGATGTTCGCCTCCGCGCGCAAGATCGAGAACGGCGGCTCGCTCACCATCCTGGCGACGGCGCTGGTGGACACCGGCTCGCGCATGGATGAGCTGATCTTTCAGGAATTCAAGGGCACGGGCAACATGGAGCTGATCCTCGACCGCAAGCTGTCCGACCGCCGCCTGTTTCCGGCGATTGACATTCCGAAATCCGGCACGCGCAAGGAGGAAAAGCTGTTCCCGGCCAAGAACCTTGAGGCCATACGCAAGCTGCGCCGCACGATGGTGGACCTGAATCCCGTCGAGGCGATGGAAACGCTCACCTCCGCGCTCAAGAAATTCAAGACCAACGACGAATTCCTGGCCAAGATGTCGGCGGGTTCGTAAAGCCAGTCGTGAATCGTTAAATCGGCCTCCCGTGCAACGATTCAAAGATTCAAAGAAGAGCGTTTCGCCCCTCTCGCGTCCGCCGCTGGAGCGGATGGTGCGCATCCATCAGGCGCTCCAAACCGGCGGTTTTCCCAATGCCAGCACGCTCGCCCGCGACATTGAGGTCGCCACCAAGACCATCCATCGCGACATTGAGTTCATGCGCGACCGGCTCAACCTGCCGGTGGAGTTTGATTTCGCAAAGAACGGTTATCATTACACCGGCGAGGTCAGCGCGTTCCCGACGATGCAAATCACCGAGGGCGAGTTGTTCGCGCTCGTGGTGGCCGAGAAGGCGCTCCAGCAGTATCGTGGCACCAGTTTCGAGAGGCCGCTCCTGTCGGCCATCAAGAAAATGGAGGAGGCGCTGCCGGACACCATTTCGCTGAACCTTGCCGACATCGAGCAGACGATTTCCTTCCGCACGCGCGCCGAGCCGATCCTGGACCTGAAGATTTTCGACGCGCTGGCCAAGGCCGTGGCCCGGCGCCGGCAGCTTGAATTAAATTACCGCAAACCGGGCCAGCAAAAGACGGAAGCGCGCCTCGTGGATCCCTATCATCTGGCGAACATCAACGGCGAATGGTTCCTGTTTGCATTTGATCACGCGCGGAAGGACATCCGCACTTTCGTCCCGGCGCGAATTCGATCCGTCCAGCCGACCGGCGAGACGTTCGAGCGCCCGCAGAAATTCTCGCTGGAGAAACGGTTGCGCGACAGCTTCGGCGTCTATTCGGGGGAGGGCGAGCATGAAGTTGTCATCCGCTTCAGCGCGCGTGCCGCCGACTACGTCCGGGAAAAGAAGTGGCACGAGTCGCAGCAATTGCGCGAACTGAAGGGCGGGGGAGTGGAATTGAAATTGAAATTGTCCAGCCTCGCCGAAATTGAGCGCTGGGTCTTGAGTTGGGGCGGTGACGCAAAAGTATTGGGGCCGCATGAACTCGCCGAAGCGGTCAAGAAATCGGCAGCGGCGATATTGAAACAAACGGCTTAAACACTGTCAGCCCACCGGATGAACCGGATGCGTCCCGGCTTCAATTTGGGATAAAACGCGATTGGCTGCCAAACGCCGGCCGCACTTCTTTCTTGCGTTTTGCCTTCTTCTCTGGACTTTATACTTGCACTTAGCAGCTCTAATATGTTACTATTGGTGCCAACAAGACCGGTCCACATGACGGTTGGGGGGCAACGTGCGGAATCCAATACTTCTGAACCAGCTTTGGGTGTGCGGCGTCATTCCGGCGCTGAAGAGGCGGTTTTGTTCTTCGAAGACATCACTTTTGCCGCCAGCAGATCCAGTTTTCATTCATTTTCCCTTCACCCTCAAACCATTAAAAACATGAAAATCAAACGCGCACTTGCCCTCGGAGCCGCCTGGCTGACCCTCTCAATCCTCAACCTTCTGCCCACAACCTGCTTCGCCCAAGGCACGGCCTTCACGTATCAAGGCTGGTTGAATGACGCCGGCGCGCCCGCGCATGGCAATTACGATTTGCGCTTCATGCTTTACGACGCCGAAGCCGGCGGTAGCCAGCAGGGGCCGACCGTTGCCACCAATGCCGTTGCTGTCACCAACGGCCTCTTCACCGTCACGCTGGACTTTGGCGATCAATTTCCCGGCGGGGACCGCTGGCTGGGCATCGGCGTGCGCACCAACGGCGCGGCCAGTTTCACCGCGCTCGCGCCGCGGCAGGCGCTGACGTCCGCGCCTTACGCCATCACCGCCAGCAATCTGACCGGCGCGCTGCCGGCGGCGCAATTGAGCGGCGCTATTCCAGCGGCGAATCTTTCCGGCACTTACGGCAACGCCATCACCTTCAACAACGCTGGAAACAGTTACGCCGGCAATGGCGGCGGTTTGACCGGCGTGAACGCGGCGACGCTGAACGGGTTGAGCGCGGGCAATTTCTGGCAAACGGCCGGCAACGCGGGCACGACCGCCGGGGCGGACTTCGTCGGCACCGCGGACAATCAGCCGCTGGAATTGCATGTGAACGGCGCGCGCGCGCTGCGCTTGGAGCCAGCGGTTGACAACGGAAATATCGCCGGCGCGATGAATGTCATCGCCGGCGCGGGAGTCAATTTTGTGGCGCCTTCCGCTCACGGCGGAACCATCGCCGGCGGCGGCGCGCCTTACTATTTTGGCAACGGGATGTCGAATTGGATCGCGAGCGATTTCGGAACCATTGGCGGCGGCGTGAACAATGACATTCAGACGCTTGACTATGAATCCACCATCGGCGGCGGCAATGCGAATACGATCCAGTCGAACGCGTATCGTTCCACCATCAGCGGCGGTTGGAACAACACGATTGGGACCAACTCCTACCAGTCGGTCATCGCCGGCGGCATCAATAACGCGATCCGCATCAACGCAAACAATTCCGTCATCGGCGGCGGCCAGGGCAATCAAATTAGCTGGAGTCTTCAAAACAGCGCAAACGACTCCACCATCTCCGGCGGTTTCCAAAATTTTGCCGGCGATCCCGATTCCACCATTGGCGGCGGATTTGAAAACTCAATTTCATCCTATGGCAGCGGCTCGGTGATTGGCGGCGGATTCAGCAATAAAGTCACTTATACAACATTCCTCGATGAGAACTTCGGGGGTTCTGCCAGCACTATCGCCGGTGGAAGTTTCAATCAAAGTTCTTGCGACTACGGCACAATCGGCGGTGGTTATGGCAATGCGGTCGAGAATCTTGTTGCTGGCGCTGCGCCAACAGTTTCCGGCGGGCATGGGAATACTGCTTATGCAGGCGGAGCTGTCCCCGGTGGTGAATCAAACTATGCCGCCTTCGATTCCTTCGCGGCCGGCGACAATGCTCAAGCTTCCTCTGCCCACTCTTTCGTCTGGGGTGACGGCAGCGCCACGGCCACTGATAACGGTGCCAACACTTTCAACGTGCTGTCGAGTCGCGGAATGGTATTGACAGTCTCCGGCAGTTCCGGACTGAATCCCGCGGCGCTCTACGTCAACTCCACCTCCGCGAACGGGGTCGGGCTTTATGTGACGGAAAGCAGCAGTGATGCCGCCTTCGTCGTCAACAACGCCGGCACGGCCGACCTCATCAAAGGCTTCAACGGCGGCGGCAGTCCGGTGTTCGAGGTGGTGCATGACGGCACGGTTTACAGCAAGGGTATCGCGCTGACCAGCGACCGCAACGCCAAGGAAAACTTTGCTGCGCTCGACGCGCAATCCATTTTAGCCAGGGTCATTTCCCTGCCGGTGACGGAATGGAACTATAAAACCGACGCGGCGGACGCCAGACACATCGGCCCCATGGCACAGGATTTCCACGCCACATTTGGCTTGAACGGCCAGGATGACAAACACATTTCGGTGATTGACGAAAGTGGCGTGGCGCTGGCGGCCATTCAGGGGTTGAACCAAAAGCTCAACGAGAAGGACGTGGAAATGACGAAACAGGCCGCGGAGATTCAATCGCTCAAACTTCAACTGGACAAACTGGAGCAACTCATCAACAACCGAAACGGGGGTGCGAAATGAAAATGCAAAATACGGTAGGACAGGCGTCGCGCCTGTCTCACTCGTCATATCAACCGCGTCAGCGGAACTCTGTTTTCAAAAAACTGGAGACCGGGGCGACGCCTGTCCTACTCTGGCTGGCGCTGGTATCAACTATCAACCTTCAACTCTCAACCGCCCACGCCCAGGGCACGGCGTTCACCTATCAAGGCCGCGTGACCGACAACGGCACGAACTTCACCGGCAACGGGCAGTTTGAATTTGCATTGGTCACCAGCACCAATGCCAATCACACGGCCACCGCCACGGCCAATGCGCCCAGCGGCGGTTTCATCACCGGCTATGTCGTCACGTTCGGTGGCAACGGCTACGTGACCGCGCCCGCTGTGACGATTTCCGGCGGCGGCGGTTCGGGTGCCGCGGCTCATGCCAATCTCACGAGCGGCGCGGTAACCAGCATCAGCGTGGACAATCCCGGCAACGGCGGCTACACGAGCGCTCCGACGGTTCTTATCGCTCCCCCGCCGCCGGACATTGCCTACACCACCTTTTGGAGCAACGATGGCACGAGCGTGAACGGCAGCGAACCGACCAACGCCGTGAACGTGGCAGTCAACGACGGCCTGTTCACCGTTGTTTTAGGCGACCCGGCGCTGTCGAACATGGCGGCCATTGATGCGGCACTTTTCAATCAGCCGAATCTGCAACTGCGGATCTGGTTCAACGACGGCGTGAACGGCTCCGCCGCGTTGAGTCCGGTCCAAAATCTGACGCCCGCGCCGTATGCAATTATCGCGGGCAGCGCGAACAATCTTTCGAGTCTCATCGTTCAACAAAACATGAATGGCGCGCCGGATTTGATCGGCGGCTCGCAAAATAATTTCGTTTCCACCGGCGTCGTTGGCGGGACGATTGCCGGCGGCGGCGCGACGAATTATCTCGGCGCCGCCTATTCCAACAGCGTGACGGCGAATTTTGGAACCGTGGGCGGCGGCTTCGGCAACATCGCCAACGGCTTTGCCGCAGTGGTTGCCGGCGGTTACCAGAACGTCAACAACGGCTTCGCCGCCTTCATCGGCGCGGGAGACAACAACGTGATTCCCGGCGCCGGCGGGGGCGACGGTGCGTTTCTGGGCGGGGGCTATTCCAACACGAACAATGGAGAAGCGGCGGCGCTGGGCGGCGGCACGGGAAACACCATCGGATTATACGGCGTCAACGCCTTTATTGGCGCCGGCAATCATAACAACGTGAGCAGTCAACAATCCACCATCGGCGGCGGCGATAGCAGCACGATTTCCCAAAACGGCCCCTGGTCCACCATCGCGGGCGGCAGCCAGCAATTCATCGGCGATTACAACGGCTTCATCGGCGGTGGCTGGGCGAACACGATTCAAACCGACGGCGGCGGTTATTCCCTCATTGCGGGCGGCGATCACAATTTGATTGAAGGCAACGCCGCTCATTCCATTATCGGCGGCGGCGGATACAACCACATCACCGGCTCGGCGGCGCTGCCGGGTTTTGCAACGATTGCCGGCGGTTACGACAACGTCATTTACTCGAACTCTTCCTTCGTCACCATCGGCGGCGGTTACGGCAACATCATTCAAACCAACGCGCCTTACCCGCAAATCCAGTTCGCCACCATTGCCGGTGGATTTCTAAATGCCAACCGCGGCTATTACGGTTTCATCGGCGGCGGCTCCCAGAATAACATCTTCGGCGATTACGCCACCATCGGCGGCGGAGACAACAATTCCGCAAATTGGCAATCCACCGTGGGCGGCGGCGTGCTCAATAACGCCAGCGGACTGGGCGCGGTCGTGGCCGGCGGCGGCATCTGGTTGAGCAACAATTTTCTTATCAACGTCGGCAACCGGGCCAACGGAACCTCCGCGTCCATCGGCGGTGGCGCGCTCAATTCGGCCAACGGGGCTTATTCGGCGGTCGGCGGCGGTTATCAAAACACTGCTGGCAACGCCCAATTCAACAGCGGAAATTCCCCGGTGGTGGCTGGCGGCTATCAGAACACCGCCAGCGCCGATTTTTCCGTCGTATCGGGCGGCACGAACAACGTGGCCAGCGGCGTCGGCTCCGTGATTGGCGGCGGACTGAATAATTCGACCACCAATGATTATGCCACCGTCGGCGGCGGCTACCAGAACACCGCCGGCGGCGGCTTCGGCTACGCAACGGTGGGAGGCGGCTACCAGAACACCGCCGGCGGCACCTACTCGACGGTGGGCGGCGGCGCCAATAGCACCGCCGGTGGCGGTTTTACGACGGTCGCCGGGGGTTATTTCAACAGCGCGAGCGGCACGGGCGCAACGGTTGCCGGCGGCGTGGGCAACGTGGCTTCCGGTGCCGGCAGTTTTGCCGCAGGGCAGGACGCCCAGTCTGGCAACAGCGGGGCGTTTGTCTGGAGCGACGGCTCCGCCACAACGACGTCTTCCGCCAACAATCAATTCGTCTCCCGGGCCAGCGGCGGATATGTCTTCTACACCAGTTCCGGCGCCTCGGGCGCGCAACTGCCCGCCGGCAGCGGTTCGTGGTCGAGCTTGAGCGACCGCAACACCAAGAATGATTTCGCGCCGGTCAATTCGCAGGCGGTGCTGGCGCAGGTGGCGTCTTTGCCGCTGACGACTTGGAGCTACAGCACGGAACGAGGCGTCCGGCATCTTGGGCCGATGGCGCAGGATTTCTTCACCGCGTTCGGCGTGGGCGAGGACGAACGGCACATCGCTGATGTGGATGAGGGCGGCGTGGCGCTGGCGGCCATTCAGGGGTTGAATCAAAAGCTGGAGGACAAAGCCGCCACCATTGCGGAGCAAAGCGACCGGATTCGCACCCAAGCCGCCGAGATTGAACAGCTCAAACAAAACGTCACCCAATTGCAAACGGCTGTGGCGCAACTGTCAAATGGCCAATCAAAATGATCTCGCTCGTGTAGACCACATATAACAATCAACGAGAAACATGGAAAGGACCGAACTATGAAAAAGATGACAACTCCAACCCTGCTATGCCTGCTTCTGGCGGCAACGGCGCGGGCGGACACGACACTCGCAATCCCGGCGCTCTATAGTTGTTTGACCGACTTTGGCGCTCCGGTTGGCATCCCAAACCCGCCCACCGTCGCTGGCACCTTCAATCTCAACGGTGTCTCGGGCCAGGGCGTCATGCAAAGTCAGGTGCCGGGTTATTGGGATGAACACGTCCCGCCGGCGAATACCGAGCAGAAATTATACACTTACAGCTATACCGTTGATTTGAGCGGGTTGTCGCCCGCGGCAAATCATTGCGTCAAGCTGCTGATCCATTTCGGCGAGCCGGCGGGTTGCGCCGGTCCGGGTGTTCAAGGCGATCCGGGCCAGATCCAATCGGCCACGCTCAATCCATGGGGCGACATCACCTTTGTTTTCAACGGCGGCTGTCTGAATCCCGGACAATCCGCCATCTCCTTCTCAATGGTTGGCGAAGCGGGCTTCAAAACCAACTTCGTGACAATCATGGACGAATACGTTGATCAGGCCAGTGGCCAGACCAATCAAGTAAAAATCAACGTTCCGGCCATCGTGCCGGACGTTCCGCCGGACCCGCCGCCGTGGGTGCTCGCTTATTATTATTCGCGATTGAACCCTCCTCGCGTGTCGTTCCAAGGAGATTTGGACCTCGTAGGCACCAACCAGACTAGCACCAATTTGCCGCCGATTCACGCCGACGGCAATTACGACTTCACACTCCAACTATTGACGGAAGAAACGAACGGTCTGCCCGTGGGAAACCCGGTGACGGTCAGCAACGTTCTCGTGCGTCAAGGCCTGTTCCAGATACCGTTGCCGGGCGAGCCGGTCGAAATGGGCGACGGCTCGGTTCGTTATTTGGGCATTGGCGTCAGGCCCTCCTATACCGGTGGCACGTTCCAAGCGCTCGTCCCCGCGGTGCAAATTGCGCCAACGCCGCAGGCATTCTATGCCTATACCGCTGGCAGCGTGGCCGACCTCACGCCGGGACAGGCCGTCACCAGCCTGAACGGTCTGACCGACGGCGTGAATTTGGTGGCCGGCAGCGGGATTTCAATTGGCGGAGCCGGCGGCAATTCGCTGATCATCAGCGCGCTGCCGGGCGGGCCATCGGATCGCAACCTCAAAACCGATTTTGCTGCGGTGGATCCGGAGAATATTCTGTCCAAGCTTGCGGCGCTGCCGATTGAGAGTTGGCGTTACACGAATGAGCTGGCCGGCATTCGTCACGTTGGACCAATGGCCCAGGACTTCAAGGCAGTGTTTAAACTGGGCAATAGTGACAAAATGATTGGCTATTTGGACGCCAGCGGCGTGGCGCTGGCGGCGATCCAGGGATTGGACCGGAAGTTGGACGAACACAATCAAGCGTTGGAGGCCCAGCTCGAAAAGAAGGATGCCGAAATCGAACAACTCCAGCAGAGCATTGCCGAACTGGAGAAGGCGGTAGGCAAACTGACAAAGCAGAAAGGAGACGAACAATGAAAACCGAATTGGGAATGAAAGAGAAAGGCAAAAAATGCCAGACGAAGAGTTATTGCCGCCGAAATCGCACACCGAGGATCCTGTTTGGCTTCTTCGTTCTGGCTTCGGCGTTTTGCCTTCGGACGTCAGGGCAGAGTTACTCCATTGACTGGTATAAGATCGCCGGCGGCGGCGGCACCAGCACCAATGGCCAATACGCCGTCACCGGCACCATCGGCCAGCCCGATGCCGGCGGCGCGATGGCCGGCGGCAATTATTCCCTCACCGGCGGGTTTTGGGCACTCATCTCCGTGGTGCAAACGCCCGGTCTGCCGGACTTGGTCATCACGCATTCGGGCAACGGCGTGATGGTATCGTGGCCGGACACCGGCAGCTACACCCTGCAACAAAGCGCGAACCTCGCGGCGGGCAGCGGCGGCTGGGGGACGAGCGGCTACACCATTACCACCGCCAATGGCACCAACAGCATCATCATCACCCCGCCCACGGGGAGTTTGTTCTTCCGGCTGAAACAATGAATCGATTTAAAACCAGACCCAAAAATGAAAACAAAAGGAAACAACCTGATCCCGGCGCTGGCATTGCTGGCGCTCTTAACCTTCAACTCCCAATTCTCAACCTGCTTCGCCCAGGGCACGGCGTTCACGTATCAAGGCCGGCTGGGTGACAATGGCGCTCCGGCGGATGGGAATTACGATTTCCAATTTATTTTGTTCACCACCAATCAGTTCGGATTTCCCGCCGCGCCGATTTTGACCAACGCCGCCGTGCCGGTGAACGACGGATTGTTCACGACGACGCTGGATTTTGGCGGAGGTATTTTTACCGGCACAAAATTCTGGTTGGACATTAGCGTGCGCACGAACAGCAATGGAAGCGGCGCGTTCATGGATTTAAGTCCGCGTCAGCCCATCACGCCCACGCCGTATGCGATTGCGGCGGCTGCTCTTGCCGGCGTGGTGGAAAATAACACCATTCAAAACGGAGTTTCAATGGGGACCATCGGCGGCGGCGGCGGCAACTCCATCCAAAGCGGTGCAAACTTTTCAATGGTTGGCGGCGGTGGAAATAACGTAATCCAGAGCGGTGCCGACCACTCAACCATTGGTGGCGGCAGCGGCAACAACATTGCGACAGGGGCCTTCGAATCGTTCGTTGGAGGCGGCCAAAACAATTATATCTCCTCCCATTGGTCCACGATTGGCGGCGGATTGTTCAACTCCATCTTCACCAATGCCGACTATTCTTTCATTGGCGGGGGTTATGAGAATCAGGTTCAAAGCAACGCGAGTTACTCGATTATTGGCGGCGGCTATTTCAACACAATCCAAATGAATGCCGGTTATTCCACGATTGCCGGAGGTATCGAAAATATCATCCAAATGAATGCCAGTTATTCCACGATAGGCGGCGGTTATCAAAATACCATTCAACCCAATGCTGGTGCGTCCACGATTGGCGGCGGTATTCAAAACATGATTCAAACCGGTTCCTACGAGTCCATGATTGGCGGCGGTTACTTCAACGTGATTCAAACCAATGCCTACTTTTCCACGATAGGCGGCGGTGTTCTAAACACCATTCAAACCTATGCCTCCTGGTCCACGATTGGCGGCGGCGCTCAAAACACGATTCAAACCAATGCGAGTTATTCCATGATTGCCGGGGGTGAGGGCAATACGATTCAAACCAATGCTCAAAATGCTTATATTGGTGGCGGTAATGTTAATACCATTCAAGCTAGTGCTGGTGGTTCCACGATTAGTGGGGGCGTTCAAAATACCATTCAAACAAATGCGCAAGAATCTACGGTTGGTGGTGGTCTTTTTAACAACATTCTAATCAATGCTGACTGGTCCACCATAGGCGGCGGTATTGAAAACACGATTCAACCCTATGCCACCTATTCCACCATTGGCGGCGGTCGTAACAATACTATTCAAACCAATGGTCAACAAAGTTTTGTGGGCGGCGGCTATCAAAATACCGTTCAAGCCAACGCTCAAAATGACTTTATCGGCGGCGGCGACTTCAACATGATTCAAGCCTATGCCTACGCTTCCACAATAGGCGGCGGTGCTCTAAATACCAATGGCGGATCCTATTCCACAATACCGGGCGGCTACGATAATACCGCCAGCGGAAGTTATTCCTTCGCCGCCGGCCAACAGGCGCAAGCCCTGCATCAAGGCGCGTTTGTCTGGGCGGATTCGCAGAATGCGCCATTTGCTTCCACACGCAACGATCAATTCTCCATTCGCGCCAGCGGCGGCGTGGTGATGAATGTTTCCGGTAGTTCCGGCCTTAACCCGGCGGCGGTCACGATCAATTCCACTTCCGGCAACGGCGTCGGTCTTTTGGTGAACGAAAGCAGCAGCGATACATCGGCCCTCTTTGCCAATAACGGCACGGGCGACCTTATCAAAGGATTTAGCGGTGGTGGCAACACCGTGTTTGAAGTGTTGAACGACGGCACGGTCAAAAGCAAAGGGGTGATATTGACCAGCGACCGGAACGCGAAGGAAAATTTCATGCCGCTGAATGCTCAAACGATTTTGGCCAAAGTCGCGGCCATGCCGGTGACGGAATGGAATTACAAGGATGATTCAGCCGACAAAAAACACATCGGCCCGATGGCACAGGATTTTCAGGCTGCGTTCGGGCTGGACGGAACCGACGACAAACACATTTCCGTGGTGGACGAAGGCGGCGTGGCGCTGGCGGCCATTCAGGGGCTGAACCAGAAGTTGAACGTCAAGGACGCGCTGATTGAACGGCAGGCGACCGAGATCGCGGCGTTAAACGCGCGACTGGACAAACTCGAACGGCTCATCAATTCAAAGAATGGAAACGCAAAATGAAAACCTGCCTCATAAAAATCATGGTCGCGTCGGCGGTGCTGGCGTTGATAACTCTCAACCTTCAACTCTCAACTGCCTTCGCCCAAGGCACGGCGTTCGCCTATCAGGGCCGGCTGAACGACGGCGCGAATCCTGCCAATGGCAGCTATGACCTGACGTTCACGCTCTACGACACCAACCAGCCGGTGAATAATCTTATCGCCGGGCCGCTCACCAATTCGGCAACCCTGGTGACCAACGGCCTGTTCACCGTGACTCTCGACTTTGGCAATCCGTTCGACGGCACGCCGCGCTGGCTGGAGATTGGCGTGCGCACCAACGGCATCGGGGCGGCTTTCACCACGCTCGCACCGCGCCAGCAAATCACTCCGTCACCCTATGCCATCACGGCGGGCAATGTGATCGGCTTGCGCGTTGCCCCAAGCACCACCGACGCCCCGAATCTGATTGGCGGCGCCAGTGTCAATGTCGTGGATGCGGGGGTGAAGGGCGCGGTGATCGCCGGCGGCGGCACGACGAATTATTTCAACACCAGTTCCTCAAATCGTGTCTCGGCGGACTTCAGCAGCATCGGCGGCGGGAGCGGCAATGATGTTCAAGCGGGGGCGGATCACGCGGCCATTGGCGGCGGACTGGCCAATATCATCGGCAGCGGCGCCCATTACTCCGTGGTGGCCGGTGGTTGGGCGAATTCGATTTTGAATCCGTATAGTTTCATTGGCGGTGGCAACATCAACGTGGTCAATGGGAATTACTCCGCGATCGGCGGCGGTTACCAAAACCATGCCAGCAGTGATTACGTCTCCATCGGCGGCGGCGAAGGCAATACCGGCAGCAGCCTGGCGGCGACCGTGGGTGGCGGCGACGCGAACACCGCCAGCGGGGGTTACTCGACGGTGAGCGGCGGCGCGCAAAACTTTGCCACCGCTGTGAACGCAACGGTCGGCGGCGGCCAGGACAACACGAGCAGCGGCTATGATTCCGCCGTGGGCGGCGGACAATACAACACCGCGAGTGGCGATTATTCCACCGTCGCTGGCGGTTGGAACAATCGGGCGAACAATGCCTTCGCCACCGTGCCCGGCGGCGAATATAACCTGGCGAGTGGCCAAAAAAGTTTTGCCGCCGGCCTGCAGGCGCAGGCCACCAACGACGGCGCGTTCGTCTGGGCCGATTCGCAGGGCACGCCGTTCACTTCCACGAACAACGATTCCTTCAACGTGCGCGCCCAGGGTGGCGTGCGCTTCGTCACCGGCGGCGCGGGGCTGACGGTGGATGGCCAGCCGGTGTTGAGCGGCATCATCGCGGCGGCCAATCTGCCCAACGGTCTGGGCGGTGAATACAATCAGGTCACCGGTAGCGATGCCGTCATCGCCGGTGGCAATGGCAATACCATCAGCGGCGCGGGTAATGCCATTGTCGGCGGCGAAGGCAATGCCATCCTGCAGAATGCCTATGACTCGTTTATCGGCGGCGGCTTGAACAACACCAATTCCGGCAACGTTTATTCGTTTATCGGCGGCGGTGCCGGCAATACCATTCAACCCAACAATGTTCATTCCGTCCTGGCGGGCGGGGATGGCAATTCCATCTATCCATACGCCTCCAGTTCGTTTCTGGGCGGTGGCGACCTCAATTCCATCCAAAAGGAAGCCTACAACTCCGTTTTGGGTGGCGGCGAAAATAATGTCATCCAGCAGTATGCCGACCACTCCGTTCTCGCCGGTGGCCTGGACAACGTCATCCAACAAGAGGCCAACTTTTCATTTATCGGCAGCGGGGATGCAAATGTGATCCAGAACTATGCCTACAATTCCTTCATTGGCGGCGGCGAATGGAATGCGATATCCGCCAATGCTTTCTACGCCTTTATTGGCGGTGGCCAATATAACACCAACAGCGGACCCTACGCATCCATCGTCGGCGGTTACAAAAACCTCGCCAGCGGACAATTCAGCTTTGCCGCCGGCCAGCAGGCGCAGGCCACCAACGACGGCGCGTTTGTGTGGGCCGATTCACAACCGGTGAATTTCAATTCCACGGGCACCAATCAGTTCCTCATTCGCGCCTCCGGTGGCGTGGGCATCAATACGAACAATCCCGGCGGCGCAGCGTTGAATGTCAACGGCGCGGTCACGGCCACGAGTCTCTCCGGCAATGGCGCGGTGCCCTGGCAGGTGTTCGCTTTGCCCATCATCGGGCATGCGCAGCCCAACCACGGCTACCTTTTTATGAATAACGTGGCATCAACGATCACGCTTCCCGTCTCCGCAAACGTCGGCGACGAGGTGCGCGTTTTTGGCACGGGGGCGAACGGTTGGAAAATTGCGCAGAACGCCGGCCAGTCCATCGCGCTGGGGAATTTCCCCGGCCAAGTTGGGGCCAATTGGCAATTACGGACTATTTGTAATGAGAGGGAACAAATTGGGGGTGTTGCTACCTCAGCCGACGGAACCAAACTCTTTGCGATCGGCAATGTGCCAGTTCTGGGTAACTATGTTCATAGCTCTGCCGACTCGGGAGCGACATGGACAACATCACTCGTTTCGTCAACCGGAAGTTTACTTCGTGTTGCATGTTCAGCCGATGGGACCAAGGTGGTTGTGGCAGGAGATGCGCTTTTTACCTCAACCGATTCTGGAGTGACCTGGATACCCAACAGTTTTAGTCTCAATGCAGATGAAATAACGTCTCTTGTCTCATCATCGGATGGAACCAAGCTGGCGTTGACGGACGCTGCTGGCGTCTATGTTTCAATTGATTCAGGCGCCACGTGGACCCAAACTGAGAACACAGCAGATCAGGTAACGACTTTCTACAGCGTCGCCATCTCGGCCGATGGAACCAAGCTGGTTGCAGTAGGAACGGCTAATAATTACCCATATACAACTCAGGGACCAATCATCACCTCTAGCGATTCTGGCACTACCTGGACGAAACAGAATGGCACTCCGGTCGCCGCATGGAATTCCGTGACTTCTTCGGCGGATGGGACAAAGTTAGTGGCGGTGTCTAATGTGGATTCTTCAGGTTCATTTTCCATCATCGCTACTTCCGGCGATTCCGGAGTGACCTGGACGACGCGACTCACTTTACCGCAGCAACCCACCTCTATTCGAACCTCGGTTGTTTCTTCCGCTGATGGTTCCAAACTTGTGGCTATTGCAACAGGGGACAGCATTCCAGACATCTCTCAAGATTCCGGCGTGACCTGGGCATTAGCCACTTCTTCCCCCCAGCTTGTCACAATTGCATCTTCATCCGACGGAACCAAACTTGTTGGGGCATTTACTGACAGTATTTATACATCCGTCTCCCAAAGCACAACTGGTTCAGCCGGCTATGTAACCGGAGTCAACAACGCGTCCATTGATTTGATCTACGTCGGCAACGGCCAATACGTGCCCATCAATTACAATGGAACGATTCGTGCATATTAACCTGGAGACCCATCCAATGAACACAACCAAGCCGCAACCGCGCTGCGCTGAACAGACAAACTTGGATTGCTTGAGCCAGTGGAATCGTGCCGCTGGCGGAAATTCCGGCATTGAATCAGAAACGAGAACAGGAGGAAACGGAGATCAAGGAGTTGAAGGCGCGACTGGAGAAACTCGAACAAATCATCAACAACAAAACGGAGGTGCAAAATGATACCCAAAATGAACGTAACGGCGACTCGGCAGAGTGCCGCATTATTTCCGGCCGTCAGTCACGGGCGCTTTGCCAAGCGCCGCCACGTCAGGGTAGGGCGCGGCACTCAGTGCGCGCCGACAGTTGAAAACAAGAGAACGGCGCGCAGAGGACTGACACGCCCTGCCTGCCTTGCATTTCTTCTAGGCTTCATCAGTCTGCATTCACCTTTCTGCCTTTCCGTATTCGCTCAAAGCTACTCGATTGACTGGTATAAAGTCTCCGGCGGCGGCGGCGCCAGCACCAACGGCCAATACGCCGTCAGCGGCACCATCGGCCAGCATGACGCCTCCGGGCCGATGACCGGCGGCAATTATTCGCTCACCGGCGGATTTTGGAGTCTCATTTCCGTGGTGCAAACTCCCGGTGCGCCAGTGCTGAACATCAGCCGGTCTGGCAACACGGTTACGGTGTATTGGCAGGACACGTCCGGTTGGAGCCTGCAGCAGAATAACAACTTGTCCCTCCTTGGCAATTGGTCGGCAAGCGGCAGCCCGACACTGACTGGCGGCACGAATTATCTGAATGTGGTTTCGCCGTCGGGCAACCTGTTTTACCGGCTCGCGCATCCGTAGGATTGTTCATCCATTCGAGAATTTGTTTTGCCGCCCGCACGGGCGCGCCAAATCAATTCACTCAAGCAAAAGCCGCCGGAACGATTGCTCATTCCGGCGGTTTGCCTGGGGAGGAGGGCAGGGGAGGGAAATTACGTGGCCATGATGGAGACCGGATTGCTCCAGGGGCTTTGACCCGTGGTGCCGCCCATGGCGCAGATTTCCACCATGTAAATTGTGCCGGGCACCGTTGGCTGCAGCAGCAGCCGGCGCACGCCGTTGACCGGCTCCCATTCCGTCCAGGTCTTGCCGCCATCGGTGCTCGTGCGCGCCTTATACATCCGCCCGTTGAACACGCTCTGGCCGCGCACCAACAACTGCCCGCTGATGTTGTTCAAAATGTCGCGGATGGACGGCGTGTCCAGCGGCCCGGGCGTGTGGTTCTTGCTGACCACCTCGTAACCCGTCGAGAGCAGCGCCTCCAAGTTATGGCGCGCCTCGCCCGTGCAGTAGAGGGCGTTTTTCATGAGCGAGTCAATGAGCACCTGCTTCGCGGCGTTTTTCGCGCGGCTGCGGTCCCCGCCGCCTTTGCGGGACTCGGTCATCGCGCTGACCAGCGCCAGCCGTTGAGTTTCCAGCTCCGTCACCGGCACCGGAATCTTGAGGAAAGCCGGGTTGTCGGCCAGGCCGTCCTCCGTGTCCAGGGTCAGGTTGTTCACGTCATCATCCGTCCCGCGGGTGAATCCCGTCCAGATGCGGAAACTGGGATTTTGTATGGTCATAATTGGTTCGTTTAACCTCTCTTTTGGTTCATGGTTGGTTTTTTGGGAACCTTCTGCAGGGGGCCTTTCGGTCTCGCGGATTGTTCCGGTCACAGAACTTCAAGCATCAGTTGTGCCACGCCATGATGCCTGAAATTCAACGACGGTTTATGACTGCATAATCATTGATTTCATGTTATTTGTTCTAATACTAGGATAACCGGCGATTTTCAACCAAACGCCGGCGGAAGCACTTGCGCGCATTTCCGGACGCGCAGCCGTCAACAATCGCCACAAATCCGCCTCGGGAACGGCTCTGCCACAAGAAGTCCCTCGTGTCCCATTGTGGGACAGAACTGTGTCAAAAGCAGACATTTTACAAACCTGCACCGCCTCTTTGCAGGTTTGCATCGTGGCGTTGCAGGTTTGATTCGAGGCTTTGCAGGTTAGCACGTTCGCTGTGCAGGTTAGCAGCCGGATGATGCAGGTTAGCAGCCGGATGATGCAGGTTGGCAGCCTGGTGATGCAGGTCAGCAGACTGATGATGCGGGTTTGATCGCCATCCTTGCAGGTTTGCAGCTTGAAAGTGCAGGTTGGCACGCTGCCATTGCAGGTTTGCAATGCGGCCATGCAGGCATGCTCCTTGGTCTTGCAGGTTGGTTGGCTGCCATTGCAGGTTTGCATCATGGCCATGCAGCCAAGCTCAAAGGCTGTGCAGGCAAGCACCGTGACGTTGCAGGCAGG
Source organism: uncultured Verrucomicrobiae bacterium (assembly GCA_963764035.1). GTDB lineage: Bacteria > Verrucomicrobiota > Verrucomicrobiia > Limisphaerales > UBA11358 > UBA11358. The sequence goes on from CAVXQV010000008.1 coordinate 53,702, forward strand.
GAAAACGGGCAAAAAAGGCCGAAACTACGGGAAATCGTTAGAAAAAGCCTTTCGGACGGACGATTCTGGAGTGCGCCGGCAGAGCGGCAGCGGCGACGGCGCTTTCGGGCGGACGGGAAACAAACTTGATGCGGAAGATTTCCGCGCGTGCGAAAGCGGTGTCGCGCTCGCCCCGTGGGATAATTGGGGCAATTGGCGTGGAGTGCGATGGCATGACATCGCTTTTGGAGTGCGGCAACACGTTGCCTTTCCTCGACGCGACATGTCGCGTCGAACCAAAGCGCGGACGTGTCCGCGCACTCCAAAGCCGCATTGGCGGGGACGGAATTTAGAGGGCGGCTTTCTCCCGAATGCCGCTACGCCGAAACGGATTTGTAGGAGACGACGTGAGGAGTCTCTGATTAAAAATCCAAAAGCCGGAAATTGAAATGAGTCTCGTCACCTCGACCCCTACAAAACGCAATTCGCAATTCGAAATGGTCAGGGCTTCTTTTCCGGTGTTCATTTTGGGATGGATGATTGGGGCAATTGGCGGTTGAATTTTTAACCACGGATGCACACGGATGAACACGGATTTTTCAAGTCCGTAGGACTGGCATCCTTGTAGATTACGGTTACAAAATGAATCAAGCTCCGTCAGGAGCGACATCATCCGAATATGCCGCCCTGACGGGGCTGAAATTATGTTTGGGTTATGGTTCTACAAATATGCCGCGCCGACGGCGCTCCGGTAGGGCGGCGCTGCCGCGCCGCCGGACGCGCGGCAGCGCGTCCCTATTCCTGGCCGCCGGCGCCACGGATCTGCGCAAGAGCTTCGAGGGGTTGAGCGATCTGGTCCGCCACACCTTGGCCCAGGATCCCTTAAGCGGGCACCTGTTCGTCTTCGTGAATCGGAAAAAGAACCGGATCAAGTTGCTCTACGCCGACGGCTCGGGCCTGTGGCTGTGTGCCAAGCGGCTGCATGGCCGGGGCACCTTTGCCTGGCCCAAGACCACGGAACCCGGAGCCCTGCGCATCCTGGCCGAGGAGTTGACGCTGCTCTTGAGCGGCCTGGATCTGGAGGCGACCCGGCCTCGGCCCTGGTGGCGGCCGGCCCGGTGAACCGAAAAAAAGAGCCAGAACCAGAAATAAGTGTTGACACTGTATCTTATTGTATGTATAAGATGTGTGTATTAAATGATTGCGCTCGACACCCTGCCCGCCGCCGCCCGCCAAGCCGTTGAAGGCTTGCAGTCGGAGAATGCCCGGCTGCAAAGCGAGCCCCTTCGGCTGCAGCGCATCCTGGAACTCAAGGACGAGCAAATCCGGCTGCTGAACATTCAGATGTTCGGGCCCAAGAGCGACCAGCTCTCCCCGGCCCAAAAGCAACTCTTGCTGGCCGAGGTCAGCCTGAGTGCCGGCGAAGTGGAGCGGGAAGCCGGCCTGCCGGCGGCCCGGAAGGCCGCGCCGAAAGTCAAAATCCCCCGGCCCCGTCATCCGGGCCGCGAACCGTTGCCGGCGCATTTGGAACGGCGGGAAGTGATCCTGGCCTGCCGGCCCGAAGATTGCCAGTGTGCGCAGTGCGGGGCCCCGCGGCCGGTGATCGGCTACGAGACGCGCGAAGAACTGGCGTGCGAACCGGCGAAGTTCTTTGTGCGGGTGATCAAACGGGAGAAGCGCGGCGCGCATTGTCTGGCAGAACCAGGGGTGGCCAGTGCGCCGCTGCCCGCGCCAGATCGTGCCCAAAGGCAAGCTGGCCAACGAAGTGATCATTGAACTGCTGGTCAACAAGTATCAGCAACACCTGCCGATTTACCGGCAGCAAGCCGAACTGGCCGAGAATCACGGGATTGAACTCAGTCGCAAGACGCTGACCGACGCGGTGCTGGCGGCGGGCAGCCTGTTGCAGGCGGTGGTTCGCGCGCAGCAACGGGAGTTGCTGGCTGGAAATTATATCCAGGCCGACGAGACGCCGCTGCCCTGCCAGACGCCGGAGAAAACGGGCCGCAACCACCGGGCGTATTTGTGGGAATACAGCGTGCCCGGCGGGATGGTGGTGTTCGATTTTCAAATGGGCCGCAGCCGGGCCGGGCCCAAGGAATTTCTCAAAGGATTCCGGGGCACACTGCAGTGTGACGGCTATTCGGCCTATGCGGATTTGGGTCCGGGCATCGTCTATGCCGGTTGCCTGGCGCACGCCCGGCGGGGCTTTGTCGAGGCGGCCAAGGTGGCGCCGCATGGATCCGCTGGCCCCGGAGGTGGTGGCGCAGTTTGGCGAACTTTACGCCATTGAAAACACCGCGCGCAACGCGGGCCTGGACCGGGCGCAACGCCTGGCCTTGCGCCAGCAAAAGAGCGTGCCGCTCATGGCCGCGCTCAAGGAACGCCTGGTGGCCATCCGGCAACAGATCGCGCCCGGGGGCGCCCTGGCCAAAGCCTGCGACTACACCTTGAGCCAATGGAGCCGGCTGGAAGTCTATTTGGCGGAGGGCCGGATTGAAGCGGACAATAATTGGTGTGAATCGGGCTTGCGAGCGATTGTTCTTGGCCGGAAAAACTGGTTGCACGTCGGCGCCGAGCAGGCCGGCCCCAAGGTGGCGGCCATCGCCTCGATCGTCGAGACCTGCCGCCGCCTGGACATCAATCTGCGCCAGTATCTCAACGACGTGCTCCCCAGACTGGGCCAATGGCCCATCAACCGCGTGGCCGAATTGACGCCCACAGCCTGGCAGGCAGCACATAAAATATCCTGACATTCACCGCAGTTTACCCACCGCAGTCAGTTGCGGCCAGACGGGTTAGCCACACGGATACGGTCAGGGTGAGGTCCCAACAAGTTCGGTTTTTGCCAGCGCCAGCGGAGCCACCATTCCGGTTGGTCAACCGGTGTGGGTGCTTTCCTTAAAACAAGCCTGAATAGCCGCTTTCTATGGATCAAGGACCTGCTCTTTCCGGGTTCGATTTTTCCATAAGATTTCGCATTTCCTAAATTATAGGACCAAAAGATCCTGTTTCACGCACGGGTGAGCTTTTTTTCTGAAATATATTTTGTCGGCACGGCTTGCAATTTTGCGAATACGCCCTATGTGACCCACTGGCCGGATCTGAGACAATTACTTCCATGTGCGATCCACAATGTTGGCAGGTTCGATGGGTAAAGATGGCGCCGTATTCAATTCCATGCCCTCACGTTCTCAATCCCCCGGCGTCATTTCCATGCGCTGCGCTCAAGTCTGGTTTGACCGGCGATGTTTCAACACCCTCTTGCGCGCCAGCGCCTGGTGGCCCCAACGGTAGGCCTATATGCAACGCGGGTACGCTTCACCACCGGCGCACGCGATAGAAGCGTTGCTGGTTGGTGGGGACAGGATCAGTCAAAATCAGGTTCGTTCCATTGCCGGCGGCGAGCGGCAACACGGCGGTCCAATTGGTGGATGTGAGATCCGTGCGGTATTCCAGCGCGAAGAGACGACCGCTCTGGGTGGGCAGCGTAAGGCTGAATCCACCCGTGCCGAGGACGGGACTGGCCGCAGGCGCCTGTGTCACCGGCGGGCCGGTGCCCACCAGCGCCAGGCTACAGGAAACACCGGCGGCGATCTGGGTGACATTGGTCAGGCCGGCCGGGACGTTGGTCTGGCCGTAATTATTCAGTCCCCAATCAACCACGGTGCCATCGGCCTTGAGGACGAGGCTGTGAGATTGGCCAGCGGCGATGGCCACGACGTTGCTCAACCCGGCGGGCACATTGGTTTCGTGGTCAAAATTATATCCCCAGGCGACGACTGTGCCGTTGTTTTTCAAGACCAGGCTGAAATAGTAGCCGGCAGCGATGGCCACGATGTTGCTCAATCCGTTCGGGATGGTGGATTCGCCGTAGCTGTTGTCTCCCCAGGCCACGAGGGTGCCGTCATTTCTGAGCGCGAGGTTGTGCGCCAAGCCTCTGGCGATGGCGACATAATTGGAGAAACCGGTTACCGTGGGCGGAGCGCCGTTAGTGGCCAAGCCGGCCAGCACACCGTTAGTTTTCAATTCCAGATCGGAGGAATTATTATATGCCGTGATCGCCGCGGCATTGGACGAGCCGGAACCCGACAACTTGAACCCGCCGTCAGTGTCCCAGAGCATTACGTTGCCGTTCGTCAGCAAGGCCGTGCTGATAAAGCCAAACGATGTGGCGATGGTCATGACGTTGCTCAATTGGTAAACCGTTATGGGATAAGGCAATGAACCGTTCCACCATTGAACAGTGCCATTGCGCTTCAATGCCGCCGGATAGCCGCAGATCGCGATGACATTGGTGATGCCGGGAGGCTGGTTGGTGGGGCTGCCCCAGATGACGATGCGCGAAAGGGTAAGGAGTGCGTTGGAACTGACGAGGCCGCCGAAGGCGTTGGTCACCGTCACGTCATAATACCCTTCATTCGTGAACTGGAGATTGGTGAGTGTTAGGGAGGCGTTCGTGGCCCCGGGGAGATTGGTTCCAGCAAACTGCCATTGGTAGGTGAAGGGCAGCGACCCGCCGGCATTCACGGTGAAGCTGGCGTTGGAAAACAGGACGGAGAAACGATTGGTGGGCTGTTGCAGGATGAACGGCCGACCGGTCTGCGCGTTGATGATGACGCTTGCGCTCGCGCCGCCCGGGGTAAAATTGTTGGACACCAGCAGGGTAACCGTGTAGTTGCCGGGCGAGGTCCAAGCGTGGGAAACGGACAATTGATTGATTGTTTTCGTTCCATCGCCGAAATCCCAGGCGATGACGCTGGCGGTGCCCCCCTGAACTTTGCCCTGAAGCGGCAACGGGAATCCCGTGTAAACGTTGTTCGTTCCTGTTTGAAGCGCCACAGTCAGCGGAACCGAGGTCTGGTATTCGTAGGCGCCAATGTCCACCGCCTGGCCGACAATCCGGGGATTGCCGTCAAAATCGCCGGCCACGGCCACGCAGGCATTGTTGCCCACGTTGAGGCACGGAGAATTTGATTGCAGATGAAAATCAACGGGTGCCAGATTGACGAAGAGCGGCGCATTGGTGATGTTTCCGGTGCCGGGGGGAAGCGGCGTGGTGCAACTGTAATTCAAGGCCATGCCCGACTGGTAATTGGCATCCGCGCTGGACGCCGACGTGTTGTAATACACGATGCAATTGTTCACCGAACTGGCGGAGTCCACACCGCCGGCATACCAGTTGGCGTAGTTGCCCACGATGGTGCAATTGTCCAGCGAACAGGAATTGGCGCCGCCACCAATCCCGGCACTGAAACCGCAATAGGAGCAGCTCACCGTGTTGCTGATCACGACGCAGTTGGTCAGGCTGGAACCATAAGCCCCGCCACCGTAGGCGACGCCCGAATTATTGGCCAGAAGAGAATTCCGCAATACGCAGGTATGGGCGGCGCCCCCGATGACCGCTCCATTGTCGGTCAAGGTGCAATAATCGACCGTGCTCCCGTAGGCCGCGCCTCCCAAATGGCCGGCGGAATTGCCGGTCAAAATGCAATTGGCCAGGGTTGAATTACAGGCGCCGCCACCGTTGCCGACGTTGAACGAACCGCAGGAGTTGTATTCGATCAAGCAATTGCTCACCGTTCCCTGATAAATCCCGCCGGCATTGTTTTGCGCCACGTTCGCCATCACTACGCAGTTCAAAATGGTTGAGTTGCTGGACTCGCAAAAAATTCCCGCGCCGGATTGATCCAGGGTGGCGTCCCCCGCGCTGCGCGTGGCCCCGTTTGTGATCGTGAACCCGGCCAAGGTGGCGTTGTTCGTCATATAGACACAACGTACCGCGCTATCTCCAGGAACGGGACTCCCTTGAATGGCCGTCACTGCCGGGCCATTGACACTCTGCACCGTGACGGCCTTGTTAACGACCACGCGATTGTTGAGCGCCCCATAAACCACCCGTCCGCCGGTCTGGTAGATGCCATTGTTGACCAGAATCTCGTCGCCATTGGTGGCGGCATCAATGGCGCTTTGGATGTCGGTTGAGGCCGTGCTCCAGCCGGAATACGGCGGCGTCGGATGCGTGCTGTTCACGTCCACGTAGAAGACCGTGGCGTTGGCATGGCCAAACCCGAGCAGCGCAAGGATTATGCCCAACTGCAAAAATCGAAAACTCATGTCCCGGCTCCAGTTTCATCCCTACTATTTGCAGGGCAAAATCTGATTACAAGGATTAACTGCGATTTTTCTTCTCCGTTACACCGCAACTGTTTTCTACTGCCGTTTACACTTTCCAGCGTCCGGGTCAGCGGCAACTCGGAATAAGCATGCTCCAGCGGCACGGGCCGGTCAGTGGAGGTGACCGCAACGGTCGGACGACCCGTGAGTCGCGTCAGCTCCGCTTCAAAGAACGACGCGTCGCCAAGCGTCGCGGACATCAGGAGAAACCGCGCCTGCGGCAGCGTCAACAACGGCACGTGCCACGCCACCCCGCGTTCGCGATCGGCGTAAAAATGAAACTCGTCCATGATCACGTCCTGCACGTCGGCCGCCGTGCCGTTGCGCAGGGCGATGTTGGCGAGAATTTCCGCCGTGCAGCAAAGGATGGGCGCATCGCGATTGACCGAGGCATCGCCGGTGCTGATCCCAATGTTGTCCGGGCCAAACTCACGGCACAGCGTCATGAACTTTTCATTCACCAGCGCCTTGATCGGACAGGTGTAAATCGAGCGCCTGACCTTGGCGATGGCCTGAAAGTGCACCGCCGTCGCCACCAGTGATTTGCCCGAACCGGTGGGCGTGTTGAGGATGACGTTCTTCTCGTCGAACAATTCGAGGATGGCGGATTCCTGCGCGGGATAAAGCTGTAGCTGCCGGCCCTCCACATATTCGAGAAAGCGTCCCAGCAGCACATCGTTGCTGGGCTGCTCACTGCGCGGAATCAGATCGTAAAGTGTCGCTGCCACTGGTGCAAACTCTACGGGTTGTTGGCGCGGTCGGAAAGAAAGATGAACATGGTCAATTCCGTGGCGGGTTTTGGGTTGGGAACAACCGTTTGACCGCAGACCAGTCCCTCACCATCCGCGTGCAGTCCGCCGGCTGGCGCCGAGTTTCGCCGTGCGACGCCGCTTTCGCTTTTCATTTTCGACGGTTCGGCTAATTTCCCGAACGCAAGTTTTATGGCTGAATCGAAAACGCACATTTACGACGAGAGCAAGATCAAGACGCTCTCCTCGCTGGAACACATCCGGCTCCGGACGGGCATGTATATCGGGCGCATCGGCACCGGCGTGCATCCGGACGACGGCTGCTACGTCATGCTGAAGGAGGTGGTGGACAATGCCGTGGATGAATTCATCATGGGCCACGGCAGGGAAGTCGAGATTAAGATTGAAGGCAACCGCGTGGCCGTGCGCGATTTCGGGCGCGGCATCCCGCTGGGCAAGGTCGTGGACTGCGTTTCCAAGATCAACACCGGCGCGAAATACAACGACGAGGTGTTTCAATTCAGCGTCGGCCTCAACGGCGTGGGCACCAAGGCGGTCAACGCGCTGTCGAAACACTTTTTCGTCCGCAGCCATCGCGACGGCGAATATACCGAGGCCACCTTCAAGGTCGGCAAGTTAACGAAAGAAGACACCGGCAAGACGAAGGAGCCGAACGGCACGTTCATCGAGTTCGAGCCGGATGAGGGCATTTTCAAAGACAGCGCGTTTTGCATGGAGCACATCGAACGCCGGCTGCGGCATTACAGCTATCTCAACACCGGGCTGAAGTTGATTCTGAAAACACCGGAGCTGGCCGAGCCAAAAACTTTCCAATCGCGCCACGGGCTGATGGATTTGGTCATGGAAGACCTGGCGAGCGACGGCAGCGAGCCGATTTATTCGCCGCTGCATTACGCGGGCAAGACGCTGGAGTTTTGTTTCACGCACAGCAACTCGCGCTACGGCGAGACGTTTTATTCCTTCGTCAACGGCCAATACACCAGCGACGGCGGCACGCATTTGAGCGCGTTCCGCGAAGGTCTGCTCAAGGCCGTCAACGAATACGGAAACACCAAATTCGAGGGCGACGACGTGCGCGAGTGCATGGTCGGCGCCGTGGCCATCCGCCTGAAGGACCCCGTCTTCGAGTCGCAGACCAAGAACAAGCTCGGCAACACGGAAATCCGCACCGAGCTTGTCAACAACGTCCGCGAGGAGCTGCTGCATTTTTTCCAGCGCAACAAGCAGATCGCCGAGACGATCATGGCAAAGGTTGCGGACACGCAGCAGTTGCGGAAGGAATTGCAGAACGTCAAGAAGCTCGCGCGCGAACGCGCCAAGGCGATCACATTGCGCATCCCGCAGCTCAAGGATTGCAAGCATCATTTCGACAAGAAAAAGGACAAGGGCTGGAACTCGATGGTCTTCATCTGCGAAGGCCAGTCCGCCGCCGGCTCCATCACCAGCTGCCGCGACGTGAACAACCAGGCGGTGTTCGTGCTCAAAGGCAAGCCGCTCAACGTCTGGGACCTCAAGCGCGACGTGATGTATAAAAATGACGAGATGTATAATCTCATGCAGGCGTTACAGGTGGAGGACACGACGGAAAGCCTGCGCTACGAGAAGGTCATCCTCGCCACCGACGCGGACGTGGACGGCATGCACATTCGCAATTTGATGATCACGTATTTTTTCAAGTTCTTCGAGCAACTCGTTCACGACGGCCACGTCTACGTTTTGGAAACGCCGCTGTTCCGCGTCCGCACCGGAAAGTCCGGCTCTCACCAGGAAAAAACGATTTACTGTTACAGTGAAACCGAGCGCGACAAGGCGGTGACCGAACTTGGCGGCAAACCGGAGATCACGCGCTTCAAGGGTCTCGGTGAAATCAGCCCGAAGGAATTCGCGCAATTCATCGGCAAGCAGATGCGCTTGAGCAAGGTGGAATACGCCCCGCGCGCCGAGTCCGCGCCGATCTTCAATTTCTACATGGGCAAAAACACGCCCGAGCGCAAGGACTACATCATGGACAGCCTCGTGGTGCCAGTCGAAGAGTAGGACAGCGCGGCCCGACTGTGTCCGTCTGAAGCATCCCGGCGCGGCGAAGGAGCATTCCGAAAGGAAAAATTTCCTCCCGGCGGGCGTGGTGCGGTTTGGGATAAAACATGGTTGCGTAAAGTCGTTTGGCGCGATAAAACCCCCGTATGAATACAACCCAATCGGAAAGCGAAATCCAGCAGCTCCGGCAGGAACTCGACGCCCTCAAAAAAGAATTTCAGGAACTGCGCCGGTTCCTGCGCGTGGACCCGCCGGAAGCCGAAGGCCAGCCGCCCACGCTGAACCTCACCTGCACGACGCTTTCGCTGTGCAATCCCCAGGGACAGCAGCGCGGCCTGCTCCTGGCCGCCGCCGAAGGGGCGTGTCTTTCCCTGTATGGCAACGACCTGCAGGAACGCATTTTTTTGGGCGTCGAAAACGATGAGACGCTGCTGTCGTTTCAAAACGCCGCGCAGGAAACCACGCTGCAATTGTATGCCGGCGCCGAATCCGGCCGCGGTGAAATCTCCGTCTTTGAAAAGGGCACGCCGCGCGCGGTGGTCAAGGCCTTTGACGGCGGCTTTGGCTCCGTGGCCGTCACCAATGAGGACGGCTCGCCCAGCGTGGGCATGTGCAGTCTCAAAACGGGCGGACAACTGGCGCTGATGAATCCGGAAAAGAAAATCGTCGTGCGGCTGGCGAGCGACACCGAGCTGGCGCCGGCGGGCGGCATGATCTTCGTGAGCCGCCAAGACGGCCAGCCGGTCGTCGGCATCAATGCCGCGGCGAACGGTGGCGCGGTGATGGTCATGGATGAAAATGATTTTTCCGTGGCCATGATGCAGGGACCGCAAGGCGGAGGGATTCATTTGAACGCGGCCGACAAAAAATCCAGCATCCATTTGCAAACCGCCGACAACGGGCACAGCGGCATCACCGTCAACGATTCCGAAAGCAATCCCGTCGCACAATTATCCGGCGAAGACCATGGCGGCGCGCTGATTATCCAGGACCGGCAGGACCGCGAGCGCGCCGTCATCCGTCTGGCGGCGGGAGGAGAGCCGTTTTTGGAATTGAAAACCGGGGACGAAAAACGCCCGGTCCTCCTGACGGCGTTCAAGGACCAGGGCGCATTGTTTATGGAAAATGCGCGTGGAGACATCGGAGCGTTGAACATGGATGTGAACGGTGGCGGTCTGGCTTTCATTCAAAAGCAAAATGAAGAACAAGTTGTCCAGGTCTGCCTTGGGTTCGATGAAAAAGCAGCCAGCGTGCATCTGCGTCCGCAGCCCAACCTGCATTCCGCCGCCTCGCTGACCACGCAGGAACAAGGCGGCTTGTTGATGGTCAGCGCGCCGGACGGCACGCGCCGCGCCCACTTGTGCGCATTAAATGACGGCGGCCAGCTCGCGCTTTTCAGCGACCTGGGCATTGAGCGCGCCGTGCTTGGCTCATTTGACGACGGCGGCGGTTTAAAACTCAAGTGGGGCGGCACACCCAGCGTCATCGCCCTGGCCACGGACAAGGGTGGCTGCGTCGTGGCCAACGATGCCGAGGGCAAGCCCGCCGCCAGTTTGCCGTCGCGCGATGATGACGGGGAAAAATGGAAAGAATGGACGGATGACTAAAACGTTGAAATGGGAAAGGCGCCGGAGCGCAAGGATGACATCATGGACAGCCTCGTGGTGCCGTGGAAGAACGGGACGGGCGTCGCGCCTGTCTCCATCTGAAAAAATTTCCGCTTTGAAGCGATGCTGGCTCTTTGAGACAGGCGCGACGCCTATTGCGCTGGGCGAAACCGCGAAAAAAACATTTGCGCGCGGCATCCGTTTTGATTTAAATCAGCGCATCCCAAATCACTGCCCTATTCGGGCGCAGATTGAGAACGCGGTTTTCATGGCTGGTCGCTGACGGCTTTCGGGATTTCGGTTTTGGTCCCCCTCACCGCCACGGGAAAGTTTTATGCCCGGACATCCCGGAATTCCACCGGCCATTTCCATTTCACCGCGCCGACAGCCGCGAAGTGTCCCGCGACGGCCGCCAAGTCCGCTTTCAATTTCACGAACACCCTGGCGCCAGGCGTGAACGGTTGCACGACCGCCGCGAAATTCATTCCCACGGTCGCCGACACCGTGGCGACATTGGAGAACCCGGCGCCGACCTTCAGGAACACCGTTCCAACCGTGAAGAACACCAGTTCGACCGCGGAGAAATTCGTTGCGAACGCCTGGAAACGCCCGACGCCACCGCCGCGCACATTGCCGACGCCCGCGAAACATGCGCCGTCATCCGGGCGATGACCGGCAACTGTCGAGAAATGACCAGCGACAGCCGGGAAATGGCCGCCAACGCCGTGGAATTTGCCGCCGCCAGCCGCGAAACATCCGCCGGCACCGTCGCGGAAACCGTCGCCAGCCGGGAAACGACCGGCAAAATCATTGGAATTGGTTCAAATCCTGAAAAACGCTGCGTGGCCGTCTCGGCTGCGGGTTCAGGCACCGTCCCGGTGCCGGTTTTAGGCTGGCGGCGAGACGCCGCCCAAACTCGCAAGCCAGAGGCCTGCGCCACATTCTTGCTGTGCGCCAATTTCAGTCCGCAAACATAAAACAAGAACACAACAGTTATGCTGAACTTGAGAACGACAAACCAGTTAAACATGGTCAGCGCCGTCATTCGCGTGGCGCTCGACCCAAACTATCAACCGGTCTGGCAAGCCCAGCCGCCCGCAGATTTCGAGGCGGACTTCGGCGATTTGCAGGCCGACTACGGCGCGGTGCAGGTAAAGGCCGGCTTGGTGGAGGCCGCCGTCGGCGGCGCGAGCGACATCAAAGCCGCCGCCGAAACGGAAATTGAGAATGCCTCCTTCCGGCTCGCCCGCGCGCTGGCCAATCACTTTAAAAAACCGGCGACCTCGACAGCCTGGCCAAGGTGGACGTGACCAAGAGCGGCATCCAAAAACTCAAGGCGCAGGACCTCGCGAGCAAAGCCACCGAGATCCGCGACCTCGGCAACGCCGCCGTCGCGCAGCCCGACGCCGCCAAACGCGGCGTCACCGCCGCGCTCATCACGCGCGTGAGCGACGCCATCAAGGCTTTCTCCGCCGTGATGAACGCGCCACGCGGACGAATCGTCAACCGCAGCACGCTCCTCAAGGAGATTGACACCGACACCGCCGACCTGCTGGAACAATTGAATGACTTGGATGACCTGGTGATTCAATTCGAAGACACGGACATCGGCAAACGTTTCATTGCCGCCTGGCAACAGGCGCGGATGATTGTGGACGTGGGCCACCAAAGCAAGAGTCAACCGGCGCCGGCGCCCACGCCGCCCGCCGCCGCAACAGCGACCGCAACCAAATAACAAACAAACCTAAAACCAACCGTGTTTGCAGACGAAACGGCCTCCACAATGGGGGCCGTTTAATTTCGACCGCCAAAAAGGCATGGACGCGCTGCGCCGTCTCCTTTGCTGTGTGTGAATCTTGCCGTCATCGTTCACTTCTGGCTTAATGCTCCTCGCATTGTTTCAAACCATGTCCGAAAAGAAAAAGAAAGATTCTGCGCAGCCGGAACTGCCGGTTGCAGGCAGCGAGCCGGATGTCGCGGAGTCGAAAACCGCCAGGAAGAAATCCGTCGCCGGTAACGGCAACGGAGCCGACCATGTCGTCGCCGAAAGTTTCGAGACGCTGGCGCACCGGCCATTTGATCCGAAGAAAATCGCCGCCGGCCTGCACACGCGGGTGGACCGCGGGTTTCTCGATTACGCCAGCTACGTCATTCGCGACCGCGCGATTCCGAACCTTGCCGACGGGTTGAAGCCGGTGCAACGGCGCATTCTCTGGGCCCTGCACGAGAAGGACGATGGCCGTTTCATCAAGGTCGCCAACGTCGTCGGTCACACGATGCAATATCATCCGCACGGCGACGCCTCCATCGGCGACGCGCTGGTGGTGCTGGCGAACAAGCGTTACCTCATCGAAGGCCAGGGCAATTTCGGCAACATCTTCACCGGCGACCCGGCGGCGGCTTCCCGTTACATCGAATGCCGTCTCACAGAACTCGCGCGCACGGAAGTCTTCAACGATTCCATCACGGAATTCATCCCCAGCTACGACGGCCGCAACAAAGAGCCGGTGACGCTGCCGTGCAAATTGCCGCTTACGCTGATGCTCGGCACGGAAGGCATCGCAGTCGGTTTGAGCGCGCGGATTTTACCGCACAATTTCCCGGAACTGCTCGAGGCGCAGATCGCGATCCTGAAGAAACAGCCGTTCAAGTGCCTGCCGGATTTTTCGACCGGCGGCCTGATGGACGCGCGCGATTATCAGGACGGCAAAGGCTCGGTCAAAGTTCGCGCCCGCATCAAGACCCGGGACGAATCCACCGTCGTCATCACGGAAATCCCGCCGACCACCACGACGGATTCGCTCATCGCTTCCATCGAGGAGGCCACGCGCAAGGGCAAGTTGAAGGTGAAATCCATCAACGATTTCACGTCCGAAAACGTTGAGATCGAAGTCAAATGCCCGGCCGGCGTGGATGCGGACAAAATGGTGGACGCGCTTTATGCCTTCACCGAGTGCGAGACGACCATCACCAGCCGCATCGTCGTCATCAAAAGCAATCGCCCGGTGGAGTTGACCGTGAGCGAGGTCCTGCGCGAGAACACGGAGCAGCTCGTGGCGATTCTGCGGCGCGAACTGGAGTTGCGCCAGCAGCAACTCCTCGACGAACTGCATTACCGCACGCTGGAGCGCATCTTCATCGAGGAACGCATTTACAAGGCCATCGAGAAATGCAAAACGAACGAGGCGGTCATCGCGGCGGTTTACGACGGCTTCAGGCCGTTCAAGAAGGAACTGATCCGAGTCATTGTGGATGCCGACGTGGAGAGATTGCTGCAAGTGCGCATCCGCCGCATTTCGCTGTTCGACATCAACAAGCATCGCGAGGAGATGGAGAAGACCAAGGCGGATTTGGACGAGACGCGCAAACATCTGAAAAGTCTGACAAAATACGTCATCGGCCATCTGGAGGCGTTGCTGGAAAAATACGGCCCGCAGTATCCGCGGCTGACGACTAAATCCTCGCGTCACGAGGAGGTGGACGCAAAGGCGGTGGCGTTCAAGGCGTTCAAAGTCAGCTACGACCGCGAGAGCGGCTACGTGGGCTACAAGGTTTCCGGTGAGGAATTCAAGCTGGACTGCACCAAGTTCGACAAGGTCCTGCTCGTGTTCCGCGACGGCACCTACAAGGTCACCGAACTGCCGGAGAAATTGTTCGTCGGGCAGGAATTGTTTTATTGCGGCCTGCCGGAGCGCGAGCGCGTCTTCACCTGTGCTTACACGGATCGCGACGCAAGTTACCTCAAGCGTTTCACCTTTGGCGGCACGATATTGGACAAGGTGTATGCGTGCATTCCGGGCAAGGCGCGCATCCTGTTGTTCGCACCGGACACGCCGAAAATTCTTTACGTCCGCTACAAACCGGCGCCGCACCAGAAGGTTTCGCAACAAACGTGCGAGCCGTCGCAGGTCGAAGTCAAATCACCCAAGACGCGCGGACGGCAGATTTCGATCAAGGACGTTTCTTCGGTCACCGCCGAGCCGACGCGCGGCTGGGATGAGAAGGAAACGACGACGAAGATCGTGTTTGCGTAAAATGATTATGGCGAACGCGTGCCCTTGCTGGGTAGCGTGATCGGTTCCCATTGGAAGGGAAGTCCTCGCGATTTGCGCCAGTGTTTGACATCGCCGAAGCGGATGGGATCTGGCAGTGAATTCGTGAGAATGAGTGAAATCACGCTGATGCTTGAGGCCGTGGGGCGGGGGAAGAAGCTCGCTTCCGATGATCGGGCCCTGCCTCTGGAGCCATAGAATCAAGTAGTCCGCGCGGCCCAATCAAGCGGATTGCGCCGGCCAAGCTTCAAATTGATTTCCACCGGCTTGCCCTCCGGCAGGTGGAGGTCGCAGTTGGCTGCGCCTGACCGGGGGTTCGCCGCCAAAGCGCCGCCCGACGCGGAGATTTTTTCGATGCCATGGCGGGTCACCAAAGTGATGTCTTGTTTTTTTAGCGAAGTGATCGTGACGTCCACGGTTCGGGCGTCCATGTCCCAGGCCAGTCTGTCAATCCTCGCAAAAGTGCGGGCCAGCATCCCGTTGATGGATCCTTTCACCAGCGAGGGAGGCAAGGCGGGGAGCACCTCGATCACGCTGGGCCGCGAGTAGGCCAGCATTTCCATGATGATCGCGGGAATTCCGCCCTGCGCATCCGGCACCGGCCCGGCGTAAGGATCGCGCGAACACCGGAGCGCGGCGCTGACGTAACCTTGTTCCAGCAATTGCCGCAGTTGGATGTTCACGATGAGGCTGTCTTTGAGCCGCGCGCCGGCCAAAGCGCGATGACAGCGGGCATACGCCGGCAAAACTTCGCCGGAGACAGCGGTGGACATCACATCAAAAGTGCGCCTTCGGTCGGCAATCAGCGCGGCGCGCGCGAGTTGCGGCGTGCGGTCGGGATCAATTTCATCGCCGGGCCAGGCGCCGTAGAGATGAGAGACGTGCCGCTGGCTGTAATGCTCTTGCAGCGTGGGCCAGGCCCATTCCTTCAGCGTGCCGTCCAGCTCGAGCAGATAGGGCGGCATCTTGGCCAGCATCGCCTTCCATTTCGCCACGCTGTCGGCGTCGGTGCCGAGCGTCTCGCAAGCCTGGATTAAATTGGCCAGCACTTCGCGGCAAACGGTGATGTCCATGGTGGCGTTGACCGACACCGGTCCCGACGGGTCCGTGCTGGCGGGCGTGTTCTCCGGCGAGAAGGATGGCGCGAAAATGTAATTTCCATTTTTGTCCGTCGCCGTCAGAAAGTCTTCGTAAAACAGCGCCAGATCTTTGTAAGCCGGCACGACGCGATTGCGAAGAAAATCCAAATCACCGGTCGCCAGGTAATGGTCCCAAAACGGGCGCACACGCCAGCCGCCGGCGGAGATCCAGTAAGGCGAAGCTGTCGAAGTGCCGCCCGTGTAATAAAAACCCACGCCGATTCCTTTGTCTGGGAAAAGCGGATACGACGCGCCGCGAAAACCGAAAATGTTTTTGGCGTTGGCCCGGCAATCCGGCGCAATGCTTTCCATCCAATTGAAGTAGGCATCCATGCCTTCGCGCAAGCCGCCCTGCACGGCGCCCGCCGTTTGCAGGTCAATGGTGGAATTGACGCCGGCGGCGATGCTCGGATATTTGCCGCTGTTGAGGATGAACCAGTGGCGCCCCATTTCAAAAATGTTCTCCAGCAATGCCGGCGAAAAATCCGGCCGCGACCGCTGATCGGACAGAAGCTCTTCGACGGACATGCCGTATTGCGAGTCGCCGCCGAAATCCACGGTGACGCGGTTGAGCATTTCCGATTGGACGGCACGATGCCGTTCCACGAGCGCGGAATAATCCGTCGTGATTCCTTCCACCGCCTGCCGCAGGGCTTCCACCTTGTCCTCGCTGTAATCGGGGAAATACTCGATGCAGGTGAGCAGCATCACCGACGACGCATTCTCAATCACGAGTGTGCTCCCGTCCATCTTGGCCGAACCGCCGTTGCGAACGACACGGGTCACTCCGGCGTAACCGCTGTTGTCCACGGAGGGATCCAAAATGCACTTGTAAATCAGCCGCTGCTGATTGAAATCCTGCCGAACATCGCCGGCTTCGACACCTTTGGTCGTTCCCCTGGCGGGGTGGTTGCCCCAGGTCATCCCGTTGTTCATGCTCCACTCTGCGGATTTCTGCAAAGAGATTCGGACATTCACCGTCTGACCGCTCGGGGCGGTGAGCAATTGAACAACGACGTTGTCGGGCCGGGAAGTTAAAGTTTGACGAAGCCATTCGCCGTGATCATCCGTCCAAGCGACCTTTATCTCGCTGTTTTCGAAATTGACGGTGCGGAGATAGTTCTGGACCGACGCGGTTTTCAGAAAATCAAGCTGCATCAGGAACGCCGGAATGGTGAGGTGCGGCTCGGTGTTCTGCTTGATTGTGCTCGTGTTCATGCGCTCGATGGCAAGCGACATGGCATCGCGGTTCCCGTCCAGCGCCATTTGCCGCACTTGCGAAAAAATGTCCGCAACGTTCGGCGCTTCCAACGGCCGCTTCCACGGCATGAGCAGGCTTTCGTGGTGAAAAAGGATTTGCTCCGCGTAGGGATCGCCCATCAACTCGATGTTCATCGCGCCGTTGCCGGCAGTGAGCGCGTTGCAGACCAGGTCGCCGGGCGCGACGCTGCAAAATCCACGCTGCGGCACAATTTTTCGCCTGACCCGTTCCGCCAGCGGCATCGGTGAGATTGGATAGGTTCTCGCTGTCGCCGGCGGCTTGGGCAGGAACGGGTCGCCTTGCACGCGATGGAGATATTCCGCCGGGCGATTGTCCGCCGGCGGCGCTCCGGTTTTTGCGGAATCACTTTCCGCCGCGGCAAGCATCGGCGCCAGCTTTAGAGAACCGACCGCGCCGACAGCGACCGCGCCTTTAATAAAATCTCTGCGTTTCATATCTTTTCAATTGGTTTGCTGGTTACACCCAATTCACCCAATCCAGCGGATCGCGCCAGCCGATTTTCAAATGAACTTCCACCGGCTTGCCTTCCGGCAAATGCAGTTCGCAGGCGGCCTTGTCGGACTGCGGCTTCGCGGACAACGCTCCAGACGTGGCGGAAATTCCCTCGATGCCATAACGGGCAATCAAAGTGACGTCCTGCTTTTTCACCGAGGTGACGGTCAGGTCCACGGTCCGCGCGTCCATGTCCCAAGACAGTTTGTTGAGCCGGGCAAAGGTGCGGAGCAGCATTCCATTGATCGAGCCTTTCACCAGTGTCGGCGGAAGGGCCGGAAGCACTTCAATTACACCGGGCCGCGAGTAGGCCAGCATTTCCATCATGATCGTGGGAATCCCGCCTTGCGCATCCGGCGCGCCGAATCCGGCGTAGGGATCGTGCGAACACCGCAGCGTCGCGGCGACCCAGCCGGTCTCAAGCAGTTGCCGCAGTTCGCTGTCCACCATGTAGCTGTCCTTGAGCCGCGCCCCAACCAAGGCGCGATGGCAGAGGCCGTGACCGGCCAGCCGTTCCGGAATCCGATGACGGTCGGCGATCAGCGCGGCCTTGGCCAGTTGCGGCGTGCGGTCGGGATCAATTTCATCGCCCGGCCACGCGCCATAGAGATGCGAAATATGCCGGTGAACGTAACGGTCCGTCAGCGTGGGCAAGGCCCATTCCTTCAAGGCGCCGTCCGGTTCGAGCAGGTAAGGCGGCAGCTTGGCCAGCATCGCCTTCCATTTCGGCACGTTGTCGGCCTCGATGCCGAGCAGTTCGCAAGACTCCACCAAATTGGCCAGGACTTCCCGGCACCCCGCGATGTCCATGCTGGCGTTCACCGCCAACATACATGAAGGGTTCAAATTGCCCGGATTGTTTTCCGGCGAGAAGGATGGCGCGAAAATGTAATTTCCATCCTTGTCGGTAACGGTCAGGAAATCCTCGTAAAACAGCGCCAGGTCTTTGTAAGCCGGCACCACGCGCTTTCGGAGAAAATCCAAATCGCCCGTCACGAGCCAGTGGTCCCAAAACGGGCGCACACACCACGGCCCGTCGGAAAGCCAGTAGGGATGCGGCCAGGTTTCGCCGGTCTCGGTCGAACCAGCGTGGTCGAACGCCGTTTCGACGCCCCACTCTTTGCTTGGCGTGAGGGAATACTTTGTGCCGCGCATGCCGAAAATGTTTTTCGCGTTCGTGCGGAAGTCCGGGACCAGGCTTTCCATCCAATTGAAGTAGGCTTCCTCGCCTTCGCGGTGATAGCCCAACGCCATCGGCGCGAGCTGTAGGTTGATGTTGGCATTGGTCTCGGCCTGCATTGAGCAATAGGTGCCGCTGTTGAGAATGAACCAGTAGCGGCACATATCAAATATCGCTTCGAGAAACGCGCCCGAATAGCCCGGACTGGAGCGTTGATCCGACAAGAGTTCTTCCGACGACAATCCATATTTGGACGCGCCGCCGAAATCCACGGTGACGCGGTTGAGCATTTCCGATTGAACCTTGCGCGCGCGCTCCAACAACGCCGAATAGTCCGGGGTGATTTGTTCCAGCGCCTGCCGGGTCGCTTCCACCTTGTCCTCGCTGTAGTCGGGGAAATAATCAATGCGCGTCAGCAGCATGACCGACGAAGCATTCTCGATGACCAGAGTGTTTCCGTCCATCCGGGCCGCGCCACCGTCGCGGACGACGCGGGTCACGCCGGCGTAACCCCGGTTGCTCGCAGATGGATCTCCCAAACGGCCCTTGTAAATCAGTCGCTGCTCGTTGAAGTCCGTCTGGGCGTTGCCTTGTGCGCCACCCGCGCCCGCCGGCGGACCGCCAGCACGTCCGCCTCTTCCACCGCGCCCGCCTCCCGCGCCCGCCACCACGGCGATGCGGACATTCACCGATTGTCCTTTGGGGGCGGTCAGCCATTGGACCACGAGGTTGTCGGGCCGGGAAGTAAACGTCTGACGAACCCACTCACCGCGTTCGTCCGTCCAATGGACCTTCACCTCCGTGCTCTCGAAATCCACCGTGCGGAGATAGTCCTTGACCGACGCGCTTTTCGGAAAGTCGAGATGCATGGTGAACCCCGCGCCACCGCCGAATCCCATTCCACCGCCCTGCACCGGATTTGCGTGCCATTTCTGGTAGGCCAATGCCGCCGCCTCGTGATATTTTCCGTCCAGCAACATTTGCCGCACTTGCGGAAAAACATCCGCGATGTTGGGGCACTCGGCGGGCCTCTTGCGCGGCACATAAAGCATCTCGTGCCGGAACGGAATCTGTTCGTTGAAGGGATCGCCCTCCAACTCGATGTTGACGGTGCCAGTGCCGGAGAGGAGAGCGCCGCTTCCAGGCGACAGACTGCAAAACCCCCGCCGCGGCACAATCTTCCGCCGGACCCGTTCCGCCAACGGCATCGGCGTCATCGTGACGCTCGCAAATTCCAGCAGCTTAGGCAGCAACTGGTCCGATTGCGCGCGGCGAAAATAGTCGGCGGAGCGGTTGTCCTGGTGTGGCGCCGCCGCTTCACCGGATGGCGG
Organism: uncultured Verrucomicrobiae bacterium; assembly: GCA_963764035.1. Classification (GTDB taxonomy): domain Bacteria; phylum Verrucomicrobiota; class Verrucomicrobiia; order Limisphaerales; family UBA11358; genus UBA11358. The sequence goes on from CAVXQV010000008.1 coordinate 73,748, forward strand.
TTGGGAATCGTCCGCGCTTGTCTTCAACGCCGGGAGCACGTCAAACGAACCGGCCAAGCCGACGGCGATCGTGCTCTTCTTGATAAAATCTCTGCGTTTCATATGGTTGGTTTTATTCATGGAAGTGCTCGTGAAGTTTATATGTTCAGGCATCTACTGTCCGTTCCAGCGATACACTTCGTCCTGGCGCAGTTTGACCTCGCGCGTCGCCGGGCCGTAACGCAATTTTGTCGAACCACCATTGAGCGAACGGATGGCGGCTTCGACCAGCTTTCCGTCACGCCAGGAAATATCAACTTCAAAGTCGCCGCGAGCGCGCAGTCCCTTGATCGAGCCGCCGGACCAGCTTGGTGGCAGGGCGGGCAACAAGGAGATTTCTCCGGCCTGGCTTTGAATCAAGGCTTCGGCAATGGCGGCGGTCAGGCCGAAATTGGCGTCGGACTGGTTGTTCCTGCTGTTTTGGAGATTGTCGGCGAGGGAATTTTTCATCAAGGCGCCGAGCCATTGTTCGACCTTCTCGCCGCGTTCCAGGCGCGCCCAGACGCAGGCGTCCCACGCGGTAATCCAGCCGCCGCGGGGCTGGCGCGTCTCCATCCACTTGTTAATGGCGCCGGCCAGTACCGGATTGCCGCGCAGGGTGATAGTGCTGCCGGGGAAGAGCGGGAAGTTGGGCGAGACGTTGTGGTTCTCGGTGCCGGGCGTCCAGTCCTCGATCCACTCCTGCAAATGGCCGTGGCTGTTGATGCGATAGGGTGGCAGCTTCGGCAGTGTGGCGGCGAGCTTGGCCCGGAAATCTTCATCAATACCGAGAATCTGGCCGGCCTCAATGCAGTGTCCGAACAACTCGCGAATCTGGGCGATGTCCATGGTCGGCCCCGGCGACAACGACGCCGTGTTTCCGTCCTGGTCGCGGTAAGTATGTTCGGGAGACATGGAGAACGGCGTGACCAGCCAATGGTGTTTGGGATCCTCGACCAAGAGTTCCAGCAGAAATTGGGCGGCCCCGCGCATGACGCGATAGTTCTCGCGGAGAAATTCTTTGTCGCCGGTGAACAGGTAATGTTCCCACTGATGCAGGCACAGCCAGGCGCCGCCAACGGGCCACATGCCGTATCTGGCGGCGTCCACCGGCGCGGTGCCGCGCCAGAGGTCGGTGTTGTGATGGACCACCCAGCCGTCGCAATTGTAGTAAGCCTTGGCGGTCTTCGCGCCGGTTTCGGAGAGGTCCTTGATGAGGCCGAACAGGGGCGGCGTGCATTCGTCCAAATTGCAGACCTCGGCGGGCCAGTAGTTCATCTCCAGATTGATGTTGACCGTGTATTTGCTGCCCCACGGCGGAAGGATTTCCTCGTTCCAGATGCCTTGGAGATTGGCTGGCTGGCCGCCAACACGGCTGCTGGACACCAGAATGTAACGGCCGAATTGGAACGCGAGCGCTTCCAGATTCGCGTCCGAGCCGCCGGCGCGAACGGTCTTCAGTCGTTCATCCGTCGGCTTCTCGTTCTGCGAAGCATCGCCAATTTGGAGACGGACTCGGTCCATCAGATTGCTGAAATCCTCCGCGTGCCGGCGATGAAGGGCGGCGAAGTCTTTGTCCGTGGCGGCGTCCAGAATCTTCTGGCACCGTGCTGTCGGGTCGGCGCCGATGTCGTGATAGTTCACAAAACTGGTGGCTATCGCCATGACGAGAGTAACGGCGTTGGCATGGCTAATTTGTAGCGTGGAGTTGGTGGCTTCGGATGTGCCGCCTTCGAGCCGGGCCGCCAGCGCCGCCTCGTAACGAAGGCCCTTGCCTGTAGTGTGCGCAATCAGGCCGGCCATGCCGGTGGCCGGGCCGGGAAACGGGCCTTTCCATTGTCCATCCATGACCAGGCTGTTCTTCTCCGCCACGCTGGCTTCCAAATACGACCCCTTGAAGCGCGCCCCAAAATTCACGTTCCCGGGCTTGTCAGAACTGATTCGTGTGACCAGGATCTTGTCCGGCCAGGAGACAAAAGTTTCCCGCGTGATGACGGCGTCGCCTTGGCGGTAGCTGACGGTGGCGACGCCGGTTTCCATGTCCAACTCCCGCCGGTAGTTCGTGTAATTGGTTTCCGAGAAAGACAGAATCAGATCGCCAATTGGCTGGTAAGCCTCCTGCGCCTTGGGGTTTCCGTAAAAGTGGTCGTTGACGATCTTCTCGGCCTCCTGGAACTTGTCCGCGAAAACCAGATCGCGGATTTGCGGAAAATACCGGAACGCGTTGGTATCGTCGTAATCGTGCGGCCGGCCCGACCAAAAGGAGGATTCATTGAGCGAGATCCGTTCCTCCGGGACGCCGCCGAAGACCATGACCCCGATCATGCCATTGCCCAATGGCAGGGCTTGGAGCCATTGTTGGGCGGGTTGACGATACCAAAGCACCTGGTCGCGCGCATGTGGATCAGCGTCGGCGGAAAATGCCGCCGCGCCGCCGAGCGCAGCCGCGGCGAAGAGGCTCGAGGCAATCAAACGAATCGTCATAAGAACGTCAGAGAGGCTGTATCAGTCCTTCTTCAAGTTTAACGCCCATTCGATGCCGCCGAGAACATGCGCCTGATACTGTTTGCTAATTTCCGGGGAATTCTTCCGGTCCGGCAAACTCGGGTCGGCGTCAATAAGGTCCTCGCGGTGGCCGAGCGAGGTGTAAAAGACCCGCCCTTGGCCGTAAGGCTTGCACCACGAGACTGGGAAATGGCCAGCGGTAAACGGACGCTCCGGTTTCTTGTCGAGGATCAGCAGGTCATGCACCTTCGCCGGGTCGTAATTCTTGAACTGGTAAACTTCCTCCTGCGTAATTTGCCACTCCTTCGGCAGCGGCGCGGTGGCGGGATTTTGCGGGTCCTGGTTCAGGCAATCCACGCTCAATTGCGCGCCATGGTGGTCGAATTCGCCGCCGAGCATGTCAATGTAGCCCGGCCAGTGATGAAACGTGTCGCTGGCCGCATGAATGCCGATGAAGGCGTGGCCGGCCTTGATCCATTCGAGCAGCGCCTGCGGATCGGGAATCGGCAAATCGCCGGTGGTGCTGGCAAACACCACGCCGTCGTATTTTTTCAGATTTTCTGGCGCGAGCTTTTGCAACGCGTTTGTCATCGTCTCCAGGAATTTCGTCCGCGCGTCGGCATAAGCCTGTTGTGCCTCGGGCGTCGCGCCCCGTCTTTGGGTCGGTTCGCCGGGCGGTTGGTGCACAAAATCCACGGTGAATTCGCCGCTCTCCTTGCCGAGCTGCTCCAAGACCTTTTCCAAATTAGGAATCGAGGTGTGCCGAAAGCCGGTGGTGGTGGTGACGACGAGCAATTTTTTCGGCTTGTGCCGCGATGACAACGGACTTTGACAGCCCGCCAGGCCGGCAACCAGCGCGGCCGCCAGCACGGTGAAAATGGTTTTCGTCATGGTTATTGTTGGTTCTGGTTGAGGTGGAGCGAACGAATCCAAACGTTGCGGTAGCGAACGGCGTTGTTGTGATACTGCAATTCGACAAAGACTTCGGGCGGATGCTTGCGCGTGTAATCGCCCAGCGATTTCCAGGGCACCGCGCCGATGCCATCGGTGCAGCCGGTCAGTTCATAATGATTCTGAACGATGACGCCGTTCTGGATGACGGTGATGACGGCCTTCTTAACCAATTCACCCTGCTCGTTCCAGCGGGGCGATTCAAAAAAAATGTCGTAGGTCTGCCATTCGCCGGGAGGCAGGGAGGCGTTGACCAGCGGCGGCATCTGCCCGTAAATCGCGCCCGCCTGGCCGTCGGGATAAGTCAGGGCATGGTAACTGTCGAGCACCTGGACCTCGTAAAGGTTGTTGATGAGAATGCCGCTGTTGCCGCGTCCCTGCCCCTCGCCGCGCGCCGGAGTGGGCGCCGCCCATTCCAAGTGCAACTGGAAATCTGCCCATTTGCCGCGCGTGCGGATGCCGCCGGGACGGCCGCTCTCCGGGACGCTCTCCATGTAACCGTTAGTCATTTTCCAATTCGCGTCCTGCCCGTTGTCCCGCTGCCACTTCGACAGGTCCTTGCCATCAAAGAGCAGCTCGGCGTCCGAGGGCGGCGGAGCGCCCAAAGTGGGCGACACGCCCGGCGTGACCACCGGCGGCTGCGGCCGATTGGGATCGTGTATGTGCCATTTCGTGCCGGGAATGATCGGCGTGTTGGTGAAGCCATCGGTGTTGACTTGGGCGGGCTCGCCGTCGGCAGCCAACGCAGGCAGGCGGATAGCCAGCGCCGCGAGGAGCGCGAGCGCGATACGGGTGATTTGAGTGTTCATGTTGGTCATTCGGGTTCAACCGAGGAAATCATAGTCATACGGTTTGCGCATTTCGCGGGCAAGCTGCTTGTTGGCAATCTCCGGGCCGTCGCCGGTGAAAATTTCCTTGTCCGGGTTCCAATCCAGCTTCAAGCCCGTGCGCAGCGCGATGATGATCAGATGCCCGATGCACGCGGAGCGATGGCCGTTTTCCACACTGGCAATCGGGTCGCGGCGCGAGAGGACGCAATCAAAGAAATTTCCCATGTGGTTCCGGCTGACCTCGAGTTTCACGGCGCTTTCCGGCAACGGCGTGCGGAGAAGCTGCCGGTCGCTCGCGTCAATGCCGTCGCGGTTCACCCAGATCCAGCCGTCGGGGCCGACGAACTTCACGCCGTTGCGTTGGCCGTTGGGGTCCAACTGTGCGCCGTAGGGACTGTCGGCGGTGGTGGTGTTGACGAATTGCTTCACGCCGTTGGCCCAGCTGAGCGTGGCCTCATATTCACTGGGCGTGGTGTAGCCGCCGGGCAGCGGCGGCGTGATCACCTTGGCCTCCACGGCGATGGGGCCGTCCAGCCCGATTCCCCAGCGGGCGATGTCGTTGTGGTGCGCGCCCCAGTCCGTCACCGGGCCGCCCGCATAATCCCACCACCAGCGGAAATTCTGATGGCAGCGCTCCTTGAAATATTCCTCCTGCGGCGCCTGGCCAAGCCAGAAATCGTAGTTGAATCCGAAAGGCACCGGAACCGGGGCAAAATGGTTGCCGCGGATGCCAGCGGGAACAAACACGTGGACCTCCTTGAGCTTGCCGATGCGGTCATTGCGGACCAGCTCGCACGCGAGCCGGAAATTGTTGCTGCTGCGCTGCTGGGTGCCCGTTTGGAAAACAACCTTGTTGTCGCGCACGGCCTTGATGACGTGCCGGCCCTCGTCAATCGTCAGCGTCAAAGGTTTCTCGCCGTAGATGTCCTTCTTCGCCTTGGCGGCGGCGATGTTGACAAGCGTGTGCCAGTGGTCGGGCGTGCCCTGCACGATGACGTGGATGTCGTCGCGCTCCAGCAATTTGCGGAAGTCGTTATATTTCGCGGGCGACTTGCCTTCCTGCGTGAATCTCCGCACGGCATTTTGCGCGTGCGAATCATCCACGTCGCACACCGCCACGATGTCGCCGTATCCACTGGCATTCCTGGCGTCGCCCGTGCCCTGGCCGCCGCAACCGATCAGGCCGACTCCTGGCCGGTCGTTCGGACTGGTGGCGGCGTTGTTGGTCTCGGCGGCCGAAAGCTCGCCCTCCACGAACCACAGTGGCAACCCAGTGGCCGCTGCCGCCAACGAGCAACGCAAGAGAAATGAGCGGCGTGAAATGTAAAAATTCTTTTTCATGGTGAGTGCTTGAGCGGGCGTCCTCGCCAGCCATTTGGATTTATAATTTCGGGAATTTTACCCACTTGCCACCAGACTTCGCGGACTTTACGCAGGTTTCAATAAATGCCATGCCCTCCACGCCGTCGTCCACGGTCGGAAAGTCAAAGCTGCCGTTCTTGCCGTCGATGTTAGCCCGGATCGCCGCGACGGCTTCCAGATAAATATTCGCAAACGCCTCAATGAACGCCTCCGGATGGCCGAACGGCAGGCGTGTAAATTTCTTCGCCACGTCGGTGACATAACCGTTGCCGCGGCGGATGATGCGCGCCGGCTCGCCTTTCGGAACGAATTTCAATTCGTTCGGATGCTCCTGCTGCCACGCCAGCGAGCCGAGCGTGCCATAGACGCGGATGTTCAGGTTGTTTTCCTCGCCGCAGGAAATTTGCGAGCAATGCAGCACGCCTTTCGCGCCGCCCTGGTAGCGGATGAGCATGTTCGCGTCGTCCTCCAGCTTGCGGCCGGGGATGAAGCTCGTGAACTCCGCGCACAACTCGTCAATCTGCAGGCCGGTGATGTAGCGGCCGAGATTTTCCGCGTGCGTGCCGATGTCGCCCACGCAACTGCTCGCGCCCGCGCGCTTCGGGTCGAGCGCGCCACGACGCCTGCTTCTGGCCGTCCGCCTCGATCTTGTCCAGCAGCCAGCCCTGCGGATATTCGGCGACGATCTTCAAAATTTTGCCGAGCTTGCCGGTGCGGACGAGTTCGCGCGCCTCCTTCACCATCGGATAGCCGGTGTAATTGTGCGTCAGCGCAAAAACTTTTCCGGTCTTGCGCACGGTGTCGCGCAGTGCCTTTGCTTCTTTCACGGATCAATGTCATCGGCTTGTCGCAGACGACATGGAAGCCTGCCTTGAGAAAAGCCGTCGCGACCGGCGCGTGCAGAAAATTCGGTGTGACGATGGCCACGAAATCAATGCGCTCGTTCTCCGGCAGCGCGGCTTCAGCTTTGGCCATTTCCTCGTAGCTGCCATAAACGCGCTTGGGGTTCAGAAAAAGCTGCTCGCCCGTCATCGCCGAGTTTTTCGGGTCGGGCGAAAACGCGCCCGCCACCAGTTCGATTTGACCGTCGAGATTGGCGGCCAGACGATGCACCGCGCCGATGAAGGCGTTCTGCCCGCCGCCGACCATGCCGTAACGAAGTTTGCGTTTCATAAAACTTTGTTCGTAGCGGCGTCTCGGCAGAGCGCCGCAAATAAAAATTTAAATGGCGGCGCTCTGCCGAAACGCCGCTACGGTGGTTTATTTCTTCTTCGAGAATGCCGCGTCAAACGCCGCCTGGTTCGGCGCGAAATCCAGTTTGCGGACGAACGCGCAGCTTTCGGTCGCGCCGTGGACGCGGTCCATGCGGCCGTCCTCCCATTCCACCGAGAGCGGGCCGCGATAGCCGATGTCGTTCAGCGCCACGATGATCTCCTCGAAATTGATGTCGCCGTGGCCGAGCGAGCGGAAATCCCAGAAACGCCGCGGGTCGGTGAAATCCGTGTGCCCGCCGAACACGCCGACGCGTGCCGTCGCCGTGGCCCCACCACACGTCCTTCATGTGCGCGTGGAAAATGCGGTCGCTGAACTTGCGGATGAATTTCACGTAGTCCACGCCCTGATAACCGAGGTGCGACGGGTCGTAATTGAAGCCGAAGCGCGGATGATTTTTCACCGCCTCGAGCGCGCGCTGGGCGGAGGCGATGTCGAAGGCGATTTCCGTCGGATGCACTTCGAGCGCGAAGTTGACGTTTTCCTTTTCAAACACGTCGAGGATTGGCGCCAGCGCTTGGCGAAATCGGCGTAGCCTTTGTTCAGGAAATCCTGGTTCGTCGGCGGGAAGGCGTAGAGCGCGTGCCAGATGCTCGAGCCGGTGAAGCCGTTGACGACGGCGGGCGCATTTCCTTTCTTCGCGCCCGGTTTGGCGTCGAAAAATTTCCGCGCGGCCCGGGCGGTGGCCTTCATTTTTTCGGCGGCGCGCTGGCGGACGCCTTCCGGTTTGCCGTCGCCCCAGACGTCGGCGGGCAGAATCGCCTTGTGGCGTTCGTCAATCAGATCGCACACGGCCTGGCCGACGAGATGCGAGGAAATGGCGAAGCATGTCAGGCCGTTTTTTGCGAGCAGCGCCCATTTCTTTTTGACGTAATCCGGCTCCGCGAGCGCGCGGTCCACTTCGAAATGGTCGCCCCAGCAGGCGAGTTCCACGCCGTCGTAGCCCATCTTTTTGACGAGCGGCAGAAGTTCGGCGAGTGAAAGGTCGGCCCATTGGCCGGTGAAGAGTGTGACAGGTCTTGGCATAAAGAATCGGATGGGTGTGGCGTTTGCTGGTTAAAAATATTTTGCCGATGTTGTGATTTTCTTAGACATTGAAACCTCCTGATGGAAAGTCAATCCCAAACGCCGACTGAAACCGGTTTTGCGTTTCGCTTGGTGCGGTCCGGCACATCCGCCAAATGTCGTATTACTCATGCGTTGCAAAGTCGCGCGGGAATGGTGAACATGTCTAACCAATGCCCATTTGCAAAAATTGTTAATATTGGGCAGTAACAGTGCTGATTGACATGAAACGTTTCCTTTCCTCCAAAAGAGTCGGCCGCCGCCAGTTCCTCAAAGCCGCTGGCGCGGCCATCGTCCTGCCCGCCATTTTGCCAGGGTGCGTGCTGGGACGCGACCGCAAACCGGCTCCGTCAGGCAAAATCACCATGGGCATCGTCGGCTGTGGGGGGCAGGGAATGGCCAACGCCAAGTCGTTCATGGCCGAGAACGATTGCCAGTTGATCGCCGCGTGCGACGTTGACAAAAACCGTTTGCAGCAGGCCGTGAACACCATCAACGGCAACTACGGCAACTACGGTTGCGCCGCCTATCATGATTACCGCGAACTGCTCGCGCGCCCGGATTTGGACACCTTACTGATCGCCGTGCCCGACAACTGGCACGCGCTGGTCGCCACGGAAGCCGCGCGCCGCAGACTGGACATCTATGGCGAGAAGCCGCTCGCGCGCACAATTGCCGAACAGCAGGCCATCGTCAGGGCCGTGGAAAAAAACAAGATCATCTGGCAGACCGGTTCGTGGCAGCGCTCGCAGGCACCGTTCCACAAGGCCGCGGAAATTGTCCGCAACGGTTTGATTGGCGACGTCACGCGCGTCGAAGTCGGCCTGCCGGCAGGTTATGGTGACAACAACCAGGCTTCGCGGCAATTGCACCAGGAGTTGGACGCGCTGCCGGACAAAATTGATAGCCTGACCAAAGTCACCCCGGAAACCACCGAGGCTTGGAAGCTCGCCGTCAGCGACCCGCCGCCGGAACTGGATTACGACCTGTGGGTCGGCCCGGCGCGGATGGAGCCTTACATTGGGGCGCGCATTCACTGGAACTGGCGCTGGAATTACAACACGGGCGGCGGCCAATTGCTCGACTGGATCGGCCACCATTGTGACATCGCGCATTGGGGCATGGACTGCGACAATTCCGGCCCGTCCGAAATCGAAGGGCACGGCGAATTTCCCGCGCCCGACGCCATCTTCAACACCGCCTCCCGTTACCGGATTGAGCTAAAGTATCCGAAGAACATTACCATGGTCATCGCGGGCGGTCACGACGATATCCACAGCGGCTGCAAGTGGATCGGCACGCAGGGCTGGGTGTGGGTGGACCGCGGCGGCTTCGACGCCTCCAATCCCGCTTGGAAAACGGGCAAAAATCTGCCGGAGGAATTGCGCAAAATCAAACTCTACGAATCGCCCGGCCACTGGCGCAATTTCCTGGACTCCGTCAAGTCCCGCCAGCCGACCATCACGCCCGTGGAAACGGCGCATCACTCCGCCATTCCCGGGCATCTGGGATTGATTTCCATGCTGGCCGGCCGAAAAATCCGATGGAACGCGAAAAGCGAGCACATTATTGGCGACGCCGAGGCCGGCAAGATGCTCACGCGCGGCTATCGCGCCCCGTGGCGGCTGGCTTGAAGGTAATTTGGTTTCTGTGCGGGCCGGTTTGGATTAGCCTGCTGACTTGCCAATGAACAAAGAGACAAAGAATGCGGAGCTTGGCCGCGGCGATTGCACGCTGGCCTTTCTTGTCCTGCGCCTGTGGCTGGCGGGACGGGCCATTCTGACGGGCGTCGAAAAGTTCGGCGCCTACAAAACGGTCCAGAAACCGCTCATTGACCCGGTGACCGGCATGGAAGACCCCAGCGGCGCGATGGTGGAAGTGAAAGTGAAATTCTACGCGCTCACGAATTATTCCGGCATCCCGCCATCGTTTAAGGACAAATTCGCGAACGAGCCGCTCATGCCGCATCCGCTGCTCACGGCGTTCGACCATCTGCTCGGCCCGGCGCTCATCGTCACCGGCCTGATGCTGCTGCTCGGCCTCGGCACGCGGCTCTCGCTGCTAGCGCAGGGTTTGATTTACGTCGCGCTCACGACCGGGCTGATAATTATCCGGCAGGACGACGGGATTGCCTGGCTGGGCATCCACGTCGCGCTGGTCGCGTTCGCGCTGGCGCTGGCCAAATCCAACCAATTTGCGCTTCTGAAAAAATGGTGATGTCATCCCTCTCTCGCCGGAAATTTCTCGGCGCCACCGCCGCCGCCGGCGCGGGCCTCATGTTGGCCTCCGGCACGAAGACCTTCAGCCAGGACCGGGCCGGACAGCCGAACATCCCATCGCCAAACGGCAAGTTGAACATCGCGCTCATCGGGTTTGGCGCCGAGGGCCGAGTGTTGCTCGAATCGTTGTTGAAGATTGATGGCATCCAGCTCGTTGCCCTTGTGGACATTTGGGATTACGCCCGCACCTACGGCGAGCGATACCTCAAGGCAATGGGCGTGACCGTGAGCGTTTACGAGAATTACGAGGACCTGCTCGCGCGCGAAAAGGATTTGCAGGCCGTCATCGTTGCCACGCCGGATTTCTGGCACGCGCCCATCACGAACGCCTGCCTCAAGGCCGGCCTGCACGTCTATTGCGAAAAAATGATGAGCAACACCATCGAAGGCGCGCGTTCGATGGTGCAGACGATGCGGCAGACCGGCAAGCTGCTGCAAATCGGCCACCAGCGGCGCAGCAATCCGCGGTATCTCTTCGCCCTTAACCGCCTGATCAACGGCGCGAAACTCTGCGGCCGTCTCACCGCCGCGCAGGCGCAATGGAACCGCGCCGTGGCCGAGGACCTCGGCTGGCCCAAAAAGGCGGTCATGCCGCCAGAGAAACTCGCGCAATATGGTTACAAGGACATGCACCAGTTCCGCAATTGGCGCTGGTTCAAGGGACTCGGCGGCGGGCCGCTCTCCGACCTCGGCGCGCATCAGATTGACATTTTCAACTGGTGGTTCGGCCAGCCCGCCCAATCCGTCATGGCCGGCGGCGGCGTGGACTATTACACCACACACGAGTGGTATGACAACGCGATGGTCATTTACGAATATCCGCTGCCCGAAGGCGTCGTCCGCGCTTTTTACCAGGTGCAGACCACGACCAGCGCGGGCGGCGGCTATTTCGAGATGTTCATGGGCGACGAAGGCACCATCAAGATGTCCGAGGACCCGGCCATCACCGCCGTTTATCGCGAAGCCCGCGCGCCGTCGTGGGACGACCTCGTTTCCAAGAATTACCTTCGTGCGCTGACGGTTTCGCCGGCGGCCACGGATGCCGACAAGGTGGACGTGCGTGAAACCGCCCAGCTCGCGCAATACGAAATCCCCGTCACGTTCAACAAGCCCATTCACCAGCCGCACCTGGAAAATTTCTTCAACTCCATCCGTGGCAAGGCCAAATTGAGCTGCCCCGCCGACGAGGCGTTCCGCAGCGAATACGTCATCCACAAGGCCAACGAAGCCATTTCCGCGCAAAAAAAAATTGCGATTGCGCCGCAAGAAACTGATGCTTGAGCGGTGATTATGAACAAATTTGCCGTCACTCTCGCCGTTCTCGTTCTGCTGGCCGCCGGCGCCGCGCTGGCCGACGACCTCGTGCCGCTCAAGACGGAGCTGCCCAAGCCGCTGTTTCTCGGCACGCCCGTGCCTTACCATGTTCCGAACCTCGAACCGCCGCTCAAGGGCAAGCGCCCGGATTTTCTGATACCCGCCGGTTGCACAAATCTCGCCCTCAACCGGCCCGTCACCTCCAGCACGCCCGACCCCATCAATGGCACTCTTGACCTCGTTACCGACGGCGACAAGACCGGCGACGAAGGCTCCTACGTGGAAGTAGGCCCCGGCAAACAATGGGTGCAGATTGACCTCGGCAAGGAGGCGAATATTTACGCGATTCTCGTCTGGCATTTCCACTCGCAGGAGCGGGTTTATTTCGACGTCGTCGCGCAGGTGTCCGACGACCCAGCGTTCAGCAAGGACGTGACGACCGTTTTTAACAACGACGCCGGCAACGAACTCGGCCTGGGCGCGGGCAAGGACCTGGACTACATCGAGACCTACCAGGGCAAGTTGATTGACGCCAAAGGCTTGAAAGGTCGTTACGTGCGGTTCTACAGCAAGGGCAACACCACCAACAAATTGAGCCACTACATAGAGGTTGAAGTGTGGGGCAAGCCGGCGGCGTAGAAATGAAGATGGCAGAATGCAGAATAAAGAAACAGGCTCAACGCGGCCCCGTTCATCATTCCCCATTCGGCATTTGCCATTCGCCGGGCGTTGGCTGATTTTTTTTGTCCTCGCCCTTCTGGCATTGGCCATTCGCCTGCCGCGGCTTGGCGAACGGCCGATGCACACCGACGAGGCCGTCAACGCCTTCATCACCGGCGAATTGCTCGCCGGCGGAAGTTTTCACTATGACCCGCGCGACCGCCACGGGCCGGTCCTGTATCTGCTCGCCAAACCGGTCGCGCGGCTTTTCGGCGCGAAAGATTTTTCCGAATTGACCGAAACGGAATTGCGCCTCACGCCGGTCATCGCCGGCAGCGCCACGGTGTTGCTATTTGGCGCGGGCGTGGAAATGTTCGGCTTCATCGCCTGCCTCGTCACCGCGCTGCTGTTCGTCGTCGCGCCGCTGCCGGTTTACTACAGCCGCTATTTTATCCATGAAACATTGTTCGTGGCGGCGACGCTCGGCTTGATGCTGTCCGGCTGGCGGGCGCTGAAAACAAATACAATCGTCGCCGCCGCGCTTGCCGGGTTATGCGCCGCGTTGCTGCTCGCCTGCAAGGAAACGGCGGTAATTCACTTTTTCGGGCTCGGAGTGGCGGTGCTGTCCGGCTGGCGGTTTAATCGCCGCGCACGCGGAGCGCCGAGCACCGGCTCGGCCAGTCTGTCTGTCGAAGCTCAACGAGCCGAGCCGGTGCTCGGCGCTCCGTCACTAAAGATCGTTCTCACCGCGCTCGGCGTTTTCATCGTCATGGGTATTCTTCTTTTCACTTGGTTCGGACAGAACTGGCGGGCGCTGGCGGATTTGGGCCGGGCCGGGCCGCATCTGGCCGCCCGCGCTGCCGGCGAAGGACACGAGAAACCGTTCGGCTATTATTTCCACCTGCTCGCTCCGACGTTCATTTTGTTTCCGCTGGCCATTCTCGGAGTTTACATGGCAATTCGCGATGCCGTCGCCGGCATCCGCAAAACGGGCCTGCTGCTGGCAATTTACGGCGCGCTGGTTTTTCTGGTTTACTCGGCCATTTCCTACAAAACTCCGTGGCTGGCGCTGGACCTCTGGCTGCCGCTGGCGTTGCTCGCCGGCGTCGGCGTGGAAGGTATTTGGTCGCAAATGAAGAATTCAGCCGGACGATGGGTGGTCGCGATCGCCATCGTAGTCTTGCTGGCAATTCTCGGAGGGCAAACCAAAACCCTCGCCTTCGACAAGCCGGCGGATGAAAAAAATCCGCTGGCCTACGCGCACACCGTCGTGGATTTGCTCCGATTGCCGCCGCGGCTGGAGCAATTGGCCAAGGATGAAAATCTCGCGCAACCGCTCATCGCCGTCGTGTCCGCCGATCCGTGGCCGTTGCCGTGGTATCTGCGGAAATTTTCGCGGGTCGGTTTCTGGCAGCCGGATCAGGACCCCGGCGCCGCGGATTTTTACATCACGTCGCCGGAAGCGGCGGAGAAGCTCGGTGGCAAATTAACGGACCGTCGCCCGGAATTTTTCGGCGTCCGGCCCGAAGTCGTCATCATCCTTTGGCCGCCACAGGAGGCCGCGCCATGAGCGAGATCCACGTTTTCAACCACTACGCCATGGCGGCGCAATTTCAAGTGCGCATCGCCGGCGAGGAGAAAAATTACGCGGCACAGGCGGCGCAAGCGGTGTTCGAGCTGGCGGGCCGGTTGGAATTACTCTTGAGCCGGTTTCGCGCGAACAGCGAGATTTCCCAAATCGCGCAGCTTGCGCCCGGCGAAACGCTGCGCTTGAGCGAGCCGGTGTTTGCCTGCCTGGAAATCGCGCAAAGGATGGAACTCGCCACCGGCGGCGCGTTTTCCGTGACTGCCGCCGCGCTGCAAACGCAGCCGAGCGAACCTCAATGGACCCTGCTGAAGGAACGATTTTCAATCCGCTGCGACGGCGGGAAGCTGGAGTTTGATCTCGGCGCCATCGGCAAGGGATTTGCGCTCGACCGCATGGCGGAAGTTTTGCGCGAGTGGGAATGCCCGGCGTTCCTGCTCGTCGCCGGCGGCAGCAGCATCCTCGCCGGCGCCGCGCCGCCGGAAACTTCCGGCTGGTCATGCGGGCTGGGCGGAGACAATTCGCCGGGACGGTTCTGGCTGAAAAACGCCTCGTTGAGCGGCTCCGGCTTGGCGGTGAAAGGAGCGCACATTCTGGATCCGCGCACCGGCACGCCGGCGGCATTGCGAAATCGCGTCTGGGCATTGGCCGACACCGCCGCCGAATCAGATGCCCTCTCGACGGCATGCATGATTTTGAGCGAGGCCGAAATCAATGACACCGTCGGGAAAAATGCGGGTTGGCTGGTTTTTTTGAGCGAAGGCGAAAAGCAGCGGGCCATTGGTTCCCGACCGCCGCCGCCGGTGCAAACCGCTGCACACCGCGACAGTGGTTGAAGCCGGTCGAGTAAGAAGCGCCCCCGACGGCCTTGTTCGGAATTTGTATGCTGCGATGCCATTCCGCGTCGCAGCCAGAACCTGATCGTTGTCGGCTCCTTGCGTCAGCTTCCATCCTCGTATTCACTTAACCAGACGATAAAACGTCGCGTTATTGCTCCTTTGGCACAGGGTCATTTGCCACTGATTGCTGACGAGCTGTGGCGCAACCGACGTGGCGGTTGTCCAGTTGCCCGAAGCGAGATTGGTGGTTGACTGGAGCATGAAGCCCGCCGATGCCAGCGGCCAAGACAGGGTGAGGCTGGTGCCCACCGTCGCCAAGCCGACGGGCGGGCTGTTGGTGCTCAACGATTGGCCCGGCCCCAGCACGGCGGTGGCCGCAATCTCTCCGGCCGACAACCCAACATTGTAAATCCGAAACTCCTCCAGCGAGCCGTCGAAATAGGGATCAGGATACTGGGATTTGCCCAGGTAATTGTTCGCGGCGCGGCCCAAACTCAACGGATTGAGGGTCATCGAATTGTTTGTCCCCGCGGCAACTCCATCCAGGTAAAGAACCCCCGTTTGGGCATTCAACGTCACCGCCACCTGGTGCCACGCGCCCGTGGACAACGTGGAACTGCAATTGATCTGTTGCTCATTGCCTCCGCCGTTGGTCGTAATCGCAAACCGCAGATTGCCGGTGATCCCATTCTGCGGCGTCAGGAACATGTTGTTCGTCGTATCGCCGCCAAAATCAAATACCCGGCTCCAATTGGATGACGAATTCAAGTTGATCCAGGCCATGATTGTGAAATTGCTCAACGATCCGACTATGCCCGCCGGCAGGCTCGCGTATTGCTGCGAGCCGGAGGACAAGGTCAACTGGCCGCCTGCCAGCGCACCGCCATTGGGCAATGTCCCCGTCCAAACTGGTCCGCCCACCGAATCGGCGACGGTTGTGCCGCCCGTCTCGCTGAAGCTGTAACGATGAACCAGAGACCCCGCCGTGGGCGACGCTGTCGTCGCGGTGGCGGTTGCGCTGTTCCGCGTTTCGTTGCCAGAGATCACCGCGCTGACGGCGTAGTAATAAACGGTGCCGCCGGCCAGGTTGCTGTCCTGGTAACTCGTCGTGGCCAGTCCACTGGCGACGGTGCTGAAGGAACCCCCGTTAGTCGTCGAACGCTTCACGATGTAAGCCGCCCCGCTCGCCAACGCGTTCCAGACCAGGTTGACCTGGCTCGCAGAGACGGCAGTGGCGCTCAAGCCGGTGGGGGCCTGGGCGGAGACGGCCGAGAGGTAGCCGTAAAACTGCAACTCGCCCACGTTGCCCCACCCGCCGTTGGGCGATAGATACCGGACAAAGCGAAACGCCGTGGCGTTGGCGATGTCCACCGAGGTGAACGTGCCGGAGGCGGGCTGTGTTCCTATCGTAAACAGCGTGACGGCGTCGCTGAAGTTCGACTGATTCGCACCCTGAAAAACGCCGCCCACCATGCGCCCTTCAAAGCCCGAACGCGGACAATAGTTGATTTGCGTGATGACATTGCTGACGCCGGCGCCAAAATCCAGCCCCACCCAGCAGCCGTTGCCGTTGGAACTGTTGGGCCCGTCGAAGAACGTGCTCAAGTTGTCATCAAACACATTGGTGATGGTGTTGCCCCCGTTGTTATACGAACCCGCCGTGCCGATGATGCCGCCTGCCAGCTTCGGAAAACTCACCGCCACTTCGGGGCTGTCAGGTGTTTCCGCGCCCCCATCCATGGCGCTGACGACATAATAGTATCCATCCCGGACAGAAGCGACTGCGTCCGTGTAGTTGGTGGAGGCGACACCCGTCGCGATGGGCGGGTAAGGACCACCGCTGACCGTCGAACGCTTGACGTTGTAGCCGGTCGCGTTGGTGAAGGCATTCCACGAGATTTTGACACGATTGGAATTGGTGGCCATCGCGACCAAGCCGCCTGGCCTGTCACATGGCGCCACCGGATCGGAAGGGCCCACGTGATCTAGACCCAGGAAAGGAATAACATATTGCGCGTTAAGATTCGCGTCCGTGCCGTGCCCGCCGTCAATCTCCGACCAGGCGTCGAGCAGCGTGTTGCCGCACGAATCCTTCCAGACCTGATGCGTCCAATCATTTGTGATACTGCCAATCTTCACCCCCGTGGCGGTCGTCGTCAGATTGACGGCCAAGCCCAGGACATTGCCCCATTGCATGATGGCTTCGACCTGGTTGCTGTAATTGATGATGCCATCCGCCGTGCCGTGCCAGAGTTGGACGCGGGGGCGGCGTCCCGAATATCCCGGATACGCGGCGCGAACGATGTCTCCCCACTGTTGCGCCGTGTGCGTGACCGGAGTCCACGCGCCGCCGACCGCCTGGCCCGCGAACGCGGCGCCTGCCGTGAAAATATCGGGATATGCCGCGAGCAACGCTTCTGTCATCATGGCCCCGCAGGAGGTTCCGGTCACATAAACCCGATCCGCGTTGGCGTGATAGTGGGAGACCGTGTAGTTCACCATGTGGGCGATGGCTTCCGTCTGACCGCCACCGTTGTGCGTGAGGGACTGCGCCGAATTCGCGTCCCAACAGTCGGGCGTTTGCGGGACGACCATGATGAAGCCATACTGCGTCGGCCGCCGCCACGATGCCGCCCCACTGCGCCTCGGCAAAAACGCCACCAGCTCCACCACCCCAGTAGTGCAGGAGAACCAGAATCGGAGGATTCGTGACTACTTTGTCCGGCACGTAAACATACATGATGACATTGGTTGGCACGCCGTTGGTTCCCCAGTCGCTGGCCACCAACTGGAGCGAAGCCGCTTTTGTCGGCGACGCCATGAAAAGCCCAAGGCAAGCGGCCAGCAGCAAACAAGGGAACGAGTATTTTTTGTTCATGCGTCAATCAGCGTCACTTCGACAATCGGTAATACAACAAGTCGGCATTGCCCGGCGGCGGCAGCGACACCCGCCATTGGCCGCCGGCGATATGCGGTGACGGCGATGAAACAGCCTGCCAGTTCCGCGAGCCCAGGTCGGCGCAGGATTGCAACATGAAACCGGCGTTGGCCAGCGGCCACGACAGGGTCATGTTCGCTCCAGTCAACTGCGCATTCATCATCGGCGGGGCGGAAACCGTCCAACCGGGCGCCGTCACATTGTCGAGCATGGCCGTGCATAAACCGGAAATGTCGTGGCTCGTCACCGCCAGGCCGATATAAACATTGGACAACATGATGTTCGTCGCGATGCCCTGCTGTGTCCAGTTCACGCCGTCGGCGGACCGGTAGCCAGTGAACGTGTTTCCGCTGCGCGCCAGCAAGATCCAATACGGCGCATTCAGGCCGCCGGTGTTGTTCCAAGCGGTGCCGCCCCCGGTGCTCGAACGGGATTGCCAGGTCACTCCGTTGCCCGGCGTCACGCCGATGAAGGCGTTGGCCGCGTCCACGTTCAGGCTCTCACGAATCATCACGCCCGCCTTGGACCAGACATTGACGTTTTGCAATGAGGCGACGCGGGCCACGATGGCGCAATCCCCGGCCGCGGGCACGCAGACGAAGCGGAAAGCGTCGGCGGAGCCTTGAATGTCCTCTCCCGCTCCCTTCGCCATAAACACGCCGTTGCTACAGGCCGCGGTCCCCGCGACCCCGACCGCGCCGATGTCCTGCGTCATCCAAGGATAAGGCAGATTCAGGCTCACTTGCGCCGATCCTGAAGACCAGGCTTGGGCAACGTCCGTTGCCGACAGCGCGCCGTTGTAAATGCGGAACTCTTTAATCGAGCCGTTCAGATAGGGATCAGAGCCGTATTGCGATTTGCCGATGTAATTGTTGGCGGTATTGCCCAAACTCGACGGGTTAATGGTCATGTTGGGATTGGCGCCAACTGGAACACCGTCAAGATAAAGAGTGTCGGCCCCGCCCGCCAAAGTGACGGCCACCTGGTGCCAGACATTTGTGCTCAAGGTGTTGGTGCAAGAAACCGTTTGTTCGCCTCCGGCTCCGCTGGTGGTAATGGCGAATTGGGGCTTGCCGCTTCCGTTTTGCGGAGTCAAATACATGTAAGTCGTCGTGTTGTTCCCGAAGTCAAAAATCCGGCTCCAGTTCACGTTCGGGTTGAGATTGACCCAAGTCATGATCGTAATGCCGCTCAATGAACCGACAATTCCCGCCGGGAACTTGACGTGTTGCTGTGAGGTGGATGAGAGTGTCAGCTGACTCCCGGTCAGCGTGCCGCCATTGGGCAACGTCCCCGTCCACGCCGGGCCACCCGAGGAATCGGCCACAGTGGTGCCGCCGATTACAAGGAAGCCATACCGATGCGCCAGGAGCGGACCCGTGGTGAACGACCAGACCGCGCCATGGCTCACGTTGGTTCCGCGAATTTCATCCGCGCGCCAGAAGTAAGTCGTTTGCCGGTTGAGCGCCGATGGACTGAAGTTCGTCGTTGCCGAGGTTCCCTGATATTCTGGCGAGGCGAAGCTGGCCTGCGCCACGGCATTGGAACTGACGCCGACATAGACCGCGTGGGCGACCGCATTGACGCCAGGCAGCCAGCCCAACTGCGGACTCCACGAAACGTTCGTCGCGCCATTGGCCGGCGACGGCGTGACGGCAAAGCCGACCGGAAGATTGTCGTTCTGCGGCGGCGTGCTGACTCCCACCGTGGTCTGGATCACCGGTTGAATTGTTCCGTCTGGATTGTAGTAAAGATAATCCACGCACACGCTCCGGTCGAAGCTGCCGCCACCAGAAAGAGCGCCGTTATGGTAGAACATATAAGACTGGCCTTTGAATTCGATGATTCCGTCTTGGATGGTATAACTGTTATTGGGATTTCCGGTAATCAGGCCGCGCGGCGTCCACGGCCCGGTGATGGACGGCGCGGTGGCGTAACGAATCTTTTCCGCGCCGGTGTCAATGGACGCGTAAGAGAGGTAATAGATGTCGCCGCGCCGATGGAGCCAGGGACCTTCGGTGTAATATGGCAGGTGGTAAGCCTGGATGGATCCGACGAGGTTTGTCATGTTGGCTGCGAGTTGGGCCAGATAAAACGTGCCGTGTCCCCAACCGAGCCAGCTTATCCCGTTGGTATCCGTGAACACTGTGGGATCAATGTCGTCCCAAACATCACCGCCGGTTGTCATCCCGTCGGTAATCAGCGGCGTGCCGCGCGCGTCCTGGAACGGCCCGGTCGGGCTGTCCGACACGGCCACGCCGATGTTAAATCCGCCGTAGCCGCCGCTGCCTTGCATCGGCACATACCAATAATACCTGCCGTTGATGGGGCCAACGCACTGCCCGGCCCAGGCGCTGCCGGAGGCCCAGGCGAAATTCGTCCAAGACAAGATCGAGCCGTGTGACGTCCAATTCGTCATGTCCTGCGACGAATAACACCGCCAGTTGTTCATGGTGTAGAAACTGGAATTCGGCTCGTCGTGCCCGGTGTAAAGATAAACCGTGTTGCCCACGACCAGCGGCGCCGGATCCGCCGTGTAAACTTCCGTGATGATTGGATTTGTTCCCGGCGTTGCGGACAAGGCGGTCAAAGAGGCTGAGGTTGCCGCCCACAGAACCAATGCCGCAACCGGCTTCCGTTTAAAATCGGAATGGGAACGGAGGGTCATGGCAGCGGCGGCCCGACAACGACGCGGAAGAAATTCAAGGGGCCGTTGGTGGTGGCGCCCGACCAAACAAACGGCATCGTTGGCGAATTGGTTGTGAAAACCGGATTCCAATTGGCCAAGTCGGTGGAAGCCTGAATTTCGTAATCCGGCCCGGTCGCTCCGTCGACTTGCAATACCAGACGAGCGCCACTCGCCGACGCCGCCAAGGTGGGCCAGGTGTTGGGTGCAAAGGTTGTCGCGCTGACTTGCACGCTGTTGGTGCTCTCGCCGTTGGAATTCAGGGCGCTGACCACGTAATAGAAAGTGCTCGTGCTGGGGAGACCGGTTTGGCAATAATTCGTTGCAGCCACCCCGCTCGCGATCAGCGCATAAGGATCGCCGCCCGCTGTGGAACATTTGATGTTGTAGCTCGTGGCATTTGCCGAAGGGTTCCAGATCAAATTGATCTGGCTGCCGGACACTGTCGTTGCTCTTAAACCGGCTGGCGCCGCGGCTGGAGCAGATATCGCCCACCCCGGCGCCGTTACGTTGTCAAACGTCGCTGGAACCAGGTTTGAGCTGTCGTGGCTTGACAGTGCCAGGCCGACATACACCGTAGATGCCACGGTGAACGCGGCGCTTCCTTGCAGAGTCCAGTTCACGCTGTCGGGTGAACGGTAGCCCGCGAACGTGTTTCCGCTCCGCACTAGCTTGACCCAGTAGGGCGCGTTCAACCCCGTTGTGTTGTTATAGGTGGTGCTGCCGCCAGCGCTGGAACGATATTGCCACGTCACGCCGTTGCCCGGCGTTAAAGCAATGAAGGCGTTGGCCGCATTCACGTTCAGGCTTTCACGAATCATCAAGCCCGCCTTGGACCAGGCATTGACATTTTGCACCGACACAACGCGCGCGATGATGGTGCAATCGCCGTTCGCGGGCACGAAGACGTAGCGGAAGGCGTCGGCTGTGCTTTGAATATCCGCGCCCGCCCCGGTCAGCGGGAACACGCCATTGCTGAAGCTGGCGCTGCCCGTGACGCCCACCGTTCCCACGTCCTGTGTCAGCCAGGGATAGGGCAGGGCGATGGTTGCCTCCGGACTGTTCGGAGTTTCCGCGCCGCCGGAGATGGCGCTGACCACGTAGTAAAATTTCATCCCGACGGCGACCGTGTCGGTGTAATTGGTTGTGACAATGCCGGTCGCGACGGTTGTGTAAGGTCCGCCACTGACAGGCGAACGCTTCAAATTGTAACTGGCCGCGTTGGTAAAGGCATTCCAGACAAGACTCACTTGACTGGCAGAAACCGGCGTGGCCGACAATCCCGTGGGCGTGAAGGCTTGCGCCGCCACACTGGCTTGGGCCGAGTTCGCGCTTTCGCCGGCCACGTTCACGGCTGAAACCACGTAATAATAACTTGTGTTATTGGCCGCCGTCGCGTCGGTGTAGTTCGTCGTGGTGACATTGGCGATGACGGTGTAAGGCCCGCCGAAAGTGACCGCCCGTTTTACGTTGTAGCAGGTGGCGGTGCCGGAAGCTGTCCAGGTCAAACTCACGTTCCACTTGGTCACGGTCGCGGCCAGATTGGCCGGGACTTCCGGCGGAGCGGGATTTGCCCACCCGGGTCCGGTGACGTTGTCTAACGTGGCGGCGCACAGACTGGAGTTGTTGTGGGCAGTGACCGCCAAGCCGACATACACTGTGGACGCCATGGCGAACGTCGCGGTTCCTTGCTGGGTCCAAGTCACGCCATCGGGCGAACGGTATCCCGTGAATGTGTTTTCGCTCCGCACGAGCTTGACCCAATAAGGCGCGATCAGGCCACTGGTGGCGGAGTTGCCAGTGGAGCCGCCGGTGCTTGAACGGGTTTGCCAGGTTACGCCGTTGCCCGGCGTCACCGCGATGTAGGCGTTCATCGCATTGGCGTTGGTGCTCGCGCGGATCATGATCCCGGCTTTTGACCACGGATCAATGTTTTGAACCGAGGTGACGCGGGCGATGATGGTGCAATTTCCAGTCACCGGCACACAAACATAACGGAGCGCGTCAGCAGTGCCCCAGATGTCCGCCCCGGACCCGGTCGCCGTGAATGCGCCGTTGCTATAAATCCCGCTTCCAGTCAGCCCCACCGTGCCGATGTCTTGCGTCAACCACGGATAGGGCAAACAGGTGGCCTCCCAACTGTTCGGACTTTCGGAGCCGCCGGCGACGGCGCTGACCACGTAGTAGTATCTCATGCCGGCAGCGACGGTGTCGGCGTAGGTGGTGGCAGTGATGCCGGTGGCGACGGTGGCGTAAGGCCCGCCGCTGGTCACCGAACGTTTGACGTTGTAACTGGTCGCGCCCGTGACAGGGTTCCAGGCCAGGCTCACTTGGGTGGTGGAGATGGCCGCGGCACTCAAGCCCGCAGGGAATACCGGAGCGGTTGGAGAGGCGAGCGCCCACAACTGGTTGGCGTTCCCGGACAAGAATTGCTGGTCAATGGTGTTTTGGTTGGTAGCGGAGGTTCCCAATGGTTCGCCATTGGAGACGGGTAAAATAGTGTAGAAGCCGCCGCTGGTCGGTGTGACAATGAAACACTGGCCGCCGCCGGTGCCCCAGCCGGAGGTGAAACCGAGGGTGCCGTTGTTCAAATTCCAACTCCAGCCGTTCGCGGCGGCGGTGATTTTGTATTGGCCGCCGCCGATGTGCTGGAGGTTCCATTGCTGATAAGTCGAGCCGGAATAATTGGTGGCGGTGACGGTGCCGCTGCCGGTCACACCGTTAAACGCGAGGGTGTTGGCGGCGTTCAGGAGAGTGTAAGTGCCGCTGGGAACAAGGCCGGTGGCCGCCGGGGTGAGTTGCATCCAGTTCAAACTAAATCCGCCGCTCAAAATATTCAGCCGCATTCTCTGGGTGCCCGGCGCCAGAAGCACCTGCTGGGTTGCAATCATCCAAGTCGCGGAAGACCCCGTGCTGGGCAGGCTCCAAATGCCCGTTTCATTATCGCTCAAGCCGATTTCGTCTTGGCGACAACCCGTCAATTGCACGGCGCAGCCATTGGTGGGAGCGGCATAGCGCAGCGACAGGTTGTAATATCCCGGCACTTGAATCCGAATGGTGTATTCGATCCATTCACCAGCCGCCGTGCCGGTGACATCGTAACCACCGCCGGTGTCCGTTGTGGCTTCAATGGGCACCGTCTCGGTGGGGCGATAAATTGTCGCATTTACTGTGTTCGTAACATGATAGGCCACGCCTTCTCCGCCGGTGTCAAAATTTTCCGCCTGGATGGTAAGGGGTGTGCCGGTCAGAAAATTGTTCACATAACTTGCCGGAATTGTCCAAGGCTCTCCGCTGTTGCCATACACCCTGCGCACCGACGGGAAATTGCCGTAATCGGGACTCCAGGAAAGGCCGGCGTTGACGACAATATTTGAATAAATCTTGGGCTGCGTTATGTCCGTTGACACGCCGGTGGGCGGGATATATTGGAAGGTCAGCCAGGAGACGCCAATACGTTCCAATTCCCACATAAGTTCGGCATCAAGGGTGGTCAAACCAGTTCCCCACGGCGTCCCGTATTCCTCGGTCATGACGCAGGGATAGCCCGCATTGATCAGTCCTGAAGCGGCCGTTATAGTGTTTTGCCATCCCGCGTAGCCGTGGAACGCCACGGCTTCGTTGGTCCAAACATGGTTCGCATTGCCAAAGACCGCCGTGTTGAAGGCTTGGATATCCGTCAGGGCGGCGGACGTTCCTCCCGTGCCGCCAAACACCGCATAAGTGAACAGCAACACCGGCGTGTTCGGCGCGTATTGGCGGATGACGTTGTAAGCGGCAATTTCCATGCTGACCGCTCCGGGCGGTGTGGCGCTGGCGGACGAATATGGCGGCCCCCAGGCAACCGGTTCGTTTTGAATTTCAAAAAGGACGTGCGTCTCGTTGGCATAACGCGGCGCGTAAAATTTCCAAAAATTAGTGATGTAGGCCGCATTGTAGTTTCCGTTATAGGCGCCGTTGCCGATGGTGATGATTAGATAAAGCCCGTTGGTCCGGGTCGCCGCCACGATCACGTCAACGTTCGCAGCCGAGTAGCCCGGCGCGCTGCCCGAGTTGGGATAGTTCGTGTTAAAATCCTCCGCGTAAAGATGCACGGCGTTGAAGCCAAGGTTCCTAATGTTCGCGATGTTTTGCGCCGGCACCGGTCCCGTCCATTCGGTGGACGTGAACGGGCCGCGCAGATCCTCGCCATTGTCGGCCACGAACGTGGTCCGGGCCGCATTCAGGTGCGGGCGGCCGCGCGGGATCGTCATCTGCGCTTCGGTTCGACAACTGATGAATGAGAAAATAACGGCCATGATCGAAGCTGTGAACCGGAATTTAAGGAATGGGATTGTTCTCATTGGATCTGAAAGTTGGCGCCTGGAATCTTTAAAGCTGTCGCTCTGCGTTTCCTGCCAAATAACGGGTTCTGTTGTAATTTAACGACCAAATCCGGCGGCAAAAGACGGTTTCATCCACACCTGTATTGACGCCGGCACAGTGTAAACGACCGCACCGGAATGGTGTTCGTAATCATCTGTATCATAAACCCAATATACACCATACTCAATTAAAGCAGAATTAAGCCGGAGACGATTTCACCGTGTTTTGCGAAATTGGGATTTCTGGGGAAAGTGACATTTGTCACATACCATTTGTCAGATTCCGTGCAATGAAACGGGATGGTAACCTTATAAATTACAGCGACGTGTTTTGCCATGGCCTTGCCTCGATTTGGTGGACAGATTTTGGGTAATGGTGTGAGCTGAACCGCATAACACCATGCACTTTGAAATTTCAGTCCGGCGCAAATACATGAATTTGACAAAAACTCCAATTGCGCCATCGCGTGGGCAGGCCGTCTGCGAGTGGATCGATGTCGGCTGCAACCGGACGCGGTTCCGCAGCGTGTTCGGCTGCCAGTTCCCTGTGGACTTTGGAACGCAACTCAAATAAAACATCCGCTGTCCACCGAATCGAGACAATGCCATGAAAACCACGCCGACCCGTTCGAAAATGTCAGCCGCTCTCACCCCGTTGCTCGCCGGGTGGTTGATTTATGTTGCTCCTGCTTCAGCTGGCGATGAAATCTGCGCTTCCTGTGGTCCGCAAGTGAGTGTCAGCGGCAGTTTCACCCACCACAAGGATGGCTCCTCGGTGATCATTGACGGCGCCGGCGCCAACTCGGCCGAGTTCCGCGAAGATGTCAACGGCACGAATTTCGCCGTGACGCTGGCGCAAGTGCCGGCGGGCAAATACACCATCACGATCGGCGCGGCGGAGACGGTTGCCAGCGCTGCCGGCGAACGGGTATTTGACGTCAGCGCGGGCGAGAGTTCCCTGGCGAAAAACTTTGACATCTTTGCCGCGGCGGGCGGCGCGCGAAAAGTGGCGACCATCACCGGCTCCGTGAATCATGAGGATGATTCCCTGCGGGGACCACTGAAGATTTCCTTCGTGGCCAGCAAGGGCAACGCAAAGTTTAACACGATTCAAATCAAGAACGAATCGGGAGAATCAATTGTGTCGTTCAGCGCCTCGGAACTGGCCGACGCTTTTTCCGCCGCCGCCGTGCGCATACCCGAAATCAGCGATCCGCCGATCTGGCGCGACCCGACCAAGCCCCTGAAAACGCGCGAGGATGATTTGATCCGCCGCATGTCGCTGGCCGAAAAAGTCGCGCAACTGAAAAACGCCGCGCCGGGCATTCCGCGGATCGGCCTGCCGGCCTATGATTACTGGAACGAAGCGTTGCACGGTGTTGCCAACAACGGCGCCGCCACCGTTTTCCCGGAACCCGTTGGCGCGGCTTCCTCGTGGAACCCGGTCTTGTTTCATCAGGAAGGCCACATCATCGGCGTGGAGGGCCGCGCGAAATTCAACGATTACGCCAGCGCGCACAACGGCGATTCCAAATGGTGGTATGGGATGACGTTCTGGACGCCGAATATCAACATTTTCCGCGACCCGCGCTGGGGCCGCGGCCAGGAAACTTACGGTGAAGACCCTTATTTGACCGGCGAAATTGGAGTCCAGTTCGTCAAAGGCATCCAGGGCGACGATCCCAATTACATGCTTTCGATGGCCTGCGCGAAACATTACGCGGTCCACAGCGGTCCGGAATCGCTGCGGCACCGTTTTGATGCCGAGCCGTCCGAACGCGACTTGTATGAGACCTATCTGCCGCAATTCGAACGCGTGGTGCGCGAAGGCCACGTCGCCGGCGTCATGGGCGCTTACAATTCCGTCCTGGGCGTTCCCTGCTGCGCGAGCACGTTGCTGATTGACGATCTGCTCCGCAAAAAATGGGGCTTTGACGGTTACGTGGTTTCGGATTGCGACGCCATCGGCGACATTTGGCGGTCACACCATTACGCGAAAACGCCGGAAGAGGCGGCGGCCGACACCATCAAGGCCGGCTGCAATCTCTGTTGCGGCAGCGATTACAACGCGCTGGTTCGCGCGGTCCAGCAAAATTTGGTGACGGATAAGGATATTGACCAGGCGCTGTATTACACCTTGTGGACGCGGTTCAAACTCGGATTGTTCGATCCGGCGGACAAGGTTCCATATTCAAAATACACCATCAAGGACAACGACACGCCCGAACACCAGGAGGTGGCTCTCGAATTGGCGCGGCAATCGCTGGTGCTCCTGAAGAACGACGGCATCCTCCCGCTGGACCGTTCCAAACTCAAACGCATCGCGGTCATCGGGCCGAACGGCAAATCAACCTCCATGCTGGAGGGCAATTACCACGGGTCCGCTTCCCGCCCGATCTCCATTCTGGACGGCATCCAAAAACTGGCCGGGACGAACATCGAAGTCACGTTCGCGCTGGGGACTCCCATCACCACCAATACGGCGACCGCCGCGTGGAGCGCCCAGGACAACACCACGACCCGTCCGCTGGCGGAACTGGCCGCCGAAGCGCTGGCGAATGCATCGAATGCGGACGTGATCATTTATGTAGGCGGCCTCACCCCGGCGCAGGAAGGCGAAGGGTTCGATCGCAACTCGATTGAACTGCCCGGAGTTCAGGAAAAACTGGTGCGGGCGCTCCAGGCCACCGGTAAACCGATGGTCATGGTCAATTGCAGCGGATCGGCCATTGCGTTGCCGTGGGAAGCCGCCAACCTGCCCGCGATTCTTCAGGCGTGGTATCCGGGCGAGTCGGGCGGCCAGGCCGTGGCTGAAGTCCTTTTCGGCCAGGTCAATCCTTCCGGCCACCTGCCGATCACTTTCTACCGCGCCACCACGGATTTGCCCGCCTTCACCAACTATTCCATGGCCAATCGCACCTACCGCTATTACACGGGCCAGCCGCTCTATGCGTTCGGTCACGGCTTGAGCTACACCAAGTTCGATTTTGCCAGCGGCAAGCTGGCGTCGAAGAAGATGGCCGCGACCGACACAGCGAAAGTGACGTTCACCGTGAAGAACTCCGGCAAAGTGGACGGCGACGAAGTGGCGCAGGTGTATTTCCGCCACGTCAATTCGGCGGTGCAACAGCCGAAACTGGCGCTGTGCGGATTTGCCCGCGTGCACCTGAAGCGTGGCGAATCGGGCAAGGTGACGGTCGAAGTGCCGGCCGAACGCCTGCGCTACTGGGACACGGAGAAAGAACAATACATGGTCGAACCGGGACAATACGAATTCCTGGTCGGCGCGGCGTCGGACGACATCCGGCTGAAACTGCCGATGACTATCACCGGCGGTTGATGACCGCAAAATCGGATTCCCGACACCGGAATTTGCCATGACTAAACGAACAGCAAACGAGCAGTGAACACCGGCACACATATGCAATCCATGAAAACCTTCGTTCTCACGCTGGCCTGGATATTTTCATTTGGCGCGGCGCTCCAGTCCGCGGAAGTCAAAGTCAGTTCGCCCGACGGCAAGGCCGTCGTCGCCCTGACTGACGCCGGCGGGTTGAGTTATTCCGTTTTCCTTGACGGACGCGAAGTCGTCAGCAAATCTCGCTTCGGCATCGTCGCGGACGGCGTTGACCTCGGCGTGGACGCCCGGCTGGGCAAAACTTCTTCGCGCAGAATTCACGAATCGTATTCGATGTTTGGCGGCCATTCACAGGCGGCAAACAACTGCCGCGAAACCACGGTGTCAGTCCGCACGGCGACCGGCGAAACTTACGAACTCGATGTGCGCGCCTACAATGACGGCGTGGCGTTGCGCTCGCGGCTGGCGGCGAAGCCCGGCCGGAAAATCAACGGCGAGGCGACGGAATGGAAATTGTCCGGCAATCCGCTGGCGTGGTTCCAGCCGGACCCGGTCAACTATGAGGGAATTTTCCAGAGCAGCCCGCTGAACGATTTGTCCTACGGAAGGAAACTTCCGCTGCCGATCACCTTCACGTTGCCCGGCGGCGGCTACGCGCTTATCACGGAGGCGAACCTTTTGAATTACAGCGACGCGGAAGTGCAGGCCACGGCCGGCCATTCGCTGCGGACAATATTTCATGCGCCCTCTGACCGGAACGGCTGGACGACTGACGACGCGGTCGTGCAGCCGTGGCGCGTGACACTGCTGGCGCGCGATCTCAATGCGCTGGTGAACAGCGACCTCGTTCGCAACCTCTGTCCACCCGCGCCGCCCGAACTGGCCAAAGCTTCATGGATTCAACCGGGGCGTTCCTCGTGGCAATGGTGGTCCAGCGGCGATCCGGTTTACGCCGATCAACATCAGTGGGTGGATTGGACGAAGGACCTCGGGTTCGAGTATTACCTCGTGGACGAAGGCTGGAGAAATTGGAAGGCCGATGGCAAGGACAATTGGGCCTGCTTGCGCGAGGTATGCGATTACGCGAAATCGCGCGGCGTGAAGATTTGGATTTGGGTCAACAGCAACGAAGTTCCAAACGCCGCCCGGCGCACCAACCTTCTCGACCATGCGGCTGCCTTGGGCGTGGTCGGGGTAAAAATTGATTTCCAGCCGGAAGCCAACCTGCGCTGGGTCAATTGGTATGACGAAACACTGCGCGATGCCGCCGCGAGAAAGCTGATGATTGATTTTCACGGCGCGAACAAACCGGTCGGCCTTGAACGCACGTGGCCGAACGAAATCACCCGCGAATCCATCCGCGGCCACGAGTATCACATTTTGCGCTACCACCGCACGCTGCCGCCGGAGCACGATTGCATCCTGCCCTTCACTCGGTTCGTGATCGGGCCTGCGGATTACACGCCGACCGTTTTCAACCCCAAGGAACTGCGCGGCTACACCTGGGCGCGCGAACTGGCGCAGGCGATTGTTTTCACCTCGCCGTTTCTCTGCTATGCGGACCACCCGACGAATTATCTGAACAATCCGGCGCTGGACGTGCTCAAGGCAATCCCTTCCGTGTGGGATGAAACCATCGTCCTGCCCGGCAGCGACATCGGCAAATGCGCCGCCTTCGCGCGCCGCAGCGGAAAAACCTGGTTCATCGGCGTCATCAACGGCTCGGACGCCACGACGTTGGACCTGCCGCTGAATTTTCTCGCGCTCGGCCAATATCAAATGATTCAACTGGGCGACGCGCCGGACCGCGACGACGTCTGGCAGCGCGGGGAAAAGACCGCCAAACGCGGCGACGTCGTGCAGCTTGCCCTGCGGCGCGGCGGCGGCTGTGTCATTGAATTGAAACCAAAGCAATGAAAGACCACCGACAACATGAGAACACAAAACAAATCCAAAACCACTGCTCCTATGAAATGTTTCCTTAAGACGCTGTTTTTCTGCGCCCTTTGTTTTTCCAGCGCGCAAATAACTGCCGCTCCCTCGGCCGTGGTCGGCGTCAAAAAAGATTCCGACGGCGCCACGCTGCAAATGAATCCCGGCGTGCTGCGGCTGGAGGTCTATTCGCCGCGCATCATCCGCGTGACTTACGCGGCGTCAAACAGTTTGCCGGACCTGGCCAGCTTGTCCGTCGTCGCCAAACCGGACCGCGCAAAATGGACGTTGAGCGACGCCAAAGGCGAAGTCATTCTGCGCACGGATGAGATTCAAGCGCGGGTTGACCGCGCGACCGGCGCGGTGAGTTTTCTCGACTCCGCCGGGCATCGCTTGCTGCAGGAAGCGGCGGAAGGCCGCCGGATCGCCCCCACGACGGTGGCGGGCGCGGTGGTCACGTCCTGCGCCCAAACCTTCGAGCTGGCGCCGGATGAGGGCATTTACGGCCTGGGCCAGCATCAGCGCGGCGTCTGGGATTACAGTGCCGGCATCGGGGGCAGCGTCCGGCTCGCCCAGGCCAACACGGACGTGGGTGTGCCGGTGATGACTTCGAGCAAGGGTTACGTGCTGCTTTGGGACAATCCCGCCGTTACGACGATTACAACGAGCGCCACGGGCGAATCGAACGCCGTGCAGAAAGCGGTGCGCTGGTCGTCGGAAGCGGGCCAGGCGATTGATTATTATTTTTGTTACGGCGACGGGACGATTGACACGGCCATGGGTGCCTACCGCCATCTCACCGGCGAGGCGCCGCTGATGCCCGAGTGGGAACTGGGTTTCTGGCAATGCAAGGAGCGCTACGCCTCCCAGGAGGAATTGCTCGGGGTGGCCACGAAGTTGCGCGAACTCAAAGTGCCCGTGGACGGGATCATTCAGGACTGGCAATACTGGCCGCCGGGCACCAACACGTGGGGCTCGCACTTGTTTGACACCAATCGCTACCCGGATCCGGTGGCCATGTTCAAAGAATTGCACGATATGCACTACCATGTGCTCATCTCCGTGTGGGCGAAATTTGATCTTGGCAGCGACAACAGCAAGGAACTCAACGCGGTCGGCGGCATGTTTTCGGAGATCACGTCGTATGCCTTCCCGCCGGGCCACGGGCAATGGTATGACCCGTTCGCGGTTTCGGGCCGGCAGACTTATTGGAGGCAAATGCGCGATCAGCTCTTCGCCAAAGGCGTGGACGGCTGGTGGCTGGACGCGCCGGAGCCGGAAATCGGCGGAATGCAGTTTCGCACTTACAAAACCCCCGACGGACCCGGCTACACGGTCTATAACGCCTATCCCCTGATGCATTCGATGGGCATTTATCAAGGACAACGAGCCACCACCGACAAGAAACGAGTCGTCATCCTCACCCGATCCGCCTACGCCGGCCAGCAGCGCAATAGCGCCATCACTTGGTCGGGCGACATCCAGGGGACCTGGCAGGTCTTAAAAAATCAAATCCCGGCCGGGCTGAATTTCTCGCTTTCGGGCATTCCGTATTGGAACACCGACACCGGCGGGTTTTTCGGCAACCGTTCCGCTGGTAACGGAGACCCCACCAATCCGCGATATGACGAGCTTTTCTCTCGCTGGTTCCAGTTCAGCGCCTTTTGTCCCATGTTCCGCGTGCATGGTTCCTATGGCCTGAATCCGGGCAAGGAATTCTGGCGTTTTCCGGAAAACACCCAGGAGATTCTGAGAACCTATCTGAATTTGCGCTACCGCCTCCTGCCGTATCTCTACTCGACGGCGTGGCAAATCACTTCCGAAGGCACCACCTTTATGCGACCGCTGGTCATGGATTTTCCCAAGGACCCGCAAGTGTTGAATATCGGCGATCAATATCTTTTCGGCCCGGCGATCATGGTGACTCCGGTCACCTCCGCCGGAGCCACAAATCAGTCCGTTTATCTGCCCGCCACCAGCGCGCCGTGGTATAATTTCTGGACCGGCGAGACTGCCGCCGCCGGCCAGAGTGTCGAAGCCGCGGCTCCGGTTGAAACCCTGCCGCTGTTTGTCAAGCCCGGTTCGATTATCCCGATGGGACCGTTCCTCCAGTATTCCAGCGAGAAACCGGCCGATCCGATCGAATTGCGGATTTACCGCGGCGCGGACGGCAAGTTCGCGCTCTATGAAGATGAGGGCGACACTTATGATTACGAAAAAGGAAAAGACGCGACGATCCCGATTTCCTGGAACGAGGCCAAGCGCACATTGGAGATTGGCAAGCGCGCGGGTGAATTCCCGGGCATGTTGAAGGAGCGCACATTTAACATCGTCTGGGTATCAGCCGGCCACGGCGCGGGAATTCCGATCACCGAAAAGCCCGATGCCGTCGTCCATTACACCGGCAAGGCTGTGAAAATTTCCCTGCCATGACCAACCCTCCGGCGAGGTTGTCGAACGCTCAAATCGCAGTCGGAACAATGAGCGTGAAGATGAAACTCAAACTAATGGTTTGGGCGACGATGGCCGTGGCAGCCGCCAAATGCTACGCGCTCAACCCGGTTGTCCAGACCATCTACACCGCCGATCCCGCGCCCGTGGTGCTTGACGGTGTCTGCTACCTGTATGCCGACCACGATGAGGATGTGCTGGTGAAGAACTTCTTCACCATGAAGGACTGGAGATGCTATTCGTCCACGGACATGGTCAATTGGACGGATCACGGCGTGGTGGCGACGCTGCGGAATTTCAAATGGGCGGCGTCCGGCTGGGGCGGTGGTTTTGAAAACGGCGCGTGGGCGCTCCAGTGCATTGAACGGGACGGGAAATGGCATATGTATTGTCCGCTCCAGGGGCGCGGAATTGGGGTGCTGGTGTCCACCAATGGCCCTTTCGGTCCGTTTACCGATCCCATCGGCAAACCGCTGATCGGCGGCCAGTATGACAGCATTGATCCGACTGTGTTCATTGACGATGACGGCCAGGCCTATCTTTGCTGGGGCAATCCGAGATGCTGGTATGTGAAGCTGAACAAGGACATGATCTCCTACGACACGAGTATCGGTGACCACGGTCTCGTCGTTCAGGACATGACCGTTGAAGCTTTTGGCAAACGCAGCAAGGATGATCCAAAACGCCTGACCACCTACGAAGAAGGGCCGTGGCTCTACAAGCGCAACGCGCTTTACTACCTCATCTTTGCCGCTGGCCCCATTTCTGAACATATCGGCTATTCAACCGGTCCAAGTCCCGCCGGGCCGTGGAAATATGGCGGGGTGGTGATGCCCACCGAGGGCAGCAGCTTCACGGATCATCCTGGTGTTGTGGACTACAAGGGACACACCTATCTGTTTTATCACAATGGCGCCCTACCTGGCGGCGGCGGTTTCCATCGTTCCGTTTGCGTGGACGAAATGAAGTTTAATCCCGATTGCTCAATCGTTCAGATGAACATGACGAAGGAAGGCGCGGCCCCCGCCGGCACGCTCAATCCCTATCAGCGAGTCGAGGCCGAAACCATCGCGTGGGAATCGGGCGTCAAAACCACGAACAGCGCCGATGTGGGCGTATATGTGACCGGCGTCCACGATGGTTCTTATATCAAGGTCTGCAATGTGGATTTCACCGACCAGGGCGCGGCAAAATTCAATGCCAGTGTTGCCAGCGTGACCAATGGAGTCTCGGTCGAGCTCCGGCTGGATGATCCCTCGGGAACGCTGGTTGGCACTTTAAAAATCGAGCCGACGGGAGCCTGGGACAAATGGAACACACAATCTTGCAAAGTGAATGATGTGAAAGGTGTCCACGACCTGGTATTTAGATTCACCGGCGGTAATGGGCCATTGCTGAACTTTGACTGGTGGAAATTTGAGAAATAGAGGCAGTTGGGGAATGTTCAGCCGGCTGAAAAACCATGGCTTCGCCATTAATTTAAGAAAACAATTTGCCGTTTAACAGAAACAACCAAATCAAATCATGAAGATCTGGAGACCGTTCGGTTTGCTTCCAATTCGCGCTTGCTTGACGGCCCTGGCGTTCGGCTCGCTGGCCGTGGTTCCGGCCAACGCCGCGGATTTGGCGCGGGTGTCGCTTGATGACGACTGGCGCTTCACCAGGAACGATCCGCCGGGCATCACGGATAATTTGACCTATCCTCGCGCCCCGCGTTCCGGGCGCGGGCGCGGTGGCGCGGCCAGCAACACCGCCTCCAACGCCCCCGTGTTCTCTCCCACTTCGGGCATCGCCCAATATATTCTGCCTACCGGAGACAGCTTCATCGCTGATCCGGCGAAGCGTTATCCCAAGCCTGACGGCAACTATGGTGGCGACGTTCCGTATGTCAGCCCGGCGTTTGACGACAGCGGTTGGCGCCAGCTCGATCTCCCTCACGATTTCGGCATTGAAGGCCCGTTTATTCCGCCGGGCCAGGCCGGGTCCGAAGGCGGCACCGGCCGCCGGCCGTTCTTCGGCGCGGCTTGGTATCGCAAACATCTGCCGGTGCCGGCCGCGGATGCGGGCGAACAATTTTATCTCGACCTGGATGGCGCGATGTCCTACGCCACGGTCTGGTGCAACGGCCAGATCGTCGGCGGCTGGCCTTACGGTTACGCGTCGTGGCGGGTGGATCTCACGCCGATGATCAAGCCCGGCGCGGACAACGTGATTGCCATCCGGCTGGACAATCCGGCCAACTCCTCGCGGTGGTATCCCGGCGGCGGCATCTACCGGAACGTCTGGCTCACCAAGACTGCGCCGGTCCACGTGGGTCAATGGGGCACCTATGTCACCACGCCGGAAATTTCCGCCAAGTCGGCGACCGTGAACATTCAAATCGAAAGTGAAAACGATTCACAGAACGACGCTTCGATCAAACTTACCACGGCCATTTACCCGCTGGATGCTTCCGGCATACTCAAACTATCCAAATCCCCTGTGGCAACTGCCGAAGCCGGCGTTTCCATCAAAGCCCGCGGAAAGACCACGACGCCGCAAACGTTGCAGGTGGCAAACCCGAAGCGGTGGAGTCCGGGGACGCCCGTGCTTTACGCGGCGCTCACCACTCTGACTCAAGACGGCAGGGTGGTGGACAGTTATGAAACGCGGTTTGGCATCCGCACCATCAAATACGACCCGGGCGCCGGCCTGTTCGTCAACGGCGAGCATTTCAAGCTGAACGGCGTTTGCGACCACCACGACCTGGGTGCGCTGGGAACCGCCGTCAACGTCCGCGCGCTGCAGCGGCAACTTCAGATGCTGCGCGACATGGGCTGCAACGCGCTGCGCACCAGCCACAATCCGCCGGCACCGGAATTGTTGGATTTCGCCGATCAGATGGGTTTTCTGGTTTTGGACGAGTCGTTCGACACCTGGGGACAAAACAAAACCCGGAACGATTACGGTGGCGGCAATCTCTTCAACGTCTGGCATGAGCAGGACATGCGCGCGTTTGTCCGCCGCGACCGCAATCACCCCAGCGTCGTTCTCTGGAGCATCGGCAATGAAATTGCCGAGCAAAACCAGGGCTCCAATTCCGTCATCGCCAAGGATCTGGCCGGCATCGTCCATTCGGAGGACCCCACCCGGCCGGTCACCGCCGCCTGCAATGACTTCAACGCGATGAATAACGGCTTCAGCACGCTTTTGGATGCGATGGGTTTCAACTACAAGCCCGATAACTACATCCGCTTTCATCAGCTTTATCCCAACGAATTCTTTTTTGCCACCGAATCGGCCTCGACCATTTCCTCGCGCGGCGAATATTTCTTCCCGGTCACCCGCTCGCCATTTGGCACTGTCAATGGCCGCGGACGCAACGGTCAGCCCAGCGGCAGTCAGGACGACACGGTCCACCAGATGAGTTCCTACGACCTGTATTATCCGGGCTGGGCTTCGTCTCCCGACCACGAATTCTTTGGCCAGGACCACAGCCCGGCGGTCGCCGGCGAGTTTGTGTGGACCGGCTTTGATTACATCGGCGAACCGACGCCGTGGGGTGGGGGAGGTGATCCCTCGCGTTCATCGTATTTCGGGATCATTGATCTCGCGGGTTTTCCGAAGGACCGTTTTTACCTCTATCAGGCCCATTGGCGCCCCGATCATCCCCTGGCGCACATCGTGCCGCAGAACTGGAACTGGCCGGAGCGCGCCGGTCAGATCACGCCGGTTCACGTCTATACCTCCGGCGACGAGGCGGAATTGTTCCTCAACGGGAAATCGTTGGGCCGGAAAAAGAAGGTGTTTGACACGCCAAACGATTCACGGTTGGACGGCCAGCCGGCGTATCGCATTCGCTGGGATGATGTGAAGTATGAACCCGGAGAACTCAAGGTGGTCGCCTACAAGAACGGCAAAAAATGGGCCACCGACGTCGTCAAAACCACGGGGGAACCCAAACGGCTCGAACTCCAGCCGGACCGCTCGACAATCGCGGGAGACGGTCACGACATCTCCTTCGTGACTCTCACGGTGGTTGACCAGGCCGGCTTGATGGTTCCGCGGGCGAGGAATCTCATCCACTTCAGCGTCAGCGGACCCGGCGAGATTGTCGCCACCGACAACGGCGACGCGACCGACTTGTCGGCTTTTTCAAGCCCGGACCGCAAAGTTTTCAACGGACTGGCGCTGGCGATCGTGAAGGCCAAACGCGGTCAGAGCGGCACCATTACCTTGACGGCCGCGTCCGAAGGTTTGGGAACGGTGAAAACAAAAATCAAACTTGACTAGCTTGGTGACTCATTCAAAAACATGAATTCAACCGCATATTCAACCGCAACGCCGGCGCGGCTGGCTCGTCCGATGGTGGCTCGATGGCCTGTGAAAACGCTGGCAACAGTTGCCATGGCTGCCGCCACAGTCCTGGGAACAAGGAGTTTTGCCGACAATCCAATCATCCAGACGAAGTTCACCGCGGATCCGGCTCCGATGGTCTATGGCAACACGGTGTATCTTTACACCAGCCACGACGAGGACGACGCCAGGGGTTTCAGCATGTATAATTGGATGTGTTATTCCACCACGGACATGGCCAATTGGACGGATCACGGCATTATCGGAGGTGTAAGAGAACCCTATAAGACATTCAAGTGGTCGGACGGCAACAATGCCTGGGCACCGCAGTGCATCGAATGGAAGGGGAAGTTTTATTTGTATTGCCCCCTGCCGGCCAGGGGGCGGATGACCATCGGCGTGGCGGTTTCCGACAGCCCCACCGGGCCATTTACCGATGCCATCGGAAAACCTTTGATCTCGCGCGGCAACGGCGGCGACTACGACCCCACCGTTTTTGTTGATAACGACGGGCAGGCCTATCTTTATTGGGGCGGAAATGGTCCCTGTTATTTTGTGAAACTGAATGAAGACATGATTTCCTATTCGGGCGACATTCAGGTGGCATCCATTGACTTCACGGGCACTCCACGGGAGGCGTCTTACACGGAAGGCCCGTGGCTGTGGCGGGAGAAAAACCATTACTATTTGGCCTGGGCGTCCCGCTGCTGTCCCGAAGGCATCGGGTATGGAATGGGCGACAGTCCCACGGGCCCCTGGAAGTGCCAGGGAACGATCATGGACCCAAACCGGCTGTCCTCGGGAAATCACCCGGGAATACTCGATTACAAAGGCAGGTCCTACGTCTTCGGCTTTAATTACGCGCTGAATTGGGAAATGACGGACGTGCATCGCGAACGGCGTTCGGTCTGCGTGGCGGAAATGGCCTACAACGAGGATGGGACGATTCCGAAGGTCCCGTGGTTCACCAAGGAAGGCGTCGCCCAAATTGGCACGTTCAATCCGTATGCGCAGGTTGATGCCGCCACCATCTGCTACGAAAAAGGCGTCAAGACGAGGCCGCGCGCTGGCTCGCCCCGTGAAATATCTCCCGCCGGACAGCCCGCTGAAGCTTCACAGCTTATTTCCCAGGGCGGGAGTCAGGGCGTGTATGTGACCGTCACTGACAACGGTGCCTGCATCAAAATCAAAGGCGTGGACTTCGGCGACCAGGGAGCGGCCAATTTTCTCGCCAGCGTGGCCGCCGCAACCGAGGGCGCCACCCTCACCCTGCGGCTCGACAGTGAGGTGGGCTTCGCGGTCGGCACGCTCAAGGTGAAGTCCACGGGCGACTTGGACAAATGGGAAACGCAATCGTGCAGGATCACCGGCGCCCGGGGCGTCCACGATTTGTATCTCAAATTCTTCGGCAGCGGAACTCCGCTGATGAACGTGGACTGGTGGAAGTTTGAGCATTAGACCAAACCGGAACGGAATTGTTGCGCTCCGCAACGTTCAAGTCCAGGCGCGAGCGGTTCCGCCTGCCGGTGAGGTTCGAACGGAAAAATTGATTTTAGCCCGAATTCCGAAGTTGGGGAGCACACGCGCCCCGGGTTGGCTGGACGCGCCGCGCGTCCAGCATTGTGCACGCGAGGCGGCCGCGAACCTTCGGAACTGCCCGGTCCGTCCACTGTTTTCCGCGAGGGCTCGGAAAACCGCACGCGAGGCGCGTGCGCTCCCCATTCCAACTTCGGGATTCGGGATAAAATGCGATCAAATCCCGCTGAAACCATGGCGGAATTTGCGGCCTGATTGATGGATTTCATTGAAATATGATCAACTCTCGGCGATTTTATGGAAAATATTAATTATTATTTCCATTCAAACGGCGCGAGCTGATAGAAAATCGAGGAATTCAATCAAGCGACCGGCGAATTCAATGAAGCGACTGGCGGTTTCCTGTCAGCAAACGCCAGGAGCCGATCAGCACACCAGGAAAGACGATTGGAATTCGCCGAATTCATGCTGGAAAATGAGGAAAGCCAGCCAGAACCGGCCGATTGCCGGCAAGCAAAGGCAAAATGAATGGAAAGAAAAATTGACTATTTCCATGAAATTGCGCGGCGCCTCTCTGCTAATGGGCGCATCCACGCGCTGTTCTTGTTTTCTCCCTCGCCTCCATCCGATGGAAGAGATGGCCGGGTTGATCCCGAATTCCGAAATTGGGGGAGCACAGCCGCCTCGTGCCCGGCATTTTACGCGGGAGGCGGCTGCGAACGTTCCGAACTCCTGGGTGCGCCCGCCGTCTTCACCGGAAGCAGAAAAACAGGAACGCCAATACCAGCAGCAGGGCGGTCAGCCACCAAAGCCAGGAAATGCCGCGCGGCTTGGCGCGGGCCGGGCCGAATTCCTCCTTCACGAATTTGTCGTAATCAAATTCCTCCTCCGGCAATCCCAGGTTGTCGGCGTGGGCCTTTTCCGACCAGCCGGTCGCTTCATCGGAGCCGCATTCGGGACAGGCTCTGGCATGGCGCGGCAACTCCGCGCCGCAATTGGGACAAACCTCGGGCGTCATCAGCGATTTCAGGTTTGCGATTTGCGCGCTGCTGCTTTATCGCAACGCACCGGAGAAATTGAGACTCGTAACTCGTATCTCGTCCATCGTCAATCAGCCACCGGCGCTGGTGTATTCCTCGTCGGTCTTCAATTCCAGCCCCATCAGGATGTAATCGTGCGAAATGGCCTGCATGTCCTTGACGTAATCCTCCAAGCGCAACAACTGGCTGAAGCCGAGCATGGCAAACATTTTCGCGGCGGTTTCCTGTTCGCCGATGAATTCCGCCTCCACCTTTTCCAAGCCCGCGCGCCGGGCGATGTCCACGATTTCGGAGACCAGCGTCCGCGCGAGGCCGCGCCCGCGCGATTGCGGATGCACCAGCACGCTGACGCGGCCGATGTGCCGTTTCCAGCCGCCGAGCTGCTGGTGCAGCGTGGCCACGCCGGCGATTTTGCCGTCGAGCAGCCCGACCAGCGGCAAATTGCGCCCGTAATCAAGATTGCGGCACCAGTCGCGGATGACGGCGATGTCCTGCACGCGATGTTTGATGAACATCCGCTCCGGTTCGGGGATGCCGAGAAACAACTGGTGCAGTTCCTTCTCGTCGTCGCGCCGCAGCGGGCGCAACGTCGCCTTGGCGCCGTCCTTGAGCTTGACGGTTTTCGGGAACTTCTGGAGTTCAAGTTCGATGCTGAATGACATAGGTCGTCTTTTTTCGTTGCCGGCAGCCTGCGACAAATCGTTTCCGTCCGCAACTTAATAAACCACTCCTTTGGCTGCGTCCGTCGCTGCGTCCTGGAGGCGCCGTCACCGGTTCCCCTGTGCCGCTGGCCGGCGCGCCGATTCGGAACGGCGCCGGGTTCCCCCGGCCACCCGCCATGGAAAATTTCATCCAAGCACTCCCAGCAGCCGGAGCCGGCGGTGTGACCACGGGCACCGATGGACATGGATTTTCAACTTCTGCTTTCCCTTTTTCCGATTTCTGTTTTGCCTTTCAGACCACGGGTCACGCGGGTGGACACGGATGCCGGATCGAAGTCATGGAAGCGCGGAAGAAACTTGCCCAAGGTTGGCTCGTCGCGCCGGAATGGGATGCAGGCGGGATGGACGCGGATTTCAGTTTTTTAAGCAATAGAAGCGGGTCGGAGCCAGATTACCTCAACTGTTGGGGGGTTGGGAGCCGATGGCTTCCGGCCCCAGACCCTCAATTCGCTGGTTTTTCCCGGGTAACGGGCGATGGGCGGTGTTTGGAATCCTCTTTCCTTTTCACTGTCTGTCGCCCGGATTGTTTTTTGCCGCATGTGGCTGCGACGCCTCGTCGCCAGAGCTGGCGGGCGAAGCAAACGATGTGCCGGGAGTCTCGCGCGACGTAGGCGTCGCGGCCACGCACCACGGCAACTGCATCGTTTCGGTCAAGGTTGTGCCCCGGTGTGCCGGTCTGACAAGGGACGTTTCGAAACAAAAAAAGCGGCGATGCCGGAGCATCGCCGCTTTTTAAATCGGTCGGCTTACCAGAACTTGATGTAGAAGAAGACGACGCAGCCGACGACAATCAGGCTCAAGACGACGTCCATCGCGTTCCAGCTGGCCCGGGTGGCGGCCTTTTCCTCCGGCGTGGCGCCATACCAGGTGTATTTGATGGTCTTGGGATCCGGTGCCTTGGTCATGAGGCTGATGATGATCATGAGCGCGGCCGTCAGCACAAACAAGCCTTCACAGTAATACAGCCAGTGAATGTTCCAGAAGTCGAACAGGATCGGGTTATGATGCACCTTGATGGCGGCGATGCCCGCATTGTATTGGGACACGGCGTCGGCGTATTGGGCCGTAGTCTGGGTGCCCGCCTGCATGGCCTGATAGGCGAGATACTTGGTCTGTTTCAGTGCTTCCACCGCATCGGAATCGTTGCGCATGATGAGGTCGGCCGCGAGGCGTCCAAACCCGCCAATCATCCCGATGACGAAGGCCCACAAGGCGGCGGGGGCGGTGGCACGTTTCCAGAACACGCCCAATCCGAACAACACGGCGATGGCGGGCGAGAGATAGCCCTGCACGTTCTGTAGATACAGGTAAAGCGGCATGTGGAGGTTTTTGATCACCAGCACCCAGCAGATGCCGATGAAGACAATCGCCGCCGTGGCAATGCGGCCCACGACCACCTCGGTTTTGCCGGAGGCGTTGGGGAACCATTCCCGGTAGAAGTCCATCGTGAACAATGTCGCGGACGCATTGAACTTGGAGCCGAGCGACGCCATGAGGGCGACAATCATGCCGCAGGCCACCATGCCGCGAAGGCCGTGCGGGAGAATCTGCGCGACGAGCGAGGTATAGGCGGCGTCGCCGTTGGTGCTGAAACCGACGCCGGGGGTCTTGGTGAGGGCAAAAGCAACCATGCCGGGCACGAGGAAGATGAACACCGGGGTCAGCTTGAAGAAGCCGGCGAGGATGGTGCCGCGCCGGGATTCCTGCTGGTTCTTGCCGGCCAGCACGCGCTGGACGATATACTGGTCCGTGCACCAATACCAGAAGCCGATGATGGCCGAACCGGGCAGAATCGCCAGCCAGGGCCAGTCGGGATCATGGATGGAGCGCACTAGATGGGTGTTGGCGCCAACGGTCGCGAGAGTGGCATGCCAGCCGTCAATCAGGCTGCCGTGGCCCAGGACGCGCAGCCCCATGAACAGGATGCAGACGGAACCAAGGATGAGCACCGGTGACTGGAGCACGGCGGTATACATGATGACGCGCATGCCGCCGAAAACCGTGTAAAGGCCGGTGGTGAAAGCCAGTCCCAAGGCAATGGCCCAGAAGACGTCAATCCTTCCAAGAAATGGGACAGGAACCGTTTGGACATTCAACAGGGTGCGGATGACGACGTCGCCGGCGTAAATCGTTGCTGCGATTTTCGTGAGCACCAGGCTGGCCATGGTGAGCAGGCTCAAGACATTGCGCGAGCCGCGGCTGAAGCGCAGTTCGAGGAATTCCGGCATGGTGAAAACCTTCATGCGGTCGTAGATCGGCACGAAGGCCCAGCCCAGAATGATGATCCAGTAGGCGTGCATTTCCCAATGGGCCATTGCCATGCCGGTGACAAACCCGGCGCCAGCCAGACCGACGAGGTGTTCGGAGCCGATGTTGGACGAGAAGATCGAGGAGCCGATCTGTAGCCAGTTCGCGTCGCGCCCGGACAGGAAGTAATCCTTGCCGGACTCGTTCTTTTTCCGCATGGAATACCAGACGGTCAGGATCATGCCGATGGCAAAGGCGAGAATGACGACCACGTCCAGGCCGTTAAACACCGTGCCGTTGACGCCCCCCGCCACGGACGCCGTGGCGAGGGCATTGGTGGCCACGT
The DNA here is from genome assembly GCA_963764035.1 of uncultured Verrucomicrobiae bacterium. Classification (GTDB taxonomy): domain Bacteria; phylum Verrucomicrobiota; class Verrucomicrobiia; order Limisphaerales; family UBA11358; genus UBA11358. Next base: position 116,383 of record CAVXQV010000008.1, read on the forward strand.
CCGTGCTGTTGGTCACGGCCATCACACTGTTGGTTATTTCATTCATAGATTTAAGAGTTGTCCGTCTGATTATTCAGCGCTGAATTTATATTCGATGGTGCAGTGATAGGTCTGGCCGGGTTTCAATTCGGTGGAGGGGAAGTTGAGATGATTCGGGGAGTCGGGATAATGCTGCGGCTCCATGGCGAAGGCGGAGCGATGCGTGTAAACCTTGCCATCCTTGCCGTGCAGTGTGCCGTCGAGGAAATTGCCGGAATAGAATTGCAGGCCGGGCTGGTCGCTCCAAACTTCCATCACGCGGCCGCTCACCGGGTCGGTCACGCGCGCCATCAGGTCGAATTTGCCGAGCGGTTTGTTGATGACCCAGTTGTGGTCGTAGCCGGGGCCGTAGGCCAGTTGCACGCTGGAGTTGGTTTCGTTGATGCGCGCGCCGATGGCGGTCGGGGTGCGGAAATCAAACGGCGTGCCGGTCACGTCCGCAAACGCGCCGGTCGGGATCAACGTGCTGTCCACCGGCGTCGTCTGGTTGGCGTTGATATAGACCAGTTCGCCCAAAATATCGCCGCTTCCCTGGCCGTTAAGGTTGAAATAGGAATGGTGCGTGAGGTTGACCACCGTCGGCTTGTCGGTGGTCGCGGTGAACTCCAGTTTCAATCCGTTGTCTTCGGTTAGCGTGTAGGTCGCGGTGACGTTCAGGTTGCCGGGGAAGCCCATTTCACCGTCCTTGCTCAAATACTTCAGCACCAGGCGCGGGCCTTTCGAGCCGACATCGGCCTTGTCCGCCGTCCAGACGACCTTGTCGAATCCCTTGGTGCCGCCGTGCAGGGTATTGCCGTGGTCGTTCGCCGGCAGCGTGTAGGTTTGGCCTTCGAGCGTGAACTTCGCGCCGCCAATGCGGTTGCCGTAGCGGCCGATGAGCGCGCCGAAATACGGGCAGGCGCTGACGTAACTTGGCGCCGTGTAACCGTCGAGAGTGTCAAATCCGTTGACGACGTCGGCGAAGTTGCCGTTTTTGTCCGGCATGACCAGCTTTTGGACGATGCCGCCGTAGGTCATGATGCACGCTTCGGCGCCTTTGGAGTTGCGTAGCGTGTAGATTTCCACGGGGGTGCCGTCCGGTGTTTTGCCAAAATCGGCCTTGGTGATGGAGGAGTTTGATGTTGAGGTGGACATGGAGCTGCAGCCTGCCAAAGTCGCTGCCAGAAGTCCAGCCGCCATTATTTGTGTGATGCGGTAGTTCATGTCGGTATGTGGTTTTGCTATGAGTGATTTTGGATTTGTTGCACGATGCGCGCCGGAACCATCGGGGCCATTCCGTGCCGGGTGCCTTTTGGAAAAGACAAAAGCAGCGAAATGTCCTGCCAAATGTTCTTTACGATGGATTTGATGGCATGATGGTATTGGTAATTTCCGCAATCGTCAAAGCAGAAAAATGCCTGTGCGGCGGTTTTCGCGCCGCCTCCAGGGAGATCTGATCGAATGCCCATTCGTCATCCGTCATTCACTTCTGCCCGTAATACGCCCCCGGCCCGTGCTTCCGCAGAAAATGTTTGTCCAGCAACACCGGCTGCATCGGCTTGATTTTTGGATTGATGCGCAAGGTCTCGCTGTTCAGCCGCGCGATGTATTCCAGCACGGCGGCGTTGTGGACCGCGTCATGCACGTCCTTGCCCCAGGTGAACGGCCCGTGGCTGGCCACGAGCACCGCCGGATGCTGCATTGGGTCCACTGTCTTGAACGTCTCCACGACGACGTGGCCGGTGTTGGCCTCGTAGGCGTCCTTGATTTCCGCCGGCTTCATTTTGCGCGTGCAGGGCACCTCGCCATACCAGTAATCCGCCTGCGTCGTGCCATAGGCGAGCAGGGGCCGGCACGCCTGCGCCCACGCCGTCGCGTAGAGGCTGTGCGTGTGGACGACGCCGCCGATTTTGGGAAAGGCGCGGTAAAGCACCAGATGCGTCGGCGTGTCCGAGCTTGGCTTCAAATTGCCCTCGACCACCTTGCCGTCGGCGAGCGAAACGACGACCATGTGTTCCGGTTTCATGCCGGAGTAGGGGACGCCGCTGGGCTTGATGACGATGACGTCGCGCTCGCGGTCAATGCCGCTGGCGTTGCCCCACGTCTGGATGACCAGCCCTTCGGTCACCAGATCCAGATTGGCTTTGCAAACTTCCGCTTTTAACTGTTCCAACATAAAATTGTTCTTTACCACGGATGGACACGGATAAATAGGTTGATGGTTTATTTAATTTTGTGCCAGGCATTCCGGAATTTCTTTGGGGAACGATTGAGCGCCTTTTCTACGTTAAAAGGCTTTACTTCCCACGCATCCAACAATCTTTTGAAAACCTTCTCCGTCGGGGCAAGCATCAGCAAACACGGGTTCGTATCCTCATGTGCAGCCAGTCCTTTCCTGATAAACGCTACTTCTTTCAATTCATCTCTCGTGAAAACAAAAATTCCCTCCGGCTTTTTTGAAAAGGTGACAAACACGCAGCAATCAAATTTTCCCTTCTTAATTTGATTTCCATCGTTAAACGAAGCATACCAACAACCATTTTTATCAGCGTAACTCGATTTGACCTCAACGCGTTTCTTTTTAGCGTCGGGCAGATAAATGTCTGAGCTTTTATTTTCTCGCCGATTGAGCAATTGAACGCTGAAGCCTCGTTCGCAGAGTATTCTTGCCACTAAATATTCAGCGTATCTGTGCCTGACATCGCGGTCTCGCAAGTCATCAGCTTGAAGTTCGCGAAGGGCGTTTTTCAAATGCCTTGTGATTCGTTTCAGCGATTTAAGTTTCATTTTCGGATATTTGTTTTTGAATCCGTGTGCATCCGTGTCCATCCGTGGTTAAAATCATTTTCTCACCCGCCCGCGAATCTCAATCAGCTTTTTCATCACGCCGAACAGATTGCCGCTCCATTCCTTCGTGCCGAAGGCGTCGTGCAACGTGCGGTAGAGCGGATACAATTCCTTGTATACCGCGTGCGCCTTCGGGTCCGGCTTGTAAATCTTCGCCTTCAAGCCGGTCATTTTCTTCTGTGCCGCCGCGTAATCCTTGTGCGCGCCGGCGATGACCGCCGCCGCGATGGCCGAGCCGAGCGCACAGGTCTGCGCCGAGCGCGAAATCTTCATCGGCCGGCCCGTCACGTCCGCGTAAATCTGCATCGTGATGGCGCTCTTCTCCGCAATGCCACCGCAGTTGACCACCTGCGAGATTTTCACGCCGTATTCCTCGATGCGGTTGATGATGGTGAGCGCGCCGAACGCCGTCGCCTCGATCAGCGCGCGATACACTTCCACCGGGTTCGTGTAAAGCGTCTGGCCGAGGAGCAGGCCGGTGAGCCGCTGATCCACGAGGATGGTGCGGTTGCCGTTGTTCCAGTCCAGCGCCAGCAGGCCGCTCTCGCCGGGTTGCAACTTCATCGCTTCTTCGTCGAGTTTCCGGTGCGACAATTTTTCGCCGTGCGGCTGGATGTAATTCACCCACCAGTTGAAAATGTCGCCCACCGCCGACTGGCCGGCTTCAATGCCGAAATAGCCGGGCAGCACGCTGCCGTCCACGATGCCGCAGACGCCGGGGATGTCCGCCAGCTTGGCCATGTTCGCCTGCACGCTGATGTCGCAGGTGCTGGTGCCGATGATCTTGACCAGAGTGCCGGGCGTGACGCCAGTGCCGACCGCGCCGAGGTGGCAATCAAACGCCCCAACAGCGACGGGAATGCCCGCTGTCAAGCCGGTCTTTCTCGACCACGCTTCAGTCAAACCGCCGACCGCGCGGTCAATCGTATGCACGCGCGGCGTCAGGCGCGAACGCAGCGCAGCGAGTTTTGGGTCAAGCTGGCCCAAGAATTCCTCGTCCGGGTAGCCGTTCCACTTGGCGTTCCACATCGCCTTGTGGCCGGCGGCGCAGACGCCGGCAATGAATTTGTCCGGCGCGAGCGTGCCGGTGAGATCGGCGGGAACGAAATCGGACAGCTCGATCCACGAATGCGCGGCGTTGAAAACCTCCGGCGCGGTGCGCAGGCAGTGCAGGACCTTGCTGAAGAACCATTCGCTGGAGTAAATGCCGCCGCACTTGGCGAGATATTGCGGGCGCACCTTCTTCGCAAGCGCGGTGATTTCCGCCGCCTCAGCCACGCCGGTATGGTCCTTCCAAAGCCACGCCAGCGCGGCAGGATTCTTGGCGAATTTTTTCTGGTAAACCAGTGGCTGGCCGTTCGCGTCCACGGGCATGGGCGTGCTGCCGGTTGTGTCCACTCCGATGCCGATGACCTGGTCGGGCTTGAAATCCTTGACGGATTTCTTCGCCGCCGCGAGCGCCTGCTTGATGGTGACTTCCGCACCCTTGACATAATCCGTCGGATGCTGCCGCGCGAGGTTCGGGTCGCGCGACAAAATCACGCCGGCGGTGCCGTGCGAATAAGTCCAGACGGCGGTGCCGACTTCGGCGCCGTTGGCGACGTTGACGATGAGGCAGCGAACGGTGTTCGTGCCGTAATCCAGCCCGATGGTGTATTGGTTTGCCATAAATTCAGATTTTCAGCCGCAGGATAGTGAATGAGTTTGCCGGGAACGAGTAATTAAAGTTTGGCGCACTCTTTTTCAATTGGGTTTCGCGAGGAACGATCTTTCCGGGGTTGCTGAAGGAATTCTCGCTATCCGGCACGCCCGCCAGGGTGGTGACGGCAATCGGCGCGGCAATCTTTTTTCCTCCGGCAAATTGCATTTTCACCTTCATCGCATTGGTGCCGGCGTTGACCACCTTGAGGATGACTTCGCCGGCGGCATTGTCGCGCGTGGCCGAGGCGAACAATTTGACGCCATCCGGCGCGGTCAATTGCAGCGGCACGGTGATGTCGCCGGGATTGTTGGCGAACATTTTTTGGACGTAATAATTTGGCGTCAGACAGACGCCCAGGCTGTCCACCCAGATCAAATCGGGCTTCCACTGCCACGCCTCGGTGTTGGCAAACAAGGGCGCGTAGCTGGCCATGCGGACCACGTCCCCGTTGCGCTCCAACCCGGTCATGCAGGCGGCCTCGGCCAGGGCGCATTCCAGATTGTTGCGGTTGTTCACGCTCACGACCTTGTCGCTCTGCGCGGCATATTCCCCGAAAAACACCTTTGGCCCGTTGCGGTCGTAGGCGTCGTAGCGATGGGTGTTGTCGAAAAACCAGCTTGGATTGGCGTAGCAATGCTCGTCCACGATGTCGGCGTGCAATTCGCGGAGTTTCGGCCAGGCGAAATTAAAACGGCTGTCCGCCGGTTCCGGCCCGGCGGCAGAGACGAGTTTGATGTCGGGATATTTTGCCTTGATGGCGGCGGCGAATTTCGCATAGCGATCAATGTATTGCTGGCCCCATTGCTCGTTGCCGACGCCCATCATTTTCAAATTGAACGGCGCGGGATGGCCCATCGCCGCGCGTTTGGCGCCCCAGACGGAATCCACCGGGCCGTTCGCAAATTCAATCAGGTCGAGCGCGTCCTGGATGTAAGGTCCGAGTTCGTCAATCGGACACAGTTCTCCTGAATTGAACTGGCAGGCCATGCCGCAGTTCAAAATTGGCAACGGCTGCGCGCCGATGTCCTCGCACAACTGGAAATACTCAAAGAATCCGAGGCCAAACGACTGGAAATAATCGGGCGTGGGACGGTGGACGAATTCAGTGTTCCAGCGATTGATGAGCAGCGGGCGCTCGTTTACCGGGCCGATGGTGTTTTTCCACTGATAGCGCCTGTCCAGGGTGGATCCTTCCACGATGCAACCGCCGGGGAAACGCATGAAACCGGGATGCAAATCCGCGAGCGCCTGCACCATGTCCGCGCGCAAACCGCCGGGGCGGTTCTTCCACGTGTTCCGCGGAAAGAGTGAAATCACATCGAGATCCAGGCCGCCTTTGCCCTCGATTTGGACATACAATTTGGCCTTGGCGTCGGTGGCTTTGGGGTGCAAAACGGCGGTGTATTTCTTCCAGTCGGATGAAAACTCCCGGAGACGCACGGTGTCAAGAATCTCGCCGTCATCGGAGTAAAGGTCAATCCGCAAGGCCGGTGTGCCGGATACGTTCCGCGCCTGGACGGAAAAATCATAGGCCTCGCCTTTCTTCACGCCCATGCCGCGGAAACCTTCGTTGGCCACGCCGAGCGAATTCGTGCTCGCGGACTCCAGCCGGAGATAATGCGGATTCGCGGCGTCGAACGGATTGTCATCGCGGATGGAAACCTGGCCGTGCGCCACGTTGTTGATGATTTTGATCCAGCCCATCATCGGGTCGGGGAATTCAAACCCGCGGTTCTTGACCAACTCGGCATACAGCCCGCCGTCCGCACCGAAATTGATGTCCTCGAAGAAAATCCCCCACATCGCGCGGTCGAGTTGCGCGCCCGGCTGGTCCGCTTGCACGGTGAGGGTGGCCGGTTCCGCGGCGCAAGTGCTGGCGCAGGCCGCCAGCGCCAGCGCAAATCCAACCAAGTGCCGGAGGTAATATTTCATGGTTTGATTTCGATCCCGCGTGGCTTACTTGGTCTTGAGCCGCAAGACCGTGAATGAATTTCCCGGGAAGGTCCGATGGAAAACCGGGCTGCTCGCAACAAAAGTCTCCGTTTTTGGCGAAACCTTCGCCGGATCATCAATGGAATTTTCATCACGCGGACTTGCTGAAGTCAGGACGATGGCTGTCGCCGGACCGGGAATGCCCGGCACGCCGCCAAGATCAATCTCGGTGTCAATCTGGAACGGCGCGGTGTTGACGACTTTCACAATCACGTCACCGCTCACGTTGTCGCGTGTGGCGCTGGCGTAAAGGCGGCGCGTGGCCAGGAGCGGCCGCTCCAAATCGTGGATAAGCTGGCCGTCAAGCCAGCATTTAATGCTTTGGCCCTTGACTTCAACCTTGATGTCATACCAGCGCCCGGTTTCGACGGAGCCGGGTTTGCCATCCTGCGTCCCGCCCAGTTCAACGGCATTCTGCGTATTGCCCCAGCCGGCGATGTTCCACCAATTGCGGTCCTCGTCGTTGGCGATGTGGAAGAGCACCAGGAAACCTTCGGCCCCGGAGATTTTGCGCGCCTTGAGCGTGAGCGTGTAATCCGTCCACGACTTGTCGCCGGCGAGGGCGCGGATGAATTCCCGCTCCGCCGTCTGGCGCAAGACGCCGTTGGTCACACTCCACTGCGCGCCGTCGCCGAGCAATTTCCAGCCGTCGCTGTTCGCGCTGAAATCGGACGCGAACAAAACTTTGCCGTCCGGCGCGGTCACTTTGATGTCCTTGAACTCGGCCGCGGTGTTCCAGGTGCCGACGCCGATTTCGCCGGCCGGCGGCGGCTCCGGCACGTCCGCGGTGTCCACGGTGATGGGCAGCGTCACGTCGCCGCGGTTCCGGCTGAACATCTGCTGGACATAATAACCGGGAATGCCATACCAGCGCGAGCTGTCGAAGTTGATGAGGTCGGGATTCCACGCGCGGTGGTTCAAATTGACGAACAGCGGCGCGTAGCTGGCGATTTCCACCACATCGGAATTGCGTTCCATGCCGGTCATGAACGCCGCCTCGCCGATGGCGGCGCGCAGGTTGCCCTGGCCGGCGTTCTGGGTGACGGCGTATTCACCGACAAAAATCTTCGGCCCGTTGCGGTCGTAACTGTCGTATTGATTGGCGCGGCGCATGAATGATTCCGGCGTTTCGTAATAATGCTCGTCCACGATGTCCGGGGTTGGATTTATCGGATGGCCGCCGTTCTGCAGGCTGCTGGTCGCGATGAGTTTCATGTCGGGATACTTTGCGCGGATGGCGTTGACGAGCAAGGGCCAGCGCTCGGCATAATCCGGCCCGCCGTTTTCGTTGCCGATTTCCATGTATTTCAAATTGAACGGCGCCGGATGGCCGGCTTGCGCGCGCAGCGAACCCCAGACGGAATTGGTCGGGCCGTTGGCGTATTCAATCGCGTCGAGCGCGTCCTGGACCCATTGACCCATCCGGCTCATCGGCACGACTTTGCCGCCGAGCGCACATGCCGCAGTTGATGCCGAAAAGCGGCTCGGCGCCGAGGTCCTCGCAGAGCTGGAGGTATTCGTAAAAACCGAGGCCCTGCGTGGTGTTGTAGCCCCACGTGTTCCAGAGCGGCGTGCGCGAGTCAATGTCGCCGATCGTGTCCTTCCAGTGATACATGTGCGCGATGTCGTCGCCCTCAATCCAATTGCCGCCCGGGAAACCGCATGAACGACGGATGCAGCGCGTCGAGCGATTCCGCGAGGTCAACCCGCAGGCCGTGATTTTTCCAGGTTGTTTTCGGCATGAGCGAAACCATGTCGAGGAACAACGTGCCATTGCCGGCACCGGAAATTTCCAGATGCGCTTTCGGGTCGCCGCCGCTGGCGGGCAGATCCAGCGTGTGATATTCCCAATTTTTGCCAATGCCGGAAATGTCGCCGCTGGCCAGCACCGCGCCGTTCGCGCTGACGATTTTCACCTTGAGCGGATCGGACAAGTTCTGTCCGCGCACGGCTGCCTTGAACGCGTAGCTTTCGCCGTTGACGATGTTCATGCCCCAATAGCCGTCGTTTTCCAGCGTAAATGCGCCCTGCACGTTCACGCGCAGGCAATGCGGGTTGAACGTGTTCAAGGGTTGTGCCGTATCAATCGCCATCGCGCTGCCGCCACCGGGGGCGTTCGTCAATTTCCAAAAATCCGGCCGGTCCGCGTCCTCAAACGAGCGGTTGCGGACCAGTTCGGGATAAATGCCGCCGTCGGCGGACAAATTAATGTCCTCAAAGAAAATGCCCCACAGCGTCGGCGAAATGGCATGGCCGGGGTGCGCGGCGTCCACGGAAATTTTCGCGGGTTGGGCGTTGGTTGCGAATGTTGCCGCCAGCATTGCGCCAGCGAGCCAGTGTTTGTAATTCGAGTTGCTCATGACAAAATACTTCGCGCGCTGTTGACGCGGAGGAACCAGAATGATTGGCATTGCGCTCGAATTCGGCAACGCCATTTTGCGCAAAAACACCGCCAAAATGCGTCATCAGGTTTTTGTTGGACTTTCCGCGGATTGCTGCTAAACCGCAAGACGTGAGTGCCCGACTCGATCACTTGGAGGAGACTTGCAGAACAGCGCCTGAACCAGTGCGCGGCGCGGAGGTCCAAGTGTTGGAATTCCAATCGCCAATAAAATCCGCGGCGGCACCCAAAGCGGGTTTCACCCTGATCGAGCTGCTCGTGGTAATCGCCATCATCGGCATTCTGGCCGCGCTGCTCTTGCCCGTTATGTCCTCGGCCAAGGAGCGGGCGCGCCGCGTCCAATGCTTGAATAATCTCAAGCAGTTCAATCTGGGGCTGATCCTCTATGGCAACGAGAACACCGACCGGCTGCCGGTGATGACCGGCGGGTTGTGGGCGTGGGACCTGCCGTATTCCGTTTCCGCGGTGCTGATGAGACAGGGCGTCACGCGGGCGGTTTCGTATGACCCCGGTTTTCCGGAAATGAACCAGGACGGCCTTTGGAATTATGGCGGACGCGACGGCGACCCTTACCGCGTGATCGGCTATGCCATGACTTTTCCCGGCACCGCCAGCGTCACGGAAACGAACTGGAACCGCACCATCTCCGCGCAGCCGATACCGTTTGGCGGCATCACGCTGCCCCCGCCCAGTCCCTCCGAGCGCGTGTTGATCGCGGGCGCGGTGATTTCGGAACGCGGGGAAAATGATCCGGCGGAGCGCGCAACGTATCAATATTCGGGCATTGTCGGCGGGTTTGCGCCGCTGCCGCACCGGTGCGCGCATCTGGTGAGGGGCATTCCTGCCGGTGACAACGTGGCGATGCTGGACGGCAGCGTGCGCTGGCGCCTGTTCTCGGACATGCTGCCCCGGACGGAGAATCCGTTCTGTCCGACTTTCTGGTGGTGAAGCGCGGGTGGTCGTGCGCCAATGAACCTGCAAACCGCAGTTCAACCACGGATGGACACGGATAAAAAATTGATTTTAACCCGAAATCCGAAGTTGCCGGGCGCGAGTAGCGGTGACGCCTCGTCACCGAAGGGTGGATGCGACGCCCTCGTCGCATGATTCACTGATCGGGAAGCCGCTGTTCCAACTGGCGACGAGGGCGTCGCCAACACAATTCTGCGACGAGGGCGTCGCAGCTGCCTGCAAACCGACTCGGAATTCGGGTTTAACGCAGAGACGCACAGGTCGCAGAGAATCGCAAAGTTTTTGAACTCCGCGTTCTCCGCGTTCTCCGCGTCTCGTTTTCGGTGTCTGAAAATTCGTGTCCATTCGTGTCCATCCGTGGTTGGAACTTTCTTCCTGTTGGCGGGTTTGGGGCGGAATTCCAGGATTTCGCCGGGCTGCCGGATGCTCAAACGCTGATTCCCGACGACCGGTCAAAAACTCCAATGCACCTGGCCGGCGGGGCCGATGGTTCGGAAACGCTCTTCCGTGTCGTTGAAGTTGCGCCATGCCACGTGCTGGTCCTCAAAGAGCACGTTCCCGCCCAGCGGATTTTTGTCGCGCATATGGTTGCTGCGGTCCACCCAGACTCCCTGGATTTTCTGATAATCATCATCCACGCACGCCGTCGCATCGAAACTCAATTCCGTCTCCGCCGGCGGCGTCTGGCCATCGCCGGCCAGGCTTTCGCGCCACAGGTTTCGCGGGACCTGGCCAATCCCTTTGAACAAGCTGCCGTATCCGATGCAACTGACCGACCCGTGCGTCTGCTGCCAGAAATTCCAATGCCGGGAATCGTTCATCGCGGGATTGGCCGGGCAATAAAGAACCTGCCGGGCCGCCCCCAGGGCCTGCAGGTCGCCCAGCAGATTGGTGTTCACGTCCCACGGCCACAGCGGGCCGGTGAACCGCGGATTGGCCGCCGTGCAATCGGGCAGCAAATCCTTGTTGTCCTTCGCGTAGAGGGACAGCGCGATGCCGATCTGCCGGAAATTTCCCTGGCATTGCGTCCGCAGCGCGTGTTCCTTGGAGCGGCTCGCGCCCAACAGCGCCAGCCAGACCAGCACCGCCAGCACCGCCAGCACGCCGACAATCACCGCCACGTCCAGCAGCCTGATGGCGCCCGCATGGCTCCGGCTTTTGACAAGTGGACATTTCATTTTTGGCCTTCCTTCCTTTCGGCCCGATTGTTGCGGCAATCGGAGCCGATGATGGGTTGAACGCCGGCATTTTGACCGCGGGCCTTGAAATGACAACTGGAAAATGACGGATGCAACCTGGCGCCACCCCCGCTCCGGACAGCGTGCGATTTCCCCTTGGCCAAAAACAAAGAAAAGATTTCAACCACGAAACACACCAAACACACGAAAGCGGACACGGAAGGGATCTGTTTTTAATTTCGTGCAGTTCATGTGTTTCGTGGTTAAAAATTCAATGAACCAGCACCAGCACCGCCGCCGATTCTTCTCCCTCGCCCGTCGGACGGGAGAGGGCCGGGGTGAGGGCTTGTTTCAATACAGCAGCACCAGCACCGCCGCGTCCTGCGCCGACTTCACCACGTCTTCAAACTTCCGGGCAGCCGTGACCGGCGTCTTGAGCCTGAACGAAACCGCCGGCGCCGATTCGAGGAAGCTCCCTCACCCGTCCTGACGGACACCCTCTCCCATCGGATGGGAGAGGGACGGGGTGAGGGCGCGTAATTGACATTTTCCGGCAACGCCCCGCTCGCCGCCAGCCCCGTGAAATAATTCAGGCAAAGCCTTGCAGCAACCGGAAAAGCCTATTTCACGGGGCCAGCGCCGCCCCCGCATCCAGTTTGGCCGACACGATGCCGATCACGTTGCCCCACTCATCCCCCGTGCCGGACAGCGACGCGATTTCCCCCTTGGCCAGCTTGGGCGCGAATCCTTACTGAAACTCGAAATACGTCTGATACAGATTGGTTGTTGCTGAGTTCGTCCTTGCGATATCCATGAATAATCCAAGCCGTCCATTCCAAACGGTGCTCTGGTCCTGTGCATCCAACACCCAGCACTTCTCGAACTCGCTTAACTGACGGAACTCCGGCGACAAAAACCTAGCATTGATCGCAGAAACCCATTTTTGGTCCTGAACCGCGCTTTCTTCAGGGTATGCTTGCCGAATCTCACTTGGGGTAAGCTGACGGATGGCACTGAAACCTTTCGGGAGCGCAGGCTCATCGGTTGGCGATCCATCTTCCTTAAGCGGCGAAAAGCATGGAATGGCGATCGGCTGCGTCAACGCAAATGCGTTTTTTTGGGAAATAAACCTCGTCCATGCCTTGAGATTTGCCTTGATTGAATCCGAATAAGTTGAGCTGCGGCCATCGTCAGTGAAATCGTTCAACAAAAACATCCGAACCGCCAGCGAACCGCCGTGTTGCAGGCTGAATGGGTTCACCTCGTCGAAAGTGTCCATATATGCCTTCCCCTTGAGGTCGTATGCCTTCTCGAAATCTCCCTTGCATTCATAAAGGAACGCTAGAAAACCGAGATCGGGGTATCGTCGCTCTTCCACTTCATTCATCTCGGATTCAATTGCCCCCTGGACATCACCGCTTTCTAGGCGTTCCCCAGCCTGTTTGCCGAAAAGCATCGAGGTAATCCATCCCTCAAACCCACCGTTTTCCGAGATTTGTTCAGTCAGGGATGACTTCCTTTCGAACAGGGTTTGATTTTCCAGGCTTTTCTGCCACGGGCCGCTGGACCGGTGGCCGTAGGTTTGGTCACTAAGAAAATACAATCGAACCCTCTCTGCGTCTGTAGGATGTTGCTCGAACTCATGATATGGCAGGCGGATTGTGGTCCTTTCTCCGATCCACTTCTCATCAGCGTTCGTCAGTATCGCGATAAAATTCGTGTCCCCTTTCTTGAGTCGGTCGAGCATTTGGGAGCAGAATTCGATTTTGTAAGCCTCATCCTCGTAGTTCGCCTTCGTGAATTCAACCGAGATTTTGAGCAAAGGCGCTATCTCCGAAGGTTTGATGTCCCAAGTGTAGAAACTGCTCTTTCGCTTATCTTGGCTGAATTGCCTAAGCAAATCATCCGAACCAAGACCGGCAAAGATGTCCGGAATCTTGTCGAACTCGGATATTTGGCGCCGCAAAAAAGCGACCACATTTGTGACCCCGGCATCGAGCGAGCCGTATTGTTGAACCACCTGATTTAGCTGATCGCCAGACATCAGCTTGAATATTTGGTCAAATTTGGCTCGATTTGTTTCAGCCATAGTTGCAATGTCTTTGTCCGTCGCCAGAACCATTTCGGCCGCGAATTCGGTTTCAACACACTTTTCAACTTCGAAAACACGCCGATTCCGCAATTCATCAATCAAATTGTTCTCTACACCCACCAACTTGCGCCAGGCATCGTAAAACCGCACAATCGGTTCTTGGAAAAGCTTCGCTTGAGGAACGAAAGCCGTTTTGATGGCGAAGTTCAGATTTTGCGCGATTTCATCTGCACTGCCGGTTGAGCCGGCGGTTACGACACCGAGCACTTCGCCGTCTTTATCCACCAGTGGGCCACCGCTGTTGCCACTCGATATGGGCGCATCAAACTGGACGAGTTGCTCCGTTTCGGAACTGACCAGCCCTTGCGTGATGGACTTGTTCAAACCCAGGGGAAAACCGACTGCAAATATCCGCTCTCCAATTCTGACGTTGTTGGCGCGTGTTTTCAATGGGGTGATTTGCAATTCCTTTGGAAGCTCAATTAACGCCAAATCAAACTCGGGGCTTATGCGATATTCCGGTGCGCGAAACAATTTTTCGGCTGAACTCCCAACACGAACCTCCTTGGCTCCCAGAACAACATGACGATTTGAAAGAATGACCTTCTTGCCATTCAATTCACACACAAAACCGCTGCCGATCATGGTATCGCCGTCGAGTAACGTCGCCTCCACCCTCACGACTGAAGTGCTGACTCGTGCCCATATTTCTTCCGGCTGCAGTTCATGAGAAGATTGACCGCACCCGTTCAAAAGCAGAACGCTGAAACAAAACCAGCACAATTGAATAGGATATTTCTTCATGGTATGCCCTTCAAGAGATGTCCTCATCAAAAATCCAGCCCGTAGTATGAATCGTTGCCGAGGTCATCATCCCACAACTTTTTGATGCGGGGATTCTTCCGGAAAAACTTCATGCCATTCTCCCAAGCACGCCAGACTTCGCGGCAAATGAATCCCTTCTCGGCATAAAGCCATTCTTCACCACAAAGGTTGAAATATTTATACAGTGTCTCTCGCTCATCATCTTTGAACGGCTTATCCGCAGGTTGTCCGTCAAAATAAATGCGGTTCAACTCGTCATTTAGCTTGTCGTATCGCTCGTTGAATTGCTCAAAAAGTTCCTTGAACAATTTTGTCTCTTCCAGATTTTGCTTTTGAACGGCAAAAGCGAATGCGTAGGCTCCGGCGGCGATTGCGGCGAATTTTTGCCAGTCCAGCTCTCCAAAAATGGCCAATGCTATTGCGGCAGCAAACACCAAGACCGCAATGAACGCATACCATTTGAACAGGAATCGTTTGATGTGGTGATTCATTGCCATGCTTATGTCCGATTTTTCAACACGTATGCCTCAATTCAAGGCAATCTGCTTGGGTTTCCTATCAGGCACTTGCTATGAGCAGATTACTTGCCAAAAGCGGCCTTGTCCGTCAGGGCAGCTATTGCGCTTGCGATTTTGGACTGCGCGGACACGTCCGCGCTTTGGTTCGACGCGACATGTCGCGTCGAGGAAAGCGATGTCATGCCATCGCACTCTACAGCGCCGTAGGCGCGGCATCTTTGTAGAATCACAACCCAAACTGAATTCAAGCCCCGTCGGGGCGGCATATTCCGTTTTGTTTTCCCGATGATGTCGCTCCTGACGGAGCTTGATGCATTTTGTAACCTCAATCTACAAAGATGCCAGCCCTACGGGCTTGAAAAATCCGTGTTCATCCGCGCCCATCCGTGGTTGAAAGTTCAAATGCCAGTTGCCCCCCATCGTCCATCGCCGGCGTGGTTTTTCAGGCCAGTCCATCGGGTTCACGGGACACATCCCCGGCTGCTTTGGATGCTACCGGGCGTGCAAACCCCTGCCGTCGTCCAAAAAACCTCAAATCCCCCGCAAAACAGCCAGGAGCCTCCATTTCCCAATGCTGCGGAGTCAGGTCGCAACCCTGCCAAACCGTTTCGCAATACTGCAAGGTCATTCCGCAATACTGCAAAACCATTTTGCCATACTGCAAAGCCGTCCGGCAATGCTGCGGTCCCATTTTGCAGGGTTGCGGAGCCGTCTCCCAGCCTTTCTGACCATCCGGCAGTATTGCGGAGTCATTTGGCAATACTGCAAAACCGTCCGGCAATGCTGCGAAGTCACTTTGCAATACTGCAAAACCATTCCGCAATACTGCGAAATCACCGCCCAATGCTGCAAAACCATTTGGCAATACTGCGGAATGATACGTTGGGTTTGGAAAACGGGCCGAAAAGGATGAAAGGTCACCTCCGAGGATGGCGATTGCCCCGGTATAGGACACGGACATGGCCGGAAACAAGACAGATTGAGCCGGCAAGGTTGTGGAGCGACCCCGGAAACCATCGTGCTGCATTTTTTTATTTGGGGTAAAACCGGCCCGCCCGGCTCTCAAAACCGGCACTTTACGGGTTCCAGCGTGGACGGCGGCAAAACCTGGCAGGAGGCAGGCCTCCCAACGAAGGCGTTCCGAATTGTGCTGGACAACCTGGTTCCGGGCACGACGTATCTGGTGCGGGCGCGGGCCATTGGCGGCAGCACGGGAGCCAGCAACTGGACCAGCCCCGGCTCCATCATGTCCACCTGAACGGTTGATGGTTCTTGATTGAGAGTTGAGGGTTCAAGACCCCGGCCATCCAGAGGGCATTCCCTCAACACTCAACCTTCAACCATCTCAATTTGCCCGGAACTTTTCCGGACATCGGGCGGCTGGCAGGATTCCTCGAACGTTTCCATCGCCGGTCGCCCGCTCATGTTCGCGCGTGACACCCGGTCCGCGCAAAAATGCGGGATTATATCTTTGACAAACTTTCAAAGGTAACAGTGGCAACTCCCTCTCCCCGCCACCCGGGGAGAGGGCCGGGGTGAGGGGACTTGAGCTTGAAAATCATCGGCCCCCTTTCCATGGACCGGAGCTCCGGGCACCGTCCCGGCACGTTTCTGAAACCAATCCACAACTGGCCGGGGCGGTGCTCGGCGCAACATCCCTTGGCCGGGTTTAGGGGTTCAAAGCGTGAAATTTCGGCTGGGAGAATTCTCACCCCGGCCCTCTTCCAAGGAGAAGGAGAACCGTCCGCCGTCTCTTTGAAAATGCGCGCGACTGGATTTGCCGGACCGCTTTCCGCCGACCAGAAACCGTCCGCCGCGTTGTCCTCTCCCCGGGGGAGAGGATCCAGGTGAGGGCGGGCGTCAAACACAAATTCAAACGCAGCCACAAAGTCATCGTCGCCCTGACCGTGCAGGAAATCCTCGACGAACACATTGCGAGGAAGCTGGTTTAGTGGCGGCGCCAATGAGCGCGGGCCGCCTCCGATTTGGGAACGGCCCGCAGATTTTACAGGCGGATGGTTACTCCACGACTTTGACGGGCGGAATGATCCACGAGCCGTCGAGGATTGAGGGCGCGGTTTCCTCCGGCCAATACAGCCGCATCATGAGGATGAACTTGTCCTTCGGGGCCGGCAGCCAGTTCGATGCCTTGTCGTCACCGGGGCTTTCGTTCTGGATGTAAAGATCCACTGAACCATCGGCGTTGGACTTGAGGTTCTGCCGGGCGCTGATACTTTGACGGTTGATCGGATTCTGGACGAAGAAGTAATCCTTGTCATACATCGTGAGCGACCAGAAACCTTTCGCGGGCGGGAGCTGGCCCTTGTCAAAGTGCATCACATATTTCTTTTCGCCGGTGTAAGAACTCGCGACGGACGGCCCTTCCGACGTGGGATAGACCGCGTCCTGCGGGCGGTTCGCCCCAAGACCAATGGCCGTGATCAATGCGCGCTGGATGTAGTTTACGCCATAGAGGCCGGTCTTGGTGGTGAACACCCAGCCGTGTTCCAGTTTCAAGTCGCCGGCCAGAATGCCTTCCTTCATCCAAAGCATGATCTTTTCGTTGGCGATTTTGGGCACGGTGTCGAACGCCTCCTTGGCCAACGGTCCGAGTTTGCTGCTGTCAAACGGCTGGCCGGGGACGATGCCGAGCTTGGCCATTTTTTTGAGCATGGGCGCGTCGGCGGCGGCGGGCGGATTGTCCTTCATCAACTTCGCCAGCAGGTTGAAATAATCGTCGGCAGTGAGGGCGTTGACCTGTTCGCGCACGGCGGTCTTCATGTCCACGGACGGGTCAACCGTGCCGGGCGGCGGAGTGTAGGGTTTGCCGTAGGCGCTCAACGGCACGAGCGAAATCTGATCCTGCAACTGGTGAACGGCGGCGTAGTCTTCCGGCGTGCCGGTGCAATAGATGCGGCCGAGCAGCCAGACGATGGCGGTGGGCGATTTGTATTGAGTCACGCCCGGCGGCAGCTTGCCTTTCCAGCCGGGACCGGTGATGGCGTAGGTCTGCGCGCCGGTGCTGGTGGTGCGTTTGCCCGGCACTTGAAACACATCCGTCCAGCCGTCGAGCATCGGGAACAGATAATACCGGTCCTGCGCATCGGGCAGGCTCAATACCCACGGCTCCTGGCCGACATCAACCCACGCAGTGGTGTAGAGCGTGTCGGCGTTGGGGGCGGTCACGTCGCGATACGCCGCAGTCGGATACGCGCGCATCCGCACAAACTGTCCCATCGGGGCGTGTGAACCTTCGGGCTTCTCGACGTTGGACATCACGCGGCGGGTCATCTCCATCGTGACGAGCGGATAACCGTAGATATAGGCATCCACCCCTGCGGGCAGCGCCTCAAAGGCATTCTCGTCAGCCTGGGCAATGCCGGTTGTCAGGTTCATGGCGATGGCACAAGCCATCGCGCCAGCAAACAGGATTGGTGTTTTCATTTTCAGGTATTTGGCGGTCGTTTGGTTTTTGCGCCAGCTCTCTGATCTTAATTCTCCGATTTTTTTTGAGCTGCGCGAATGATGCTCGGAAGGAGTCAGGGATTTGTCAAGCGGCAAGCCTCGCGTGTTTCAAAAGCGAATCAAGCCCTACCGCGCCGCAGGGCGCATATCAAAAAGTGGGCGTTTTGCCGCCGGATCGCGTCAACACCCTGCTTTAGCGGGGTGTTTAGTGATGTCCGGTCTCTTCAACCGCCTTGGCGGTTTGTCAACGCGCCAAGACCGCTCAAGCGGTTTCGGGCCAATAACCCGCTGGTATCACCCCGCTAAAAGCAGGGTGTTAAGGAAATGGTCGTCAATTCCAGATTCTTCCATCACGGACTCCCCCCTCAAATCTTGATATGAGGCGTGGCGGCTGTCGTTCACATACAGCTTAATTCCCTCTCCCCGTCAGACGGGGGGAAGTTCCGTCAAGCGCATGATCCGAGACCTCTGCAAAACGCCAGAATTGACCGGAGCGCGGAGCATTGCTCCGCGCGAAATATCCGTAAATCACGCGGAGCAATGCTCCGCGCTCCGCACGCCGGCGGGTTTTGCAGAGCTCTCGATCCCTCAAAAATGTCCGTTTTGGAACGCGGCCTCTTCCGCCTATTTCGCGCGCAAGACGCGCACGCCGGTCAGGCCGGCGATGGTTCTGCCCGGATGCACGGCAAATTTCACGGTGACGTTTTGTTTTCCCTGCGTGAGCGCCGGCGTGAGCGGAAACACCAGGTCGTTCGCGCCGACGGAGGCGTCATTGGCCACGGGTTGCGCCGTCACGGTTTGGCCATCCACGAGCAGATCAAAGTCG
Source organism: uncultured Verrucomicrobiae bacterium (assembly GCA_963764035.1). Taxonomy (GTDB): domain Bacteria; phylum Verrucomicrobiota; class Verrucomicrobiia; order Limisphaerales; family UBA11358; genus UBA11358. Next base: position 135,219 of record CAVXQV010000008.1, read on the forward strand.
GCGGCGCTTTGCCTGCCGTTGCGGAAGGACGCGACCAGTTCCAGCGTCTGGCCGGGCAGGACTTTCACCTGGTAACTCAACGAGCCGGCGACCTGCCGCCATTTGAACCCGTAGGAATCGCCGCTCTGGGTCTGGTCGCCCTGCATCTTGTGGTCGGTCTCGGACTGCTGCTCGCCGGGGCGCACGACATCCACCACGCGGGCCTCCTCGGCCATGCGTTTCGCGTCGGCGGCGGCAAACGTGGCGGCTGCGGCCTGCCATTCGCTGTCCGTCAGCAGCTTCCAATAAACCGTGTAGCGCTGGCGATGGATTTGATAAAACGGCTCCAGCGTCACGTCCTGCGGCCGTCCAATGCCGCTGGTGCGGAACGTCAGCGGCTGGCCGCGCACGGGTTTGACGTTCTTGATGAACTTGTCCGCCGTGGTCACCAGCACCGGCGCGGCCGGGTCCGGCACGTTGTTGAACTGGGACTGGGTGTTGGCCAGCGGCACGGCCGGCATGTTGTTGGTGCCCAGCTCGCCGGCCAGCACGACCGGGCCGTAAAGCAGCGCGACCTGGTTGGTGGTGTCCGGCAAAAACTCGGTGTGCAGCCGCATGGGCATTTGAACTTTCACCGTGTCGCCGTTGCGCCATTCGCGGTCGAGCGCGAAGTAGCTGCCGGGCGTGGATTCGATTTTCTGCGTCTTCCCATTAACAGAAACTTTCACGCCGTCCACGGCCCAATCCGGGTGGCGGATTTTCAGCGCGAATGTAACCGGCTTGTCCGCCTTGATTTTCAGCGTGGTGGTGTCGCTCTCCGGGAATTGGGTTTCCTGCCGGACGGTGATTCCCTTGTCCGCCCAGGCCAGTTCCGACGCGATGAAGAGGTTGACGTAGAGCGAATCCGGTCCCTGATAATAAATCGTGTTGCCGTATTTGGAATGGTTTTCCATGCCGGTGCCGACGCAGCACCAGAAGGAATTTTCCGGCGTGGAATAGACCTTGAAATGGCCGGGCTTGAGCGACATGAAATAGGTGAACATGTCGGTGTCCGGGTCCTGCGAGGCGAGGATGTCGTTGTAGAGCGCGCGTTCGTAAAAATCCATCTTTGCGGCGTCCGGCTCCACCGCGAACAGGTCGTGCGTGAGCTTGAGCATGTTGTAGGTGTTGCAGGTTTCGCAGGTTTCCGGGGTGAGGTTCCGGTCAAACTGGTTGGTGGGGAAGAAATGCTCGTGGTCGCTGTCGCCGCCGATGGCGTAGGACCGGTCCAGCGCGACGGCGTTCCAAAAGGTGTTGGCGGCGGTCAGGAACCGCGGGTCGCCGGTGAATTCATACTCGCGGGTGATGCCGACGATCTTGGGAATCTGCGTGTTGGCGTGGAGGCCGTTCAGCCGGTCCTGGCCTTCTTCCAGCGGGCCGACGACCCGCTGGTGGTTGAACATCTCGGCAAGGTGCAGATAATTGGTGTTGCCCGTCACGCCGTAGAGGTTGGCCAGCACCTCGGTCATGCCGCCCTGCTCGTTTTCGAGCGTCCGCTGCATCTGCTCCGTCGTCAGGCGGTCCTCGCGCCACTGCACCCAGTTGGCCATGTTGGTGAGCACCTCCAGCGCCTGGGCGTTGCCGGTGTATTGATGGGCGTCGAGCAGGCCGGCCATGACTTTGTGCAGCGTATACCACGGCGCCCAGACCTGCCGGCCCTGTTCCAGCCGGTCAAAAAAGTTTTCAGGAAATGCCGAGAGATAGCCCTCGTGAAAACCCGCCGCCGGGGAATTGCTCTGGCACATGGCCATTCCGGCGACGATATAATCCACCCGCTGCTTGAGTTCGGGGTTGCCCGTGCTGGCGAACATCATCGAACAGGCGGACAGATAGTGCCCCACCGCGTGGCCGCGCAGTTCGGTGGTGGGCGACTCCCAGCCGCCGTAAGGCTTGGCGTCGGTCGGCAATTTGACGTTGACGCGGAAGTTGCGCAACAGCCGGTCGGCGTCCAGGCTCAACAGATAATTCTGGTCCCGCAACATCGCGTCGCGGAACGGGCCGTCGAGCAGGCGCACGTCCGCCAGCGGGAACGGCTGCGCCTGCAAGGTGACCACCGGGGAAACATCGCCGCGGGAAACCGCCGGCGCGAGAATTGCGGCGGCGCAAACAATTTTTGAAATCAGGCTTTTCATGCTCACAAACAGGCTATGTCGAACGTTCATGGTTGTATGCCGTTATTCTGGCCGCGAACCTTGAAATGGCAACCGGAAAATGAGGAATCCATGCCGTAGGACGGGCGTCGCGCCTGTCTTCGACATTGAATAATCGCCTGGGGGCGCTGTTTTTCCGTCCGCGTCGGGCGACGCCAAAAGATGAAGGGGATTTTCAGATGGAGACAGGCGCGACGCCTGTCCTACACAAGCGGGCGCACGCCTCGCGCGGCTGGCGACCGCATGGATTCGGTTTAGAAACCCGCGATACAGCAGACTTGGAAGTCCACGCCACGAAATGCCAAAAGGCGGCGGCGGGTTGAGAGCCGGACGGCCGGACTTGGCCCGGGAAAACGTGAAAACCTGAAACCATTTTCTCCTTCCCAGTTTTCCATTCCAAACCGTCAAAACGTTTTCACACGGTCTGGCACGGCGTTAGATCTCACCCTCAATTCTGAAAGGATATGGTAAACATCCGACATGTCGCCCGCGTGTCCGTTGCGCTTAATGAGTAAAGTCAGGAACTCGTCTTTCTGCTTCAAATAAATCTCAACTGCGACTCGGTCACTCTTCGACATGTCTCCGCTAATGAAGCCCCTAAGGTCTCCTCTGTCGAACCGCAACCACTGACGGTCGAAGCCCGCTGGTGCCGTGGTCGCCTTATAAAGAAGCAAAGCCAAATACCGATGCAATTGTGTCATGCTCCACTGCCGCGAAATTCCTGTGACCGTCGCCTGATATGCACTCGAAATGAAATCGAAGACGTTCGTGCGACCAGTCTCACGCTCGAGTGTGGTGTAATTGGTCTTATCTAGGGTTCCGAAACAGGCGACAAGCCAGTCACTGTTCGTGAACACTACAGGATGAACTGGATCTTGCTGAAATTCTGGATTGGGCAAACCCACCGAACATCCCGGTGGCTGGGCAAACAAATATGCCGAAGTGGGCTCGTGATGAGGAACGCTTACCACCGACGAAGATGGGACGCAGTTCAACACGCGACCATCGTTTGCCGAAAACCTCCTGATTGCCTTCAGCTTTGCCACCTCAAGCGTCAGCAGCGGCCACAGCACAAATGCGGCAATCATAGTCCCTGCGAAAACAAGTGTGACGGTATGCGGCTTCTTCACGATGCGGCCTAGACTTTATGGCTTAACAAAATGAAAGAGCGGTTGTTTGATTACGGTCGCAAACGTGGGTGCCCGCTGGAGCGGACCGAACCACCAAGTCAGAGGCCCGGCCTGTCGCCGGAGTCTTGCTGGCCTCGTAACGATACCAAACACCCGAAGCCATATGAACAAAGTCATACCTCGCCTCGGGCTGGACGTCCACCAGGAATCCAACGCCGCCTCCATCGCGCCCCAGCACTCCACGGAGGTCCGCCGTTACGGCATCATCGGTGGCACGCGAGCCGCGTGCGCTCCCAACTTCGGATTAAAACAGAGATCAGGAAACCCAGCCGCTCTTGATGCCATAGGCGCAGTCGTTCCACATCAGCTCCTGCTTGAACTGGCGAACCTTCGTGCTGGCGTCAATGATGACCGTTTCGAGTCCGGCAATCGCCGCGAAGTCTTCGAGCATTTCCGTGGTGACGGCCTGGCTGAAGCCGGTGTGATGCGCGCCGCCGGCGTAAATCCAGCACGCGCAGGCGTCCTCGAAATTCGGACGGCATTTCCACACGGCCTGCGCCACCGGCAGCTTGGGCATCGGCTGTTCGGGGCGCACGACGTCCACTTCGTTGATGAGCAGGCGGAAGCGGTTGCCGAAATCCATCAGCGCCGCGTTCAACGCCGGGCCGGCGGGCGTGTTGAAGACGAGCCGCGCCGGGTCGGCCTTGCCGCCGATGCCGAGCGGATGCACCTGCAACGACGGTTTGGCCGCCGCGATGCTCGGGCAAATCTCCAGCATGTGCGCGCCGAGCACGACCTTGTTGTTCGGCTGCAAATGATAGGTGTAATCCTCCATGAACGACGTGCCGCCTTTGAGGCCGCTCGCCATGACTTTCATCGCGCGGACGAGCGCGGCGGTCTTCCAATCGCCTTCGGCGGCGAAACCGTAGCCGTCCGCCATCAGCCGCTGCGGCGCGATGCCGGGCAGTTGCGCCAGGCCGTGCAGGTCTTCGAACGTCGTGGTGAAGCCCTTGAAATTGCCGTTGGCTAGAAAGGCGCGCAGGCCGACTTCGATGCGCGCGGCTTCGCGGACGGATTTATGGCGCTTGCCGCCTTTCGTCAAATCCGGCGTCATTTCATAAGCGGCATCGTATTCCTTGCAGAGTGCGTCCACTTCCTTTTCCGCGGCGTCGTTGACGAACTTCACCAGGTCGCCGACGCCGTAGCCGTTGACGGCATAGCCAAACTTCATCTGCGCGGATACCTTGTCGCCTTCGGTCACGGCCACTTCGCGCATATTGTCGCCGAAGCGGCAGAACTTCGCGCTCTGCCAGTCGGCCCACGCCGCCGCCGCGCGCGTCCACGCGCCGAGCTTTGACTGCGTTGACTGTTCCTGCCAGAACCCGACGACGACCTTCCGGTTCAACCGCATCCGGCTCCAGATGAAGCCGTGCTCGCGGTCGCCGTGCGCGGCCTGGTTCATGTTCATGAAATCCATGTCAATCGTCGCCCACGGGATGTCGCGATTGTATTGGGTGTGCAAATGCGCGACCGGCTTGCGGAGCTGCTTCAGGCCGTTGATCCACATTTTCGACGGCGAGAAGGTGTGGCACCAGTTGATGAAACCGATGCACTTGGCGTCGTTGTTTGCCGTCTGGCACAGCGCGGTGATGTCGTCGGGCGTGGTCATCACGGGCTTGAACACGACCTTGACGGGGATCGCGGGCGCGATGTTGAGCGCGACGGCGATTTCCTGGGAGTGTTTGGCGACGGCCTTGAGGGTTTCCGGGCCGTAGAGATGCTGGCTGCCGGTGACAAACCAGACTTCATTTTGTTTGAGATTGATGTTCATAAAAAGAGAGTTATTAACCACGGATGAACACTGATAAACACGGATGGGGCGGCAGACAACCGCACGAACTGGCCGGGCACCCATGCAGCGGAACGCGCTGAACTTGCGTCAACCATTTTTCAATATCCGTGTCCATCACTGTTCATCCGTGGTTGTATTTCGTTTGTTTTTGGCGGTTTAGATGAATTCGTTGATGAGGTTTTCCAGAAATTCCTGCCGGCCGCTGACGTTCGTCGTCACGTCGCCCAGCTTGAGCATGTAAGCTTCGAGTTCCTTGAAGCTGGCTTTGCCCGACTCGATCTTCGCGCCGATGCCGGAATCCCACGAGGCGTAGCGGTTCTTGACAAATTCGCACAGCCGCCCGTCCTCGCGGATGGCGGCGGCAATCTTCAGGCCGCGGGCGAAGGCGTCCATGCCGCCGATGTGCGCGTAAAACAGATCAATCGGCTCGAAGCTCTCGCGCCGAACCTTGGCGTCGAAATTCGTGCCGCCGGTCTTGAACCCGCCGTATTTGAGGACGGTGAGCATGACTTGCGTCGTCAGATAAATGCTGGTCGGGAACTGGTCCGTGTCCCAGCCGATCAATTCGTCGCCAGTGTTGGCGTCAATCGAGCCGAGCGCGCCCGCCGCGCCCACTACTTCCAGCTCGTGTTGCATGGAATGGCCAGCCAGCGTCGCGTGGTTCGTCTCGATGTTGAGCTTCAAATCATTCATCAGGCCGTATTCACGCAGGAAGTTCAGGCAGGCGGCGGCGTCGGAATCGTATTGGTGCTTGGTCGGTTCCTTCGGCTTGGGCTCGATGTAAAACTGGCCCTTGAAACCGATTTTCTTTTTGTAATCCACGGCCATGTGCAGAAACTTCGCGAGATGGTCCAATTCGCGTTTCATGTTCGTGTTCCACAATGTCTGGTAACCCTCGCGTCCGCCCCAGAACACGTAGCCGGCGCCGCCTAATTCGTGGGTGACTTCCAGGGCCTTTTTCACCTGCGCGCCGGCGTAGGCGAACACGTCGGCGTTGCAGCTCGTGCTCGCGCCGTGGACGAAGCGCGGATTGGAAAAGAGATTCGCCGTGCCCCAGAGCAAGTTGATGCCGGTGCGCTTCTGCTCCTCCTTCAAAACCTTGGCGACGGCGTCGAGGTTTTTATTCGTCTCGGCGAGCGACTTGCCCTCCGGCGCGACGTCGCGGTCGTGGAAGGCGTAAAACGGCGCGCCCAATTTCTCGATGAATTCAAACGCGACGCGGGCGCGGTTCTGGGCGTTGCTGACGGAATTGGAGCCATCGTCCCACGGGCGCAGCATGGTGCCGGCGCCGAACGGGTCGCTGCCGGTGCCGCGGAACGTGTGCCAGTAGACCACCGAAAAGCGGAGATGGTCGCGCATCGTCTTGCCGGCGACGATTTCATCGGCGTTGTAATGCTTGAACGCCAGCGGATTCTTGGAGTGGGGGCCTTCGAACTTGATTTGCTCAATCTTAGGGAATGCGGTTTTCATTTTAATAAATAAGTATTTGTGACACGTTTGATCATAAACGTTCAGGTGATTTTGTGTCGGCAATGTTTTAGCAGGTTGCATGACACCGTATCAACCAAAAATTTCATCTGGAGCAAACTATTTTTGCCGCTGGCCTGATGCTGAATTGGGGGTGCGGACGGCCTGTCGGCCAGCTTCGGCGCCGAGACAGCCTCTTTCATCTGGCCTTTTTTGCAGGAATCGGCTCTCCAGGAGCGGTCATCGCCACAATTTAATTGAGAACTCTTGACCGCGAGCCATAATGGCCGGGACCACAAAAATGCAGCGAAATGTCAATTCTCGAAGCCTGTCTGGAAATGTGGAGGCTGGCTTCCAGCCTGCCGGTGGAGGCGGCATCCTGCCGCCCGTTCCTGGCCGGACTCGCGGCTGGAAGCGGCGTCACTGGCAGCCAAGATGGCTGCCGCCACGACAAAAACCGAATTTTCAGACAGGCTCTCACGAGCCGGAAAGGCGGTTTGGAAAGCAACGCCCGTTGATTCGCAGCCACGGCCGGGCCTTGCTGGCGCTTGCGGTTTTCGTTTTCCTCCCGGTCGTGGCACCGGCCGTGGAACAATGGGGAGTCTTCGATCTGGCCTTGAAAGGGCCGAAGACCGGAAATCCGTTCACCGACGTGACGTTATCCGCGCGGTTCACACAGGGAACGAACGCCATCGCCGCGGAGGGTTTTTACGACGGCGACGGCATTTATCGGGTGCGTTTCATGCCGGAAACACAGGGCGGATGGAAATACCGGACGGCCAGCAATGTCCGCGAACTGGATGGCCGGAGCGGCACGTTCACCGTCACCGGGCCGTCGCGGCGGGACCACGGGCCGGTGCGCGTGGCGAACACGTATCATTTCGCCTACGCGGACGGCACGCCCTACAAGGAACTGGGCACCACCTGTTACGTCTGGGAATGGCAGCCGGAGCCGTTGCAGGAGCAGACGCTGAAAACCCTCGCGTCGTCGCCGTTCAACAAAATCCGCATGTGCGTTTTTCCCAAACGTTACCTGTGGAACACCAACGAGCCGATCCTGTATCCGTTCGCGCATATGGGTGGCGGCGGCGCCTCGTCGCAGGGACTGAATGGCGACGTCGTCGCTTTCACGACCAACTGGGACTTCACGCAGTTCAACGTGAAATATTTTCAGCATCTCGAACAGCGCGTGGCCGATTTGCAGAAACTCGGCATCGAGGCGGACATCATCCTGTTTCATCCCTACGACGAAGGGCATTGGGGCTTTGACCGGATGCCGGCGGACGCGGACGATCGTTATTTGCATTATGTCGTCGCGCGGCTTTCGGCCTATCGCAACGTCTGGTGGTCGCTGGCGAACGAATGGGATTTCATGCAGGCGAAAAAGGAATCCGATTTCGTGCGCTTCGGCGAAATCGTTTCGCACGACGACCCGTATCATCATTTGCTCTCGATTCACAACGGCGCGAAATTGTTCGATTACACGCTGCCGTGGATCACCCATGCGAGCATCCAGAACGGCGGCGCCGTCACCGACGCGGGCCGCGCGCAGGTGGATCGCGACGCCTATCACAAGCCGGTCGTTTATGACGAGGTGAAATACGAGGGCAACATTCCGAGCCGCTGGGGACGGTTGAGCGCGGAGGAACTGGTTTTCCGGTTCTGGAACGCCACCGTCGCCGGCACCTATTGCGGCCACGGCGAAACCTACAAGAGCGACGACCAGATTCTCTGGTGGTCCAAAGGCGGCGTGCTCAAAGGCCAAAGCCCGGCGCGCCTCGCTTTTCTGAAAAAGGTGCTCGACGACTCGCCCGCCGAAGGCATCGAGCCGATGGACAAACTGCAAACCGCGAGCATCGGCGGCCAGCCGGGGAAATATTACCTGGTCTATTTCGGCAAACAAACGCCGACGAATTGGGTCTTTCAAATTCCCCGATCGCCGCCGGGGCAAGCCGAATCCGCCAGCGGCGTGAAATTCACCGCCGAAGTCCTCGACACCTGGAACATGACCGCGACGGCCGTGCCCGGGACGTTCACGCCGGCCGGGGGAACGGCTGATTTCCTCACCGACAAAGACGGGCGCAACATCGAGCTGCCGGGGCGGCCTTATATGGCGATTCAAGTCAAGCGGTTGAAAAAGTAAAGTCCCGCCCCGGCAGAATCGTCAAATCACGAATCCCAATCCGCCTATTTGCCATCGATGCGAATCGTGGCGGGTTTGAGTCCGGGCGATTCGGCCTTCACGCTGAATGGACCCGGCTGGCCGGCTTTCGCGCGGACGATGACCAGCGCCAGTCCGTTGAAGGCATTGTGCTCCGGCGCCTGGAATGATTCAAAACTCGTCGGGTCGCCGTTGTCCGTGGCGACAATTTCACCCGGACCGGAAATTTCAAACTTGATGTGGTTCTTCGAGCGCGGCACGAGCAATCCCTGCTTGTCCGCCACCGTCACGGTGATGTAGGAAAGATCCTCGCCGTCGGCGGCAATGTTTGCGCGGTCGGCCTGCATCGTCAGTTTGGCCGCCGGGCCGGTCGTCTTCATCACGTCGGTCGCCCATTGCTTGCCGTTCTTGTAGGCGACGACCTTCAACGTGCCGGGCTGGTATTTCACGTCATTCCATTCCAGGCGGTATTCAAACGGCCCCTTCACCTTTTTGCCGAGCGATTTGCCGTTCAAAAACAATTCCGCCGAGTCGCCGGAGGTGAAAACATGGACCGGAGTGACCAGGGCGGGACGGTTCGTCAACCGGCCGTCAGAGTTCGTCACGGTTTGCGCGGCGCGCTCCGGCCAATTCCAGTGCGGCAGGATGTGCGCCATCGGCAAATCGGGACGCCAATGCGCCTGGTAAAGATAGAAGCGGTCCTTCGGAAAACCCGCGAGGTCCACGATGCCAAAGTAGGAACTGCGCGCGGGATCGTTGCGCCCGCCGTAGGGCGTCGGCTCACCCAGATAATCAAATCCCGTCCAGACAAATTCGCCCGCGACGAAGGGAAAGCGGTCCTGTCCGCGGAATTCATCCTCCGGCGGCGTGGCCCATCCCGGCGCGTAAAGATCGTAGTCGCTCACCTGAAAAACCGAGCGCATCAGGCCGCCGCCTTTGGCCTGGGTGACGGGGAAAAAGTATTCGCCGCGCGAGCTGATGCACGAGGCGGTCTCGCTGCCGAAGATCGGCTGGACGGGATTGGCCTCGCGGAACCGGCCGTAGTCGCCGGGTTTGTAGTTGTAGCCGAAAACGTCCTCGTTTTTCGCAAAGCCGTTGAAGCCGGCGTTCACGTCGCTGTTGGCGGAGGTCGTCGGGCGGGTCGGGTCTTCCTGATGCGCAATCCCGGTCAGCTCGGCCGCAATCCAGAATTTGTTCGGCCGGCCCTGCTCGCCAACTTCGTTGCCAATGCTCCACAGGATGATGCTCGGATGATTGCGGTCGCGGCGCAACTCGGCGCGCCAGTCGCGCTCGTGCCAGTCGTCGAAGAGCAGATGATAATCGTTCGGCGTCTTGCCGCTCTCCCAACAATCGAACGACTCGTCCATCACCAGCATGCCCATCCGGTCGCACAAATCGAGCAGTTCGGGCGCGGGCGGGTTGTGGCTGGTGCGGATGGCGTTGCAGCCAAAAGATTTCAAAATCCGAATCTGCCGCTCCAGCGCGCTGGTGTTGATGGCCGCGCCGAGCGCGCCGAGGTCGTGATGGTCGCAAACGCCGTTGAGCGGCACGCGCTTGCCGTTCAGCAGGAAGCCGTCGGTCGCGGTGAACTCGATGGTGCGGATGCCGAAATTGTTGTCCACGGCGTCCACCACGTTGCTGCCCTGGTCGAGCGTGGTGATGGCGACGTAGCGGTTGGGCTGGTCAATGCTCCACAACTTCGGGTTCGCCACCCGGATTTCACTTTGGTTCACCAGGTTTGTCCCGGCGGGAACGGTCATCCCCTGCCGGTCGCTCCCCACGGCCTGCCCGGCGATCTTGCCGTCGGCGTCGAGCGGATACAATTTCGTCTCCACCGTCAATTTCACGTCATTCGTGGACTCGTTCTGAATCCAGTTCTTCACCCGCACGACGGCGGTGGAGGGCCCGACCACCGGCGTGGTGACATAAGTGCCCCAATGCGCCAGATGCACCGGCGCGGTCTTGACGAGCCAGACGTTCCGGTAAATGCCGCCGCCCGGATACCAGCGCGAGGAGTTCGGCGGATTGTCCAAGCGGATGGCAATGACGTTTTCGCCGCCAAATTTGACGTACGGCGTCAGGTCCACCCGCCACGAGGAATAGCCATAAGGCCAGCCGCCGACGCATTGGCCGTTGAGCCAGACCGTCGCGTAAGACATCGCGCCGTCCACGTCCAGATAAATATTCTTGCCGGCGTCGCTGGCCGGGAGGTCGAGGTGTTTGCGATACCACGCAACGCCCGCCCACGGCAGCCTGCCGGTGCCGCCGGGCAAAGACTGGCTGAACGGCCCTTCGATGCCCCAATCGTGCGGCAGGTTCAACAGCCGCCACTGGCTGTCGTCAAAACCGGCTTGCGCGAAGGAAATGTTTCCGCCGGGTTCCGTGTCCGGCCAGGGCGCGGGCGCGTTCGTCGTGAAGGGATTGCCCGTCGGCAGAATCCAGGCGCTGATGTCCCGGTAATTCAGGCCCGTTCCGGCGTCCGGCGAATCGCCCTTGAGGAAACGCCAGTTGGCGTCGAGCGAAATCCGCTGGCGCGGGGAATCGGCGGGCGCGGCGAAAATCGCAGCAGGCAGCAGGAACGTCAGGGCGAGCGGGAACAATCTGGCGGCATTCATAATTCGTTTGAGTGCGGCAATTTCTACCAGCTTCCCGACCCCAGCGCAATGTTTAGTCAACCAGCTTGGATGAGCCGGGTGGAAAGAGGGCGGGCGAACCCCTATGTTGGTTCAAGGTCATAACCAATCCTTCCATCTAACCTCGGTCTTGCCACTGGAAATCACGACGCGACCAGTGCCAGTCACGGCGCTCCACGCTTTGGCTTGGTTCAGGGGTTCAAAAGGGCATCTTCATTGTGGCGATTACCAAACAATCGCCGGTGAAGATGTAGCTTTCATTCACGTTCAAACAGATTGACAGCTATCTGCAAGACGAACTGAAACCTAATCATCCATTCGTTGCAACCGATTCAAATCGGACAAAGCTTTGCTGTTGGTTTGCCCATCAGCACCACGCGGCTGATTCGCGCAGCGCAGCCGTCCCCGGCGGCGGGTTCGGGCGCCGTCCCCGTGCGCGTCTCTTCTGGAACTGGCAGCGAGACGCCGCTGCAAACCGCAGGCGGGGACGGCTGCGCCACGACTTGACCGTGACCGTTCCCAAGCCATTTCAATAACAAGGCAGCAAGCGGGTGCTGGCGGCGTTGATTCGGCGGTATTTATCGAATCGAGCCGAGAGGACGCTCGGCGCTCCGCCTGCATCTTCTTTCGTCCTGGCAGGGCTTCGGTTTGTGTTCTTTGTGCTTTTTTGCGGGATTAGGCACATGGCTAACCATGGGGCGAAACTGGTAGGGCGGGCAGTCCTCTGCCCGTCGAACACATGGGTTGACAAGGGGCGGCGCGCATGGAGTGACGCGCCCGACCCGGGTTATTTGTCATGTGCTTAATCCCACTTTTTTTTGCGGCAATTAAATCCGTGCCCGTCGGTGTCAATCCGTGGTGGAAAGCGTTCGTGTATTTGGCGTGATTCGCGGTTCACCGGAAAATCATTTGCGTTCTTTCGCGGCACCCCATTTTGTTTCACGCAAGGGAGTTCACCGATGACGCGGGGATATTGATTTCACCCGTTCATCGCATCAAGGTGTTTTCTGGTCGGGCGGGCCGAGCAGCGGGCGCATGATTTTGACCCGCACCAAATAACCGTCGTGATTGGGATGAATGCCGTCCGCCACCCACAAATCCCGGCGGGGCTGGCCGTCCGCTGTCAGCATGGCGTCCCACAAATCAATGTAAAACAGTCCCGGCTGCGTGGCCACGTAGTCCTTCACGGCCCGGTTCGCCTCCACTCGTTGCGGAGATTCCGACCAGCGCGACGGGCCGGGCGTTGTGCTCGTAAAGGCGATCGGCACCTGTGGCAGCTTCTCCCGCACCCGGGCCACGAACGCTTTGAAATCCGACAGAATGTTCGTCGCGGCGCGCCCGGCATGGACGTCGTTGCCGCCGACGTGCAGCACAATCAGGCGCGGTTGATACGGCAGCACCAGGCGGTCTGCGTAATAAAGCAGGTCGGACATCTCGAAGGAATCAATGCCGCGATTGATGATTGTGTAGCCGGGCAAATCTTCATGCACCGTCTTCCAGCGGTAAAACTGCGAGTCGCCCACGAGCAGAATGGCCTGGCGCGGCGGCGGATTGGTTTTGTCCGCGGCTTCATAAGCCAGGACAGCGGACTCGAAGCGATGCGGCCGGGACTGGGCGTGGGAATTGAATGGGACCAAAAGCGCGGCCAGCACCGCCGCGATGCGCAGAGAAAAAACCGCCTTGAGCGTCAAATGGAGCATGAACTCATCCTACTGAAACGTGGAAATGACTGGCAAGCGTCAAGCCCGGAGATTCGCGCGAATTGGTTTGCCTTCCGCCGCGGAATTCTTTGAATTGTTGTCATGCAATGCAAATGGCCCCCAACGACCGCCGCCGGATCCGCGCCGGAACGCCGGAAGAAATTAAAGCTGCTCCTCGAACTTTCCCACCAGCTCGCCAATCCCGTCCACCCGCTGGCAATTTTGGGCGAGGGCAACACTTCGGCCAAGTTGAGCGACGCAACTTTCCTCGTCAAAGCCAGCGGCTCCTGTCTCGGCACCCTTGACCAGAGCGGAGTCGTCGAATGCCGCGCCGGCGTCATCCTGCCGCTTCTGGAGAAAAACAATCCGACCGATGCGGAGGTGGACGGCGCGCTGCTCGATTCGCGGGTGGATCCCAAGGCGAAAAAGCCGTCGGTCGAGGCGCTGTTCCACGCGTGGTTGCTGGCGCTGCCGGGGATTGAATTCGTGGGACATACGCACGCGCCGGCGGTCAACTCCATCCTTTGCTCGCCGCGCGCCGCGGAATTCGCCGGAAAAAGAATTTTCCCCGATGAAATTGTCTGCTGCGACGTCGCATCTGTGTTCATTCCCTACACCGATCCCGGAATGAAACTGGCGCTGGCCATCCGCACGCACACGACGGAATTTATCCGCAACCTGGGCCGTCCGCCGCGGGTCATCCTGATGGAAAATCACGGCATCATCACGCTGGGCCGCACCATCCAGGCCGTCCTGTCGGCGATGTTGATGGCGGAAAAGGCGGCGACCATCTGGCTGGGCGCGGCTGCACTGGGCGGGCCGAAGTTTATGACGCCGGAGCACGTCGCACGCATTGAGGGCCGGCCCGACGAGGCCGTGCGCCGGAAAATGTTGAAGCTGTAAGCCGCGGGCCGGCCACAAATCCCGCCGATGAAAAAGAACCCGAATATTGAAAAGTCCTTTGCCCTTGCCCGGGAACGCTACGCTGCCATCGGCGTGGACGTGCAGCGCGTGTTGAAACGGCTGGAGAAAGTTCCCGTGTCGCTCCATTGCTGGCAGGGCGACGACGTGGGCGGCTTTGAAAACTTCGGCGGCTCCCTCACCGGCGGGATCATGGCCACGGGGAATTATCCCGGCAAAGCCCACACACCCGATGAATTGCGCGCGGACGCAACCAAGGCGCTGTCGCTCATCCCAGGCCGGCATCGGTTCAACCTGCACGCCTTTTACGGCGAGTTCGGCGGGAGGAAAATTGATCGCAATGAAATCGAGCCGGAACATTTCAAGAGTTGGATTGACTGGGCCAGGTCGCTCGGCATCGGCCTGGATTTCAACCCGACCTGCTTCTCGCATCCCAAATCCGCCGACGGCTTTACGCTGTCGAGCGCGGACAAAGATATCCGCCAATTCTGGATTGAGCATTGCCAGGCCAGCCGTGAAATCGGCGCGGCGATGGGCAAGGCGCTCGGCACGCCCGCTGTCACCAACGTCTGGATTCCCGACGGCATGAAGGACACGCCCGCCGACCGTCGCGGACCGCGCGAGCGGCTCGCCGCGTCGCTCGACGAGGTTTTCAGGAAACCGCTGAATCCAAAACACAATCTCGACGCCGTCGAAGGCAAGCTGTTCGGCATCGGCTGCGAAAGCTACACCGTGGGCATGCACGAATTTTATCTCGGCTACGCGGTGAAGCACCAGAAACTGGTCTGCCTGGATGCGGGCCATTATCACCCGACGGAAAATGTGTCCGACAAGATTTCGTCCGTGCTCTGTTTCGTGCCGGAAATCCTGCTGCACGTCAGCCGCGGCGTCCGCTGGGACAGCGATCACGTCGTCATCCTGGACGACCCGCTGCTGGCGATCGCGCAGGAACTGGTGCGTGGCGATTACCTCGCCCGCACGCACATCGGGCTTGATTATTTCGACGCCAGCATCAACCGCATCGCGGCGTGGATCATCGGCGCGCGCAACCTGCTCCGCGCGCTTTGCATCGCCATGCTCGATCCGATTGACCGGCTCAAGCAACTCGAACTCGCCGGCGACTACACCTCGCGCCTGGCGCTGATGGAAGAGGCCAAAACGCTTGCCGTTCGGCGCGGTTTGGGATTATTACTGCGAGTCCAAGGGCGTGCCGGTTGGCGAAGCCTGGCTGGCGGAGGTGAAGCAATATGAAAAGAAGGTGTTGAGCAAGCGGCAGTAGAACGGCATTCTCGTTCAACCCCGGACCAAACAACCGACAATCACCATTGAAACTCTCATGAAACCAACCCGTAATCCGCTGCTGTTCGCGTTCCTCATGGTCGCCTCCCTGTTTTTCATCTGGGGGTTTTGCCACGCCATGCTGGATGTCCTGAACAAGCACTTCCAAAACATCCTCCACGTCAGCAAGGCGCAGTCGGGCCTCGTCCAGACGTCCGTCTTTCGTCCCGTATTTGCTCCTGGCGTTCCCGGCGGCGCTGCTGATTCGTCGCATCGGCTACCAGCGAGGCATCCTGGTGGGATTGGTGATTCTGGCCATCGGGGCGTTTCTGTTCATTCCGGCCGGATTGGTGTTCAAGACATTTTGGGCTTTCTCGCGGCGTTGCTCGTTCTCTCCACCGGCCTGGCGTGCATTGAGATTGCGGCAAATCCTTACGTGACCGTGCTCGGCCCGAAGGAGGGCGCGGCGGGGCGGTTGTCGGTGGCGCAGGCGTTCAATTCCTGCGCCTACATCATCGCGCCCACCGTGGGCGGCTATCTCCTCTTCAGCCACAAAGCGGAAGCCGGCGCACCCGCGGATTTCCACTCCCTGATTCTTCCCTACGTTGTTCTGGGCTGCGTGGTGCTCGTCATCTTCGCCGCCTTTTCCTTCATCAAATTGCCCGCCATTGAGGACGGTGGCGGCAAAGCCGGGGAAGCCAATGACGCCACGATTTTCAAAGCCCACATCTCCCGTCTGCCGCATTTCAAGTGGGGTGTTTTCACCCAGTTCCTTTACATCATCTCGCAGATTGGGATCGGCGCGTTTGCCGTGAATTACATCGTGCAAAACGCGATGGTCAAAGACGCGTCCGGAACGGACGTCAACGGCCCCGCTCTTTGCCTGGTATGGATCCTTCACGCACGCGGCCACTCCCGACGCCACCGCCGCCTACGTGATCACCTTCGCCATGATCCTTTATGCCATCGGCCGTTTCAGCGGCGCGCCCATTGCGCGGGTCATCAAGCCCAACCTCATGCTCGCGCTTTACGGCATCGCCAACTCCATCATCATCCTGCTGGCAATGGCCGACATCAAAATGGTCTCGTGGATGATCCTGCCGTTCAGCTTCCTGTTCATGTCCATCATGTTCCCGTTCATCTTCGCGATGAGCCTGCGCAACCTCGGTCCGCAGACCAAAATCGCCGCCTCGTTCCACGTGATGGCCGTCGGCGCCGCCGGCTCCATCTCGGCGGTGCTGATGGGCTGGCTTTGGGATCGTTACCACAGCGTGGGAATTTCCTTCACCCTGCCGTTGATCGGCTTCATCGCCACCACGATTTACGGTTTGGTCTATCCGAGGCTGCTGGAGAAATCCGGCCGGGCGGCGTGACACGGGCGGTTTCACCGCGTCGGCCGGTTCGGAGGCGGAATGCTGCCGTCGTTCAAATCCGGATCGAACACGCGGGCCGGTTCATTCGTCCCGGAAAGGTTGTTCCGCGCGGTCCAGAGGCCGTTGGCTTGTTCCGGCGTGAGCGTCGCGGCGGGATGAAATTTGTCCGAGCCCATGTAATCGAGCAGCGAACGGCGCAGTTGCGGCAATCCGGGGCCGCCGCGTTCGTTGTCCAGATTGATGGCCGAGACCAGCAGCCGGCCCGGCCCGACGTTGCACTCGAAAATCACGCCGAGTTTCCAGTTCCGGTTCCAGTCGTCAATCGCCCAGACAATCGGGCGCAGCGACGCCGGCGCGCCTTCGAGGTTCACCGAGCGGACGTTGTTCACCAGCGGCGTCCATTGCCAGTCGCAATTTTTGTCGGTCGGAAATTCCGCTAGGGCAGGGGAGTTGGTCTCGCAAAGCAGGCCGAGCATCGCGTCGAACTTTGGCCGCGGATTTTGCGGCGGGCGGACGGTCATCTGGATGTTCCAGAAAATCGGGACATTTTTCATCGGCGGACATTTCGCCGGGTCAAGATCGGCGCTGGTCGGCAGGAAAAGCACCTTGCCGCCGGCGGCGAGCGCTTTCTCGGCGGCAGCCCAATTATTCGTCACGAGCACGCCGGTGGTTTGGGAAGGCTCGATTTGTGCCGGATACAGCCAGAAATTCCAATTGTTCTGGAACAGCGGGACCGATTGGCTGGCCACGAGCCGGGCCAATTGCGATTCGTCTTTGGGGCTGGGGCTGGCCCAGACGTCGAGAATGTATTGGCGCGGCGCCGGGATTTTCGCCAAATCCAGTGAAATGGTTCCGAGCGCGAAATTTTTTCCGATGGGAATAGTTTGCTGCGGAAATTGACCGTCGGTGACACTGTGGCCGCTGGTGTCAAGCACGGCCCACTTCGTTGTCGCGTTGGTCAGCGGATATTCGCCGAAGTTGGCGATCTCGACCGGCACTTCAAATTTGTCGGTTGTCGTCAGGACCCGCTTGGCCAGGCGCGCCAGCGGGACGACCGGGCCGCAGAAATGCCTGAATTCCTCCGGCAGTGACGTAGCCTTTGCTTTCCCAGAACGTGTCCAGCATGCCGATGAGCGCGGTGCCCTGGCCGAGGTAATCGTGCAGGTCGAGCAATTGAAAACCGGCGAGGCCGGGCGTGCGCAGGTTCGCCTCGATTTCCTCCTTGTAACATGTCAACTGAAACCGCCCCGATGCCCGGGCGAAATCCTTGTCCTCGTCCAGCACGCCCTCCTGTCGGGCGATGTATTTGAAAATGTCGTAATTGCCCGGCCGCAGATAGCCGGTGAATTTTTTCATCACGTCAAAATCCGGATACGCGCACCACTGGCCGACTTCATGCGCGAGCACGGGGATGTGAACGGTGGCCAGCGCGTCGCGGAAATCGCCGCCGAACCAGGCGGTGCTGTTGCGCAACTGGCTGCCGCCGTAGCGGACGAGCGTGGCGAATTGCGCGCCGCCGTTGACCTGCGACGGGTCGCTCCAGCCGGTGCCGGCGGAGTAGAGCCGGCGGTTGTCCAGCGCGTAGTTCGTGGCTGCCCATTGCGGCGTGAAGCGCTGATAATGGCCCGGCTCGTTGCTCGGCGAAAGCAGGATGAACGACGGATGATTGCCGTAGGCGGCGAGGATGCGCGCGGTTTCGTCCTCCAGAAATTGCCGCGTCACCGGGCTGTCGAAATCCGCCCACAGGCCGCATTCCGGCTGAAGATAAAAACCCAGTTCATCGGCGGCTTCAAACGCGGCTTCCGGCGGACACCACGAATGAAACCGCATTCCGTTCAAGCCCGTAATCCTTGCAGGTCTGGAAAATCTTCTTCCACGACGCGACGTCCATCGCCGGATAACCGGTGAGCGGAAAATCGCCGCCGAAATGCGTGAGCCGCAGGTTGACAGGGCGGCCGTTGATGAGAATGTCCTTATCGCGGGTGGTGATTTCGCGGAGGCCGAAGGTATCGGCAATTTCTGAATGAAATACCTTGCCACCGATGGTCGCCCTCAAATTATAGACCTTGGGACTAAATTCCGACCATTGCTCGAAGTGGTCTCCCATCGGGAAAAATAGCGTCAAATTCGTATCTCCGGCGGGGATGACGGCAGATTGTTGCACGGGTTTGAGCGCATTGCCGCCAAAGTTTTCGGGAACGACCTGAAGCATCACTAGGGGCGCCGAAATTGCTTTGCCTGTGCCATTGTGCGTGAAAAGGGTGGCGGTGACGCCCTTGCGGCTGAGGTCGGGATCCAAGCACAACCTCTCAATGCAAACTGGATCGGAAGATTGCAGTTCAATCTTCCCCACGATGCCGTTCCACGCTGCGCCGAGCGAATCGGAGATGCTGTGCGAATCCACCAAATGGCCGGCCGCCGGCAGTTGCAGGCGGTTGTCCACGCGAATGGTCAGGCGGTGTTTGCCCGGCGCGATGACGCCCAAATCATATTCGTGCGGCGTGCTCAAGCTGATGTCCGAGCCGACTTCCCTGTCATCGAGCCAGACGGTGGACTTCCAGTGAACGCGTTCGAGGAACAGCGTGAAATGTTTGCCGCTCCAGTTTGTTGGAATCTCGATGTCGCGCTGATACCACGCCGCGCCGAGATAATGCTTCGGCGGCTGCGCGAGAAACGGCACCTCGACGTGGCCCGGCTGTGAAAAATGCTCGCGCAGAGCCGCCGGCTGGAGTTTCCACCACGCATCGCCCAGCCCGAGCACCCACGGCGTGTTCGTGCTGATGTCGTCGCCGTAGCCCTGCGCCTGCAGGATGCCGGGCAGCTTGATTTTGTCCGGCAGATTCCGGGCGAACCAGCCTTCGTTCGTGCCGGCGTTGCCGCGGTCGAGGGCGAACCGCCATTCGCCCGCGAGTGGAATGGATTCGGCAGCCCGCAGCCGCAGCGTGAAAACAAGGCATAACGCCACCGTGAGGAAGCAAATGCGTTTCATGGTTTGCCACATAAGTTAGGGCGAAACCGGTTCAGATGGAACCGGCAAATTCAATTAGATCTTCGCCGATTTCAAAAGGCCCGCGATCAAGCCATCCGTCGTGTGCTCCTTCGCTTCAACCGCCGGCTCCAATTTCAGCGCGCGGATGGCCTTGCTCGTTTCCGGGCCGATGGACGCGATTTTCAACTGCGGAAATTTCTTCAGCAGCTTCGGCAGATCAAACCGCGCGTGAAAATGTTCCACCGTCGAGCTGCTCGTGAACGTCACCCAGTCCGCGCCTTCCGCCAGCAGCCGCGCGCCCGCGCCGGCGGGGTCCTCGGTCTCCGCCACGGTTTTGTAAATCGCGATGTCGTCCACGATCGCGCCCAATTCCTCCAGCGCCTCCGGCAATTCGCGGTTCGCCACTTCCGCCCGCAGCAGGCACATCTTCAAATTCTCGATGGTCTCGAATTTGGCAAACGCCTCGGCCAGCTTTTTGGCGGTCGCGGTCTTCCGGCGTCAAGTCCACCTGCAAATGCAGTTCGCGCAACTTCGCCGCCGTGGCCGGGCCGACCGCCGCGATGCGCGCGCCGCCGATGTCGCGCATGTCGTGAAAGCGCTTGAAGAACAAATCGAAGAACGCCGTCACGCCGTTCGCGCTCGTGAAGACCAGCCAGTCGTAGGAATTCAATTCCAGCAGGCAATCCACGATGGCGTCTTTCTCCGTCGGCAGCGTGATCCGGATGGTCGGCACTTCCAGAACATCCGCGCCCAGTTCCGCCAGCCGCCTGGCGAAACGTGCCGGCCTGTCCCGTGCGCCGCGTGACGACGATGCTTCTTGCCGAACAACGGGCGGTTCTCCGAACCAGTTCAATTTTCCGCGCAGCTTCACCACGTCGCCGACGATGGTGAGCGCGGGCGGAACAATTTTCTTCCTCCGCGGCGAGCTTCGCAATCGTCGCCAGCGTGCCGGACGACGGATTTCTGTTTGCCCAGCGTGCCCCATTGAACGACGGCCACCGGCGTTTCCGGCGCCATGCCGTGCGCGATGAGCGATTTCGTCCAGTCGCCGAGATTTTCCGTGCCCATGAGCACGACCTTGGTGCCGGGGATTTTGGCGATCTGCTCGTAGCGCAACGCCGTGGCCGCGTCTGCCGAATCGCTGTGGCCGGTGAAGACGGTGAAGCTGGAGCAATGCGCGCGGTGCGTGAGCGGAATGCCCGCGTAATTCGGCGCGGCGACGATGGACGAAACGCCCGGCACGACCTCGAACGGGATTTTCTCCGCCGCGAGCGCCTCGGCTTCCTCGCCGCCGCGACCGAAGATGAACGGGTCGCCGCCCTTGAGCCGGACGACGCATTTGCCCGCGCGCGCCCGGGCGATGATGGTGGCGGTGATTTCCTCCTGCGGCATGGCCATGTTGTGGCCGCGCGAAATGAATTCGGCGGCGGGCGGCGCGAGGCGGAGCAATTCGGGATTGGCGAGCGCGTCATAGATCACCACGTCGGCGCGGCGGAGCAATTCCGCGCCGCGCAACGTGAGCAGGCCCGCGTCGCCCGGCCCGGCGCCGACGAGATAAACCGTGCCTTTGGATTTCACGCGCACAGTTTAATCAGACTGGCGTGCGGGGCAATGAAAGAGCAAGTCATGTTGCCGCCCAAGAGCGGTGCTGAAGCCCCTTTCCATGAACCGGGTAGGGCCGGCCTGCTGGTCGGCCCGGACGCGCGGCAGCGCGTCCCTACCGGATTGGCAAAACCTTCAATTGTTCCTCGGCTTTCTGAATGTCCGCAATCGTGCCGGTTTGGAACCAGCGTCCGTGATGCGGCAGGCAGAAAAGGCGGTTTTGCGCGAGCGCCTGGTGCCAGAGGATTTTTACGGAGAATTTTCCATCGGGCGCGCCGGCCAGGACGCGCGGGTGAAAAATGCCGATGCCGGCGATGATGTAGGGCGCGTCGGCTTCGTTCCAGCCGATGGTGTTTTCGCGCTTGATGAACAAATGGTCTTCGCCCTTGTCGTGGCCGACGGCGCGCGCCTTGGATTGCGCCAGCAGCAGGAAATCCATTTCGTCGTCGTCCCAATGACGCGCCAACCGGGCTAAAGTTGTTTCTGCCCCCCGACCCTCATCCGGCCTTCGGCCACCTTCTCCCGCTCCCGTGGGCGAAGGGAATTCGTCCGTCCAAATGATGTCGCTGTTGATGACGAAGACCGGTTCGTTGCCGAGCAGCGATTGCGCCTTCTTCAATCCGCCGCCGGTTTCGAGCGGCTCGGATTCCTCGGAAATGGTAATCGTGAGATTTTTTCGCGCCGCCAGGTGCGCGACGAGCTGGTCCTTGAGGTGCGAGACGTTGATGACGATTTCGTTAACGCCGTAGATTTGAAGTTTTTCGAGCGCGTAATCAATCATTGGCTGGCCGGCGACGGGCACGAGCGGCTTGGGCACGCGGTCGGTCAGCGGTTTGAGTCGCGTGCCGTAACCGGCGGCCAGCACCATGGCGGTTTTAATTTCTCTCACAAATGTGGATGGTTGCCAGAAATCGAATCTTGCTTTCCCAACCAACACGGCCCGCTCCGATCACGGTTCATGGTGGGGGAAGATTCGCGTCAGTTTTTTTTCTGAAGTTCGATGCTCGCAAACAAGCTTTCCATGCTGTTGAGCGGCGCATTCGCCTTCGGCTGCAAAATCAATCGCAGATAATTCACGGCGTCGGGCAGGTTGCGGACGGATTTGGGGAGAATCGCGCCGGCGGCATTGGCGTGCCCGCCGCCCTGGAATTTCTCCGCCACCTTGAGCGCCGCGCCGTTCCGGCTGCGAAAACTGGCGAAGACGAGGTAGCCGCGCCGGCACAGCGTCACCAGCACCGGATATTTCGTCGCCGCCTGTTCGAGCAATTGGTGGACGACAAGATTGTTGTTGCCCACCACGGTGTCCACGCAGCCGACGGTGGGGCTGATTTCGGTGATGTTCTTTTTGCTCCACTCGAAGCCCAGCGGATTTTCGATGCGGCGTTTGACGGCCATGACCTCCAGCAAGGGATGATCCAGCAGCTTTTCAATGTCGCCGCCGATGAGCGCGTGCAGGTTCCAGAACTGGTAAATCTTCACGAGGTTCGCGTAATCCGTGGCGAGCATGAAATCCGGGTCGTCATCCAGAAACAGGTCGGCGACGTTGTTCAAGTGGACCAGCCGGTCGAGCGCGGGCGACGCGATTCCGTGTTCCTTGCACAGTTCGTAGCAGAGCAGGCCGGCGGACTTGTTCACGTCGTGGACGAGCGAGGCGTATTTCGGCGCGGCTTCGGTGACGTGGTGGTCAATGACGACCCATTCCGGTTTGTCCATGCGCGTTTCGAAGGTGAAATCCGCCACCCAGCCGCACGCTTCCCGCAGGTCGCGCTGTTTCCACTGGTTGTAATGGTAGGCTTCGAGCCGGACGTCCGCGCCGAACCGCTTTTTCGCCAGCCGTTGCAACAGCAGTCCGGAAAGCAGGCCGTCGAGATCGCTCTCGTGCGTGAGGATGACTTCGGGCTGGGACAAATCCGTCATGGCGGGGACGAGACTAGCCGAATCGTCCGCGCGTGGCGAGCGGGGAATTTGCCCGCGCGAATTTTGGAGTATTGGAGTGCGCGGACATGTCCGCGCTTTGGTTCGGCGCGACATGTCGCCGCACTCCACAAAGCGGCGTGCTGTTACCGCTGCTGTTTTTTAAGGCAATTTGTGGCCGAGGTTGGCCAGGCTGCACGTGGGCGGTTCGCCAACGGCGCCAATCGTGTAGGTGCCGCCGGCGGGGCAGACCGGCCATTGGCGGAGGAAGGGGAGCAAATCTTCCTTGGTCGGCACGTCGCCGGCCTTCTTGCCTTTTTCGAGCGCCCATTGATTCTTGGCGCCGTCAATCTGGCGGAGGTTGTTGATGCAGGCGTTTTGCTGCGACGTCGCGCGGGCTTTCACGAAATTGGGAATGGCGATTGC
This sequence comes from uncultured Verrucomicrobiae bacterium, assembly GCA_963764035.1. Taxonomy (GTDB): domain Bacteria; phylum Verrucomicrobiota; class Verrucomicrobiia; order Limisphaerales; family UBA11358; genus UBA11358. Next base: position 158,833 of record CAVXQV010000008.1, read on the forward strand.
GGAGAGCATGCCGACCACCGCCACCGGGGCCAGCAACGCCGTGCTGGCATAACCCTGGCTGCCGTTTTCAATCGTCAGGCACCCTTCCGGGGTGTTCATGCCGACGGAATAAACAAATCCCGGACCGGTTGCGGTAAGCGGATTGCATCCACTGCGCCATGGCCGGCTGGGTTTTGGTGTTGGCGGAAACAACCTGCTGCTGCACCTGCATCGCGGTTTCGGCAAACCGCTGGCTCACGAAGACGAACTGGTTGCCCTGGTCGGGCAGGCCCTGCGCGAGATGCTTGAATTCATCGGTGGATTTAAGGCCCGGCTTCTTGCCGCTCTTCACGGCCAGCGCGTCGCGAATCAGCGAATCGTCGCTGGCGACGAACAAATACCCGACGCTGCTGGCGGCGCTGGGGTGGAGTTCGCCGATCAACGGCAGGGGCACGCGCAGTGTTCGCATCTTGAAGTCGGGCTTGTTCGCCTGGCTGACTTGGGGATTGGATTTCAACGCCTGGTCAATGCGGTTGAAAATCGTGTCGTCCTTCACTTTGATCGCGAGCAGCAAGCCGGGCTGGGGAATCTTCAGCGCGGCGCCGGGCAGCGGCAGGGACAGGTCCTTGTCCGGATCGAGCGTGACCACGAGGCCGAATTCCCCGCCGAGCGAGTCGAGAAAATCGTTCCATTTCACCTGGGTTGCGCGGTTAAATTGGACCGGAAGGTCATTGAGCCATTTTTCCGCCTGCGGCAGGTCCGCCTTGGAAATTTCCTTTTTCGCGACGGTCCAGAGCAACGGCAAATTTGCGTCGGAAAAAAACGCCATCGCCGTGTCGGTGGGCAGAAAATCCAGCCCCGTGAGCGGATGCGGTTCGCCGCCGGCGAGTTGCCAGAGGAAGCCGTCGCCTTTGCCGGCATAATGATGGAGCAGCATTTTGTTGCGATACATGCCCTTCTCGATTTCCACCGAACTCATGCCCACGCCGCTGACGTCCTCGATGCCGCTGTCCTTGATCAGGCGCGTGGCGATGTCGAAGGCCTTGTTGACGTTGGCGGCATCCTCCGGCTTGAGGTTGGGCAGGGCGGCGATGATTTGCCGGTAGGCCCCGAGCTTGTCGGAAAGATTGTCCAGCCATTGGGCGGTGCCGAGATACATGTAGAAATTGCCGCCGGGATCAAGCTGCGACGTGACCTCGCTGAAGCTGGTCTTTTCCACCGAGACCACCGCGGCGCCGTTCGCGCCCTGTCCGGCAGGCGGCGCGCTTTTCTTGCCGCAGCCGGAATTGAAGATGGCGAGGACGCCGGCCAGGACAACGGCCGGCACGAACAGCAAGAGTCGGGTGTTTTTCATTTTTGGATGAAGGGTTCCATGAGGTTGCTCGGACATGACAAAAGTAAACCAGTTTTTGGAAAAAATGTAAAGCGGAAAATCACACCTGCTGAATTGGCCTGCCGGTTTGATTCGCGTCAGAAATGGCTTGAACCTGGCGGCGGAAGGTTCAAAGTGCGGGGATGAACTCCAACTCCAGACGCTTGCCAAAGAGCGGTTTCACCTTCGTGGCCCTGCTGGTCATCATTGCGGTCATTGCCATTCTGGCGGCGATGCTGCTGCCGGCGCTGGCCTCGCGCGAAGCGAAAGGCGCAACGCATCAACTGCGTCAACAACCTCAAGCAGATCGGACTGGCCTGCCGGATTTGGGAGGGCGACAACAACGACAAATATCCGATGGCTGTGCCCGTCGCCTGTGCGGCACGATGGAATACACGCGGCGCGGATACGTTTCCGCTATTTTCAAGGTGATGTCGAATGAGTTGAGCACGCCGAGAATCCTGGCCTGCCCGGCGGACACGCGCGTCGCCGCCGCCAATTTTGGCCAGTTGAAGAATCTGAACGTCAGTTATTTCGTCGGCTTGGATGCCAATGACGCGCATCCGCAAATGCTCCTGTCCGGCGACCGGAACATCACCGGCCCGGCCGAACCGGAAAATGGCATCCTCCGGCTCCGGGCCCGGCGACAACGCCGGTTGGACGGCGGAAATCCACGGCAACCAGGGGAACGTTGGTCTCGCCGACGGCAGCGTGCAGCAATACTCGAATGCCGGTTTGCAGAAGGCGCTCCAGGATTTCGGCAATGCCACAAATGTCTGGCGGCTCGCGCTGCCGGAATAAGCCGGATCCATGCAGTCGCCAGGCATACGATCCTTCACGAGCTTGCGTAGCACAGGCGTCGCGCCTGTCTCCAATTGAAATGATTACCTTCACCATTTGGTTTGTGCCCACGAGCTTCTGAAATCCCCGCCTCAAGGCGATCATTTAAACCCGAATCCCGCAGTTGGGGAGCACACCCGCCCCGGGTGTGGCTGGACGCGCCTCGCGTCCAGCATTGTGCGCGCGAGGCGGCCGCGAACATTCGGAACTGCGGTAGTGATTCAAGCTGGAAGGAAACCAGGATCCCTTACTCCGACAATGGGCCTTGCGCCGGCCAAAAAGAGCCTCCGGGAGACTCTGGTTGGAGACGGGGAAAGGCTTCCCCAAGGCCGGGAAGGGCTTCCCGCAGACGAGGAAAGGCTTCCCGCAGAGCGGGAAGGGCTTCCCAGAGATGCGGAAGGGCTTCCCCAAGACCGGAAAAGGCCACCCGCAGAGCGGAAAACGCTTCCCCAAGGGCGGGAAGCCTTGGTCATAGACGGGGAAGGGCTTCCCCAAGGCCGGGAAGGGCTTCCCGGAGAGCGAGTGACCAGCAAAAGTGGCTAAATTTAGCCAGTCGGCAGACGATTGTCTCCTTTTTGGACAGTTGTTATCCAAAAAGTGTGTTTTTGTGCGATTTGCCATGTTTCATTTGGCGTGTAGTGCGATGGCATGACATCGCTTTTGGACTGCGGCAACACGTTGCCGCTTTCCTCGACGCGACATGTCGCGTCGAACCAACTTGTCTCGACGAAACCGGATGAAGGCGGAAGCGCGGACATGTCCGCGCAGTCCAAAAAGCCCTGGCCTGTAGGAGACGAGGTAACGAGTCAGGATTTTGTCTGCATTGTCATTCTAAATATCCAGCGGACTGCGCACTCCAATCCCCGGCATTTGCTGGGGACATTCCCTCTCCGGCCCGCAAAGCGGGAGGGAGAGGGTCAGGGTGAGGCAGGGTTCTTCATCCGTCGAGTGGACTCCGCACACTCCAATCCCCGGCCGTAGGAGACGAGGTAACGAGTCTTGGGCTCCTCACGACGTCCTAAATATCCAGCGGGCTGCGAACGCCGATCCCCGGCTTTTGCTGGGGACATTCCCTCTCCGGCCCGCAAAGCGGGAGGGAGAGGGTCAGGGTGAGGTAGGGTTCTTCATCCGTCGAGTGGACTCCGCACACTCCAATCCCCGGCCGTAGGAGACGAGGTAACGAGTCTTGGGCTCCTCACGACGTCCTAAATATCCAGCGGGCTGCGAACGCCAATCCCCGGCTTCTGCTGGGGACATTCCCTCTCCGGCCCGCAAAGCGGGAGGGAGAGGGTCAGGGTGAGGTAGGGTTCTTCACCCATCGAGTTGTCTCCGCACACTCCAATCCCCGGCCGTAGGAGACGAGGTAACGAGTCTTGGGCTCCTCACGATGTCCTAAATATCCAGCGGGCTGCGAACGCCGATCCCCGGCTTCTGCTGGGGACATTCCCTCTCCGGCCCGCAAAGCGGGAGGGAGAGGGTCAGGGTGAGGTAGGATTCTTCATCCGTCGAGTGGGCCGCGCACACCAATCCCCGGCCGTAGGAGACGAGGTAACGAGTCTTGGACCCCTCACGATGTCCTAAATATCCAGCGGGCTGAAACGCGCCGGGTCGGAGACCGGCGCTCCGGTTCATGGGCAGGCATGGGGGATCGCGGCAATACAGCAGAAATCGCTTGCTCCATTGCAAATACGCCTCCTTCGACCACCCCGCCACGTGCCGGAACCGGCATACCTCGTGAAACTGCCCTTTCAGCCGCAACTTGGGATTGGGTAAAAACCGCCCCAGGGGACGGTCAGCCATGAATATCGGGTTGCCCATAAATCACACTGATTTTGCTTGACCCCGGCTTAACACGCGGCTAAGATTGCAGCAAGTGAAAAAATGGCGGCTCAATTTCAGCGGAGCATGCCTCTCCGCTCCATGTGCGGAGCATTCAAAAATGCCCCAGGTCAAAAGCCAAATATCCATGCCCGAATTAGGCCAAACCGCTCCCCGGACTTTTTTTGGCAACATCCTTGACTGCAAACACATCGGCCAAAACCGGCAAAACGGCCTTGCCGTCTTAGGCCAAACCCAGCTTTGGCCGAAGATCTGTTAGGCCACAGGACATTTATGCACATACTCCTATTCATCCTTTTGGCTGGCTTTGGAGCTTTTACGGTCGCATCAATTCTGGTGTGGGGATTTCGGTTTCAGCGTTACATTGAGTTGCATGGTGAGCGTCCAGCCAGTGCTATTTTTACCGGAGCCATGTTACGAGATTATCAGACAGCACGCAGGATTGCTGATAGGATTGGCCGGAAGCCCAGATTTCTGATTTTGTTCGAGCGGTTGTTTGTCACCGCGATAGCATTTTTCATTGCCGGAGTTCTGGTATTGTTGATTGAGAGTTTGAGATGAAGCTGTGGCCTAACACCGCGC
>CAVXQV010000009.1:0-568345 GCA_963764035.1 uncultured Verrucomicrobiae bacterium
AAAAGCCCGATGCCGACGATTGCCTCCAGTGAATTGTTTCTTGTGATTCTCTTTGAACATCGAAAACGTCCATCAACTACTTGGAACACGTATTCCACGCTCACAGCCAACGAAGCGAGCAATAGTTGCAGATGAGATGAATGGTGTTGTCGGCGACGATGAGCAGCCAGGTCGCAAGCCAGACCGGCAAGTTGGTGAACCCGGTTTCGGAACATTCACGCCAGGGGTGGTAGCCGGGGCCGAACCAGTTTTTCACCCACACCGCATAACGCGCCAGCCGGAAACGGTCCACGAGAAAATGCGTCAATAAAATCACCGCCACTGCCTGCAAGGAACCGATGAGCAAAAACGGCAGGCTGTAAACAACCACGTGACACATCGCTGGCCAGGTGCGCTTGGCTTTGTTCTGCGCCATCCAATCGCTTTGGGTCAGGTAATCACCAACGAGGTGTAGAATGAGTTGCTCCATAAATCTGATGGTTATAGGGAGAGGATGACGCGGTAGAATCTTCGCTGGGCGGAACCGGCGGAATTGTCGGTCTGGCAGATGGTCGGCGTCGTGGCGATGATCGGCGCGCCCAAATTCGACCAACTCGCCGAATTCATCCCGACTTTGTATTGCGCTTGATACGTCCTGCCGATGACCGCGTCCCAGGAAAGCATCACCAGGTTGTTTCCGCTGGACATCTGCAAATTGACGCTGAACGGAACAATAACTACGCGAACCATTTCGTTGTAAGTGTCCGCCACCTGTAGCGAACCGTCCACGCCGAACGTCAGGCCATACGGATTATAAAACCGCCCTTGGCCGTTCACACCATTCGCGTTGCCAAAAACTCCATCCGCGCCGCTGACCGTGCTGACAAATCCGTTCGTGGAAATTTTACGAATAGACTGATTGAATGAATCCGCCACGAACAGGCCTCCCTTCCGGTCAAACGCCAGTTCCGCCGGGCTGCGGAAGCGCGCTGAACTCAAACTGCCGTCCGCCGAGCCGTCCGCGCCGGCCAAACCGGCGAATCTGGTCACCGCGCCGTTTGGCGTGATTTTGCGGATGGTGTCATTGTTCGCATCGCTCACGAAAAGATTGCCGTGCGCGTCCAACGCCAGTCCGACCGGGCCGTTGAACTGCGCGTTCGTGCCAGTACCATCAACAGTGCCCCAAACTTGCGGACTGCCGGCGAACGTCGAGATCACGCCGCCGGAGATTTGCCGGATGCAGTGATTGCCGCTGTCAGCGATAAAGATTGTTCCGTTCGTAGCCGCGGCGATCCCCAGCGGCGAGCTAAACAACGCGCTGCCCACCGGACCGTCGGCAAATCCGCCGGAACCGGGCACGCCGGCAATCGTGGAAACCGCGCGGCCCGGCGTGATTTCACGAATCGTGTTGTTGCCTGTGTCGCTGACAAAAAGATTTCCATTTGTATCAAATGCCAGTCCGCTGGGCGCATTGAACTGTGCCTCGATGCCGGTGCCGTTCGCAGTGCCGGGAACGCCAAGTTGCCCGGCGAATGTTGTCACCACGCCGTTTGTCGTGATTTCGCGGATGGCGTCGTTTTCCGAATCGGCGACGAAGAAATTTCCGTGTGCATCCGTGACGACGGCCGCGGGATCGCTGAACAGCGCGTTTGTGCCCACGCCATTGGTCGCGCCGCTGACCAGCGCCTGGCCCGCCAGCGTCGCCACGGAATCCTGCCCCCGCAGTGCCACGGCGAACGAGAACAGCAACAAAATGGCAGTCAATTGTTTCATTGACCTCGGCGCATCAACCGTTGGTTTTCAGGCGGCGGCGGAGTTTCAATTTCTCGCACTACCGCCTGGAATGTCTCTGTTGGTTTCACTTCCCGGCTAGACTGCGTCTCCAGCAAGCCGTCTCGCGTGAAGACATTTTCAACGGTGTAAATCTGGCCGTCGCTTTCGTAGAAGTTTTGCATTTCATCCAAATGGAGCGGACGCGAGCCGCGCCGTCCGAACACCACAGTTTGATTCCCACTTTCGTCCACGACGCGGTCGCGGTCCAGCCCGCGAGAAACCGCCAACGCCGGTTCACGCGTCGGGAATGTGGCGATGAGTTTTGGATCCGGCACGGGACTGAAGCCCGCCGCGCCGGGAACGTTCTCCGGCGAAATCAATTGAATGACACGCAAGCCATTCTTGCCATCGGCAACCAGCGCAAATTCCGACGCGCTGATGGAACCAACCTGCACGGCACGCGTGTCAGTCAATTGGCCGCCGGCGGTGTAAAGCCGTTCGAGCCGCGGCTTTTCGGGATTCGTGATGTCAATAAACGCGAGGCCGTCCGCGCCGTCGGCGACGTAGGCGTAAGTCCGCGCGAGATAAAATCGCTGCGAATGTTTCAGGGGCACGAAAGCGCCGGGAATCAATTTCGGTTTCGTCGGCTCGGTTATGTCGAGCACCTTGAAACCATCGTCGTCGGTCACGAACAGGTAGCGAAATTGCACGCTGACGGCGCGCGGATTTTTCAGGCCGGCGGTCAATTCGCCGACAATCCCCGGCGCGGTCAGCGAATCATTGTGCAGCCCGACGACGAACAATCCGTTTTTACCGACGACATAGAGATTTGTTCCCGCCATGAAAGATCCCATCGCACCGGTCAGTTTTCCGTCCGGGTTGAATTGGATGATCTTTTCACGGTCGAAGAAGTTGTTGTTCGGATCACCGTCGAGCAGCGTGCCGACCGTCACCATCACCAGACCTTCCTCGCGGTCTGTCACGAACACCCAGGCGTAAATCGGGCTGACGGTCTGCTCCTCGTTTTCCGGCCGGTGCGTGCGCAGCGGATCGTCACCGAGCGTGCTCGGCAGGGTGACGCTCGTGGCGAATTTCGTCGGAACGTAAGTGCGCTGGCCTAGCGGCGACACTGGCGCGGTGGTGATGCGTTCGGAAAATCCCTTGTTGTCAATGTTCGCCACGTCGAAGACGCGGAATCCGCCCGCGCCATTGGCGGTGTAGAGATATTCGCCGCGTAATTGCAGGTCGAGGATGTTGTCCGCGTCCTCGTGATACGCCTCCTTCAACTCGCTATGATGCTCTTCGGCATGCTTCTTGTAATCGTCGGGATACGTGAGCCACTGCAAATGACTGCCGTAGGCGGCTTGCGGCTCCTCCTGTTCCGTCCAAGTCACGGCGTCGAGGCCGCCTTTGCCCTCGCCGACGTAAGCGAAGCTGCCGAAGAAATTCACCGTGCCGGTGCCAAAACCGAGCAACGACGCCATCCACGCGTTGTTGTCGTTCGCGCCGGAAATGTGACAGTCCTCGCAGTTTTTCGTGGTGCCGACGCCGCTGGTGGTGTGCATAAACGCCGGGTTGAACGTCTGGCCGCTGAAACCCTCGGCGCTGACGGTTTGCTGCTGCGAATAAACCCATTCGCGGTTCGCGTTTTGCGAACTGACCAGCACGGCGGACGACGAGCGGATCACTGCCAGGCGATGATTTTTGTAAGTCGCGTCCAAACCGAGTTGGAACACATCGTCGCGGACGACCTGTGGATTGTAGCTGGTGAAATTTCGCGTGTTGATGCCTTCATATTTGTTAAGCGCCACACGCTCGTTTGCCTTCATCGGCAGGTGGCAGCCGAAGCACGACGTCGCCCACGACGTGTGGCAGACTTCGCAACTTAGGTTCGAATTGTCGTGCGCCAGTTTGCGTGGACATTCCGACGGCGGCGGCACCGCGCCCCAATTCTTGCCGTCGCGCAGCAGCGTCTTGGCGTAGGCGGACGCCGGGTCGTAGTGCGACGATTTCGGGTCAATCGTGTCCATCGTCTGAGGAATTTCCCAGACCAAATCCGGCGTCATTTCCGAACGCTGATACAATTTTTCCCCGACCCAGAAAAAGCGCGGCCCCCAGGGCGTGTTGTCGGCGCGCAAATCCACGTTGGAAATTGTCGAACCGTTCCAGAGGCCGCCGTTGCCGCTGGTGACGAGCGTCGGGCGCTGGGCGATAGTGCCGTGACAGTCAATGCACTCGATGGTCGTGGCCGCGCGCGGCTCGCCGTAGAGCAGGCCGTTGCCGTGAACGTCCACGTCGAAATGGCAATCCGCGCATTGCATCCCGTGCCGGAGATGCTCGTCTTCGAGGTGAACGGCCTTGGCGAATTTGTCGGCGTCGCTGAACGGTATGATGTTGCCGGCGCGGTCAAGGAGATTGCCCTGCCGGTCGTGCAGAAACACCGCGCGAAACATCCAGCCGTGGCCGTGGTAATCGGCGAATTGCGTGTTCGTCAGCTTGGGGTTCAGTTCGGCGGATTTTTCCAGAAAATCCAGATTGCCCCAAAGCCCGCGCGCGGCGGCGGCTTCGGGATTATTCTCGACCGACCGCGTCAATTCCGCCGGAGTCGGATTCACCTGATTGGTCGGATACATCAATTCGCCGTCGGTTTCCTCGTCCCACCAGGTGTAGCCGAGATACGTGATTCTCGAAAAGATTGCCCTGGTGCATGTGGCAGGTCATGCACTGGCTCGTAGGAATGGCGCGCGTGAATTGGTGGATGATCGGATGGCCGCGCTCGTCCTTGCGGATGGCCTTGTCGCCGCTGAAGCTCAAGCCCTGGTTGCCGTATTTCGCATACCAGCCGGAGTCCGTCGGCGAACGGTCGTTGGCATAAACGACGTGGCACGCCGAGCAGCCGCTGCTGCGGTAATCGCCCGGATGATTGTTCGAGCCGAGGAAATCCAGCAGCGGGTCGTGCAGGCGCGTCTTCTGCAAATTCAAAAACACCGGGTCGGTGCGGTTCAACGTGCCGAGGCCGCGGTCGCTCAAACGATGCGCCGGCTTGCCAGGTTCCTCGAACGGATTGGGGCTGGCGAGCGACAACGGGTTTTCCTGGCCGCGCTCGAAAATGCGGAGAATATTTCCGGGCTGGCTGACTTCAAATCGCGGCAACGGATCCATGAACGGCAGGATGCCGAATTGTTCCGTCATCTCCGGCGTCACCGGCACCGGACTTTCCAATCGCAACGGCGCGCCGTCAGCGCCATAAGCCTGGCCAAAGCGGTAATTTTTTTCCGGGAACGAGCCGTTGTTGTAAAGCGCCGCGCCCCAAAGCATCGCGCCGTGCCGCATCATGCTGTGGCTGACTTCCTGGACGATTTGTCCGTGACACAAACCGCAAGCCTTGTCCGCAACGCGCAAATCGCCGGGGTTGACGAACTGGATGAATTCCGGCGACTCCTGGTTGAGCAGCACCGACGAGTCGTTCGGCAGCGCGGAGCTTTGCCAGAAAACCGGATTGCGCGGCGCGACATGCGCCTGGCGCTGCGTCAAGCCGGGCGTGGCGTTGCCGCCGTGACAATCAGTGCAGCCGAGCACCACGTTGGGCGATTTGTGCATCGGCTCAATCCCGGCGTGGCATTCCAGACAGCCGCGCGATTTGCGGTCGGCGTCGGCCTGCGGCTGGTCAATCCGGTTCGGCGTCGGCAGTTGGCCCGCCGGATTTGATGGCAAGTCTTTGGTCACGGAAATGGCCGGGCCGGAGCCGTCGTTCTGCGCGAACAGCGCCAGGCAGAACGCGAAACACCCCGCCGCCGTCAGCGCGGCGAACCATCGGGGCCAGGTTGGATTTGTTCTCATGGCTAGTAAGTGAAGGTCACGGCAATCAGTCCGCTGTAGGGAAAATCACTCGAGTTCCCGGTGAAATTGTTACGGTCAAAACCCGGCACCGGATCGCTATTGCTGTTGTAAATGTCGCGGTAGCCCTGCCCCGGAATCAGCACGCCAAAGCCGACGGAGATGATAATGTTGTCCGTCAGCAACGGCCGATACTGGAAGCCGAGGCTCAAGTCCCAGCCGACTTCGTCGCTGACCTTGGACGTGAGCAGCGCGGTTTTGAGCGGATCGGTCTGGGCGAACAAAATATAATTCGCGTTAAGAAACGACCGCAGCTTCGGGGTCAGGTCAAATTCACCGCCGACGCCGAAGATAAAAACACCGGGATTCACGAAGTTCGCCTGCCCCTCGGTTTTGCTCGTCCGCAAATCCGGCACGAGGCTGCTGGAGTCCTTCAAATTCACCATCGTGCCGCCGAGATTGAAGCCCTGCCGCGTCCAGAAGCTGAACGGCCCGCCGGTGAAATTCGGATTGTCCACGATAGTGTCAAACCCGCGCGCCGTCCCGTCGGTGGAATTGCCATCGCCGGACGCGTAGAAAAACGACGCCTTGTAACGCGCCCAGGCGCGGTCGTAGGAAACTTCCAGCGCGGCCATCTGCGCGTTGATGTCCACCGGCCGGCCCGCCAGACCATTGAAATCGTCGTGGCCGAACGCCTGGTAAAACTGATGCGTCACATTGAATCGCCCGATGTGCCCGTCGCCGCCCCAGCCGAGATAATACGCCGTCACATCATGCGGCCGCACGGTGCCGAGCGGTTCGGGCCGGACCAGATTGCCATTCTCGTCGTAATGCGTGCCGCCGTGATCGAAGTTCCCCAGGAAACTCCACTCCGCCGTATAGCCCGGCCAGATGAAATCCTGCCGGTAAAGATTTGCGACCGTGACATACTGGCCGCGGCTGTTGAACGTGTTCAATTCCGAGTCGGTGTCCTTCTCGCGCATGTCGAACGCGGCGAGGTTGTATTGGAAAAGATTGTTGTCCCAATTGCCGAACAGCCGCGCGCCGAGGTTGATGTCGTTGAACAGGAAGCCGCGGAAGTCCGCGTTGAACGGCTGGTTGCCCGCGCGCAGTGTCAGGAAATCGTAGTTGTCCGACAAGTCCTTGAGATGAATGTCCACAAACGCCTGCTGCAACGAAAAAAATGTGTTGAGCCGCTGCGTGGATTGCGTCGCGCGGTAACTGTTCGCCGGGCCGACCTGGCCGTTGAGCAACCCTCCGATGTCGCCGGGATTCTGCACGAAGCCGTTGTTCGGCGGCGGCCCGCCGTTCCCGCCGAGCGAGCCGGTGGGCGAGGGTGAAACCACGCCGGTCTCCTGCTTTTCGAGATAATTCACGTTGAACACCGGCTGGACGTCCAGATCCCAGGTCACCGGCCGGAACGCCGTGTCGCCTTGAAACAAATTCATGTCGAACGCCAAATAATTCTGGATGCTGATCGTCTCGCCGTCGCCGTAAAATTCGTATTCGCCCGGCACGGCGCCGCTCACGCCGCTCGCCGTCGGCACGCGCTTGAATTCGGTCACCGTCTCCGCCGAAGCCGTGAGGTCGAGAAAAATGTCCTGGCCGATGATGGGCACATCGCCCTTGAGCACGCTTTGCCGGTAAGGCGCCCAGAGCGCCGGCTGCGGTGTTTCGTAAGGTTGCTCGGTCACGCCGCTGGTATAGCGTTTCCACGGCACGAATCCGATGCGCCAGCGGTCAGGCCGCAGCACGGTGTTCGTCGGATAATCCGCCGCTCGCGGCGAATACTTCGGGTAGGCGAAATCGGGATAAATTTTCAACTCGCGCCGCGTGTTCTCGCGCGGCAAGGCCAGTCCGTTCGTGAGCGGTTCCAGACCATAACCTGAAGGCGCCGGTTTTGGCGGCGGGAGAGATTCGTTGAGCCGCACGTCTTCGCGCGGCAATGCCAGATCCGGCGGAACCGACGGTGGCGTGAAGATCGGCGGCGTGACCGGCTCGTTGAACAGCGCCGCGGGCGCGTTCGCCGGCGGACGCAGGCTGGCGCCGGGATCGGGATTGAATTGCGGATTTGGCGGCGAATTTGTGCTGACGACCACACGCTGCCGCCAGCGGAAATCAGTTTGCGGCAGCGGCGGCAATTGCACCGCGTTCGGATCAGGATTGAAAACTTCCGGCGACGCCGGCGGCGTGTTGGTGCTGACGGCTTGATAGCGGCTTGAGCCGGTCCACGTCATTCGTGGCCGGTGTCTCCGCGCCATAATTTTTCAGCGGCAGCGACAACATGGCAATGCAACCGAGCAGATACGGTTTCCCCAAGTTTTTAGGCTGGCGCAGCCTCACTGGCATCGCCGCAATAAGAAGTTGTTTATTTTCAGAAATCAAGCCCTTATCTTCGGAGCGCAGTGAAACGGCTCGTCGGCATTTTGATTTTCGTCCTGCTGGTTGTGCTGCCCGCACCCGCGCAACTCACGCTAGCTGATGTGCAAACCGTCGTCGCGCAGGCCGTGACGCGAGCCGCCGCGCTCGCCAATTCGCCACTGGCCACCAACGCCGTCATCGCCATTGCCGACCGCGAAGGCTGGGTGCTCGGCGTCTGGGCGCTCAACACCAATTCCTCGTCCGCCGACCCGCTCGTCGCCGACGCCATCGCCAAGGCGGGCAGCGCGGCGTTTTTGAGCAGCGACAATAACGCCTTCAGCTCGCGCACCGCGGGAGACATCGTGCAGCAGCATTTTCCGCCGGGCATCGCCAACAAGCCGCCCGGCCCGCTTGTCGGCGTGAATTTTTCCCAGCTCGCGTTCTCCGACATCAACAAATTGAAGGCGCCCGGCAGCGTCATCAGCTACGGCAGTTTGCCCGGACTGACGCTCGTCGCGCCGCCGCTGCCCATCACCGGCGGGCTCGCCGGCACGCCCGGCGGCCTGCCCCTCTACAAAAACGGCGCGCTCGTCGGCGCCATCGGCGTTTCCGGCGACGGTTTGCAGCCCACCGACGTCACACCGTCAGTCATCGCAAATCCCGACGCCAACGAGGACGTCGCGCTCGCGGGACAAATCGGTTTTCAGCCATCCGGCGCCATTTACGGTTCGCAGGTGCTCATTGACGGCATCCGGCTGGAATATGTTGAAAGCTCCACCAGCCCCGCCGCGGTAATTCCGTTTGGCAGTTTGCCGGGGAAAAATATCTCGCCCTTCGCGCTCATGACCTCGCCCGCGCCGTTTCCCTACCCGGTCGCGACATTCGGCGGTGAGACCGGCGAATTGCGCCAACCCATCATCGCCGATCCTTCAACCGTTCCTCTGCCCGCCGGCGCTGCGCGGCTATCGGCATTGGAAGTTTCCAACATCATAGTCGCCGCCGCCAACCGCGCCCGCACCACGCGCGCCGGCATCCGCCTGCCGCGCGGCCAAGCAGCGCAGGTGTTCATTACCGTCGTCAACAATCCAAACTCCAACGGCGTGCCGCCTGTCGTGCTCGGCACGTTCTGCACCTCGTCGAATGCTACGCGGTTCAGTTGGGACGTGGCGGTGCAGAAGGCGCGAACGGTGGTTTTCTTTTCCGCGACTAACCGCGCCTATTCGGCGCGCACCGTCGGTTTTCTGTCGCAAAGCACCTATCCGCCGGGTATTGACGGCACGCAGCCGGCATTGTTTTTCGGATTGCAGGAACGGTTTTCCATCATCACGCCGGTTTCGGTGCAGGCGACGAATCCGGTGAACGGCGCGGTGTTCCTGACTTCGACCAACGTCAACCCGAACCTCCCCAATGGCATCACGATTTTTCCCGGCGGCTTTCCGCTCTACCGCAACGGCGTGCTCATCGGCGCGATCGGCGTGAGCGGCGACGGCGTGGACCAGGACGATCTTATTTCGGCCAGCGGCGCGTCGCTGTTCCTCGCGCCGGTGCCCATCCGCGCCGACCAGACGCAATATCGCGGCGCGCGGCTGCCGTTCGCCAAATTCCCGCGCAACCCGGCGCTGTAATTTGTCCCTCCTCGTCCTCGTAATCAGGAATCCGAGGACAAGGACGAAAAGGAGAACGAGGACGATTTCCAGGTCACTTCGATTCCATTTTCCAAATGCCGTTCCAGCTTGCGGGCGGCCGGGCCAAAAGTTCGGCGCAGCGAGCGGCGAGCGTTTTGCTGGGGCCGTCGGAAAATTCCTCCGCAAGTTTTTCAAGCTGCGCCTTCGCCCCGGCGAATTTTCCAAAAAAGTATTCGTCGTAGGCCGCTTTGTAGCGCCGGCAAAGTTCCGCGTAATTCGCCGGTGTGCAGGGATTTTCGCACTCGAACAATTCCACCGGCTCGCTCTTGCCCTTGACAATGACGCGGTCCACCAGCCGCCGCACGCCCTGGGTGCCGAATTGCGCGAACGTCTCGCGCGTCACCAGCATCCGCACGCCGTAGAATTTTGTGAGCGATTCCACCCGCGCCGCCTCGTTCACCGTGTCGCCGACGAGGCCGTAGTCGAGCCGGAGCGCGGAACCTTTGTTGCCCACCAGCACGCTGCCGCCGTGCAGCGCGGCCCCGTAGCCGAACAATTTCTGGACCTCCGCTGGCAGTGTCATCCGCAAATCTTCCATCGCGCGGATGAGTTTCATCGCCGCGCGCTCGGCGCGGTCGGCGGCGTCCGGCTGCTTTTGCGGCGCACCCCAGTAGCTCAAAAACTGGTCGCCGAGGAAATGCTCCAGGTTTCCCTCCTCGCTCATGATGGCGCCGGTCTGCGCCTCGAAGACGCGGTTGAGCAGATCGAACATTCCCTGCGGGCCGAGCGCCTCGGCGAGGGGCGTGGAATTTCGCAGATCGGTCAGCAGCAGCGTCACGTCCGCCCTCCGCGGTCGCATCGAGCCGGGATCGGCCAGCACGGCGTCCAGCACGCGCGGCGAAAAATAGAGGCCCATCGTGTGCCGCAGTTTCATCCGTTCCAGTCGCTCGCTGACGAAATCGTAACCCAGCGCGCCCACGCCCGCGATGGCCAGAACGAGCAGCGGGCTGACGACGGGAAAAATCAGGTTCGCATGATCGAACAATAATTTCGCCGTGAAGAACAGCCCGACGCCGGTGGCGCAAATCACCAGCAACCGCCGGACCGGCGCGTGGATGAACTGGCAGAGCGCGGCAGCAAAAAAGCCGGCCAGCGCAACAACCAAGCCGCTGGTCAGCGGCGGCGTTTCGCGGAGAAATTCCCCATGCAGCGCGGCGTTGATGACTTGCAGGTGAATTTCCGGCCCGGCCATTGCCTCGGGGAACGCTGTCTGGTGCAGGTCCTGAAAAATGACAGCCGTCGGGCCGATGAGAACCAGTTTGCCCGCAAAAAATTTCCCACTGCCGTAAGTTTGCTGCCAAAGCTTCGGTGTCAACACGTCGCCCACGGGAACCACCGGCCACGTCCCCGGAGGGCCGGTGAAGCGGATGATTTGCCGCGCGGCGACCGGCGGGATTGTTTCCACCGCGCCGAATATTTCCAGCGCGCGGGCGGTGAACGATTCGATGACGGTGTCCGGCGCGGTATTGATGGCATCTTTCAGTTGGTGGTTCGAGGCGCGGAACAACGGCCGGCGAAACCGGCCGTCGCCATCCGGCCAAATGTTGACGAAGCCGACGCGCGAATCCAGCGCGGCCGGCCGGCTGGAGGTGTCGGGAATCAAATCGGCCGTCGGCGCGGTGAATTGCGCCGGTTCCCCGCGGTCCGTTTCGCCGAGACTCAAAACGCCGCCGATGACGACGCGGTCCTGGTATTTGTCCAGCGCGGCGCGCAGTTCGCCGTCGCCGTCCGCATCCCTGGAGAAAACGAGGTCAATTGCAATCGTTTTCGCGCCGGCTTCCGCAAGCCGCGTGATGAGCGCGGCCCAGATGTTGCGCGGCCACGGAAACTGTCCGCACAACGCGGCGAGCACAGGATCATTGGTTGCCTCGTCGGGCAGAATCGCGTCGGCGTAGCTTGGCCGGTCAATACCGATGAGGACGAGATTGGTGTTGGCCGCCGTGAGGCGGCCGTTGCGCGCAAAGTAATCCTGAACAAAATTCTCCGCGGCGTTCAGCGGCGCGGCCAGCCGCGCCGGGGCGAGAAAATCCAGCGCCAGCACGGCGAGCGTGACGAGGGCGCAAAAGCCGGCGAGGACGATCTGGCGTCGCGGCGCGCGGCGGTTATCAAGCGGTTCAGGCATTGGCGTCCGGCCGGTTGACAATCCCCGGCCGGTGGTGTAAAAGAAAACCGACATTAGTTGGAGGTCAAGATGAAAACAACCTTTCTTATCTTCGGTCTGGCGCTGGGATGCCAATGTTCCGGCGGGGCCGCCCCGCTCACCGAAAGCACATTTACGGAAATCATCAACGACGTCGCCACCGTGTCCACCGCCGGCAACGCTTCACCGGCCAAAGTGAGCGATGTCCTCAAGGCGCCCGAACGCGTCCGCACCGGGCCGCAGTCGCGCGCCGAACTGACGGCGCCGGACCAGTCGATCACGCGCATCGGCGCCAACACGATCTTTTCCTTCGCCGACAACGGGCGGACGCTGAATCTGGAACAGGGCAACGTGCTGTTCCACGCGCCGAAGGGCCAGGGCGGCGGCACGATCAAATCCGCCGGCGCGGCCGCGGCGGTGCTGGGCACGACGATCATCGTCTCCGCCACGCCCGACGGCGGTTTCAAGGTGATTTTACTCGAAGGCTCCGGCACGGTGACTCTGCCCAACGGCAATTCCGCAACGTTGCATGGCGGCCAGCTCGTATTCGTGCTGCCGGGCGGGACGTTGAGTCCGGTGCTGACCATCAATCTCGGCAAGCTTGTCGCCGGCTCGCAACTGGTCAACGGCTTTCCCGACCGGCTTGCGTCGTTGCCGCTGATCAACCTCGCCATTCAAAATCAAAATTCAAAGCTCAAATCCGGCAAGGCGACGGACACGGGCCTGCCGCCGGGCTTTTTCCTGAATCCGCCCGTGCCGGGCAACGGGTTGAACACAGTTGATCACGGCACCTATCAGGTGGCCGTGCCGCAGCCATTGTCGCCGGCGCAATATTACTCGCTGATCTCCGGTTCGTCTCCGAATGGCGGACCGGGCGGTGGCGGCACCGGTGGTCGCGGCATTGTCATCACCACTTCGCCGGTTGGACTTGGATTTTAGGAATCAATCCCATGCGATTCCCAAAACATTTTCTCATTGCCGGCGCGGTGCTTTCCGTCCTGCCCGCAGCGAACGCCCAATTGCCCAGCGCCAGCCAGCAGGTGGAAACCCTGCAACAACGAAACCAGATTCAAGCGGCCGGCCAGTCGGCGATGACCAACAATGTTCCCGCGCTTTACGAAAGCGAGAGCAGCGACGTCGGCCCGCAATCCGTTTTGCAGATCCAGCCGCGCCGGACGTGGGTCGAAGGCTATGCCGACGCGCAGTTTTTCTACACGGACAACATGTTTCTGGCGGAGCACAACAAGCAAAGCACCGAGGTGCTGGTCAGCACCGTGCAGGCGGCGGTGGCGCCGACGCCGTTTGCCATCGGCAGCGGCCAGCTTGCCCCGCGCGTGGGCTACCAGCAGCAGTGGTTCAACTACGGCCTGGCCAATTACGAAACGGTGCCGGTGTATAATTTGAATAATCCTTTTGCGCCACCCACAATGTCCAAATTGGACACCTTTGATTTCAGCGCCTCGACGGTTTTTGGCGACATCGCCTGGCGCTGGCAAAACTGGCAGTTCACGGCCGGGGCCGACTTCCGCCGGCTGCTGGACATGGGCAGTTACAACGAATTTTACCGCGAATACGTCCCCCGTTGGGGCCTCGAGCGCCAGATCCCGCTCACCCCGACCACCGGCATTGCCGTTGGTTACGCCGGAGATTACCGCGTGACCGAGACCGCACCGCCGGTGCCGCCGGGCGATGGCGAAAATTTCAACGACCGGACGGACCACAGCCTCTTCATCGTCGGCAGTTGGCGGCTGTGCAATTATGCCGTCTTACAGCCGTATTACAGCCTGGAATACTCGCACTGCACGCAAATCAACCGCGACGATTGGCTGAACACCTTCGGCCTCACGCTGTATTGCCCGCTGACGAAGAACATCACCCTGCGCGGTTTTGTCGGTTACGATATTTTGAACACCGACGGCCAGTTCGCGCAGAACTACGAAATGCTTAACGCCGGCGGCGGCATCAATCTCTTCATCCGCTTCTGAAGCTGCCTCCTGCTGATGCTCGCAAAATTGAGCGGGCATTTGCTGGTCTCGTTAACACCCGGCTTAAGCCGGGCGCGAAAGACGGCGTGGCTTAGGAAGCCCTTTCAACGGCTTGCCAATGGCGGATGATGGTAGGTGTGGCATTCCGCGCAGGTATCCGCCACCCCGCCGCGCGGACTGTGGCAATGCACGCAGGTCTCCTTCGTCGGTAAAATGATATCCGCCGTGTCGCGGCTGTGGACCGCGTCGTGGCATTGCGCGCAGGAAACGTTCGCGTGCCGGGCATGACTGAATTTTGCCTGTGCCAGCCACCGCTCCGGCAACACCGGCGGCGTGATCTGCGGCGACCCGGCGCCGGAAGTCTTCACCTCGTGGCAATAGGCGCATCCGGGGAAGACCGCGCGGGTGTTGCCGCTCAAGGTCCCGATTTGGGCCTCCGGCCCGACAGTCGCGGTGCTGAAGAAAATCCTCTTTTCCAGCTCTTCGCCATTGCCGAATCGCGTCCGCAAGTCCGCCAGCTTTTGCTGAACAAAACCACTCGCATTCGCCGCGCCTTCCTTCACCGCCAAATCCAGGTATTGTTTCGGCAGACTGCGCAAATAGGCCGACACAAATTCCGCGCTGCCGTGCGGCAGCATCAATTGTGGCGTCTCCGAATCGAACTGCAACGAATGGCAGACGCGGCAATTTTTCTCAAACGCGACCGGCCGCATGAACGCGCCCGCCGCGTCCGGCTGATGGCAAAACGCGCAGTCCAGCTTCTGGCCGCCCGGCAACTTTGGAATCGTTGTGCCGGTCAAATGCAGCGCATGGTTGAACTTCAGCGTGTCCGGGTCGCGTAGTTTGCTCGTGATGAAGCGGAACTGCGGATGATCATCGGCAAAATGGTGGATGACCGGCACCGTCCGTGACACCGCCATCTTCGCGGCATCACCGTGGCAGAAGCTACAGTTCGAGTCCGTCGTTGCCGCCATGACCTTACCCTGATGTTCCGCATGGCAAAACGAACAGGAAGTTGCCGGCGCGTCCGGCTGATGAAAACTTCTGCCCGCATGACATTTCAGACAGGCTTCGTCAATCGCCGTCGGCTCCGCCGGTTTGGCGAGCGCGAGTTTTTTGAGGTCGAAAATACCCGGCTCAGCCCGCAATGCGGCAGTCATCATGCCGTTCGGCCCGGAAATGCCCGCGACATGGCACGCGCCGCATCCTTGGTTCAAATGATTCGTCGCCAGCGCCGCAAACATTGCGCCCGTATGCGGCTGTGAGACTTCGCCGGGATTGATGAAATTGTTCCGCCACGGTGGATGGCCAAGCACGATCAACAGCAAGGCAAACGACACGGCAATCACCGCGAGCGTCACTCTTCCGCGAATCAAACGTAGCGTCGGCACCGGCGAACATTTCGCAATCGGCCGGCAGCAACTTCCGTCCGGCAACGGCCCGGCTTCGCATGCGCCGCCGGGACGAGTGCAGCGCCAGCGGCCCTTCGTTTCGCCGGGCTTCGTTTCGAGCACCGGCTTGCACTCGGCGGTCGCACGGCAGCGGCCATTTTCATCGGGACCAAGCCGGCACGGCTGGCCTTCGCAGGCGTGACCGCAAATCCAGTTTTGATTCGGCCGCGCGTAACTCTGCGCGTCGAACTCGGGCGCTGGCAACCGCTCGCTCATCGGACACCTCCGGAAAATCCAAAAACCAGAACAACGTGCAGCACTGTGAAAATCAGCAGGCCGTAGGTCAGCGGGATGTGGACGAACAGCCACAGTTTGAGCGTGAGCTGGAGCGCGCGGTGATAGTCGAGGCGGTCTTTTTGACGGACGAGTGCGGCGAGTTTTTCGAGCGTGGCTCGCTCGGCCTCGCTGCCGGTGCGGCGCAGGTCTTCAATCTCGACGAGCAGCGCGTTGAGCGGTCGGCGCGATTCCACCAAGTGCAGCCAAGAGTGCCTCGGTCCAGCAAAGAATTGGGTTAGCTGGCGCGCATAAAATTCCGCGATGACCGGCGACGTTGCGTCCGCGCCGAACGCCAGCTTTTCCGCCTCGGTTTTCAGCGCGTGGCGCAATGCGGGAATCTTCTCGAAAATGACCTCGCCGCCGCGCGTCGCGAGCCGGCGCGGCAGCACGCGGCTGAAAAACAGCCCAACCATACCGCTGCCGGCGACGATCACGAACAGCCAGGCGAGCGTGATCTCAAACCAGCCGCGCGGCAGGCGGAAATTCAGATGAATCAGAAACAGCAGCGTCGTGAAGAAGCCGAGGTAGATGTGAATCTGCAACCACGTCTCGGATTTACCCAGCGGCAGGAACGGCAGCTTTTTCCGCGCGTTGTAGAACGTCAGCACGAGCATCGCCGCGAGCAAAACCCAGCCGGTGAGAAACGCGTAATCCGGCAGCGCGCGGCCAAAATGCGCGTGCAGCCACAATACAGCCACCGTCGCGGCAATCAGCGCGAACAGGCCGGAAGCAAGTTGTCGGCGGAAGCGTTTCATTTTTGCAGCCAGCGCGTTAACGCGTCGAGGTTGTTCAAATTCATCCGCTCCAGCGCGCCGTGCGGGCAGGCGCGCTGGCAGGCCGGGCCGCCGTGATTCGCCACGCACAGATCGCATTTCGTCGCCTTCACAAACGGCTTCAGTTCCTGGTCCACCATGAATTCACCGTTGGCGTCGCGAATTTCCACCATGCGGATGGCGTCGTAGGGACAATTATTGGCGCAGGATCTACAGCCGATGCAGGTCGCGGGATTGATGACGACCTGGCCGGCGAACGACTCGCGGTGGATGGCGCCGGTCGGGCAGCCGATCATGCAGACCGGGTCCGCGCAGTGCATGCAGGCGTTGGCGATCATCAGCCGCCCGGCGCTCGGCCCGTGGCGCAGGAAACGCGGGTTGTTGTCGTGTGTCGAGGCGCAGGCGCGAACGCAATCGTCGCAGCGCGTGCACCGGTCGAGGTCAATCATCATCGTCGCCGTGCCGTTGAAGAAACGGTTTTCGGTGAGAAATTCCAGAACGTCCGCACCGACCTTTTCGCGGGCAGCGGTCTCCGGCGGAGTGGAAACAAAATCATCTTTGACATTTTCAACAGGCGGCGGCAGTTCCGTTTTCGGCAGCGACGGCAGGACAATTTCTTCCATCACACGCGTCGGCACGATGAGCAAGTGCGTGTAGCCGATGGCTCTGAGCGAGAACTGAAAATTCACCGACCGGTCCTTGCTGCGCCAGTTGTGGGCGATTTCGCTCAGGCCGAAAATCTGTCCGGCGCCGATGTAATTCAGCGTGCGCTCTCCGCCGCCGGTTTTCTGGCTGACCCGCGCAAATCCGGCGCGGAGCAGGACGATGCCATTGGGATAATCCCCTTCCGTGACGATGGCCGGCTCTTTTTCCGGGCGGACGCTGCCGGACTGCGCGAGGCGCTTGTATTCGCCGGACCAGTCGTAATCGCCGAACGTCGCAAACTCGACGGCCGCGGCGACGCGATCCAACTGTTCCTTGGTCAGGTTGTTGAAAATCGGGGTGGCGCGAAGATACGAAGCGAGCGCGCGTTCGCGGTAAATGCGATTGATGTGAGCGCACAGGGCGTCATCGAATTTCATCAAGTCGCGCAGGCCCTGCCAGCGGATTTCGAGCAGTTCGGCGTCGTCAGTGTCGGCAAATATTGTGGAGGTGCGCGGCATCCGGCTTAACGCGGCGATTTCTCCGAAGAAATCACCTCCCGTCATTTGCTCGGTGCGGTAACGGTCAAGGACGCGCGGCAAATCCTGGAGAAAAACGCGGACCTCCTTTTCGTCCTGCCGAGCGCCGATGTCGGCGTCCGGCACCAACCGATCCAGCGGAAAGAATTCCGGCGGGCGGGAACCGTTCCAAAGTTGCGCGAGCGTGCGAAAGATGCCCTTTTTGTTCGTCGCCTGCCGGCCCAGCAGCGAAGGCGGCAGATCGGGTTTCAACACGACGCGCGTCGCGCCCTGCAAAATGAGGAAGGCCGACGTGCCATAATCGCCCTGGCGCACGATGATTTCTCCTTTGCGGAATTTGAGCAGGCGCGTGTCGTTCCGGAGAATTTCGCGGAGCGGCGTGCGCTTGGGAAATTTGTCCGCGTTCATCTCGCGAAACGGTGCGCTGGCGAGCAGCCGGTCCACCGCCGCGTCAGTCATGTCCGGATCAAAAGCCGCGTCCCAGCGCTGCGGGCGTTCCAGAATTGTCGGGGCGGCGGGCATTTAATTGAAGGAAAGAAACGTCGAACATCCAACATCCAACATCCAACATCCAATAATTCGACGGGCGCCGCATTGGATGTTGGGGGTTGGATGTTGAGTGTTGGATGTTTTCACAGCTGCACGTTCATGCATCCAGGACCAGATGGTTTTTTGGCCGGCAGAGGCACGTGAGACAGGAGCCAGCCTCCGGCTCGGCGTCGGGTTTTTTCAAGTAATCCACCTCGCCGGATTTGATGGCGACAACGCACGAGCCGCAGCCGCCGGCGCAGCAGCCGGAGTCAATCTTGACTCCCTGCGCCTGGGCAAATTCCAGCAGGTTTCCCGACGACGGTTCCCAGCGAACAGTTTTGCCGGAGCGGCTGAAGGTGACGTTGATCTTGGCGAGGTGCAGTGTTTCCTCCGGCGTAGGGATGGCGGCTTTCTTCTTTACAGTCGCCGGGCCGAATGCCTCGAAATATACGTCCTTGTCCGGCACGCCCCAGGATTCGAGGCCGTCGGTGATGCTTTTCATGAACGCGCCCGGGCCGCAAAGGTAATATTCAAAATTACTGGACGGCAGCAATTCCTTGAACAACCCGGCCGACACGCGGCCTTCGTGCTGGTAATCGCGGCCCTTCACGTCCTCCGGGCCGGGCTTGCTGTAACAGACGTGCAGCCGGATGTTGTCATTTTCCGCCGCGAGCTTTTCCAGCTCGGCCTTGTGGATGTGTTCGTGCCGGTTGCGGACGCCGAGAAAAAACCACGCTTCACGTTTCGAACCGCCGGCGACGATGGCGTTGGCCATGCTCAACATCGGCGTGATCCCGACCCCGCCGGCGATGAGCACGACGGGATTGGTCCTGGCCAGATCCAGGAAGAAATGCCCGGCTGGCGACTTGACGTTCAGGATGTCGCCTTCCTTGACCACGTCGCAGAAATAACTCGACGACGCACCCGGCGGCAAATCGGGGCGGTCCGGCGGCGCCTTCTCTTTCTTGATGGTGACGCGGTAATAATCCTTTTGGTGGGGACAATCGGAAAGCGAGTAGCAGCGGACGAGCGGCTTGTCGCGGCCCGACAAATCAAGCTGGAACGTGAGGAATTGGCCGGGCTTGAACGCGGGCAGCGGCCGCCCGTCGTGAGGTCTTAAATAAAACGCGCACACGTCGTCGCACTCGACAGTTTTCTTCGCGACGACAAATTTGCGCAGGCCGTTCCAGCCGGCCTGGGCCTGTTCGGCTTCGCGGCAACGGAGGCGGATTTCGGCCAGCTGCGCGCGGACTTTTTCCAGCGCCAGACGCGATTGCTCGCGGTTGGCGCTCAAACGCAGGCACCCGCAGAAAACCTCCAAAACCAGGCACAGCAGTAGTCCAGCCAGCAACACCATTCCGGCGGCGAAGCTTAAATCTCCACCCGTGACGGCGTGCAGAAATTCATTTAAGGTTGCATTCACGCCGCCACTCCATTAACGAATTTGAAGCTGTGAGTAAAACAATTTATCGCCTAATCGAGGGCCTCGCCGCCGGGATCGTGTTGGCGGGGAGCGCGGCGCGCGGCGCGGAACCGCCGGCGCAGTTTCTTGGCGCGAATTCCTGCGCCAGCTCCAGTTGCCACGGCGGCGGTGGGGCAAATCAAAACCAGTTCCTCATTTGGTCGCTCAAGGATTTCCACTCGCAACGGCCGGTCGCCACACTGGCCACCGCGCGCGCGAAACAGATCGCCGACGCGGCCGGCATCCACGATGCCATCACGGACGAACGCTGCACCTCTTGTCACGCGCCTTTGGCCAGCGTGCCGGAAAACCTGCGCGGCAAGCAGTTCAAGATCGGCGGGGGGGTTTCCTGCGAGAGCTGCCATGGACCGGCAGGGAACTGGATTCGTTCTCACACGCGAACCGATTACACCCGCGCCGAACGCACTGCGTCAGGGATGCGGGATTTGAAAAATCTCTATGTCCGTGCTAACACCTGCGTCGCGTGCCATCAGAATGTGGAGGCCGGCATCCTCGCGGCCGGCCATCCCGAACTCATTTTTGAGCTGGACGGCCAGAGCGTTGCCGAGCCAAGGCATTGGCGCGCGGAGAAAAACGGGAACGGCGCGCAGGCGTGGTTCGTCGGCCAGGCAGTCGCACTGCGCGAAATGAGTTGGGAACTTTCGCGCGAGCAGTTGCCGTCAGAAAACGAAATAAATCGCTGGCGCGGTCTGGTCTGGCTGATGGTCCGGGTGGGCAAGATTGATCCGAATTTGCCGGTGCCACCGGACAACACTTTCCGTCCGAACACGGAAAATTTTCAACTGGTCCAAAAATGGTGCGACAGTCTGGCCAAGTCAGCCGCGGAAATTTCGTGGACGGACAAATTGTCGCAGGCGGCCTTGGCTGCGCTGGCCAGCCGGTCGGCGGATTTTGGCGAAGCGGTCCCACAACCGGTCCAGGCCCGTCGCGCCGAGCGGTTGGTGCTGGCGTTGGATCGCCTGCTGGCTGCGGAAAAGAACCAGCAAGCCGACGCAGAACTGAACCGGTTATTCATGCTGACGCAATCCATTCCCGATTTTGAACCCGGGCAATTCGCTGCCGCGCTGGCGAATTTTTCCCAAACGCTCCCGGCCTTGAAATGAATGCCCAGAAATTGGTTGAGGGGATGGCAACTAAATGGTGTCTGGCATTTTCAATTCATTGAAAATCAATAGCCTCGTTCTCGATCTGGTGTTCTGAAAGAGCGGTGCCCAAAGAAAGCGACGAATTGGCGGTGCCGATAACAATAATCAAGCTTGGGAACGGTGCCCAAAACGGTTTCCAAAATGGTAAAATCGGATTACGTTTGACTACCATTTGCCCATCTGGGCCGCTGTATTGTTGTGATTCAATTTTCGGGACATCGCAAAAGTTCTATCGCGCTTGGCAACCTACTCAATGAACTGCTTGTGGCAATCGACCGAAAGGAAAAGGCCAAGAATTCGAACCCACTTTTGCCGTTCCTAGCGTATGGGCAAGTGGACACCGAGGTTTCCTCGCAGCCGCACGTCAGCCGCCTGTTCAACGGACGCAAAGAAGGCGTCGGCGTCGAGATGAACAATGGTGCGGGACATGGTTCATTCCTTCGCCTTTCGGATGAGCGCCTTGAATACGCCCTGAATTACCAGCTCCTCGGCGGGATTCAGGGCGGGGTATTTCGGGTTCTCCGCTCGCAACCACAGTTTGCCGTTTTTCACGATGAACGTCTTGAGTGTGCTGGCCCGGTCAATCAGCGCGGCGACAACCTGGCCGTTGCGCGGCTCCGGGCCGTGCTCCAGCACCACGATGTCGCCATCAAGAATATGCCGGCCAATCATTGAATCGCCGGTGACGCGCAGGGCAAACGTATTGCGAGTCGGCTTGAATCCAACGCTCTCGACATCGACGGAGACGCAACCTTCGGCATCTTGCTCCTTGTCCTGCGCGAAGCCGGCTGGGATCGAGCCAAACAAGGGAATATCCATGATCCGCTCGCGCAGCCGTGCCAGTGGGGAAGTGATGCGCAGCGACCTGGACTTGCCGGCGTCAGACTGAATAAACCCTTTGCGCTTGAGTGCGTCGAGGTGGGCGGCCGCTGCCGGGTGACCGGCGAAACCGAACCGCCTGGCAATTTCCCGGAGCGTGGGGACGGGCCGGCCGGCCTGCTGTTCAGCCTGAATGAATTCCAGCACGCGTCGTTGGGCTTTGGTTGGCTCCGTCATATTATCCAAATGGATAATACAACCGGCGGGGCTTGTCAACTTCAGCTACCACAAATTAAGCCGCACGCCCAGATTTCCGCCCAGCGGATGCCTTCTGGTTGTTCTGCTCCAATTCGCGTTGTACGCTCTCGCTCAGTGGCATCATGGCCTGTAGCTGCCGGAGTGCCTCCGCGCGTGAAACCGGCTGCGGATTCAAGCGATCCTTCAATTGTGGCCACGGGAATTTTGCTGGCTTCCGAATTCGCATTGTCGACTAAAACGTTTTCCCAAAATACAGTGCACAGCGCGGTTGGGCCATCCGTCATTTTGCGCGGCCGGCCGGATCAGCGATCAATACTTTGCAACCAATTTTTCAGCGGCGAATATTCATTCAGAGGTAAGCGGTGCGACCTTGAGGAGGCCTTCGACATCGGGCCGGTAGTAGAGCCGCACCAGGTGCCGGCCGGCCTTAAGCTCGCTGCGGCTTGACCGGATCCGGTATGGCACAGCGGCGTCCTGCCAGTCGATCATCCGATCCTCAATGGTGTCGCGACACACATCGAGATATCTATTGTTCAGAAATCACCGCGCGTTGCCTCAAGGCGTAAGGTGAAATTCAACGACTTCCGATGTAATCTTTGCCCTTCGGCTCAAGCGTCAGTTCATAATGGTTGGTCTCCCCGGACGAGAATGTGATGCGAATATGCCGGTCTCGCCAGCCTTTGGGCTCCTGTAGCGGGACTTGATATTGAGGATCATACACATCCATCCCCCGGTCCGAGGCGGGAATATTCCGAATGACAGCAAAACCGTTTTTGTCCGTGGTGGCGGAATAAGCAATGTTGGGAAGTGGTGCCATCGTTCGAAAAGGTTCTTCGCTGGATGTTCTCATATTGCCAAAGATCCCACCCATTCTCACGACGTTTGGATTGACATAAATCGTGGCGCCTTCAACAGGTTTCCCCGCCTTGCTTTTGGCCGTCACCTCCAAGGTGGCGGTGGGTTCGGTCACTACTTCAATCTTTGTTGTAGGAGCCTCAAGAGAAAAAGCCTGCGGCAGGGCAAAACCCGCGACCTTTTCCAATTTGGAACCGTTCCGCTGCGAGAAATCACCCCCTGATTGTGAAATAAATCCATCGCCATGCACAATCACATCCAATCCCCCGGGCGGGATGGATTCAAAGATAAAGGTCCCGTCCTCGGCAATCGGACGGTAGCTTTTCCAGGGATAGACGTTCGGGTATTTTTTCAAGATGTCGTCCACCTCCGCATAGTTGGTCCACGCGGGAAATTCTTTTGGCCGCACACTGATCAAGACCCGGCCGTTTTTCACCGGCCTCGGCACATTGTCGTCCAGCCGTCCTTCCAGCCGGATGCCGGGTTTCATTTCCATGGCGTAATTACAATCTTTGCCCTTTTCGGCGGTGAAGGCGATGTCTTCGCTGTAAACAATTTCGCCGGAGGAAAGCCGTCCCATGAGCTGGAGAATATGTCCGCCCGGAGACATCTTGTGAAACGCAAGAGCCCCATTGTCCAATTTCCGCCAGTCGTTCGTGGTTATTATTCCTTCTTCGTTCAGATTCGGGACAAGATCGGTCACCGGCTGATGGTTGCTGCCGAAATAGCCAGAAACTTCCAGATGGATGCCACGAGTCAAACGAATCGGTTGTTCCGAGCCGTCCACCATGTAGGTCTGAATGAATGCGGACGCAAATTCCGGGTGGGACACGCCGAAAATGAGCGCTCCCGTAAGTTCCTTTTCCTCCAGAATGCCCATTACGGGATATTTTACCATGGCTTTGCCATCGGAGCCGGTCACGGCAGCCACCGGCTGGCCCCACAATTTCTTGTTCCAGCCATAGGCGTCGGCACCATGAATTCCTTTCACTCGAAAGCCGGTAGGCAAAATCGTCGCCCCCTCAATTGGCTTGCCGTCCTCGTCCTGAACCACAACCGCCACTTCCTTGAATTTGACTTTTGCCGGGGTGGTTGAAGCGTCAGAGCTGGAATTTGAAAAATCGCAGCCGGCGGTCATCAGGAACAACGTCCCCACCAGGCCGAATCCCGCCGCCGTATGCTTCCAGTTCCAGGCGCTTATTCCCTGTTGAGCCAGATGATTCAACCGGCGCGCAATCTGGGAACTGCCGTTCAAAGTCAGTTTCGTCTCCACGGCGGGCAATGCCAGCACCCGCAATGCGAGCCGCGCCAGCAACCGGGAATAGGAATCCTCATCCGTCAATTGTCCGGAGGCGATACGGTCGGCTTCCTGTTCACACGCGAGGCTGTGAGCGGTCGGCACCTGCCAGACCAGGGGATGAAACCAGCAAACCGCCTTCATCCATCGCCATGCCACAGACCAGAACAGATCGTGTCCGCGCAAATGTGCGATTTCATGGCTCAACAACGCGGACATTTCTGCGGGTGAAAGCTGGTCTGTCAGCGGCTGCGGCAGTATTATCGCCGGTTTCAACAGACCGCAAATGAACGGAGACGTGACCGTATCGGAGATCCGAACGCCGATTTCCCGCCGCACATCAAGCCGCTCCTGTATTTGTCGTGCCAGTTGCCGAAGGTCGGGAGCCGGGCGGCAGGAATTTTGCAAAAGCGAAAGCTCACGTTGCAACCTCAAAAGGCGGAGCGCCCCGGCGACATAGCCCAATGCCCAAATCACGATGAGCACGCTTTCCCACGGGATTCGCTTTGCCGACACAGTTGGTGGCGGAGAATTGGTGCCGCTGGAAGCCGGGCTGGTTGCCGGCGTTGTATGCACCGGTTGCACCACCGGTAATGTCCCAGACTGGATTGGATTAACGGCGGTGGCCGATGAAGCTGAACCGAGAAACCCGGCTGTCTCCGCAGATTCGGTGACGACTGGAATCTTCAGTCCTGGAAATTGAACAAAATGCAAAAAAGGCAGGGTCAGACCGAGACACAGAATCCCGCGCCAGAGAATCAGCCTCCAGCGGGCATGGCGGTGCCGCAAAATTCCCTGGACCACCCACCCCAATGCGAGCAGGCAAGTCCATTTGAACAGGAGGGCTGTTCCCGGCGAGACAAGGAAGAGGGGCAGATTCATTTTGATTTCCCTTTTTGCTTTTTAGTTGGTGTTCCGGCGGCGGTCTGGCGGATGAGTTTGAGGTCCGCCGCTTTGATGTCTGAAGTCTCCATCAATTGAGCGACGAGTTCCGGATGTGAACCGCCCGCAAAAACCCGCGCCAGTGTTTGCATCGCGGTCTGCAGCAAAGTCGCCTTGGGAACACGGGCTGCATAGTAAAATGCCTTTCCCTGCAACCGCCGGCTAATGTGCCGCTTCCTGACCAGGTTGACCAGGACTGAACGCAGGGTGGCGTTTTCGATCGGCCATGAGAAATGCGACTGAATTTCCGCCGGCTTCGATTCACCCCGTTCCCAGAGGATCCGGAGCGCCTCAAGTTCATTTTGATTCAGGGAGGTCATTGCTATGTGTGACATATTCACACATCATTCAACAGACGTCAAGCACAATATGTGAAGGTGTCACACATTGTTCTCACCGCAGCCGGGCGCCCATACCATTACAACTTTTTTACAAGTATTTTGCACGAGGACGGACATCAGCAGGGCGTGGCTGTCGGTTATACCCGGCAGGGACTCAAGCCGTGTCATCGGCCGCTGATCGCCGCGTTGGCCGAAAGCAAAGTCGTCGCCAACTACTGGTTGCGACGGGGTGACAGTCCTTGCGCCTATGGCGCGGCGGAGTTTTTGCGTCAGACCGTGCAAGGTTTGCCCGCCCACATTCGCCTGGCGCTGGTGCGCGGCGACGCAGGTTTTGGCGAAGCCAGCGTGCAAGACATGGCCCAAGCACTGGGTTAGAAATTCATTTTTGTGGCGCGCCTGACGCAAAAGGTGCAAAGCCTGCCGCTTGGCCAAGCATTCTTATCAGGAGTGCGCTGTGGGGGCGAGACCAGCCGTGGACACGAACTCGATATTACTCTGGATAATTCTCCGCGTGGGATAAAGAGGCTCGCACTCTCGTGGGGCAATGCCCGGCAGTTTACGAAACTGCTGCTGTCGCTGCTGAGCCACATCGACGCATCAGATCGGATTTCGGAACGCGGAGCGAAATAGAGAAAGCTGTATTGCACTGCCAACTCCGTCATTGGGGATCAGGACTCTTCCGGGGGCCAAACCTGACTACTAATCTTGGCTGTGTTGGTTTTGCCAGCCAGTAGGGGGAAATTGCGATTATCAGAATTACCAGTGCGGGGCTGCCGTAAACCAGGGGAAACCCGCCACGGGTGAAATCCACGTGTCCGGCGCGTTTGGCGGAGAGAAGCGTAAACGGCGCAGGATGCGGCGGTGTTGGTGCTGGTGTATTGATTTCCACGACGGAAGCGGTGTTGCGGCTTGGAGGGCCAATAGTTGACAGGATGCGGAACTCGCTCCATATTTATGCGTTGAATTGTCATTTGATGTTTATGAAAACTACAAGTTTAAGAAGTTCGCTTTTGGCTGTTTCTGCCGTGGCCGCTCTTGCCCTTTCGTCCGGGAACGTCGGCGCGCAGGATTCCAGTACCGCCTCCGCGCCGAAAATATCCTACGGTGTGGCGCAGATCTTGAAACTCGAGCAGGCCAAAGTGGGCGACAGTGTCATTATCAATTACGTCCAAAATTCGGGCATGACCTACGACCTGAAGGCGGACGAAATTGTTTACCTCAAGCAGCAGGGTGTGTCCGATGGTGTTCTAAATGCCATGATGAACCAGCGCCCCCCGGTAGCCGGACCCAGCGCCCCTGCCACCGCGTCGTCCGCACCGGCCAGTCCATCCGCCGCCAGTTATTCTGCAAATAGCGGACAGGCGACCACGGCCAGCGCGCCGCCAATGACTTACATTCAACAACAGCCCGCGCAGCCTTCCACCGTCTATGTCGTTCCCAGCCCGCAGGCGTATTATTACCCCGCTCCCGCCTACTATCCCTACTACGGCGGATCTAGCTACTGGCCGCCTATATCGCTCTCGTTCGCTTGGGGGAGTTATGGTGGCGGGCATGGTGGCGGTTGGCATCATCATTAAGAGCCATCAGATAAAATCAGTTCGGCGGAGTCCCTCTGTGACGGAAGCGGTGTTTCCGTTCGGAGATTCAGCGGAACGCTTCGGAGAATGGCAACACCGCTTCGGTCGCGCCATTGTGGGGCTGGCCTGGATCGAATTCAAATAGCTGAGGTTTCCCGGGCCATGTACTTCCACCGGGACAGACATCAGGACCGGGTTGGTGTCCCTGACGCCCAATTTGCCATTGAAGTTTGCCCCACGATATTTGATTCCTACTTGAATGAACTCGCTGGGCGACATGTCGTTTCACAATCGCCAATTTAACAGCTGCACGCGCACGCGCTAAAGAGGAATTCAGAATTGGCCCCGAAAATTCGGATTTCCGAGCGCTGGCACCACGTCTACACATCGCCCGAACAAAGCTCCAGTGGTGTCCTTACACTCACGCTTGCCTGTGGAAGACCGGTAATTGCCACGGATTTTCAATATGCCAGAGCGATCCTCGACGGAGACAACGGAATTGTCGTTCCGATGGGAAACTTAAATGCACTTGTCTCCGCTATCGAATCGCTTGCAGTGAGTGATGGTGAGCGCGCACGCATGGCGGAAATGTGTTACAGATCAACTCGCTCGTGGGTCTGGTCGGAGGTCGCACAAAGGCATTTGGATATATTAAACAAAATCGGCATAGATGGCTGAACCTAACGGCGGGGCATATCACCCGACCGGAGGACGCCCAGTTTGCCAGGCGTAAACCGGGCTTTAAGGCATTGGGGTGATGCTCATATCCAAGCAGCCAAACGCGGCCAGCGACAGAACCGCGTTGGCGAACAAGACCGGGCGCGGATTCTGGAATGCTGCCTTTGTCACCGAGCGGTTGAAAACCGGCCAGAGGTGAGCGATTCAAAACCGGCCACTCTGAAGCAAGGGATTCATATCATTTCTGGTTCTTCAATCAAGGGATTTTCGCCGCGAGTTAAAACGAGCCGGGGCCGAGCTGCGAGCCTTAGCTCGCGGCCCCGGCGGTCGCAGGTTCGCTGGTCTTCCGGCTTTTCTTGTTTTTCTGGGTGACCGCCGGCGCTTCCTTGACGCGATAACTTTTGCCGGTGATGGCGACGACTTGGGCGTGGTGCAGGAACCGGTCGATGATGGCCCCGGCAGTGGGCACGTCGCAGAGCAGCTTGCCCCATTCTTCCAATGGCCGGTTGCTGGTCATGATGGTGGATTTGTTTTCGTAGCGGCGCATGACAACTTCCAGCAGGTATTCACCGGAGTGCTTGGGCAGTTGCTTGAGCCCCATGTCGTCAATGATGACAAGATCGGGCTTCAAGTAGCGGCGCAGGGTCTTGTCCTGCTGGTTGAAGGCCTCATCTTTCATGAAGTCGCGCACCAGATCGAAGATGGAACGGTAGAGCACCAGGAAGTTCTGGCGGATGGCCTCGTAGCCGATGGCCTGGGCCAGATGGGTTTTGCCGACGCCGGGCGGGCCAAGGAACAAAACATCCTTGGCTTCACGGATGAACCGGCAGCTCGCCAGATCGAAAATCTCTTTCTTGTGGACGGAGGGATTGAAGCTCCAGTCAAAATCGTCGAGGGTTTTCAAGTGGCGGAAGTCCGCCAGCTTGGTGTGGCG
The DNA here is from genome assembly GCA_963764035.1 of uncultured Verrucomicrobiae bacterium. Taxonomy (GTDB): domain Bacteria; phylum Verrucomicrobiota; class Verrucomicrobiia; order Limisphaerales; family UBA11358; genus UBA11358. Next base: position 28,302 of record CAVXQV010000009.1, read on the forward strand.
TTCCATTTGCCGTTGCTGGCGGACGTTGAGTTCGTCCTGACAGATGAGTTCGAGGAACTCGGCGTGGCTGAGCCGATTGGCGGCGGCTTCTTGCAGGCGCACCTCCAGCGTTTGGACCAGGCCGGAGAGGCGGAGTTGTTTCAGGGTCGTTTGGAGGGCATTCATGTTTGGTTAATGGTTAAGGTTGATGGGGCAAAACAATCGGGCACACAGTCCCGGTAAGTGTCGAGGTTGCGGATCAGCGGATGCGTTTCCAGAAAGTCCAGTTGCGGCGACGGGACGGCCTGTTCAAGCAAGGTGCGCAAATCGCGCAGCCGCCAGGTGCCGTGATGCAGGGCTTTTTGCGACGCCGCTTCCAGTTCTTTGACCGGATGCTTTTGAGCCAGCGCCAACAGCCCATGCAAGACGCGCGTGCTGATGGGGCCGCGTTGTTGCACCATGCTTTCGGCCCAACTGCCCGTATGCACGCCGATCAACCGGGCACGATCCAGCAAATGATCCAGACTCTCTTGGACGACCCGCCGGTAAGGCGAATGCAGATGGGTCGGGTCGGTGGTGAACTTGCCCGGTTCGGCCAGCGCGTGGACGGCGATGACTTCCCGGCGCTGATTGATCACCCGGACCAACCGGGATTCCCAACGCACCCAGACCTGCCGGCCAACATACTCCGGCGGCACCGAGTAATACGCCCGTTTCAGTTCCACATAACCGTCCCCATGCACCGTGCGGGGCGCTTCTTCAAACACCGGGAACAAACTCGTCGGCAAGGCCAGCAGGTGGGAACGTTCCACGTCGTTGAACACTTTGCCGACCTGCTGGCGGGTCGTGCCGTGGATGCGCGTGTCGGCCACGCCGCTTTCCCATTCCGCGAGGAAAAGATTTTGCGCCGCCAGACTTTCAAAGCAGCGGCCCTTGAGCGCGTTGTTCTGGGCGAACTTCACGCCCGCCTCGATCTTGCCCTTGTGCCGCGGCATGGCCGGGCGCGTCGGCAGCATCACCGTGCCGTAGTGCCGGCAGAACTCCGCCACCTTGGCGTTGAGTTCGGGAACCGTGACACCTAAGCCGATTTCGGCGTCAGGGGAGAATATACCTGGCAGGACACGCCGCTACTTAACTGAATTGCGTCATTCGCCATCAAACTGACCGGGCGCGTGGCGGTCACTCCCCAGTTTGATCGCGACGTGAACAACTTCTCTTTCTTGAAGTGCTCTTCCAACGTGCGCTTGATGATTTCTGCCATGACATTGCGGTGCGTGTTTGTTGTAAATACGCGGTCCTCCCAATCCTGCGGTGCAACCGGTCCGCTGAGCAGAACGATGGAGATAGTTTCCGCGCCCGTCCGGCCCCGATATGCGTGGAAGGTTTTGAGTTCGTCACTGTCGCGCGCCATGGTGGAATCTTCCCAAGTTGGGTAATCTTTCGTGGGCAGCGTGAAACTGGCGGGTAACAAATCGATTTTAAACCAGTTGATGAATAGCGCCATTTCTTAGCCTCGGCTTTTTTCTTTATCTCCAGCGCAGTATCTTTTGGCATCGTCGTATGCCATTTCTATTTGGACCGTTTTGGTTTTCGGATTTGGGAAAATCTTTGTTATGACACACGGTCCGCACTTGATAAAATCAAACTGCGATCGCTGGTCCGGCACCCACATTTCTTTCGCCATCCCTCCATTACCCCCCGAAAGAACATCGTGCCTCAATCGTTTGATCATGGGCTGATTATGTCTCATGAGGGCCAGCAGTCAAGTTTGCCGACCTCAAGCGGCGCCGCCGCGCGGTTCCAGGCTCGGTTGGCGTCCAGCGCTACGCGGGGAACGGCACCTAAGGCGGACAATGGGGTTCTTTTGTCAGCGGCGGTTTCCAGCACTACAGAAGCTGTTTCCTCCGACCATGGCGCGTTTTTTCATCAGCGGTGGCCGGTTTGTTTGAACGAGTGACCACATTTTATGTATGAGTGACCTGCTTTTTTGTATTGGTGGCCAAATTATTTGTATGCTGACAAAAGCATAACCGAATCGCGCAGAGCTATTCCACCGTGACACTCTTGGCCAGGTTGCGCGGTTTGTCCACGTCGCAGCCGCGCGCGACGGCGATGTGATAGGCGAACAGTTGCAGCGGCACGGCCGCCAGAACCGGATAAATCAATTCCAGCGCCTTTGGCAGGTAGATGACGTCATTGGCCACCTTCTTGATTTGTTTGTCGCCTTCGGTCGCCAGCGCGATGATCGGCCCCTGCCGCGCGCGGATCATCGCCAGGTTGGCCATCGTCTTGTCATACATCGAATCCTGCGGCACCAGGAAAACCGTCGGGGTCTTCGGATCAATCAGCGCAATCGGGCCGTGCTTCATTTCCGCCGCCGAATAGCCCTCTGCGTGGATGTAGGAAATTTCCTTCAGCTTGAGCGCGCCTTCGAGCGCAATCGGAAACGTGTAACCCCGGCTCAAGAAAAAGAAGTCGTCGGCCTTCGCGTATTTCTTCGCGAGTTATTTTCAGCGCCTTGTCCTGCGCCAGAATGGATTCGAGTTGTTTCGGCACGGCTTCGAGCGCGTGCAGAATTTCCAATGCCCGGCGGGCGGACAGGTTCCGCAACCGGCCCAGATGCACAGCCAGCAGAGAAAGAATTGTGAGCGTGGAGACAAAGGCCTTGGTCGAGGCGACGCCGATTTCCGGCCCGGCATGCATGTAAATGCCGCCGTCGGACTCGCGCGCGATGGTGCTGCCGACAACATTGACAATGGCGAGCGCCTTGTGCCCGCGGCGCTTGGCTTCGCGCAGCGCGGCCAGCGTGTCCGCGGTCTCGCCGGATTGCGAGAGGACCAGCAGCACGGTGTTTTTTTCCAGCGGGCAATTGCGATAACAAAACTCGTGCGCGAACTCGACCTCGACCGGGATTTGCGCGAGTTCCTCGATCAAATACTCGCCAACCAGCGCCGCGTGCCAGCTCGTGCCGCTGGCGGCGATAACAATGCGGTCAATCGCGCGCAGTTCGGCGGCGGTCAGGTTCAGGCCGCCGAATTTCGCGGTCGCGCCTTCCTTGTCCACGCGGCCGCGCAGGGCGTTTTCGACGGTGCGCGGCTGCTCGAAAATTTCCTTGAGCATGAAGTGCTCGTATTTGCCGCGCACGGCGTCTTCCTGGCTGAATTCCAGGTTGCTGATCTGGACGGTGGCGGTGTCCGTGCCAAGGTTCAGAACATCGAAACGTTCCGGTGTGACGGTCGCCACGTCGTAATCGTTCAGGTAAACAACCTTTTTCGTGTGCGCAGCGCCAACAAAGGCGTTGGCGTCGCTGGCCAGAAAATTCTCGCCCGCGCCGATGCCGATGATGAGCGGCGAGCCGCGTCGCGCGCCGACGATGGTGTCCGGCTGGTCGGCGGAAATCACCGCCAGGCCGTAGGTGCCGATGACTTCGCGCAGCGCGTCGCAAACCGCCTGGGTCAAATCATCATCGGCAGGGCGCGTCACTTCGTGCGCGCCGACATTGGACGAGTCCGGCGCGCGCGGAGTGACGCGCCCTGCCTTCCGTTTTCCGTAATAATCGCCGATCAAATGCGCGAGCACCTCGGTGTCGGTGCCGGATTTGAATTTGTGTCCGGCGGCCAGCAGCTTTTGCCGGAGCGCATCGTAATTTTCGATGACGCCGTTGTGGACGACGGCGATCCGGCCGGATTGGTCCAGATGCGGATGGGAATTGGCGTCCGACGGCGGCCCGTGCGTGGCCCAGCGTGTGTGCCCGATGCCGAGCGTGCCGGCGACCGGTTCGGATTTCAGGAGGCGCGCGATGCCTTCGCCGATTTTCCCCATTTTCTTGCGCACGTGCAGGCTGCCGTCGTCCAACATCGCCACGCCCGCGCTGTCATAGCCGCGATATTCCAGCCGCCGCAATCCTTCCAGCAGGATGGGCGAAGCCGCCTTCCTTCCGACGTATCCGATGATGCCACACATAAAATTTCATTGGTAGGGCGCGATCACTCCGTTCGCGCTCCGCCGGCCCTACCCAATTTGCATTTAAAATCCAATCCGCTGCGCCGTTCAAATCGTCCACAACCACGGCGCGCGTCAATTTGTCCGGCTCCGTGCGCTCCAGTTCCGCGCCGTAGCCGGTGCGGACAAGGATGCTCTTTTTCACGCCCGCGTTCCAGCCGCATTCCAAATCAATCAGCTTGTCGCCGACCACGTAGCTTTGCGCCAAATCCAGGCCGAACTCGTCCCGCGCGTCGAACAAAAACTGCGGCGACGGCTTGCGGCCGCGGCTCGGGTCGCCGGGTTTTTCCGGCGCGATGTAAATTTTCTCGAAGCGCACGCCGGCCGGCGCCAGTTGGCGGCTGATGCGTTCGTTCACGCGGTCCACGTCGGCCATTGTGAAATAGCCGCGCCCGACGCCGGACTGGTTGGAAACGATGAAGAGCTTGAAGCCCGCACCCGCCAGCCGTTTCAGGCCGGCGGGCGTGGCGGGAAAAATTTCAACGTCTTCGGGGCGGCACAGATAATTCTTCTCGGAAATCATCGTCCCGTCGCGGTCAAGAAAAACGGCCCGGTTCATCCGGCAAATTGTGGTTGGTTTTTGGCAAGAATGGAATTGTATTTTTCTCCCGAAGCCGCATTCTTGCGGGAATTTTATGAGCACCAAAGGCAGATTGGGCATTTTAGTCGGAGGCGGCCCGGCCCCGGGCATCAACGGCGTCATCGCCGCCGCCACCATCGAAGGCATCAACAACGGATTTGAGGTCATCGGCTTCCGCGACGGTTTCAAATATCTCGCGCAGGGCGACACGCACCAGTGCAAGCCGCTGGCCATCCGCGACGTGATCGGACATCCATCTCAAGGGCGGTTCCATTCTCGGCACCGCGCGCACGAACCCGACCAAGTCCGCGGAGCAGATGAAGAATGTCTTTTCCGCTTTCGAGAAGCTCGGCATCACCAACCTGGTGACGATCGGCGGCGACGACACGGCCTTTTCCGCCAGCGTGGTCGCCAAGCAGAGCAAGGGCAAAATCAAGGTGGCCCACGTGCCCAAGACGATTGACAACGACCTGCCGCTGCCCGGCGCGACGCCGACGTTCGGCTTCGAGACCGCGCGGCATTACGGCGTCCAGCTCGCGCGCAATCTGATGGAAGACGCCCGCACCACCTCGCGCTGGTATATCATCATCAGCATGGGCCGCGCCGCCGGACATCTCGCGCTGGGCATCGGCAAGGCTTCGGCCGCGACGCTTTCCGTCATCCCGGAAGAATTCCGCAGGCCGGCCGGTCACCGTGGACGAGGTTTGCGACATCATCATCGGCTCCATCATCAAGCGCAAAGCCGAAGGCTCGAATCACGGCATCGTCGTGCTCGCCGAAGGTTTGATCGAAGGCATCGGAGAAAAGGGACTGCTCGCGGCGCTGCCCGAAGGCCAGTTGCAGCGATTCGGCAAAGTCATCCGCGACGACCACGGCCACCTGCGCCTGGGCGAAATCGAATTCGGCCGCCTGATGAAGGAACTGCTCGACGCAGCGCCTGGAAAAGCTCGGCCTCAAAACCGGCTTCATCGACAAGGACCTCGGCTACGAACTGCGCTGCGCCGACCCGATACCGTTTGACGCCGAATACACGCGCGACCTCGGTTATGCCGCGGTGAAGTTCCTCATGTCGCCCGAAGCCGCGAAATACGGTGCCATCATCAGCTTCGTGGACGGCAAGATGAACCCGCTGCCGTTCGAGAAGATGCTCGACCCCAAGACCGGCCGCATGCAGAACCGCCGCGTGAACGTGGACGGCGAGGCCTACGAATGCGCCTGCGCCTACATGATCCGCCTGGAACGCGAGGACTTCGAGGACGCCAAGAAACTCGCCAAGCTCGCCGCCGTCATCAAGGTGACGCCCGAGGAGTTCAAGAAACGTTTCGGCTACCTCGCCGGCTTGAAGTAAAATCTTTCCATTCCCACGGCGGCGGGAAACCTCCCGTCGCCGTTTTGTCCTCCGGGAACAATCGGATTTCCCCGGCCTCATACCATTGAAGTGGCGCATCCACAAACCGCGCGTTAAGCTGGTTTATGTTTATTTCCGGACTTGGAACCGCCGCGCCGTCGCAATGCTACGCGCAGCGCGAATGCTGGGATGCGCTGCAAAATTCCGCGCCATTTGCCGGCCTGAAACCTCGCTCGCAGGCCATCCTCAAAAAAGTCCTCCGCGCCGACAACGGCATCGCCACGCGCCACCTCGCGCTCGATCCATTGGCCGACGCGTTCAATCTCACTCCCGACGCGCTCCAGGCGCGGTTTGCCCGCCATGCGCCCGCGCTCGCCGTCGAGGCCGCGCAGCATGCGCTCGCCGACGCGAACTGCCGGCCCGAGGAGATGGACGCCGTGCTCATCAGCACTTGCACCGGTTATTTATGCCCGGGGCTGACGAGCTACGTTGGCGAACGGCTCGGCCTGCGCCCGGATGTCTTCGCGCTTGATTTGGTTGGCCAAGGTTGCGGTGCCGCGTTGCCGAATTTGCGGACGGCCGAGGCGATTCTTGCCGCGGGTCGCGCCAAGAAAATCCTCTCCATCTGTGTCGAGGTTTGCAGCGCGGCATTTTATCTCGACGACGACCCCGGTGTGCTCATCAGCGCGTGTCTCTTCGGCGACGGCGCGGGCGCAGCGGTGTTGGCCAACGAGCCAACCGCAAATCGCCGCACCGTGGAATGGAAATTCGGCACGTCTTGTCTCGCCCCCGACAAACGTGACACACTCCGGTTCGGCCACAAAGACGGCATGTTGCGGAACATTTTGCTGCCGGAAGTCCCGCAAATCGCGGGCGCTGAAGCCGCCAAGCTGCTCGCCGAATCCCTCGCCGCCGCCGGTGTGAAACGCGACCGCGTGGCCGGTTGGGTCCTGCACACCGGCGGGCGCGACGTGCTGCTCGCCCTTCGCGACAAGCTCGGCCTTGCCGAATCCGATGTCCGCCACAGCGCCGCCGTGCTGCGCGAGTTCGGCAACATCAGCAGCCCGACGGTTTATTTTGTGCTCGACCGCGCCTTGCACGACACCGTGCCTGATGGTTTGTGGTGGATGTCCGCCTTCGGCGCCGGTTTCAGTTGCCACGGCGCATTGCTGGAAGTCGGTTAAAATCGTCCTCGTCCTCCTTCTCGTTCTCGTCCTCGAAATGAACCGCATCGTCAAACCGGAATTGCTCGATGAATTGCCGCCCGCCGACCCGCGCGCCGTCCGTTCTCGCCGCGATTTGCGCCGGGTGAACGCCTGGATGCGCAACCACGCCATCATGGCGAGAGCGCTTGCAGAATAATCTTAACGGTCAATGGCCAAAACAAATCACCGAACTCGGCGCGGGCGACGGGAATTTTTTCCTGGGCGTCATCCAACGATTGGTGGCGTTCGGGGTTCCGCCTTCAGGCGGTTCAAACCGGCTGAAGCCGGGACTCCGAACAGAAGGCGGGCAGGCAATTCTCCTCGACCGCCAAAAAATTGTTTCCGCCAAGACGCTCGCCGCGTTTTCCAAACTCGGTTGGCGCGCTGAAGTTGTTCTCGCCGACGTTTTCGACTGGCCACAGGCTCCCGGGGAAATTGTCGTCGCCAATTTGTTCCTGCACCACTTCGAGGATGAACGGCTGGCGGAGTTGCTCCAACAGGTTTCCGAACGCGCCCGGTTGTTCGTTGCCGTCGAGCCGCATCGTTTTCGTTACCCGCTTCTTTGCGGCCAATTGCTTTGGCTCATCGGTTGCAACGCCGTCACGCGCCACGATGCCGCCGTGAGTATCCGCGCCGGGTTTCTCGGCAACGAACTTTCCGCGCTTTGGCCGGACAAGAAAAACTGGCAGCTTACCGAGCGTCGCACCGGGCTGTTCAGCCATTTGTTTGTCGCGCAACGAACGCACTGAAATGGCAGCGACAACATCCATCACGATTGTCGGCGGCGGTCTGGCCGGATTGACGCTCGGCATCGCGTTGCGAAAGAACGAAATTCCCGCGACGATCTTGGAAGCTGGACATTATCCGCGCCATCGCGTCTGCGGCGAATTCATCAGCGGACGCGGTTTGGAAGTTCTCGACGTGCTCGGTCTGAAGCAAAAACTCCTGGCCGCCGGCGCGGTTCCGGCGGAAAGCGCCGCGTTTTTCCTGGGAACGGCCGGCATGCCGGGCCGCCAATTGCCCGTTCCAGCGCTTTGCCTTTCGCGTTTCGTCATGGACAAATTGCTCGCGGACGAATTTCAAAAGCTCGGCGGCGAATTGCGCGCCGGCGAACGCTGGCAAAAGGATTTTGGCGAAGGCGTCGTGCGCGCGAGCGGTCGCCGTGTGCAGCCGGTCGAAAACGGCTGGCGCTGGTTCGGCCTGAAGGCGCACGCCAAGAATGTTCCGCTCGCCGCCGATTTGGAAATGCACGTCGGCAGGAATGGCTACGTCGGCCTCTGCCGTCTGGCCGGCGGCGAGGTCAACGTCTGCGGCTTGTTCCGTCGCAAATCGCAGGGCGACATGCCGCAAAACGGCTTCGATTTGCTGCGCGGCAACCCCGGCTCCGTCCTGAACGAACGTCTCGCCCGGGCGGATTTTGACAAAAAGTCATTTTGCTCCGTTGCCGGTTTGTCCCTGCAACCGTGGCGAGCAGCGGATCAATCCGATTGGTGCATCGGCGACGCGTTGACGATGATTCCGCCGGTCACCGGAAATGGAATGTCCATCGCGTTTGAATCCGCGCAACTCGCCGCCGGGCCGCTGGCCGCCTTCAGCCGTGGCGAGATTTCGTGGCCGCAAGCGCGGGAAACCATCGCCCGCTCATGCGACGAGGCATTTTCGCGCCGGCTTCGGTGGGCGAAATGGCTGCAAACCGCCATGTTCTCGCCGCTGCTGCAAAAGTCCCTGTTCGCCTCCGTCTCGCGCAGCGACTGGTTCTGGCGGATGGCGTTTGAACAGACGCGCTGAATTTTGAACAGGAGCAAACAGAGGCAACGAAGGAAAAGATTCAACCCGGACTTTATTAAGATATTTTCGTCTCTGTTTTCTCCGTCATCTCCTGTTATATGCGTCCCGTGAAACCGCTCGCGGAATGCAAACTTTACACCTTCGTGGACACGGCCTACCTGCATGGCCGCGCGCCCGAACTCGTCGCGCAGCAACTCTGTGACGGCGGCAGCGACTTGATTCAGCTCCGCGCGAAGGATGTCTGGGCCGATGAAATCCGGCGCATGGCCGAGAAGGTCCTGCCGGTCACGAAACGCGCGAATGTCGGCCTCGTCATCAACGACCATCTGGAAATTGCGCGCGACCTTGGCGCGGAATTCTGCCATTTGGGACAGGAGGATTTCTTCGACGCCGGACACAAACACGTTTCCGAACTCCGAACTCCGAACTCCGAACTTCGAATCGGCCTTTCAACGCATTCACCGGAGCAGGCGAAACGCGCGCTGGCCGCCGGACCGGATTACCTCGCCATCGGCCCGGTCTTTGCCACGGCCACGAAACCAAGCGCCAAGCCCGTGACGCTCGAATACGTCCGCTGGGCGGCGGCGAATGTGACCGTTCCGTGGTTTGCCATCGGCGGCATCAATTTGAACAATTTGGACGAAGTTCTGGCGGCGGGCGCGAAGCGCATTTGCGTCGTCTCCGCCATCCTCAATGCGCCGGACGTGGCGAAGGCGTGCGCGGAGTTCCGGCGAAAGCTTTGATTTGCTTTGACGCCCGGCGGCTCAAATCGAAGAATGCAGTGCATGAAATCTCTCCTGCCATTGCTCGCCGCCGTTGTCGTGCAAACCGCCGCGCAAGGTCAGACGCACGTCTGGGAAAAAGTGGAACTGACATTGCACGCGGAAAACCAATACACGAATCCTTACACGCAGGTCGTGACCTGGGTGGATTTGAAGGGACCGGGATTCGACAAACGCTGCTACGGTTTCTGGGACGGCAGCAACGTCTTCCGCGTGCGCGTGCTGGCCACCGCGCCGGGAACATGGACCTGGCGCAGCGGTTCGGAGCCGGCCGATTCCGGTCTGGCCGGCAGGACGGGGACTTTCACCGCCACGGCCTGGTCTGAATCCGAGAAGGAGGCCAACCCCAACCGTCGCGGCATGATCCGGCCCTCCGCCAACGGCCACGCTTTCAATTACGCCGACGGCACACCTTTCTTTCTGCTGGGCGACACCTGGTGGGCCACGCCGACCTTCCGGTTCCGCTGGCGCGACGACGACACGCTGCGGCCGCTCGGACCCGAGGCCGGCTTCAAGGAGTTCGTCGCTTACCGGCGCAAACAGGAGTTCAATTGCGTGGCCATTCTCGCCGCGTTGCCGAACTGGGCCAACGATGATCAACCGCCGACGATTCGGACCGCGGATGGCGTTGTCCTGCGCAGCGCGTGGAAACAGGCCGGGACGCAGAGCGCCAAGACGATGACGGACGAAGACGGCAATCAGGCATTTCTGTTTCCCGGCAAGGTGCCGGGTTACGAGCAGCTATTTCCCGGACGTTGAACGCATCAACCCCGCCTACTTTCAATCGCTGGACAGGAAGATGGACTACCTCAATTCGCAGGGCTTCGTGCCCTTCATCGAAGTTGCCCGCCGCGACATCGGGCAGGCGTGGAAGAAGTATTATCCCTGGCCCAAGTCCTACAGCCGTTACGTCGAGTATATTTGGAGCCGTTACCAGGCGAATATTTGCCTCTTCAGTCCGATCCATTTCGACAGTTCAGGCCAGACCATCCCCGCCGCCGACTGGAACGCCGCCGCCAATCAGGTGATTGATGACTACGGCCCGCCGCCGTTTGGCACGCTGGCCGGGACGAATCCGGACGGTTCGTCGCTGCTCAACTGGGGCCACGTGGACAAGGCGCGCTGGCTCGGCTTCCATCAAATCGGCAACCGCCGCACCCACGCCAGCTACGCGCTCCTGACCGACATATTCCAGGCGTCGCCTCCCGTGCCCGCCATCAATGGCGAACCTTATTACGACGGCATGGAGGGCCAGGCGGGCGGCTCCGATGAGGCGGCCCGCTATTGCCGTTCGGCCATGTATGGCAGCGTCCTGTCCGGCGGTTTGGGCGGACACATCTACGGCGCGGGCGGATGGGGCGGCGGCATCTGGAGCGGCGAGGTCGAGGACGCCTCCACCAACCAGATGTGGAAAGATTTCCAGTGGCCGTCCGCCGGTCAAATGCGTCACTTGAAGGCGTTTATTCTTTCCGAGGGACGCCGCTATCAAGACCTCGTGCCCCGCACCGATTTGATTTCGCCCAACCGGACGGGTCAAGCCAACGGCGCCACCGGCTGGGCGTATTGTGCCGGCACGCCGGAAAAAGATTTCTTCCTCGCTTACTTCGAGAAGGACTGTCCGCCAGCCAAATTATCGGGGCTGCTCCCGGACGCGAAATACCGGGCGCAATGGTTCGACCCGCGCACCGGCCAATGGTCGCCGGCCGGCAGCGGCGTTTTGAAGGCGAACCAATTGGGCTTGATTCAACTGTCCGATTTCCCCTCCGCCGATGATTGGGGTCTGAAACTCACCTTGGCAAAGTAACGCACCATTCGCCGCCTGATACTCCCTGTCCGCCGTTGCTGAAAGCGAACCCGCCGTGACCGACGGCGACCCTGCCGTCGGGAAAGGCGGACTCGCTTTGGCCAACTCCCGACCGGCCTTCCGCAAAAGCGGACCCGCCGTCGCCAACTCTGGCCTCGCCGTGACCAACGGCGAACCCGCCGGTGCCGACTCTGACCTCGCCGTGACCGACGGCGAACCCGCCGGTGCCGACTCTGGGTCCGCCTTTCGAAAAAGCGGCCTCGCCGTCAACGGAGGCGGACCCGCCTTTACAAAAAGCGGACCCGCTTTTTCCAACTCTGGACCCGCCTTTGCGAAAGGCGGACCCGCTTTTTGAAAAAGCGGGTCCAGTGCAGGCTACGGCTGAACGACTTACGCAGAAAACCCATATCCAGAGCCAAATCGGTTCCCTAACTGTCTCTTTTTGACCACCGCCCTGAAATGAGGGCTAAAGCAGGCCATAAAACTCGATTGCGGCAACTGACTGCTGCGGCCTGCCCGACGCCAACGGCCAGCCGACGATGTGAAATTGCATTTGGCTTGCCAGAAACGGTCAATCGGGGTTTGCTGGTGACATGTCAGATACTTGAGATGCCCATCGTCCAGAAACCACGGCGGCGCAGCAAGGCTACCCTGCCATTTTATGAAAACGAAAACATCAAAGCAAAAACAGGCGCACCGGGAATTCGACAAGAAGCTCGTGGCGGATTTGTTGTGCGTCTATTTTAACCTGGAATTGGCCGAGCAAAAATTGGCGAGCATCGGCATGTCGCGGGGGGACTTCGGGGCCGATGCTGACAAGATAACCGACATAATTTTCGAGCATGTCTTTGGTGTTGGACGCAAGGTGGAAATGCAGCAGGATAAATTCTGTGAAGCTTGGAGGCCTTTTATAGAACGCTTTGAAAGCCGGGAGGAATTTGATCCGACCGAATTTATCGCCTGGCTTTACGCCGGAAAATTGAACCGCCATCCTTTTGAAGGCGAACGGAAAGGAATCTGGACTTTTATTGGTGGCGCTGTTTAGAGCAAGTTCAAAAATTCCATCCTGGCGCCCGGATGCCGCTTCTGACGGAAGTTGAATGATTCGATTCTGCCTTCTGCGCCTGCCCGACGCCAACGGCCAGCCGACCATGTGATTAACACGACTGGGACGCGAATGGACAAAATGTCGATTTAACCCTTATCAAGAGCGCTTGACGCAAAACTGCGCCGCATGTCGATGACTTTCGAGTTTCTTGAATATAAAACGTCATGAAGTAGCCTCGATAGTTTTCGACAATGATACCGGCTTGGCCGGATTCTCATTCTCATAGTAATATCCAAAAACTTGGTATTTCATTTTGCTGCTTAAAGCATTTTCAAAAACTCCGCCTCGTCCAAAATCTTCACGCCCAGTTCCTGCGCCTTGTCGAGCTTGGAACCGGCTTCGGCGCCGGCCAGAACAAAATCCGTTTTCTTGCTCACGCTGCCGGTCACTTTGCCGCCGGCGGCTTCAATCTTTGCCGTCGCTTCCTCGCGCGTCATCGTCGGCAGCGTGCCGGTCAGCACAAATGTCTTTCCGGCAAAAACGCCTTCCGTGTCGCGGCACTGCTGACTTTCTCGTTTTCCGGCTTGATGTTCAATTCGCGGATGCGGGCGAGAACTTTCTTTCCGGCGGGCGACGCGAAATAATCCAGCACGCTCGCCGCCGCCACCGGGCCGACTTCCACCAGCTTCGCTTTCAAGCCGCCCGCTTCCAGCCGCGATTCAATTTCGGCAATTTCCGCCTTCAGTTCCGCATCACGCTTCTCGCGTTTCGCTTTTTCGGCTTCGTCTTTCGGCGGATTCTTGCGCGAGCGCGGGCTGATTTCGGCGCGTTCGGTTTCCTTCGCGCCGAGGTCGCGGATGTCGCGCAGCACTTCGGACTTCGCCAGCGCCTCCAGCGATTCGTGCGTGGCGGCGAGTTGCTTGGCGGTGGCTTCGCCCACGTCGGCAATCGCCAGCGCGTGAATCCAGCGGGACAGCGGCGCGGTCTTGGCGCGCTGGAGCGCGTCGAGAATTTTCGTGGCGTTCTTCTCGCCGAACACGCGCGGTTCGTCGTCCGTGCCGAGATTCAGTTTGCCGAGCTCTTCCAGTTTCAGATCGAACAGGTCGAGCGGTTCCTTGACGAGGCCGCGTTCGACGAGTTTTTCCGCCACGATGCCGCCGAGCGATTCGAGGTCGAGCGCCTTGCGTTGCGGCGAAATACTCGACGCGCCGCGTGAGCTGCGCCGGACAGCCCGCGATGTTCTGGCAGCGCCACGCGACTTCTTCGTCTTCGGTAGGGACGCGCTGCCGCGCGTCCTGTCCGAGCGGCGAGCTCGGCCCTACCAGATTTTAATTTTATCCTTCGCAATCGGCCCGCCGCACGCGGGGCATTTGCCGCCGACGTGCTTGAACAAATCAAATTCCTTCGCGCCGGGCGGGCGTTTGGTTTTCACCACCTCGAAAATTTCCGGGATGACCATGCCGGCCTTGCGGATGACCACGGTGTCGCCGATGCGGATGTCTTTGCGGCGGATTTCGTCCTCGTTGTGGAGCGTGGCGCGCGAAATCGTCGAGCCTTGCACGAAGACCGGTTCGAGTTCGGCCACGGGCGTGAGCACGCCGGTGCGCCCGACCTGCACGGTGATGGCTTTCAAAACCGTTTCCGCCGGCGTGATCCACGGCACGGGTTTGTGGACGATGGCCTAGCCCGGCGCGCGGCTGCGGCCGGGAATGCGCGGCCAGTCGGCGAGCGTGTTGACCTTGAGCACGATGCCGTCAATCTCGTAAGGCAATTGCCGGCGCAAATCTTTGTCCTCGTCGTAATGCGCGACGACTTTCTCGCGATAAATTTTCAAAACTTCCTCGATGCCGTCGCAGACCCACCAGAGTTTTTGCGTGGGCAAACCGAATTTGGCGAGCGTTTCCAGCATTTCGGAATGCGTCTTGAATTCGATGCCGTCCACCGCGCCGGTGGCGTAAAACACGGCGCGAATCGGGCGTTGCGCGACGAGCTTGGGATCGAGTTGCTTGAGCGTGCCGGCGGTGGCGTTGCGGGCGTTGGGAAACGGCTTTTCGCCTTCGGCTTCGAGCTTCTTGTTGATGGCGTCGAATTCCTTGATGGCCATGTAAGCCTCGCCGCGCACTTCGAGCAGCGCGGGCGGATTTTTGATATTCAATTCCAGCGGAATGCCGCGGACGGTTTTGAGATTGGCGGTGATGTCGTCGCCTTCCGTGCCGTCGCCGCGCGTGACGCCGAGCGCGAGCTTGCCGTGGCGGTAATGGACGCCGATGGACACGCCGTCCACTTTCGGCTCGATGATGTATTGAATTTTGTCGCGGCCAAGATGCTTGCGGATGGTCGCGTCGAACGCGCGAAGTTCGGCCAGCAGTGTTTTCATCCTGCGCGCGGTTGCGTTGCTCGCGGTTGGTTCTTCTTCTTTGGGATGGATGATCGCACGGTTCGACCTTGTCGAGCGAGAGCATCGGCACGAGATGTTTGACGCGGGCAAATTTTTCGCTGGGCGCGCCGCCGACGCGCTGCGTGGGCGATTCGGGCGTGACGAGGTCGGGAAATTCTTTCTCCAGATCCTGAAGTTCCTTGAAAAGCTGGTCGTATTCGCGGTCGGTGATGAGCTGCCGGCCTTCGACGTAATAGGCGTGGTCGTGCCGGCGGATTTCGGCGGCGAGTTGCGCGTGGCGTTTTTTGGCTTCGGCGTGCGTCACGCGGAAATTTTACCGCAAAGCCGCGACGGAAGAACAGTTTTTCGTGAAATGCAGCAGCGGTGTGGTTTCGCCGATCGATAACAATCGGCATCAAATCGGCGGAGCGGACGAGCCTTTACTTGGCCAGGATGCACAACAATGCCGACGAAACAAGCGAAGAGCAAAATCGATGGCTGACGCAATCCATCAATCCAAAACGGATTTCCTCGGCAGCAAGGATAAATCGGGCAGAAGCGCCCGCAAAAACCGGCTCTTCCTTTCCATATGAACGATGCTTTTAGTCATTCGGCAATCCAAAATCATTATCTTTGCCACGGGAAACTTGAGCATGATCGAGCACAAAACCGCGCCAGTTGCCGGATGAATTGTCTCAATAATCATACACGAGTTTGGCAGAGGCCGTGATTGCGCGGCATGGCCGCAAGGAGTCGAAAAACCCCTTTGACCCGGCGCGGCGACAATTCTACGCTGCTGGCGTGCGCGGAAATCTGGCCAAGGCGTTTGAGCTGGCGAACACGCAGGTGTTTCGGCGCGCGGCGCTGCCCAAATCCTACACGGATTTGCTCGGGCGGAAGCTGTTCCTCTTTCTGCTGACGGTGCAGGGGCTCGGCGCGTTTGCGCTCATCACGCTCGGCGTCATCTTGACGAAAATCCGGCGTGGCGAAAAATGTCATCCGCCCGCGCATCCGGCAGGAAATCGCCCGCGCGGGCGTGGCGCTGCTGCCGATGTTTTTGTTCGTGGCGCTGGCGCTGGGATTTCTGGTCGTCGGCCAGACGGTTTCGGCCCTGGCGAAGGTCGGCGCGACCAATTATCTCGGCTCGACGATGGTGATTGTGATCGTGCGCGAACTGGGGCCGTTGCTGGCGGCGATGCTGGTGCTGGCGCGCGTCGGCACGGCGCACGTCATCGAACTCGGCACGGCGCGCGCGCTGGGCGAGGTCGAGGCGCTGGAGGCGCTGGGCATTGACCCGGTGCATTATCTCATCGTGCCGCGCGTCATCGGCATGGCGCTGGGGGTTTTTTCGCTGACGGTTTATCTGATCATCGGCGCGCTGGCGAGCGGCTATCTGTTCGCGTTTTTGCAGGACGTGCCGCTGACGCCGGGCGATTATTTCAAGCAAATCGCCGAGTGCGCTGGGCTGGCTGGATTTCGCGCTGCTGGCGCTGAAGACCATCGCGTTCGGATTTTTCATCGCCATCGTGACGTGTTATCACGGCCTGGCGCAGCCGCTGCGGCTGGAGGAGGTCTCGCGCGTGGCGGTGCGCGCGGTCACGCAGGGCGTCATCGTGTGCGTGCTGATTGACGCGCTGTTCATCGTGCTTTATCTCGCTGACATGAGCGAAAACCAAAACATCCCGGCCATCGAAATGCGCGGCGTGAGCGTCGCCGCGATGCGCGACGCCGTCGTTCACGGTCGTCGAAGACGTGAACTGGTCGGTGGCGGCGGGGGAATTCTGGGTGGTCGCCGGGCCAGGAACATTCCGGCAAAAGCGATTTGCTGATGCTGGCCGCCGGGCTGATGCCGCCGGCGGCCGGCAGCTACAAACTTTTCGGCAACGACACGAGAAATTTCGGCGAAGCGGAACTGGCCGAGCGGCTGCGCGTGGGATTTGTGTTTCAAGGCGGGCAGTTGTTCAACCAGTTGACGATTGCCGAAAACGTCGCGCTGCCGTTGCGATATCAAACGAATCTGCACGGCCGGCGAGGCGGCGCAGGAAGTGCAGGCGCTGCTGGAACTGATGGAACTGGCGCCGCTGGCGGACGTGACGCCGGCGAACATCGCGGCCAACTGGCGGCAGCGCGCGGCGCTGGCGCGGGCGTTGATTTTGCAAGCCGGAAGTGCTGCTGCTGGACAATCCGCTGGCCGGGCTCGGCGCGCGGCATTGCAATGGTGGCTGCGGTTTCTCGACCAGCTTGTCGCGCGGCCACGAGCAGTTCGGCGGCAGGCCGATGACGCTGGTCGTCACCGCCGACGATTTGCGGCCCGTGGCAGAATGCGCGGCGGAAATTCGCGCTGCTGCAGGACAAGAAATTCATTCCGCTCGGCGCCTGGAACGAAGTGGAAGCGGCCGACGACCCGGTCGTAAAAGAATTGCTGGCCGTCGCCGGTTGAGGCAACAATCTGAGGAAAAATCATGGCACTGCAAGATTTGACCCCGCAACTGCGCACGCGCTTGAGCCGGATGGAACGCGCCGTGGGCTGGTTTGTGTTTCTGGCGACGGCGCTGCTGCTGTTCGGCTTCGGCTATTACATTTACCACACGGCGGAGCGCAAGGGCTGGTTCAAGATCAAGGCGCCGTTTCACACCTATCTCCAAAGCTCGGCGGGTTTGAACGTGGGCGACCCGGTTTACATGATGGGTTTTCCGGTCGGGCGAAATCACCAGCGTCGAGCCGCAGCAGCCGTATGAGCCGCACAACGTCGAGGTGAATTTTGAAATCGCGGACCCGTATTTCCGCTATCTCTGGACCGGCGGTTCGTATGTGAAGGTGAACGCGGCGGATTTTCTCGGCAAGCGGCAGCTCGAAGTCACGCGCGGCACGAACGGCTACGCGCTTGTCGTCACGCAGCCGGTTTTCGTGAAGAACGATTGACGAATTGAAACAACTGGTCGCCGCGGAACCCGGCCAGTGGCAGCTCTCGCAGGATGTCCTCGACGCGAATTCCAATCTGGTCTTCCGCGCTTACACGATGCTGGACGAATCCAATTTGCAGGTCATCGCGGGGATGAACCTCGAATCCAATTCCCTTTACGCCTACAACAACCAGGAGAACGACAAGCACTCCATCGTGGCGTCGTGGGACGGACGCGGCGGTATCATCATTACAAAATTTTCCAGCCCGGCGACGACACCGCCTGGCTGCGCGCCGTGGAAACGCCGCCGATTTCCGACCAGTTGCAGGCGATGGTCTTGCAGGTGCAGACGGCGCTGCCGAACATCCTCGCGCTGACGAACAAAATCGCCGCCGTGCTGGACAACACCGTGCTGGCAACGCGGCGAACGCCACGTCGAATTTGAACGTCACGCTCGTCGAGACGCGGCCGATGATCACGAATTTCGCCCTCGTCAGCGCGCAATTGCGCGAGCCGGGCGGGCCGCTGGTCTGGGCGCTGGGCACCAACGGCAACGAGCAATTGCAGGGCGCGCTGACGAACGTCAATTCGCTGCTGGCCAACACGGACACGAACGTGGCCGCGCTGCTCATCAATCTCGCCGACATCACCAGCAACCTCAACGCGCAGGTGCAGGCCAACTCGAACATCTTGAGCAGCATTTCCAAAATCGTCGTGGACACGGACGATTTTGTGCAGGGATTGAAGCGGCACTGGCTGTTGCGCTCGGCGTTCAAGAGGAAAAGCCGCCGGCCAAGACCAACGCGCCGCCGCCGGAACCGTTGCGCCCGCCGCGGATGCGGTGAACAGGAGCGCCGATTTCCAAATCGGCGCGAAGCGGCAGAATTTAGTCGGGGCGCGCCGAATCGGAGTTCGGCGCTCCGCTTTTCTTGAACCACTCCGCAAACAACTTGATGCCTTCCTCGAATTTCACCTGCGGATTGTAGCCGAGCTTGGCGCGCGCCTTGGAAATGTCCGCGAACGTGATGGGCACGTCGCCGGGCTGGAGCGGCTGGCGGTCAATCACCGCCTTTTTGCCGAGCGCGGCTTCGAGCAATTCAATCATCCGGCTCAAGCGAAATCGTTTCCGATTCGCCGAGGTTGAAAATTTCGTAGCCGAATTCCTTCTTCGTGCAGGCGATGATGCCGTCCAGCGTGTCGGTGACGAACGTGTAATCGCGCGCCGCGCTGCCGTCGCCGAAAACCGGAATCGGTTTGCCGGCGGTGATCAGCTTCGCGAACTTGTAAATCGCCAGGTCGGGCCGCTGGCGCGGGCCATAGACGGTGAAGAACCGCAGCATCGCCACGTCCATTTTGTAAATGTGATGCCAGACGTGGCCGAGCGCCTCGCACGCGAGCTTGCTGGCGGCGTAGGGCGAAATGGCGGAGAAAATCGGGTCGCTCTCGCTGAACGGCACCTTGGAATTCAGGCCATAAACCGACGACGACGACGCGATGGTGATTTTCTTCACGCCGTTCTTGCGCGCGGCTTCGAGCACGTTGACCGTGCCCTCGACGTTGACGCGCTGGTAAAGCGCCGGCTCGGCGAGGCTGGGCCGCACGCCCGCGCGCGCCGCGAGGTGGATGACCTGGTCGAATTTGACGGAGGAAAAAATCTCGTCGAGCGCGGCGCGGTCCGTGATGTCGCCGTGGACAAATTCAAACCATGCTGCCAGTTGGGTGGCGGCGGCAGCGGCGCACCCACCGGCAATAGCTTGGATTTCGCGCAGGTTGCGCTGCTTGAACTGCGGGTCGTAGAAATTGTTCAAGTCATCGAACGCCCAGACGTGGTGGCCGTCGTGGAGGAGGCGTTCGCAAACGTGCGAGCCGATGAAGCCCGCGCCGCCGGTGACGAGAAAATTCATGGCCAGACGCTAACAACCGGCGGGCGGGGTGTCGAGCGCGCGGGGAAGACAAAAGCGTCTTCAAAAGCCGCAAACGGGAATTCAAGCGCCCCATCCGGATCCCCGATGCGCCAACCCATTGTTCAAATGCGGTTTCCGGGCTTCAAAAATGACAGCGTAATCTTCGATTGCCATTTCCGGGCTTCAAAAATGACAACGTAATCTTCGATTGCCATTTCTGGGCCTCAAAAACGACAACCCAGTATTCAAATGTCATTTCTGGGTCTCAAAAATGATTTCTGGGCCCCAGATGCCCCAAAACAGCCTTCCGGCACCCGTCCGAGTTCTCCAAAACCATTTCTGGGCCTCAAAAATGGCTCCCGGGTTCCAGAAATCGTTTCTGGGCCCCGGAAATGGCAACCCAATACTCGATTGTCATTTTTGGGCCCCGGAAATGACAACCTTGTCTTCAAATGCGATTTTTGGGACTGGGAAGCGATTTCGGCGTTCCAGAAATCATTTTGGGGACGCAGAAATGGCTGCCGCAGATTCAGTTATGCCCGGAAAAATGCGGTGAACGCCTGAAAACACGCGGTTTGCCCTGTTCGGGGCGGCAATTGGGCGATTGGGGATCAGGCAGGGCGCGTCACTCCGTGCGCGCCGCCGGTGACGAGAAAATTCATGGCCAGACGGTAAAAATCACCGGGGGGGTGTCGAGCGCAGGGACATCACTGGGAAAGCGTAACACCGCACTTCAGCGCGGTGACTTGCCCAAGCCCGGAAACGCAGCCGTTTTAACGGCTTCCGGGCTTGAGGGCGAACGCGGCAAAAAACCGTTGAAACGGTTGAGTGGGCAGGCGGATCACTTACCACCGCGCTGAAGCGCGGTGTTAGCGGGCTGCTCGACTCCTTCAAAATCAGATTTGCGCCCCTTCGTTGCGGCGGTTGAGGACAAAGGCGACGCCCGCCAGTCCTTGTCCTCCGTTCTGGCGGGCAAATGCCGTGCTTTCGTATGCTTGAAATCGAAATCAAATTGCGCCGCGAATCTTTTTTTGTAATATAAGCGGATGAACTTAGACGCTCTTTATTCCGAACTGACACTCAAAACCAAAACCAAACTCGCGCTGATCGTCCTTGACGGCCTCGGCGACATCGCCACGCCGGAGCAAAATTACATGACGCCGCTCGAGGCCGCCGCGACGCCGAACCTCGACCAGCTCGCCAAGAACTCCGCGCAGGGCCGGATGATTCCCGCCGCGCCCGGCATCACGCCCGGCAGCGGCCCCGGCCATCTCGGCTTGTTCGGCTATGACCCGCTCGAATTTCAGGTCGGCCGCGGCGTCATCGAGGCGCTCGGCCTCGGCGTGGAATTGAAACCCGGCGACGTCTGCGCCCGCGCGAATTTTGCCACGCTCAATCCGAAGGGCATCGTCACCGACCGCCGCGCCGGACGCATCCCGACCGAGACGTGCGAGAAGCTGTGCAAAATGCTCGCCGCAAAGGTGAAGAAAATCGGCGACACGGAAATCATCATCAAGGCCGGCAAGGAACACCGGTTCGTTGTCATTTTCCGCGGCGCCGGGCTGGAAGGCCCGCTCACGGACGCCGACCCGAACCGCGAAGGTTTTGCCATTCCCACTGTCAAGCCGCGCGACCCGGCGAACGCGAAGCAGGTGAAAATGGCCGGGCTGATTGCGGAATTTTACAAGGCCGCGCTGCCGGTCATTGCGAAGGAAAAGCCGGCGAACGGCTTTCTCATGCGCGGCATCGCGCACCAGCCGCATATCCCGCTGTTCGAGGAGCGCTACAAACTCAAGCCGGCGTGCCTGGCGGTTTATCCGATGTATAAAGGCCTGGCGCAACTCGTCGGCATGAAGAAAATCGAAGGCCCGGCGACCATCGCGGAGCAGTTCGAGCGTTACCTCACCGAATACGACAACTTCGATTTCTTTTTCATCCATTACAAATACACGGACAAATACGGCGAAGACGGCAATTTCATGGCGAAGGAAAAGGCGATTGAAGATTTCGACGCCGCGCTGCCAATCCTGTTGCGGAAAAAGCCGGATGTGCTCGTCGTGACCGGCGACCATTCGACGCCGTGCGCGCTCAAGGGCCATTCGTGGCATCCGCAGCCGGTGATGATTCACTCGGCGACCAGCGGCTCGGACAAGCTGGAACGTTTCACCGAGACCGGCGCGAACAGCGGCTCGCTCGGCGTGTTCGAGGCGAAATTCCTCATCCGCCTGATGCAGGCCAACGCGCGGATGTTCGACAAGTTCGGCGCGTAATCAATTCCTCCTCCTCGTCGTCCTCGTTCTCGTAATCGAAAAGTTCCGAGGACGAGGATCGAGAAGGAGGACGAGGACGATTTATCAATGAACCTGCCCAATAAACTCACCGTCTCGCGGTTCGCGCTGACGGTGCTGTTCCTTTGGGCGCTGTTCTCCCCGCTGCCGTTTCACAACACGCTGGCGCTGGTGCTGTTCAACATCGCCGGCATCACGGACTTCCTCGACGGGAAAATCGCGCGCGCGCGCAAGCTCACCACCAACTTCGGCATCCTGATGGACCCGCTGGCGGACAAGATTTTGATCTGCTCGGCCTTCATCGCCTTCGTGGAAAGCACGCACCTGAACGCCGACGCGAAGGTGAAGGTGGGCGCGTGGATGGTCATTGTCATCGTCGCGCGCGAACTGACCATCACCGGCCTGCGGCTGCTGGCGGCGTCCAAGAACGTCGTGCTCGCGGCGGAAAATTTCGGGAAGCACAAGACCATCTCGCAGATCGTGGCTGTCAACGCGTTGCTGGTGCTGGATGCCAGCGCGGAATGGCCGGCCGGACTGGAGCAACTGTTCGCGCCGTGGGTGCCGGCCTTTGCGAAAGTCATGCTCTGGGTGACGGTCGCGTTGACGGCGGTGTCCGGCGGTCTTTATTTATGGCGCAACCGGGCGATCTACATGAATGAAGTTTGATGCCGGAGGGACGAGGCATAGGAGTCCCAAACTTCATTCAGACGAATCGGGGACTCGTGGAGCTCGTCCCTCCGAAGACGATTATTTCTTGGGCAGCGGCAGGGTGTCGCCGGAAGTGGCGGGCTGATAAACCGCCGGCGGCAGATTGGGCGCCGGTTCACTTTTGCCGTGGTGCCGCCACGCCCGGCCCGCCAGCACCAACACCACGACGATGACGAGCAAACCGCCGCCGACCAGCGCCACTTTCCCGTTCACCTTCGACAGCAAAAACATCACGTGGTCGAGCGGCGATTTGGATTGCTCCACCAGCGGCGGCGGCTCGGCATATTTCTCCGTCCCCTTCAATTCCGTGTCCAGATCGGCCAGAATCTTCGTCAAGTCGAGCTTGAGCATCATCGCGTAATTCTTCACCGAGCCGCGGATGTAAATCGGCGCGGGAAACCGGTTGAAATCCCCCTCCTCCAGCGCGCGGATATGGTCGGTGCGGATCTTGGTCGCGTCGGCGACCTGCTGCACCGTGAGATGTTTGGCTTCGCGCGCCTCGCGGAGTTGTTCGGCGACCGTTGGCATTTCAATTATTTAGCGACATTGACACGCGTTTGGCAATCTTGGAAATCCACCGTCTTGATTGAACCTTTTCTCGCCACGCGCGTTCCACTCGGTATAAATGCTGGTGGTGGCTGAACACGAACAACTGCCCGTGCCGCAGGCCAGAGCCGGAGAACCGGCGGCTTGGGACGTGCTCTTCCGGCGCTACCAGTTGCCGCTTTACGTTTATGTGTTTGAACTGGTCCGCAACGAACAAACGAGCCTCGACCTCGTGCAGGAGACGTTTATCGCCGCCGCCCGGCACATCACTGGCCTGCGCGACGACGATAAATTCGGGAGCTGGCTCTTCAGCATCGCGCACCAAAAGGTCATTCAACACTGGCGCAAACGAAGGGAAATCCTGCTCGATGAAATTCCCGATTTGCCGGATGAATTTGAAGACGGCCCGGACGACTTGCTCATCCGCCGTGAACAGGAGGCCGAATTTATGAACTTGCTGAATCAACTGCCGCCGCCGCAGCGCGCCGTGCTGCTGCTCCATTTCATTGAGGACTTTTCGCTGGAGGAAATCGCGCGCATCACCGAAACGCAGCTCGGCACCGTGAAATCCCGGCTGCACTACGCCAAAAAGTCGCTGCGCAAATTGCTGGAGGAGCAAGCATGAAAACACCGCGTGATATTTTGCTGGAACAGCATCGGGCCGCCGCACTGCAATTGAATGAAATCCGACACAAAGTTGTGGAAGCCGAATTCAAATCCGCAGGACGGGCGTCGCGCCTGTCTCCATTTGAAAGAATCAACAAGTTAGAGACAGGCGCGACGCCCGTCCTAGGCTTGATCTGGCGCGAGTTGATTTTCCCGAGCCGCCGGATCTGGGCGGGCCTGGCGGCGATTTGGATTTTGATTTTCATCTTCAATGTCTCGCAGCACGATCCGTCCGAACGAATGGCGCGAAAATCTCCGCCACCGTCGCCGCAAATGATGCTGACCTTCCGGCAGCAGGAACGGCTGCTGACCGAATTGATTGGACCGGACGAAACGCGCATTGCCCAACCGGCGACACCGTTTCTGCCGCAGCCAAGCAGCGAACGGCGGCTGGAAATTTTAATGACGTAGCGCAGGAGACGACGTGAGGAGTCTCTGACCTGAAACCAGAGTCTCGCGACCTCGACACCTGCAAACTACAATTATGAACGAAAAACCTAGAACCAATCGGGGCTGGCGGATTCTGCGCCGGATGTTGATCGTGCTGGCGGTTCTTGCCACATTGGTGGCGGCATTTTACACCGAGGAAGACTGGCGCGGCAAGCACGCCTGGGAAAACTACAAGCACGAACTGGAAGCCAAAGGCGAAAAACTGGACTGGCAGGCGTTTGTTCCGCCGCCTGTGCCGAACGACCAGAATTTTTTCTGCGCGCCGATTTTTACCAACATGCTTGATGGCAAAATCTTCATGTCACCCTATGGCAACGACGGCGGACCGGATTCTCGCCTGAACACGAACCAGAGTGGTTACGCCGTTTATCGGATGCGGATAACCGATTTGCAGGCATGGCAGAATTATTATCGCCACCGAACCACCACAGACAAGGTGGAGAGTTTTCCCATCGCGCCGGAGCCGCAAACGCCGGCGAAGGACGTGTTGTTTGCCTTGAGCAAATTCGATTCGGCAGTTGAAGAATTACGTCAAGCCAGCCAGCGGCCATACGCCAGCGTTCCGTCGAATTACGCGGAGGATGGATTCGATTCCGTCTCAACGTTGTTGCCGGTTTTGGCGGAACTCAAAAGATGCACCCAACTGCTGCAATTGCGCGCCAGCGCTGAACTGGCTGATGGCCAAAGCGAAAAGGCCTTGGATGACGTCAAGCTGTTGTTGTATTTGGATAATTCCCTCCGCAACTCGCCGTTCTTAATTTCACAGCTCGTGCGCATGGCGATGCTGCAATACACACTTCAACCAATTTGGGAAGGATTGGCGGAGCATAAATGGTCGGACGAACAGCTCGTCGCACTCGAAACGGAATTGGGGAAACTCGACTATCTGGCGGATTACGAATCCGCCATGCGCGGCGAACGGGCATTTGCGATTGCGTCATTTGAAAATCAACGGCGCACGCGAGAAAGCATTTCAGGCTCCGTTACAGTTCAAGGAAAGAGCGAGCTGGTCACCAACAAACTCACGTTGATGCCCAGCGCGTATTTTGACCAAAATGAACTCAACTTTGCCCGGATGCACCAACAATGGATTTTGCCGCTCGTGGATACGAATTCGCGCACTGTTTCACCCGCGGCTTTGCAACTCGCGGAAAATTCAGTTCATGCCGGACTGAAACGTTATTCGCCTTACAAAGTCCAGGCGCTGATGCTGTTTCCGGCCATTGGCAGCTTTGTGAAGAAATTTGCAGCCATTCAAGTCAGCATTGATTTGGCCCGGGCTGCCTGCGCGTTGGAGCGCTACCGGCTCGCGCACGGCGAATATCCCGAAACGCTCGACGCGCTTGCGCCGCAATTCATCGAAAAACTGCCGCACGACATCATCGGCGGCCAGCCGCTCCATTACCGGCGGAAGGACGGCGGCAAATTCATCCTCTACTCCGTCGGCTGGAACGAGGAGGACGACGGCGGCACGGTTGTCTCCAGAAAAGGCGGCTCTGCCGTGGACACAGACAACGGTGATTGGGTGTGGCAGTATCCGGCGAAATGATTGCAAGAAACATTCAACATTCAACGCCCAACATCCAATTCTTGCCGCCCCGACGGGCGCGTTCGCGTTGAATGTTGAGCGTTGAATGTTTTTCCTTTTCACACGGCCTTTTGTCCGCCGCTCTCGGGAACCAAGGGAACATGATCGAAAATTGAGAGTATTCGCTGGACAAACAACGGGTCGGATGATATGGTTCTTACTGAAAAGTAATCCCCTTATGAAGCAGTGCCCAACATCGGGTGCCCGGGGTGGTTGCCTTGCGAGGAGCAGGATTGCCAGCCATTCTCATTTTTCCTTACTTTCGCCGGCGTCGCCAGTCATAAAAGGCGCCGGGAGGAAGCAGTTCCTGCGCCCGGCGGCGACTGGTCAAAGGCAGGCGTTTACTTTGATTGAACTGCTGGTGGTGATTGCCATCATTGCGATACTCGCGGCCTTGCTGATGCCGGCGCTCGTCGGCGCCAAATTCCGCGCCAGGTGCGCCAACTGCACGTCAAACTACCGGCAATGGGGCCTGGCGGTGAACCTGTATGCCAGTGCCGATGACCGCAGCCACTTCCCGCGTTTTGACGACGGCAGTCTGAACAACACTTGGGACTTGGATCCGCGAATGATTTCCTCCCTGGGAAAGTATGGATTGACGGTTCCCATGTGGTATTGTCCGGTGCGCCCGACCGAGTTTGACGCCGACAACACCTGGTGCCAATCCGCCGCTGGGCTAGGCCATCCCTTGGTGAGCTTGGCAGATTTAACAAAGGCCGTAACCAGGGCGTATGGCCCGACACTGGCCGTTTGCTATCATGCCTGGTGGGTGCCACGCAACGGCAGCGGGGCTGGTGGTGCGGCGGGCCCAAACAACATTTATCCATACGTTGCAACCAATAACCCCCCGACTTGGCCGTCGAGCATGTCAGACCAGAATGCGGCTTCCCTGCCGATTCTAACCGACCGCGCGGCCAGCCCGGTCGCGGGCGGCAGCCCCGATCCGCTTCAACTGGGCGGCGGCAGCGGCCACCCGCTCACCGGCAAGCTCAAAAACATGAACCTGCTTTATGGCGACGGCCATGTTGAATTGAGCGATATTTCGCTAATCCAGATGCGGTTCCAAGGCAATTACTACAATTTCTATTGACCGGATGAAATGTTCCTCGGGGAGGGCACGTAGTCCGTCGGCAAGTTCATTTCTGAACAACCAATCGGCAGCGTTTTGATTTGCAGGTGCAATTTTAGCAGTCTTGCCGTTGGCTTCGCCTATAACTGATCAAGCACGGTCCTCTTCGTGGTCTGAACTCAAATCGGGGATTTCCCTCCCGCAAATCACGTCCGCGATGGCTCTGACGCCTGACCCGGCCCAAAACATTTTCCCACCACCACGCCGACGACCGATCCGAGGATGGCACCGGCCACAAAGTCCGAGAACCAATGGATGGTCATGGACACGCCAACGGCTCAATGCTGACGTAAGTTCCCCGGATTCCGCGCTTGAGCAGGCTCCAAAAGTTTTCCAGTCCGTTTGTGTGGACATTCCCGCGCACATAACATTCGGCGTGGTTTATGGCTTCGTGGACATAATCACGGTTCAATCCGTTGTAGGATGGCAGAGCATCAGTGAACACCTGCGAGCCGGGTTCTACATGTTCGCGGACTTCGCCTTGCACCGTGCCGCGCCGGGCGTTTGCAACGTGCTTGACTTTCACCCGGCTTGCTCCTTTTTTGCCGTGCCGCGCCAGCAAACCCATGACGATTGCCTTGCCGACTCCGCCAGTCCCGCGACCGCGTTTGCGCTGCTTGCTGGCGTGCATATTGCGAACCTTGCCGCCGATATAAGTTTCATCGGCCTCAACTTCACCGTTGAGTTTTTCAACCGTGCCGGATTGCATCGCCAAACGGATTCTTTGCAGCATGAACCAAGCGGTCTTTTGCGTGACGCCGATGGCGCGGTGGACTTCGTAGGAACTGACCCCGTTCTTCGCGTTGACAATCATCCAGATCGCCGCCAGCCATTTGTCCAACGGCAGCGCGCTATCCTCGAAAATCGTGCCAACCCCATTACCCAAAGCGAAGCGGTGGTGGCCTTGCAACAGGCCGATGCCCATCAGCAGCTGCATGAAGGTGTGAATATCAAGACGCTCGGGGCGGACAAGGGCTATCACCAGAAAGGCTTTGTGCAAGGCTGCCGGGAACGGGAGATCGCGCCGCATGTGGCGTGCAAGGACAAAGTGAACGTGGCCGGGTTGGACGGACGCACCACGACGCAGCGGAGTTACCAAGTCAGTTTGAAAATCCGAAAACGAGTAGAAGAGATATTTGGCTGGATCAAGACGGTGGGGGGATTCAGACGGAGCCGGTATCGGGGACGAGAACGGACGCAAGCCTGGGGCTACTTCGTGGCGGGGACTTACAACCTGCTGCGAATGGCACGCTTGGAATTGGCGGGTGCGAACTGATCGGCGGGTTTTCGGTGAAACCGCCGGCCTAAAAGCAGCAAAATAATGCTGGGCAGATAAAAAACACCGGCACGAGGGGCACCCACCGGAAGAAATCCGGTGCAACTTACTCTGAAAATGTCCCGAACGAGTCATGAATAACCGATGTTCGCTAAATTGGTCTTTTGTTCAACAGCCTGCTAATAATACTAGGTTAAGTATCAAGACGTGTTTTCGAAACGCGTTTTACACCACGGGCACTGTCCCGCCAGATGAATGAGTCTGGCCTGCAATCGCGCTCTCATCTGCGGCAAGGTCGCCGGCATCGACTTCGCACCAGCAGTTTTTTTTTGCGCGGGCCTGTTCGGTGCGTAAAAAGGCAAAGGCCATGGTGACGAGCGTCACGTGATGATGCCAACCCAGCCAATGCCGTCCTTCGTAATGGTCCAACCCCAGCTCCTCCTTGAGTTCGCGGTAATCCTGTTCGACTCGCCAGCGCGCCCGGGCGATCTTGACCAATCGCCGCAAACCCACCGGTTGATCGCCAAGTTGTGCCAGCCAATAATCTGTGGGAGCCGCCGCTCCTGTTGGCCATTCGATGAGGAGCCACTCGGGGACGCGCTGGGGATGCTCTGCACGGTTCCAGCCATGGGCGGCCCAAACTTTGACCCGGGCAAACCGGGAGCGCATTGGACCTTTGGTCCCTTGCCGCCAAGTGACATTTTGCCAGTCCTTCAACGGCAAATCCCTGGCGACTTCCGCCAGCGTTTGGGGGGCGGGCATGTCCTTTAACTTTGGATATTGCCGGGGTCGGCCCCGTGATTTGCTGGTGGCAACGGGCGCCGGTGCCGGGTCACTCGTCCAAACCTTGGTGCCCAGTTTAACCGCCACCGCATAGTGCAAGCCCCGCACTCGCAAGCTGGCGCGAAATTCAAAATCATCACCATAGGCCGAATCGGCCACGACCGGCAGGCGCGGTATGTCCCACGCCAAGGCTTGATCCACCAATTCCAGAGCCAGCTGGTTCTTGCTCTGATAGCTGACCGCTGCGGGAATCTTCCCAGCCGCACGCCGCTCTGGAGTGGCCAGCCAGGCGGCGGGCAGATAAAGCCGCCAAGCCAGGGGACAACTGGCGGTGCAGGTGCTCCAATGCAGACTGACGGCGACCTGACAATTGGCGATTTTACCCAAGGCCCCGCAATACTGCCGCGCCACACCCACAGAAGCGTCTCCCGCCTTGGGAAAGGCGGTCTCATCAATCATCCAAACTTCGGGTTCCGCCAGCACATCAACCACCTTTTCCGCCAGTCGTTTTTGAATCTGTTCCACCGCCCACGGACTTTGACCGACAAATTGGCGCAGCGATTGAACATCCGCCCCACCCATTCGCTCCGCCAGCGGCTCAATGGATTTGCGCCCGCCCTCCATCAGCAGACCCTGCAAGTATATCTTCGCCCAGTGGTGGCGTTCACTTCGACCGAGCGAAGCAGTCACATCAGCCAGGAAATGGTCCAGTCGCTCATCCAGGGCGGCAGCTTCTTGGGAAGTCACGCCCCCAAATTAACGGAATCGAAAATGGATGTCAATATACTTAACCTAGTATTACTAAACCGTTGGTTGACCGCCGTCGTCCGGGCCGCCGCTGCCGGGAAAAACAATTTCCCGTGAAATACATTTCAAATCCAGCCGGATAAACTAAACTGTCTTCACTGCCCGGCACTTTGCCCGGCATGACCTTGACCATTTATGAACACTGAAACCGAAATCAACACCCTCAAACAGGAAGTCGCCCGTCTCCGACAGGAAATGGATGAATACCGCCAGTTCATTCATTACCAGCCGCCGGGCGAGGGCGACGACGGGAAGCCGCAAGCCGCCTATCTTAGCATCCGTTGCACCTTCCTAAGCCTGTTCCATCCCAGCGACGCTAGCAAATCCATGGTCAACATCATGTGCGCGCCGGACGGGGGGTTCGTCTCGTTGCTTGGCAAGGATGAGCGGCCGCGCTTGTTGCTGAACATGGAAACGGGAGCGCCGGAGCTGTGCATGTTCGGCGATGACAACCAATACAAGGCCTGCCTGCGCATGGACAAGGGCGAGCCGTCGTTCGAACTTTACGCGAAGGAAGGCAAGGTCGGGGTGCAGTTAAAGGTGCTGGGCAAGGAGGGACGCGGCCAAGTGGGAGTGTGCGAGGCCGGCAAGGCGCGCGCGGTGATGAAGGCCACCGAGCCCGGTGCCGCCATCAGCGTCGTGCATGACGACGGCCATGCCCGCATCACCATGGTTGGCACGCCCAACAACGGGGAGCTGTTCGCCATAACGCCGGACATGAAGATTGGCGTGAAGATCGCCGCCGACGCCATAGACGGCGGGTTAATTACCGTGAACCGCGCGAACGGCAGGGCCGGCGTGATTATTTCCAACACGCCCGTCGGCGGCACGGTGATGGTGCAGGATCAGCACGGCAAAATCACCGGCCACCTGCCGATCGGACAGGAAGAATGAAGCGGGGAATGCACGCGCGGGGAACTGCGCGCCCTGCCATTGTCACACCGCGCTCTGTCCCCCGCCGTCCGCGCCGCCGCCGTCCAGGTCAATCAAGATGTCGCGCGGCTCGGCGCCTTTGCTGGGGCCGACGATGCCGCGGCTTTCCAACTCGTCCATGATGCGCGCAGCGCGGGTGTAGCCGAGACGCAGCCGGCGCTGCATCAACGAGACGCTCGCCTTCTGTTCGCTGCGGATGACCTCGATGCATTGCTGGATGAGGTCCTCGTCCTCGTCAATGCCGGTCTCGTTTTCAAAGCTGGCGGCGGGCTGGGAAAGCTGCCGATGAATTTCCAGGTCGTAGTTCGGCTTGCCCTGCTTGGCAATAAACTCGACGATGCTGTTGATTTCCTGGTCGGTGATGAGCGCGCCCTGCGCCCGGATCAATTTGGCCGAGCCGGGCGGGAGATAAAGCATGTCGCCCTTGCCGAGCAGTTTGTCCGCGCCCATCGCGTCGAGAATCGTCCGCGAATCCACGCGCGAGGCGCACTGGAACGCGATGCGGGCGGTGATGTTCGCCTTGATGACGCCGGTGATGACGTCCACGCTCGGCCGCTGCGTGGCCACGATGCAATGGATGCCCGCCGCGCGCGCCATCTGTGTGATGCGGGCGATGGCCATTTCCACGTCGGTCGGCGCGACGAGCATCAGGTCGGCCAGTTCGTCAATGATGACCACGATGTAGGAGAGCTTTTCGGGGATGACGATGTCTTCCTCGCGCGGCACGACGATTTCCTCGTCCACCTCGACGGCGAAACCTTCCGCGCCCGGCTCGACCTTTTCCTTCTTCTGCGTGAGCGGCAATTCGGGCTCCTGCGGCACGAGTTTTTTGTTCGGGCGCGAATTGAACGAGGCGATGTTGCGGACGCCGACGCGCGCGAAAATCTGGTAGCGTTTTTCCATTTCGTTGACGACCCAGCGCAGCGCGAGGATGACTTTTTTTGGATCAGTCACCACCGGCACAACGAGGTGCGGCAGGGCGTTGTATTGCTGCAATTCGACGACCTTCGGGTCAATCATCACGAACCGGAGCTGGTCGGGCGAAAATTTGTAGAGCAGCGACGTGATCACGCAATTGATGCATACCGATTTGCCGGAGCCGGTGCTGCCGGCGATGAGCACGTGCGGCATTTCCACGAGGTCCGCGATGATCGGATGGCCGTAAACGTCCTTGCCGAGCGCGATGGGAATCTTCGCCTTGGAATTGCGCCACTCGTCGGACTCGAACAAATCGCGGACAATGACCTTGGTCTTGACGTGGTTCGGCACCTCGACGCCGACGGAACTTTTGCCGGGCACCGGCGCGAGGATGTGGATGCGCTCGGCCTTGAGCGCGGCGGCGATGTTGTTCGAGAGCGCGGTGATTTTTTCCAGCTTCACGCCCGGCGCGGGATGCAATTCGTAGCGCGTGATGGTCGGGCCTTTGGTGATGTCGCCGAGCGAAACTTCGATCTCGAATTGCGCGAGCGTCTGCTGCATGAGCCGCGCGTTGGCCATCAGTTCCTCCTTGGATTCGGTCGGCTTGGCGGTCAAATCCGGGTGCTGGAGAAAATCCATCGGCGGCAACTGGTAATTGCCGATGAGGGGCGTCTGGGCCACGGTGAGCGGTTTCGGTTTTTTCCGCCCGGGCTTGCGCACCGAGCCGTCGGCAATGTTGATGACCGGTTCGGGCTTCGGCTCGGCGGGCTTTTCCGCATCGGACTTGTCCGCGTCGCCGGCGGCCGCCTCGGTTTTTGCTTCGGCAGATTTGTCTGTGGAACGGGCATCCTGCCCGTCCGGCAGGCTGGAAGCCTGCCCGACTTTGCCGAGGATTTCTTCGGTGGTGGCCGCGGGCACTTCGCGCGGGACGGATTTCGCGGGAGCTTCCGCAGTGTCAGCGGCGGGCGCCGGCACGGGTTCCCTGGCCGACTCCGGCAAAGTTGTCTTGCGGATGCGCGGGCCTTTGGACTGCGGCACACTCAAATCGCGGACGGTCGGTTCCGGCACCGGCTGCATATCCGCGCCGAGGCCGGAGCGGGCGACCTGCTCCTGCAATTGCTTCGCTTGCTTTTCAAGTTCGCGGGCGCGGCGATCCAGCGCCGCTTCTTCGACTGGCTTGAACCCGTTCGCGGCGGGTTGCTTCTCCGCAAAAAATCCGCGGAGCCATTCGCCGAGCCGGAAATCCGTGAGGAAGAGCAGACTGATCAAACCCAGCGCCGAATAAACGATCGTCGCGCCAATCGGTCCGAGCAGGGAAAAACCGAATTGGACGTTGTAACCCGGGTGGCGGATTTCGCCATAGGTCGCCCAGCCGAGCAGGCCGCCGATGCTTTGCGCGCCAATGGTTTCGTGAATTTTCCCGCGCAGTCCGCCGTTGTCCGCGAGGTAAAGCAGGCCGGTGAGCGAAATCAACAAAACCGCCGCCCACAGCACCGACCAGCGCGAGCGTTCGCGCAGATAGCCGGGCCAGTTCAGCAGGAAGGCCGTGCCAAACAGCGCCAGCACCAGCGGCAACAGATAGCTGGCAATGCCCAGCAGCAAAAATGAACCCCACGCGAGATAGGCGCCGGGCATTTTGATCCAGTTGTGCGCGGAAAGATTGGGCTGCGTGGTGTGGAATGAAATGTCATTACGGTCAAACGACCATTGCGCCACGAGCAGCAGCAGCGCGGCAAACAGCAGGACGACACCGATGACGTCGGCAAAGCCTTTTCCCGGACCCGATGTTGTTCTGCGAGACATGACCGCAACTTAGCGGAACGGCGCGGGGGTTCAAAGTTGAAATTGTCCAAGTTGGGAGCGCAGGCCGCCGGCCCGGCTGCGGTTTAACGCATTTGGCACAATTTCAGTCTTGGCTTTTCCCGTCTCCCGCTTAAACTGCGCGTTCCATGATTGAGACTGACATTGAACTTTTGAAGGGCATCGCAAACCAGTTGCGCATCCATTCCATCACGTCCACCACCGCGGCGGGCAGCGGCCATCCCACTTCGTGCTGCTCGGCGGCGGACATTGTGGCCACGCTGTTTTTCGGCCACATGCGCTACGACGCGAAGAATCCGCATTATCTACAACAACGACCGGTTCATTTTGTCGAAGGGCCACGCCGCGCCGTTGCTCTACGCCGCGTGGGCGGAAACGGGCTTGTTTCCCGTGGGCGAGTTGCTGAAGCTGCGCAAATTCACCTCCGACCTCGAAGGCCATCCGACGCCGCGGCTGCCGTTCGTGGACGTGGCGACCGGCTCGCTCGGCCAGGGCTTGAGCGTCGGCGCGGGCATGGCGCTCGCCGCGCGGCTCGACAAACTGGATTACAACACCTACGTCCTGCTCGGCGACGGCGAAATCGCCGAAGGCTCGGTCTGGGAGGCCGCGAACATCGCGGGCATTTACAAGCTGAACAATCTCATCGCCATCGTGGACGCCAACCGCCTCGGCCAGAGCCAGGCCACGGCGTTCGGCCACGACATCGGCGTTTATGCCAAACGGTTTGAAGCCTTCGGCTGGCGCGTTGAAGTGATTGACGGCCACGACATCGAGGAAATCGCCGAGGTGCTGGGCGGCGTCGGCCTGGACGACAAACCGCTCGCCATCATCGCCAAGACCTACAAAGGCGCGGGCGTTTCATTTTTGCAGGACCAGGACGGCTGGCACGGCAAACCGTTGAACAAGGAAGAGGCCGCCAGGGCCATCGCCGAACTTGCAGCCGAGTTCAAAGTCCGGCATCGGCGCGCCGATTCCGGCGCCGAACCAGTTGCCCGCGCCCAACAACGCCGCGCCGGCCGGCTATCCGCCGCTGACTTACAAGCTCGGACGATTCCGTCGCCACGCGCGAAGCCTACGGCAACGCGCTGGTGCGCATCGGCGAGGTGGACCAACGCATCGTCGCGATGGACGGCGACACGAAAAATTCCACCTACTCGGAAAAGTTCTTCAAGAAATTCCCGGACCGTTTCACCGAATGTTTCATCGCCGAACAGAACCTGGTCGGCGTGGCCATGGGCTTCGGCGCGCGCGGCAAGGTGCCGTTCGCCTCGACATTCGCGACGTTTTTCACCCGCGCCGCCGACCAGATTCGCGTCGCGGGCATTTCGCAGGCGAACCTGAAGCTCGCCGGCTCGCACGTCGGCGTGAGCATCGGCGAGGACGGCCCGACGCAAATGGCGCTGGAAGACATGGCGTTGATGCGCGCGATTGTCGGCAGCACCGTCTTGTATCCGAGCGACGCGGTGAGCACGGAAAAATTGGTGGAACAGATGGCGCT
The DNA here is from genome assembly GCA_963764035.1 of uncultured Verrucomicrobiae bacterium. GTDB lineage: Bacteria > Verrucomicrobiota > Verrucomicrobiia > Limisphaerales > UBA11358 > UBA11358. The sequence continues at coordinate 63,433 of CAVXQV010000009.1, forward strand.
GACCAAGGGCGTTTGTTTTCTCCGCACGTCGCGCCCGAAATCGCCGGTGATTTACGGCAACGACGAGCCATTTCCCATCGGCGGCGCGAAGGTGTTGCGCCAGAACGCCGGCGACAAGGCCACCGTCGTCGCCGCGGGCGTGACCCTGCACGAGGCGCTCAAGGCCGCCGACGCGCTGAAGGCCGAAGGCATCGGCATCACCGTCATTGACGCCTACAGCATCAAGCCGCTGGGCAAAAAGGAAATTCTCGCCGCCGCGCAAAAGACCGGCAACACCGTGATCACAGTGGAAGACCATTATTCCGAAGGCGGCCTCGGCGACGCGGTCGCGGGCGAATTGAGCGTGGACGGCGTCAAGGTTCACAAGCTGGCGGTGAACGGCGTGCCGCGTTCCGGCAAGCCCGAGGAACTGGTGGCACACTTCGGCATTGACGCCGCCGCGATTGTGAGGAAGGTCAAATCACTGTAACCGGCCAGGGCGGCCAACGCCACATCTTGAATAAGCGAAACGCGGAGAAGAAATTCTCCGCGTTTTCTTTTTTTGCCAGCCGGGGGTTTTTGGTGCAAATTGGCGAGGAGATGAGCGAGAACGGAAAATTTCTCAAAGGCCGGTTGCTGCTGGACGGCGGCAATTTGCGCGGCTCGTTTTTCCACCGCACGGTCGTCCTCATCTGTGAACACAACGCCGAAGGCGCCTTCGGCCTGGTGCTGAACCGCTTCGCCGGGAACAAGGTGGGCGAGGTGCTCGTGGCCGACCTGCCCGAGCTGCTCCGGGAATCGCCGCTGTTTTTTGGCGGGCCGGTGCAGCCGACGGCGTTGAGTTTTTTGCATTCGGACGGGTTCCTGCCCAACGCGAATGTGTTGCCCAATTTGAGCCTCGGCCATTCGCTCGACGATTTGCTGGAGGTCGGCGAATCGTTTTCACAGGCGAAAAAGGTCAAGCTGTTCGCGGGCTACGCCGGCTGGTCGCCGGGCCAGTTGGAGGAGGAAATGAAACGCAAATCGTGGCTGACGTTCCCCGCGTCGCTGGAACTCGTCTTTGAGACGCCGCCCGACGCGCTCTGGCAGAAAATCATCAAGACCAAGGGCGGCTGGAAGAACCGGCTCCTCGCACAAATGCCGGATGATTTGTCGCTGAATTAACCGGCCATGAAAAACAAATTCGTCGCCGACGGCTCCCGAAGATTGTGGCTGGGCAAAAATGCTCTGGCTGTAGATTCATTCGAAAAGAAATACGCCGCCGAACTGGCCAAGGCGGGTCCCGAAGAAAAGGAAAAAATCCGCACGCGCATGGCGGAGGAAAATCTGTGGCGCCAGAAGGCACTGAACCACAAGCCGTCACCGGGGACTTTGTGGTGAAATCAATTTGGCACAACGCGCAGCAGTGACGTATTTGACTTTGCTGAAATCTCCGTCCGCTGCAGATTTGCCGGAATCAGGCAGAATTGTCCGGCGGAGAGATTCACCACTGTCATTCCGCTGCTTACTTCAAGTTCTCCTTTCACGACCACAACAATTTGAAGCGCGGATTGGCTTAATCCTCCCAGAGCAATTGGGGTTAATAACGCCGAAGGAGAACGCATGTTTTTTGGTAAGTCCGTCAGTTTCCCGGGAACTTTTGGCATCATTTCCCAATGCTCGACGGAAAAAAGCGGGTCAAAAATCAACTGTCGGGTTTTAACGAATTCATTTCCAGCAAATTTTGCATCCGCCAGCTTCGGCTCAAAATCGTTGAAATCAATGCTCGCCAGCGATTGCGGGACGTGCAGTTCGCGCGGCTTGCCGTCCAGCCCCACGCGGTTCCAATCGAACACGCGGTAGGTCGTGTCCGAGTTCTGCTGGATTTCAAAAATCACCAGGCCGGCGCCGATGGCGTGGACGCGGCCGCTGGGCAGAAACATCGCGTCGCCCGCCCGCACCGGGAGGCGGTGAAAACAATCCGCCACGCTGCCGTCGGAAATTTTCCGTTCGAACTCCTCCCGCGTCACGCCCCGCTTGAGTCCGACATAAAGGCTCGCGTCCGGCGCGGCGTCGGCGATGAACCACATCTCGGTCTTCGGCTCGCCTGTCAATTCCTTCGCCTTGGCGGCCGGCGGATGAACTTGCAGCGACAGCTTTTCCCGCGCGTCGAGGATTTTGCAAAGCAGCGGGAAACGCCCTCCCGCCGCTGGTTTCGCATCGCCGAGGATTTCCGCCGCGTGGTTTTCCATCAGCCAGCGCAGGGTTTTGCCGGCGAGCGGGCCATTGGCGATGACGCTGGCGTCGCCGGGCCGGTCGGAGATTTCCCACGATTCACCGATCGGTTTGCCGGGCGGCAACGGCTTGGCATAAAGATGTTCCAGCTCGCGTCCGCCCCAGACGCGTTCCTTGAAAATCGGCTCGAAAATCAGCGGATAAAGCACGGTGGATCAGGCGGGGGCGGCGATGGGGACGGCGGCGTTTCCGGCCGGCTCGACCTTCTCGTGGAAATGCCCGTGCGCGCGGAATTTTTCGTAGCGCTGCTTCAGCCGTTCGGCAACCGGCAGCGCGAGGATCTGTTCCAGGTGTTTGAGCAGATGCGTCTTCAGGTTGGCGGCCGTTCCAGCCATGTCCGTGTGCGCGCCGCCCAGCGGTTCGGGCACGATTTCGTCCACGAGCTTGAGCCCGAGCAGGTCCTTGGCTGTGATTTTCAGCGCGGCGGCGGCCTTGGCGGCGTTGGCGCGGTCCTTCCACAAAATCGCCGCGCAGCCTTCCGGACTGATGACCGAGTAATACGCATTTTCGAGAATCAACACGCGGTCGGCCACGCCGATGCCGAGCGCGCCGCCGGAACCGCCTTCGCCGATGACGGCGGCGATGATGGGCACTTCGAGCAGCGTCATTTCGCGCAGATTGACGGCGATGGCCTCGGCGATGTGGCGTTCTTCCGCGCCGACGCCGGGATACGCGCCCGCCGTGTCAATGAGGGTGATGACGGGCAGGCCGAATTTGTCGGCCAGCCGCATCAGGCGCAGTGCCTTGCGGTAGCCTTCAGGATGCGCGGAGCCGAAGTTGCGCAGGATGTTTTCCTTGGTGTCGCGGCCCTTTTGCGTGCCGATGACCATGACGCGGTGGTCGCCTAGTTTCGCAAAGCCGCCGACCATTGCACGGTCCTCGGCGAACAACCGGTCGCCGTGCAATTCCTGAAAGTCCGTGAACGTGTTCTTGATGTAATCCAGCGTGTAAGGGCGCTTGGGATGCCGCGCGAGCTGGACCCGCTGCCAAGCGGAGAGGTTGGAAAAAATGTGGCGACGGGTTTCCATCAGTTTTTTCTCGATGAGTTGGATTTCCTCCTCGAAGCTGACGCCCAGCGAATGCTTCTCCGGGTGGCCGCGCAGATCGTCCAGTTTTTCCTGCAGTTCAACGATCGGCTTCTCGAAATCGAGCTGATGTTTCATGCGTGGGAAAGGCTAGCCGGTTCCGGCCGGGCAATCAATGTGGAATTCCGGAAAAGCGAAAGGCCGGACTTTCGTCCGGCCTCTCTTGATGACGAGGTTTATACGCCTTCACCGAGGCGCTCAGAAGGGCGACGCGACCAACTTGGGGGTCGCTGTCCGAGCCGCGCCGCGAGCAAAACCTCTATGCCAACCCTAAACGGACAGCGAAATCCTCATGCAACTGATAATCAGACCCCCGCCTGCTGCACTGTGTTCAAAATATTATCGCACTTTTTTGATCGGGTTTCTCTGGGGTTTTTCACCCCATGCGATGCCTTTTCCCATTCTCCCTTCCACGCCCGCAATTAACCATCTGGTTATAAGTTAGTCAAGTCGAATGTCGCTGAAAATTTTCATCCGCGAACGCGACTGGATCACGCGCGCCAACGGCGTCCGGCCGCCGGGGCGCAGTGATTCCTGGAACGCCGCCGCTTTGCCCGACCCCGAAGCCAGCACCCAAACCTGTGTTGCGGCGGCAATCGCCGCGTAACTCAAGGAAATCCGGTTCGGCGGCGGCTTGGGGGAATTTCCAACGGCCAGGAACAGGCCGGGACAATTGATTATTTCAGGCGAAGCCCCTGGGAAAAGCGACGCGACGTGGCCGTCTTCACCCATGCCGAGAAGGATCAAATCCAGCTTGGGAGCGCCGGCATCCTTGGCGGCCACGCGGCGAAGTTCCGTTTCGGCGGCCTTCACAGCGACATGAGGAGAATCTTCACCGCGAATCCGGTGAATCTGGTTTGTTGGGATTTTCAGCGGCGCGAACAGAAGGTCGTTGGCCAGCTTGAAATTGCTTTCGGAATCCGTCGGCGGCACGCAACGCTCGTCCGCCCAGAAAAAATGGACTGGAGCGAAGGAAATCTTCCGGGTCTGGGCCTGTTCAACGGTGGCGGCAAAGAATTTCTGCGTGATGCGCCCGCCCGAAAGCGCGACGCAATGGGATTTGCCGGCGCGGTTGGCCGACTCGATTTCGTCCAGCCACGCGCCGGCGGCGGTTGCGGCCAGCTCGTCGGCGCTGGCGAAGGAGAGCAGTTCAACATTTTTCACAAATTCGGAACTGGCCTATTTCGGCTGAACGGTCACCCCGGTCTTCACCGAATTGGCGATGTAACATTGCTCATGCGCCTGATGGTGCAACTGCTCTTCATCCGCCGGCGTCGGCATTTTGTCGCCGCTGAAGACGATTTTGGGGTGCAGCGTGACCACGCTAACCCACGGCACGCCTTTTTCATTTCTGGCCGTTGTGCCGACCGCTTCGTCTTCGTAGCTATCAATCTGAAATCCCCGTTTGGACGCCAGCCAAACAAAGGTCAGCATGTGGCAGCTCGACAGCGACGCGACGAAGGCTTCTTCGGGATCAACGCCGGCGGGATTGGACCACGGCGCAGGCACGACGCCCGGTGCCGCCGATGCAGGGATGATTGCGCCGCCGTCAAAGGTCCAAGTGTGTTCCCGCGAATATTTCCCCTTGAGAAAATCCGGGCTGGTCCGCTGCCATTTGATGGTCGCTTTGTATTCAGACATAAAATTCGCACGAGTAAATTGTCGGTGATGGCGACAGAAAGCAACCGGAGGCTCACTGAATTTTCCGTATTTCAAGCCTTATGTCATCATCTTCCTGAAATGCCATAATTTGGAAAAGTGTTGATTGATTAAAACGGTAATCAAAACAGGTGTGCCCAAAGCGTCTAAAATCTGCAAATTCATCCTTTGTCCAAATGCTCTGTAAAAGGAGTTCCGTTTCATTGCTCGCCAATGGCGGACCTTCGATACGATGCAATTCTTTCTTGATCTCCAGCACTGGCGGCTCCGCCGGGTGCAAATGAATTGCTTCCCCCTTTTCAGAAGAAATCAATTGCATCAAATCTGTTAGTGAATATGGCATTATGGTTACTTTACCGGCACCGGCTCGTGCCAGGCGTGGCCGAGTTGCGCGAGCAAATCATCGGCGGCGATCGGCCCCCACGTGCCGGCGGAGTAAAATTCCCGGTTCGTCAGCGGCTTGCCGCCCCAGCCTTCGCGGATGGAATCCACGATTTGCCACGCGGTCTCCACCTCGTCCCGGCGGATGAAGAGCGTGGCGTCGCCGGCAATCGCCTCCAGCAGCAGCCGTTCGTAAGCCTCCGGCGTGTAGGCGCCGAACTCGGCGTCGTAGCTGAAATTCATCCGCACGGGCCGCACGCCGAGGCTCATGCCGGGCACCTTGCCGTTGAACCGCAGGGAAATGCCCTCGTTCGGCTGCAGCCGCAGCGCGATGCGCGTTGGGATCAAGATGTTGTCCGCATTGCGCGGCAAACAGCACGTTCGGCATGGGCCGGAATTGCACCCGCACTTCGCTGGTGCTTTGCGGCAGGTATTTTCCCGTGCGCAAATAAAACGGCACGCCCGACCAGCGCCAGTTGTCAATGAACAGCTTCAGCGCCGACGTAGGTCTCGACGTTGGAATCCGGCTTCACCTTCGCCTCCTGCCGGTAGCCCGGCACGCGGCTGGCCGTCGACGGTGCCGGCGAAATACTGTCCGCGCACGACCTGCCGCGCGACGTCCGCGGGCGTGAGCGGGCGGATGGATTTGAGCAACTTCACTTTTTCGTCGCGGACGGCTTCGGCTTCGAGCGACACCGGCGGTTCCATCGCAATCAGCGACAGCACCTGCAGCATGTGGTTCTGCACCATGTCGCGCAGCGCGCCGGCCTCCTCGTAATAACCGCCGCGCTCGCCCACGCCGATTTTTTCGCTGACGGTGATCTGGACGTGGTCAATCGGATTCGCGGTTCCAGAGCCGCTCGAAAATGGAATTGGAAAAGCGGAACATCAAAATGTTCTGCACCGTTTCCTTGCCGAGGTAATGGTCAATGCGGCAGACCTGGCTTTCGTGGGCGTAGCGGGTCAGCTCGTTGTTCAGCGCGTGCGCCGAGGCGAGATCGTGGCCGAACGGTTTCTCGACCACGATGCGCTGCCAGCCCGCGCCCTTCCTTGTGCAGCAGGCCGGCGCGGTGCAGTTCCTCGACGACCTGGCCGAACTGGCTGGGCTGGGTGGCGAGGTAAAACAGCAGGTTTTCCCGCAGCGGCCCGCTGCCGAACCCGGTCAGCATCTCCTCCAGTTTCTTGTAGGCCGCCGCGTCGGTCAGGTCGCCTTGGCAGTAAAACAGGTTTTGCGAAAACTCCTTCCAGACCTTTTCATCCACGGGCTTGGTGCGCGAAAACTGGTCCAGCGCCGCGCGCAATTCCTGCCGCCACGATTCGTCGGTCTTTTCGCGGCGCGCGAAGCCGATGATGCGGAACGCCGGCGGCATCTGTTTTTCCTTGCACAGATGGTAGAACGCCGGGATGAGCTTGCGCGCGGTCAGATCGCCGCTCGCGCCGAAGATGATGATGGAACAGGGTTCGGGCGCCTTGCGCTCCGTCGCCCGCGCCGTGATTGGATTTTGCCTCGCCTTGTTTGGTGCTAGCCATGCCGCACACAATGGCGCAAACCGCGCGGCATTTCAAACTTGAAACTTGGAACTTGAAACTTGAAACTCGTTTCGCGCGAATGAAAGCAAAAATCATCATCACACCGAAAAAAGCCGTTCTCGATCCGCAGGGCAAAACCGTCCAGAACGCCCTCGAACAAATGGGCTACCAGGGCGTCACCGGCGTCCACATCGGCAAATATATCGAGATTGACCTCGCACCCGGCGCGGACAAGGCCGCCGCACAGGCCGCGTTGAACGACGCGGCGCACAAGTTTTTGAGCAACCCGGTGATCGAAGATTACAAATTGGAGATTGAATGAACGTGAGCGTCGAGACAAGTGAAGACAATTCACGTTTCACGTCTCTAGGGAATCAGCATGAATTCTCCGTTCTCCAATTTCCCGCCAGTAACTGCGACCAGGACGCCATCCACGCCATCCGGCTGCTCGGCCATTCCGCGCGCTACGTCTGGCACAAGGACAATGCCCTCGGCGACGCCGACTGCGTCATCGTGCCCGGCGGTTTCAGCTACGGCGATTACCTGCGCTGCGGAGCCATCGCGCGGTTCAGTCCGGTGATGCAGACCGTGAAACAATTCGCCGACAACGGCGGGCTTGTGCTCGGCATCTGCAACGGCTTTCAAGTGCTCACCGAGGCCGGCCTGCTGCCCGGCGCGCTCGTCCGCAACCGCGATTTGCAATTCCACTGCGAGCACATTTATCTCAAGACCGCCACGCCCGACTCGCCGTTCACGAACCGGATTCCGGCGGGAAAAATTCTTCGCGTGCCCATCGCCCACGGCGAAGGCTGCTATTTCGCCGACGAAGAAACGCTCGCGAAGCTCAAGGCCAATAACCAGATTTTGTGGCAATACTGCGACGCCAGCGGAAACCTGACCGACACCGCGAATCCGAACGGCGCGGTGCAGAACATCGCCGGCATCTGCAACGAGAAGCGCAACGTCGCCGGCCTGATGCCGCATCCCGAACGCGCCAGCGAACCCGCGCTGGGCAGCGACGACGGCAAATGGATTTTCGAAAGCATCTACGCCGCGCTGAAGAACAAAACCGTCGCGCAAGCGGCATAGAGCACCGCAAAAGCATTTTTGCCGCGACGAAAGGCGAATCCGCCGGGACAAAAAGCCGGCCTGCCGGAGTAAAAAGCAATCCGGCTGACGGAAAAAGAATTCCTGCCGGTAAAAAAGGCGTTCCTGCTGATGGAATAAGCAATCCCGCCGATAGAAAAAGTGTTCTCGCCGATTAAAAAAGGAAGCCGGTCGAAGTAAAAAATAATCCCGCCTGCGGAAAAAGCATACCCGCTGATATAAAAAATGTTTCGTCTTGGAGAAAAAGCGATCCCGCCGATGGAATAAGCAATCCGCTCTTGACAACGATTTTCGCGTTTTTTAAGGTTTTCCGCATGAATTCAGACATCGGAACGCAGAAAAATGCCGGAGTCAGGCCGTTGCCCGACCTCAAACAGACGCTTCGAGCCATCAGCCAGTTGTCGCGCTGGAAAATGCTCAGGGAATTGACCTGCGGCGAGGCGCGGACGATTGCCGAACTGGCGGCGGTGGGCGGATGCAGCTACCAAAGCGGCGTCAAACATGCGCAGGTCCTGCGTCAGGCGGGATTGGTGGAGCGGGGACGCGGCGGCGTCTATCAGCTCGTGCGGCAACATTTGCCCGTGCCCGGCCAGCCCGTGGTGGATTTCGGCCACTGCCTGCTGCGGCTGGACGCCGGGCAGTAAAACCAGCGGGGTGATTTGCAAATTTTCCCGCTCGAATTTCTGCCGCGCATTGTCCACAATAGTCGCGCATTGAAAAACCATTTGTGCGATGATTCCATTTTGCCACGACCAGTTCCGCCATTTGCCAGACCCGTTGAAGAAAGCAGAGAGGGCTAGTTGATTTAATTTTCCATGACCGAACCCGCCATCACCCCAGAGTTGGTTGCCAAGCACAACCTCACGCCGGAGGAATACACCCATGTCAAGGAAGTCCTCGGACGCGCGCCGAGCTACACCGAGCTGGGCATTTTCTCCGTCATGTGGAGCGAGCATTGCAGCTACAAAAACACGCGCCCGCTGCTCAAGATGTTCCCCACCAAGTCGCCCAAAATCCTCGTCGGCGCGGGCGAGGAAAATGCCGGCATCATTGACATCGGCGACGGCATCGCCATCGCGTTCAAGATCGAGTCGCACAATCATCCCAGCGCCGTCGAGCCGTTTCAGGGCGCGGCCACGGGCGTCGGCGGCATCGTGCGCGACATTTTCACGATGGGCGCGCGGCCCATTTGCGCGGCCAACTCGCTCCGCTTCGGGCCGATTAGTGAAGAACGTCCGCCCTCACCCCAGCCCTCTCCCCCAGGAGAGGGAGAAGCAACCGGCGGCAACGGGCAGGCTCGCACAATTTCACCAACAACGTCCGCAACTGGTCTCCCTCTCCCCGGGGGAGAGGGCCGGGGTGAGGGCGGACAAAACACTTCCGGCGAAGCCGCAAATCTCAAATCCCAAATCGCGAACAACAGGCGGCTGTTTGCCGGCGTCGTGGCGGGCATCGCGCATTACGGGAATTGCTTCGGCATCCCGACCATCGCGGGCGAGGTTTATTTCGACAAATCATACGAAGGCAATCCGCTCGTGAACGCCTTCTGTCTTGGCGTGCTGCGACATGAACAAATCGCCCGCGGCGCGGCCAAGGGCATCGGCAATCCGGTCTTCTACGTCGGCCCGGCGACGGGTCGCGACGGATTGGCGGGCGCCTCGTTTGCGTCGCAGGATTTGACCGAGGAGTCCTCCGAGCAACAACGCGGCGCGGTGCAGGTGGGCGATCCGTTCATGGAAAAACTCGTCTGCGAAGCGTGCCTCGAATTGCTCGCCACTGGCGCGGTTGCAGGCATTCAGGACATGGGCGCGGCAGGCTTGACCTGCTCGACCTGCGAGACCGCTGCGCGCGCCGGCACCGGCATCGAAATCGAACTCGACAAAGTTCCGCAACGCGCGCCGAACATGACCAGCTACGAAATCATGCTTTCGGAATCGCAGGAGCGGATGCTCATCATCGTCCACAAAGGCCGCGAGGAGGAAGTAAAACGCATTTTCGACAAATGGGATTTGCCGTGGTCGGAAATCGGGTTTGTCACGGACACGGGCCGGATGGTCGTGAAACATCACGGCAAGGTCGTCGCTGACATTCCGGCAAAAAAGATCGCCGACGAATCGCCGATTTATCAGCGCGAGGCAAAGGAGCCGGAATATTTGAAGGAGGTTCGGGCATTCCGGCTCGAAGGGATTGCCGATTGCCAATTGCCGATTGCCGATTTGAAGAAACTTCTGTCGTGGCCGACGATTGCGTCGAAGAACTGGGTTTACCGCCAATACGACCACATGGTGCGCGACGGATCGGTGGTTTGCCCCGGCAGCGACGCGGCGGTGTTGCGAATCAAAGCGGATTCGTTGCCGGAAGTTTCCGGCGATTTGAAATCTGAAACTTCAAATTTCAAATCGGAGAAACTCATCGCCATGTCGGTGGACGGCAACGGCGCTTACGTTTATCTCGATCCTTACGAAGGCGCGAAGATTGTGATGGCCGAAGCCTGCCGCAATCTCGCCTGCTCCGGCGCGGTGCCGCTGGGCACGACCGACAATCTGAACATGCCCAGCCCGATGAAGCCGGAATTGTTCTGGCAGATTGCGGAATCCGTGCGCGGGCTGGCCGAGGCGTGCCGGGCGTTCAACGCGCCGGTCACGGGCGGCAATTGCTCGCTCTACAATCAAAGCCCGAACGGCCCGATTGACCCGACGCCGACGGTGGTGGTGGTCGGCTTGATTGAAAAGCCGGAACACGTGACGACGCAGTGGTTCAAGGACGACGGCGACGCAATTATTTTGCTCGGCGAAATCGCGGATAAAGCCGACCCGATTCTCGGCCTCGGCGGTTCGGCGTATTTGCAGGCGATACATGGCCAGAAAACCGGCAGCCCGCCGCGCTGCGATTTGGAGCAGGCAAGGACGTTGCACACGACGTTGCTCGGCCTGATTCAGAGCGGCCTCGTGAAGAGTGCGCACGATTGCAGCGAAGGCGGTCTGGCGGTTTGCCTCGCGGAAAGCTGCATCAGCCAGCTTGTGGCGCGCGAGACGCCGCGTCTGGTTGGCGCGCAAATTGATCTAACACCCCTCACCCCGTCCCTCTCCCCATCGAATGGGGAGAGGGTGGCGAAGCCGGGTGAGCGGAATATCCGCCTCGACGCCCTGCTCTTCGGCGAGACGCAATCGCGCGTGGTCGTCACCTGCAAGCCGCTCGATGCCGTGAAGATGGTCGAACGCGCCAAATTGATGGGCGTGCCGGCAATCCAAATCGGCAAGGTTGGCGGCGACAAGCTCGCCATCAAGACTGTTGCCGGCGAATTCTCCGCGCCGCTCGCCGAGCTGCACGATGCCTGGTGGAACAGCATCGCCCGCGCGATGGCGTAATTTTGAACAAAATCCCCGTTTTCACGCTCAATTTCTTGGAAATCCGTTTGGCTTTGCGCTCCAGCAGGAATAACGGCTGGTAATTTACTGCGGGATGCCTAAAATGGCCAAACCATTAGATGCGTCAGTTTCTCAACATCGCCACCAACGCCTTCATGGAACTGGTCCGGCAGCCGGTCTTCCTGCTGCTGATGACCGGGTCCGTGCTGTTCGAGCTTTTCCTGGCGGTGCCGTATTACTTCGCGTTCGGCGACGAGCCGAAGCTGGTGGAGAACAGCGTGCTGGCGGTGATGCTGCTGTCCGGCCTGTTCGGCGCCGTGATGAGCGCGTCGGCGTCCTTGGCGCGGGAAATCCGCACCGGCACGGCGCTGGCGGTGCTTTCCAAACCGGTTGGTCGCGCGCAATTTCTGCTGGCCAAATATGCCGGCCTGGCCGCGGCGCTCACGCTGCTGGCTTACGTGGACATGGTGGGAGTTTTGCTCGCCAGCCGCATGACCTTCGATGCTTACGGCAGCACCGACATCGCCGCGCTGGCCATTTTCGGGGCGGGCGTGGCGCTGGCCTACGCGCTGGCGGGGTTCAGCAACTTTTTCCTGCGCCGCCCGTTTGTCAGCGACGCCGTGTTCGCGCTGGTGGCGCTGGCGACGCTGGCGGCGTTCCTGGTTTTTCGTTTTACCCATCAAATGGAAAGCATGGGCACGGTCGGGAAAGTGAACTGGAATCTTTTGCCGGCGGGCATTTTGATCCTGTTCGCGCTCTGGATCCTGGCGGCGCTGGCGCTGGCCTGCTCGACGCGGCTGGACACGATTCCGACGCTGGCGATTTGCTCGGGCTTCTTTTTGGTCGGGCTGATGTCGGATTATTTTTATTCGCAGGCCGGCGGGAAAATCGGCGGGGGCGGCGCCGCGTGGTGGGCTTCGACGCTTTACACGGTCATTCCAAACTGGCAGCTTTTCTGGCTCGCCGACGCCATCGAAACGGGCAAAAGCACGTTCCAATGGGCCTACGTCGGCAAGGGATTCATGTATGTGGTTTGCTACGCGGGCGCGGCGCTGGCCGTTGGCGCGGCGCTTTTTGAGGAGCGGGAATTGAGTTGAAAACGTAAAAAGTGAAACGTGATGCGCGGCTGGTTTCGCCACGCTTCACGTTTCACGTTTCAAAAAACAAATGGAACGCAACGTTCAGAAAAAACGGTCTGGTGAATCTGGCCGCGGCGACGGCGATTTTTGTCGCCGCGCTCGTGGTTGCCGCCTATTCGCGTTCGCTGGCCGGCCAGGCCGGCGCGGTCTTCCTCGGTCTGGGCATGCTGGTGGCGTTCACCGGCTGGTTCCAGATGCGGTTGGAGGAGAACGAACGGCTGGAAAAGCTGGAGGTGGAGGAACTCGCCCGGGCCAAGGGCGAATCCGCCCTGTTTGACACGAAGGAATCGGAGGTCTTTGCCGCGCGCCGGTCGCGCGAGCAGTTTGAGAAATTTTTCGTGCCGGGGTTCGCCGTGCTGCTGTTCCTGCTGGAAGCCGGCGGCGCGTGGCTGCTCTGGCGCTGGATCGGCAAATCCCGCCAGCGCGATTGCGCCCGACCGCGCGATGGCGTCGCTCTCGCTCTTCGCGATTTTCGCGCTGGTGCTGTTCCTGTTCGGGCGGTTTTCCGTGACCATCGCGCGGCTGGAGGACCAGCGCTTGCTGCGTCCGAGCGCGAGCTTCTTGCTGGCGGGCGCGTATGTCTGCGCCCTCGCCGCGCTCGGCATCGCCGGCGTCAAGACGGAATTCCCCCGGGCGGATTTCTGGGTGGCGCGCGCGGAGTGCGTGCTGCTGGGCGTGATGGCGGCGGAAATCCTCGTCACGCTGCTGCTGGAAATCTACCGCCCGCGCGTCCGCGGCAAGGTGGCGCGTCCGCTTTACGACAGCCGCATCGTCGGGCTGCTCGCCGCAGCCCGAAAGCCTGTTCACCACGGCGGCGCAGACGCTGGATTACCAGTTCGGCTTCAAGGTTTCCGAGACCTGGTTTTTCCAGTTGCTCAAAAAAAACCTGCCCGCGCTGGTGCTGGCGCAAATGGCAGTGCTGTTCCTTTCGACGTGCATCGTTTTTGTTGATCCGGGGGAGCAGGCCGTGCGGGAGCATTTCGGCAAACCGGTCGCGCCGCCGCTGTCCGCCGGCGCGCATTTAAAATGGCCCTGGCCGGCGGATAAAATCTACCGCTACCGCACGGAGCAAATCCAGACCCTGGACGTCGGCTTCGCCCCGGACGCGCAGAGCCGGAGCCAGTGGACGATTTTGTGGACCGTCGGCCACACCAGCGAAACCAACTTTCTGGTGGGCAGCCGCGGCCATGGTGCAAAACGAGAATTTCGAGACCAACGAGACTTTCAAGTATCCGCCGGTGAGCCTCATCAACGTCAGCGTCCCCGTCATGTTCCAAATCACCAACGTGCTGGACTGGGCCTACCAGAACGCCGGCGCGGAGAACCTGTTGCAGGACATCGCCACGCGTGCCGTGGTGCGTTATCTCGCCGGCGTGGATATCAACGACCTGTTGACGCGCCTGCGCCTGGACGCGGCCAATCTCCTGCGCGACCAGATCCAGACCGCCGCGAACGAGCATCACCTCGGCGCGAAGATCGTCTTTGTCGGCTTGCAGGACATCCATCCGCCGACGGTCAGCGACGTGGCCAGCACCTACGAACAAGTCGTCGGCGCGAAGCAGACGCGGCTCGCCAAAATCCTGGGCGCGGAGGCCGACGCCATCCGCACCAACGCGCTGTCCAAAGCGCACGCGTTCACCGCGACGAACGTCGCCGACGCGGTGCGGCAGCGGCTGGAAGTGGGCTGGCGGGCGCAGGCGGCGCTGTTCACCAACCAGATTCCGGCCTTTGAAGCCGCGCCGTCGGTTTACAAGCAGCGCGCGTATTTCCAGACGTTTGTCGCGGCCACGGCCAACGCGCGCAAATATGTCCTGCTGGTCACCAACACGCAGGACGTTTTGATTTTCGACTTGGAAGACAAGATTCGCACGGACCTGTTGAACGTGAACGTGCCCAACGAATAAACGCCATGAATAAAAATATTTTGACCTTTGCCATCGGGGCGGTGCTCGTCGTAATTTTCGCGCTGCTGCTGTTTGTGTTTCAAGTGCGCCAGTCGCAAACCGCCGTGGTCACGACCTTCGGCAAGCCGGTGCGGAACATCACCGAACCGGGCGCGTATCTCAAGTGGCCCTGGCCGATCCAGCGGGTTTACAAATTCGACGACCGCATCCAGAATTTTGAGGACAAGTTCAACGAAACGCTCACGCCGGACCAGAACCTCCTCATCACGAGCGTCTATGCCGGCTGGCAGATTTCCAACGCCGGGACGTTCCTCAATCATTTTCGCGACGGCTCGGTGCCCGCCGCCCAGTCCATGCTCGAAACCATGCTGCGCAGCGCGAACATTGACGTCGTCAGCAAACACCCGCTGTCCGATTTCGTGAACGTGGATCCGACGGCGCTGAAATTCGACGCCATCCAAAATGAAATCGAACAGGAGGTCCAAAGCGAATTGCGGACCAACAACTGCGGCATCCGGCTGGTGTTTCTGGGCCTCAAGCGATTTGAACTGCCCCAGGGCGTCACGCAAACCGTGTTCGACCGGATGAAAAACGAGCGGCAGAAGCTGATCAACCAAGAATTATACGACGGCACCGCCCAGTCGAATAACATCACGGCCGCGGCGGACCGGCAGGCCGCCGACACCATCGCCAACGCGGACGCCGAGGCCACGCGCATCCGGGCCGAGGGCGAGGCCGAGGCCGCCAAGACGCTGCCGATCTTCCAGCAAAATCCCGCACTGGCGAATTACCTCATGCGGCTGGACGCGCTGCAACAGTCGCTCAACCAAAAATCCACTTTGATTTTTGACGAGCGCACGCCGCCGTTCGATTTGTTCAGCCATCTGCCGACCAATTCGCCCGCCCAACTCCCATGAGCGACGACCATCACCCTCACGACCACGGCCAGCCCGCGTCCGAGCCGGTGACGCCGGACGACGCCGGTTCGCGGGCGCTGGCCGAGGCGCTGCGCAGCAGTTTCGCGATCGTCAAGGTCGTGATGTTGTTGATGGTGCTGGCATTTCTCGGTTCCGGATTTTTCCAGGTCGGCCCGCAGGAAAAGGCGGTGATTCTGCGTTTCGGCCGGCTGGTCGGCGAAGGGAACAATGCCCTGCTCGGCCCGGGCCTGCACTGGTCGTTTCCGTATCCCGTTGACGAAGTGGTGAGGATTCCGATCACGGAAATCCAAAAAGTCATCTCGAACAACGGCTGGTATTTCACCCCGCCGGAATCAGGAATTGACCGGCGAGGAACCGCCCCCCGGCCCGTCGCTCAATCCGGCGGTGGACGGCTACGTCATCACCGCCGACCGCAACATCGTCCACGTCCGCGCCACGCTTTATTATCACATCGAAGACCCGACCCGAGCCGTTTTCGGTTTTGCCTCCGGCACGAACCTGGCCTGCGGCCTCACGGGCGTTTCCAACGCGGTGCAGAACGTTTTGGACAACGCCGTGCTATACACCGCCGCGCATTTCAAGGTGGATGATATCCTGCTGCAGCACGTCAACGATTTCCGCGACGACGTGCTCCAGCGCGTCGGCGCCTTGGCGGACCAGGAGCAACTCGGCATTGGCATTGACAACATCGAGATTGACCGCACGCCACCGCGGCAGTTGCTGGACATTTTTACACAAGTCACCACTGCCAGCGTGAATCGCGCCAAGGCCCTACAGGACGCGTTGAGCGCGCAGAACCAGATCACCAACATCGCCAGTGCCGAGGCCACCACCATCATCGCCAGGGCCGAGGCCGCGCGGAATCGCTACGTCGAGTCGCTCTCCGCCGAGGCCAATCGCTTCAGCGATTTGCTGCCGAAATACGAGAGCAATCCCAGCCTCTTCGCCCAGCAAAACCTCCTGCCGGTCATGGCCCAGGTGCTGACGAACGTGCAGGACAAGATTTACCTGTCCGAGCGCGCGGATGGCAAACCGCGCGAATTGCGATTAATGTTAAACCGGGAGCCGCCGCAGCCGAGAACCGCGCCGGCAACTGCGGCTCCGTAGAATTGAAATTTGTATGCAAGTAACGTCACTTTTGAGCCATCACGAGCACGGGCCGGATTGCGGCTGCGGCCACGAGCACGACCACGAGCATTCCGTCGTGCATCTCTGGCAGGCCGTCCTCGGCGTCGTCTTCGTCCTCAACGCCTTCATCCTCGACTGGTTCTTTGAGTCCGCCGGAACCATTTCCAGCGCCAGCGCCATGATCGGCGCCGTCATCCTGATTTATCCCATCGTCGTCACCGCCATCAAGGATTTGCGCGTCGGCCACTTGAGCATCAACGAACTGGTCGCCATCGCCGTGCTCGCGGCGTTCGCCTCCGGCGGTTTTGGTGAAAACATGAGCGCGGGCTACAAGACCGCCGGCCTCATCGCCTTTTTGATGCTCATGGGCGAGGTCATCGAGACGCGCACCGCCGAGGGCGCGCGCCAGTCCATCGAATCCCTCATCAAACTCACGCCCACCCGCGCCCGCCGCGTCAAAAAGGACGGCGACGAGGAGGAACTCGCCGCCAGCGAACTCGCCGTCGGCGACGTCATCCGCATCCGGCCCGGCGACAATGTCGCGGCGGACGGCCTGATTGTCAGCGGCCAGGGCTCGTTCAACGAGGCGACCATCACCGGCGAATCGCTGCCCGCCGACAAGAAAACCGGCGACGAGGTTTTTGCCGGCACGCAAAATCTCACCGGCGTCCTGGAAATCAAGGTCAGCCGCGCCGGCGAGGACACGACGCTTGGGCCGCGTGCGCGAACTGATTCTCGCCGCTGAAAAGACCAAGCTGCCCATCATGAAAATCGTGGACCAATACATGGGCTATTACACGCCGCTCGTGCTGCTCATCGGCGTGCTGGTCTGGGCGTTCACGCACGACTTGAACCGCGTCATTGCCGTGTTCGTCGTTTCCTGCCCGTGCGCTTTCATTTTGGCGACGCCAACGGCGATGGTCGCCGCGCTGTCCGCCGCCGCGCGCCTCGGCATTTTGATCAAGAACGTCGCCGACATCGAGGCCGCCGCGAAAATCAACGCCTTCGTCTTCGACAAAACCGGCACGCTCACGACCGGCCAGCTTGCCGTCAGCCGGCTGGCGCCCATCGGCGAAACCAAACCCGCCGAACTGCTGCTCGTGGCCGCATCCGCCGAGAAATACAGCAACCACCCGACGGCCAAGGCGCTCGCGCAGCTCGCGGGCGAGGCCGGCGTGCCGCTGGCCGAGCCGAAGGATTTCTCCGAGACCGCCGGCCGCGGCGTGAAGGCGGAGATCAACGGCGCAATAGTCCTGGTAGGCCGCGCGCAATGGCTCAAGGACAACGGCGTGGATTCGCAATTTGAAAAATCGGTTGACCTCAACGAGGCCGAGGGCTGGAGTCTGATTTTTGTCGCGCGCGACAACCATTGCATCGGGTGGGTCGGTTTGCAGGACAAGGTCCGCGCCGAGGCCAAGGCCGCGCTGGCCGAATTGAAGGAAGCGGGCGTGCGCCGCATCGCAATGGTTTCCGGCGACCGGCAGGTGGTGGCCACGCGCGTTGCCGCCGAAATCGGCTGCGAAGAGGCGAAAGGCGATTGCCTGCCGCAGAACAAGGTTGAATTTGTCCGCGCCGTGAAGGCGAAAGGCTACAAGGTCGCGGTGGTCGGCGACGGCGTGAACGACGCGCCGGCGCTGGCGGCGGGCGACATCAGCATCGCGATGGGCGCGGCGGGCAGCGAGGTGGCGATCCACAGCGCGACGATTGCGCTGATGAACAACGACCTGCGCCGGCTGCCGTTCCTGGTGCAGCTTTCGCGCAGCGCCCGCGCGGTCATCAACCAGAACTTCGCCTTCGGCATCTGCTTCATCATCGTCGGCCTGTCGGCGTCGGCGTTCGGGTTCATCGGCCCGGTAACCGCCGCCGTGCTGCACGTCACCGGCACGTTCATCGTGATTTTCAACAGCGCCCGGCTCGTGCGCAAGGGCGAGGAATTGGAGCATTTCCAGCCCGAAACGGAAAAGCCGGTGCGCCCGGCCACCGGCCAACTGACGCCAAAGCTGGCGTAACACGACAACCGGAATGACTGCAAAGGAAATCTTCGAAGAATTTTGCAAACTACCTCAAACGGAGCAGGATCGTGTCATAGCTTACTTGATGGGGCTGCGGCCTGAAGCAGATGGCTCCATGGCCCGGCCCGAAGTGACGGCGAAATTTAAGGAAATTGCTTCGGAAGTCTTTACTACGAACAACGAGCTTTTCAAGAAACTAGCAAATTGACGGCATGACTCTCGCCGAACCAAATCTTAAATCGGAAATCGGAAATTATAAATCCGAGGAGGTCGTCGTGTCCGTGCGCGGGCTGACGAAGGTGTTCAAGGATTTCTGGAACCGCCCGAAAGCCCGCGCGGTGGACAACGTGGATTTCGAGGTCCGCCGCGGCGAGGTCTTCGGCCTGCTCGGCCCGAACGGCTCCGGCAAATCCACCACGGTCAAGCTGCTGCTCGGCCTGCTGAATCCCACGCGGGGGCACATCGAGGTTTTCGGCCATTCGCCGCGCCATGTCCAGACGAAATCGCGCATCGGTTATCTGCCGGAGGAATCGTATCTCTACCGCTATCTCAATTCGCGCGAGACGCTGGATTTCTTCGGGAACCTGTTTCATTTGAGCAAGGGCGAACGCGAGAATCGCATCGGAGCAATTGCTGGAAATGGTCGGCCTGAGCCAGGCGCACACGCGCGCCGTCGGCGAATTTTCCAAGGGCATGCAGCGCCGCATCGGACTGGCGCAGGCGCTCATCAATGACCCCGACCTGGTGATTCTCGACGAGCCGACCGCCGGCCTCGACCCGATCGGCTGCCGCGAGGTGAAGGATTTGATCATCGCCCTGGCGCGCCGCGGCAAGACGGTGATTTTGAGCAGCCACCTGCTTTCCGACGTTGAGGATGTTTGCGACCGCGTGGTGATTTATTACGGCGGCAAAATCCAGGCCGCCGGCACGCTCAAGGAACTGCTCGCCGAGCCGGACACGCTGCGCATCACCACGCCGGTGCTGCCGCGCGAGACGCTGGAACGCGTGCTGGAAATCATCCGCAAGGACATTGCGCCCGGCGAAGTGCGCGTGGACAACCCGACGCAGAATCTCGAAAGCTATTTCCTCGACGTGGTGCAGAAAGCCCGCGCGTCGGCGGCGGAAACGAGCGGCGCGCAATCCGGCGCGCGGGTGGCGGCGTATTTGCGGGCGGGCGCGGAGGAACCTCCGGCGACGGAGAAAATTTTGGAAAAGCTGGCGCTGCCGCAGTCCGAGCCGCCAACGGCGGAAAGCAAATCCGTCTGCGCCGGCGGCCGCGCCGGCGGTGGACGAGAAAAAACTGGAGGCGATGGCCAAAGCCGCCGACGCCGGCCCCGGCAAAAACCGCGCCGGCGCCGGAGTCAAAGCCGGCGGATTTGTCGAAGGCGGACGAAAAATTGTCGTCGCTGCTGCGGAATCAAAAAGTAGTTTTAGCCACAGATTTTCACAGATGGACACAGATGCTGAAAAGAATTTACAGCGTGCGACCATTGGATTTATCTGTGCAAATCTGTGTTCATCTGTGGCTTCAAAGTAAATGCAACGAACTCTCGCCATTGCCTGGTTGACGTGGAAGGCCGCGCTGCGGTTCCGGCTGTTCCTGGTCATCGCCGTGCTGCTGCTGGCGGCGGTCGTGGGGCTGCCGGTTTTGATCCGGGACGACGGCACGGCGCGCGGGTTCACGCAAATCCTGCTGACCTACACCTTGAGCAGCCATCACCACCCTGCTGGGGCTTTCGACGCTGTGGCTCTCCTGCGGCACGCTGGCGCGCGACATCGAGGAATGCCAGATGCAGGTGGTCGCGACCAAGCCGGTGGCGCGCTGGCAAATCTGGCTGGGCAAATGGCTCGGCATCGTGACGCTGAACGCGGCGCTGCTGGCGATTTCCGGCGCGTGCGTCTATGGATTGCTGCAATGGCGCGCGGCAAGATTGCCGGCGGCGGAACAAACCATTTTGCGCGAACAGGTGCTCGTGGCGCGCGGCTCGGCCCGGCCGCAAAACCCCGCCGCGAAAATCGAGGCCCAGGTGCGGCAGGAATTGCAGGCGCGGTTGACGGCGCATCCGGAACTGGCCAATTCGGCGGATTTGCCGGAGGTCGAGAATCAAATCCGCGAGCAAATCAAGGCGGGCTATCAACTGGTGCCGCCGGGCACCGGGCGCGCGTGGGAGGTGGATCTGGGTTCGCAAAATGAATTCGCTGCGGGGCCGGCCCCTGCAATTGCGCATCAAGTTCAACACCGCCGTTGGCGCCGGTGGAAACCGCACCTTTAGCGGCTTGTGGCAGGTCGGTGATCCGCAAAAAATGGAGCCTTGGCAGAAGCGAGACCGAGAGCCTGTCGGCCGGACACCTTTCACGAATTTCCGATTCCGGCCAATCTGTTCGACGGCAAAGGCGTGCTTACCATTGCGTTTCTAAACGCCAACAACACGGCCTTGTTGTTCCCGATTGAGGACGGCATCGAGGTGTTGTATCCCGAGGGCGGCTTCGCGGCGAATTTTGCGCGCGGGCTGGGGATCATTTTCTGCTGGATGGCGCTGCTGGCGGCGATCGGCCTGATGGCGGCAAGCTTTCTGTCGTTTCCGGTCGCGGCGTTTTTTTCCATGGCGGTCCTGACCGTGGTCTTGTCGTCCGGGACGCTGGCGGAAACGGTGGCGAGCGGCACGCTGGCGGCGGGCAATGCGGAAACGGGCGCCACGGGCCACTCGGTGGCGGACGTGGTTTTGATCCCCGCGTTCAAGGGCATCCTGGGAGTCATCCAGCTCGTGGTCAGTTTTTCGCCGATTGACTCGTTGAGCAGCGGACGCGACATCACCTGGGGCGAACTCGGCGCGGCATTCGGGCAAATCGTCCTGTTGCTCGGCGGCGTGGCCGCGGTCATCGGCATGGTGTTGTTCAGCCGGCGGGAGCTGGCGACGGCGCAAGGAAACCAATGAACACGCGGCTCAAGAAGATTCTGCTGCTGGTGCTGGCCGCGGCGCTGCTGGCCGCCGGAGGTCAGGTGCAAAATTCACTGAACCGCGACCGCAGCCAGCTCGGCCTGACGGTGAACACGCCGTTGCAGGACGCGCCGCCGTTGCTCGCCTTTACCACCGTGGCCCTGGGCGGCTTTCGCGGGTTGATTTCGAATTATCTCTGGATCCGGGCCAATAATCTTCAGCTCGACGACAAGTTTTTTGAAGCCGCGCAACTGGCGGATTGGATCACGGACCTGGAGCCGCATTTCGCGCAGGTCTGGAGCTTCCAGGCGTGGAACATGGCCTACAACATCTCCGTCAAATTCAAGGAGAACGGGCCGGGCGACTTTTCCGACCGTTGGCGCTGGGTGGACCGCGGCATCGAACTGCTGCGCGATCGCGGCCTGATCTGGAATCCGGATGATCCTTTGATTTACTTTCAGCTCGGCTGGATCTATCAACATAAAATGGGGCAAGACCTCGACGACGGAAACAATTACTATAAAAAAGAATGGGCCGAAGCCATGGCGCCATTTTTTGGCCCGAACGGGACGAATTTTGAGGCCCTGCTTCATCCCCAGACCGCCACGGAGCGGACGAACGCGGTCGTCCTCCGCGAAACTTACAAGATTGACCCGGTATTCGCCGAACATTTGAACGAGGAATACGGCCCGCTCGACTGGCGGCTGCCGGAGGCGCACGCGATTTACTGGTATGCGCTGGGCCTGAAAATGGCGACGAACAATTCCGACGCGGTCAAGCCGTCGGATTTCGACTTGATGCAACTGCGCCGCGGCATTTTTCAAACCGAACAGCAGGCCTTCCGCCACGGCCACATGATTGTCGATCCGATCGCGCACACTGTGGAACTGGCGCCGGACCTGAATCTAATTTCCAAAGCCAATGATTCCTATCTGCAAATGTATGCCGAGGAAAAAGACGAGGGACAACGGGAAGACATCTTGCGGGCGCACCGGAATTTCCTGCGGGACGTCGTCTATTTTCTTTACGAAAACGACCGCATCGCCGAGGCGGCCCATTGGTTCAAATATCTCGGCGAAAAATATCCCGACTTCGCGCTCATTGACAAGCAGCCGGATTCGTTCGCGCGAAACGTGACACTCGACGAATATGCCGTCGCCCGGGTGCAGGAGGACATTGGCGACACGTCCCGGGAGCGCATCACTTCAACGGTGCAGGGGATGTTGGCGAACGCCTATTACGATCTGGCCATCGGCCAGGACGACCGCTACGCCGGTTTTCTGTTGCTCGCGCAAAAGGTGTATGACAATTATGAGGCGAAGACAGAATCCCAAGCCCGCGTAAAACTGCCGTCCTTGAATGATCTCAAACGCGAGGTGTTGAACCGGCTCCTCGACCCGAAGAACGGATTGCCTTACGACGCGCGCGCGACGATTCGCACCCAGCTCAACATGCCGGCGGAAACCGTCTCCAAGAATACCGTGCCGCCGGCCACTGTTTCCACAAACGCGGTGCCAGCCGTCGCAAATGGCCCAACACCGGCGGCCCCCCCGTAAGCAGACGGCAGATCGGAGCCGCGGGCTTTTCGTGAGAGATTGCAACGCGCCAAAACTTCGCTATACTGTGGTTTCCGTGACAAAGGAACATTCCAACGACCGGCCATTGCGCGTCGGTCTGATTTCGCTCGGCTGCGCCAAGAATCTGGTGGACGCCGAAATCATGCTCGGCTCGCTTTTGAAATCCGGGGTTGAAATCACCAACAACGCCGCGACCGCCGACGCCGTCATCGTCAACACCTGCTCGTTCATTGACTCGGCGCAGGAGGAGAGCGTGGACGCGATTCTGGAATCGGTCGAATTGCGCGAGGCGGCCAACCGCGGCCAGGCCGTCATTGTCTCCGGCTGTCTGTCCCAGCGCTTTCGTGATGAATTGCCCAAGCTCATGCCCGAAGTGGATGCGTTCATGGGCATTGACCAGGTGGCGCAGGTCGGCGAGATCGTGGGCAAGGCCATCGCCAGTCGTGAGTCCAGAGTCCAAAGTCCACTGTCTAAAACTCAAAAACGCAAAGTTGTTTCAAGGTTGAACGCATTGGAAAAAAAACGCGCCGTTTCCGAACCTGAAAACGCCATTCGCGGCACCGGCCAATTCGGCAAAACCAAAACCGTCGTAGCGGCGTCTCGGCAGAGCGCCGCCATTCAGCAATCAGACGAATCCGCGGCGCCCGCCCGAAACGCCGCTGCGCCGCTGCTTGAAGTCAACGCACGGCCGACCTTCATCCCGGATTTCTCGACTCCGCGTTTTCGCCTCACGCCGCGCCATTTCGCCTACGTCAAGATCGCCGAGGGCTGCAACCATCCATGCAGCTTCTGCATCATTCCCCGGATGCGCGGCTCGCACCGGAGCCGGCAGCAGAGCGACATCGTCGCCGAGGCCAAAGCGCTCATCGCCGACGGCGTGAAGGAAATCAACCTCATCTCGCAGGATTCGACCTACTACGGCCTTGATTTGCGCCCGAACCACAGCCGCGCGATTTCGTCGCCGGAGAAATTCACCACCGCCGCCAAGTCATTGCCCGCCGACGCCACGACCATTTGCACGTTGCTGCGCGAACTGAATTCGCTGCCCGGCGATTTCTGGATCCGCCTGCTCTACACCCATCCGGCGCACTGGACCGACGAATTGATTGAGACGATGGCGGGTTGCCGGAAAGTCGCGCGCTACGTGGACATGCCGCTCCAGCACATCCACGAAAACATGCTCGAACGGATGCGCCGCGAAACCTCGCAGCAATACATCGTGGACCTCATCCGCAAAATCCGCGCCGGCGTGCCGGGCATCGCGCTGCGCACAACGTTTATCGTGGGTTTCCCCGGTGAAACCGAGGCGAGTTTCCACGCGCTGCTCGATTTCATCCGCGAAACCAAATTCGAGCGGCTTGGCGTGTTCACTTATTCCCAGGAGGACGGCACGCGCGCCGGCGCCATGACCGGACAAATTCCTGACAAGGTGAAACAGAAGCGCCGCGAACTGGCGATGGCCGAGCAGCACAAGGTCGCCGTGGCCGTCTTCGGGAGTTTTGTCGGCCGGGAAATCAAGGTTCTTGTCGAAGGCAGGGCCAGCGCCCGGCAATTGCAGAGCGCCAGCGTGAGTTCATGGGAACACGGCCTCGTCCGCGAAGCCGAAACTCCCGACCCTCAACTCGCGACCCCCAACTATTTGGTTGGCCGTGGGGAAGCCGATGCGCCGGACATTGACGGGCGCGTTTACATCCGCGGCAAATTGCCGATCGGCGAATTCGCCCGGGTTAAAGTCATCGGGCAGACCGCCTACGATTTGGTTGCCGAGTCCGCGTGAGTTCCGGGCCACGCCGCTTTCGGCGCCGACATGGCAAATTGGTGGCTGAAGGGTCGTTGCTGGACCCTTTTGCCATCTGGCGAAGAAACGGCTGCGAACTGCTGGCCGGCACCGCAAGCCCCGCAGGCCAGCGTCGCTTGAAACGGTTGAATTGAAGCCGTCGGCCATGTCGTCGCCCAATGCCAAAAGTGGGGGCACGGGGCCGGGGAGGGGATTTCCTGCCATATATTATGGGTGTTGAGTTTTGATGGTTGGTTTAAGGGTCAAATTGGGCTGGCAAGCCCAAAAACGGCCGCAACCAGGGGCTTGGCGGCAAACCGGGCCAAAAACCGCGCAAAAACGACGGGATTGCGGCCTGAAGAGATTTCGCCACCCGGCAATCCGATAGATTGCGGCATGATAAAGCCTCGCCGCTCCGCAATCCGATAGATTGTGACATGATAAAGCCTCGCCACTCCGCAATCTGATAGATTGTGGCATGATAAAGCCTCGCCGCTCCGCAATCCGATAGATTGCCGCCCCGAAAAGTCTCGCGAGTCTGCGATCCGATAGATTGTGGCCTGAAAAAGTCTAGCGAGTCTGCAATCCGATAGATTGTTGCCCCGAAAAGTCTCGCGAGTCTGCAATCCGAGAGATTGCCGTCCAAAAAAGTCTCGCCAGCCCACAATCCGAGGGATTGTGGCCTGAAAAAGTCTCGGAAGAGCGCGACGCGACGAATTGCGGGCAGAAAAAGCCGGGCGCGACCGCCGGCGGGGCGTTTGGAGGCCGGCGGAAGCGCGCGGGACGGCGCGGCGGCGATTTGGCGAGGGAAACGACCGCGCAGCCACGGCCTTCTCCGCATGGGGCATCACAACCTTTGCGGATGCCTTTCGGCAGACTGCGCGGTCGAAAGAAAAGCCGCGCGATGAAGCCGTTCCACCGCATGGGATAAAGGGATCCTGATCGGCACCTGGCTGCACTCCACCCGCCTTGCCGCTCTTTTACGGCAGCCGGTGAGGCGTGCTTAACGTGCTCAATGAGCAGCTCACTTGAGGAGCGCCGCCCACGGTGGTCGTGCTGTAAACGCCCCCCGCCGGGCAGCCCGGAACGCCCCCGTTCGAATTGAGTTTGATGTAAGCCGAAACCGTCGCGACGCCGCCCACGGTGGCCCCGTTCGACTGGCCGGTTTCCAGCGCCCATTCATTGATGGCGCCGTCAATCTGCCGGAGGTTGTTGATGCAGGCGTTTTGTTGCGCGGTGGCGCGAGCCTTGATGAAGTTGGGGATGGCTATCGCGGCCAGCAGGCCGATGATGGCCACCACGATCATGATCTCCACCAGAGTGAATCCTGCCTTGTGTGAGGCTTTTGTCGTTTTCATATTTTGTCGTCGCCCGTTTTTGTTTTACGGCGTGAACGACGCAACAGGCGGGCTTTAATTTATTATTACAATCGCCGTTCACTGATTGCCTGTTGCAACCGTAATCGAGCTTCTTTATTAACACCGCGGACCCAGTCTTGTTGCGGAGTCCCGTAACCAGTCTTCAGAAGTTTGCTTGTGGAAAATTTCCAACGGCCTACGATGCCGGCGAGTCTGCTCGATTGGCACAATTTCGCTGATGAAACATTCCAGTTCATTGTTGTCGTTTCATTCCCTGGCGTTCGCTGTTTGTGCGATCGCCTTGGCCGGCGCGCCGGCTTGGGCGGCTGATCTTCCCGCTTCACCGACAAACGCCGCGCCGATCCTGAAGCTGCCCGCCGATTATATCATCGGCGCCGACATTTCCTGGGTGCAGCAACGGGAAGACCGGGGCGCGAGATTCAGCGACCGGGGGGTGGAGAAGGACATTCTTCAGATCCTCAAGGACCATGGGTTCAATTATATTCGCCTGCGCGTGTTCAATGATCCGACCAAGGCGACGCCCCGGGACCGGCCTTACTCGCCGGAAGGATACTGTGATTTGCCGCACACCATCGCCATGGCCAAGCGGGTCAAGGCCGCGGGGATGAGGCTGTTGATTGACTTTCATTACAGCGATTCCTGGGCCGATCCGGGGAAACAATTCACACCGTCGGCGTGGGCGGAGCTATCATTTGAGGACCTGGTCAAGCAGACGCACGACTGGACCAAAGCCGGCGTTCAACGAATGAAGGACGCGGGCGTGACGCCGGACATGGTGCAGGTCGGCAACGAGATCACCCCCGGCTTGATGACCGACCGGGGCGGCAACGCCCGGAACTGGGAGCAACTCGGACGGCTTCTCAAGGCCGGGCTGACCGCGGTCAAGGAAGTGGATCCCCGGATTCAGACCATGCTGCACATTGACCGGGGCGGCGACAACGCGGCTTCGGTGCAGTGGCTGGAGCATGCCTTTCACCAGGGAGTGGCGTTCGACGTTTTCAGCGAATCGTGTTACGCGCGCTGGCAAGGCCCGCCGGAAGGATGGAAGGCGAATTTCGAGGATCTGGTCCGGCGTTATCCCAAACTGAAGTTCGTGATGGCCGAGGTGGATGCCCAGGCCATCCCGGCCAATGACATCATGCTCGGCCTGGCAAACGGACAAGGGCTTGGCACGTTCATTTGGGAACCGACCGCGAACAATGCCGGCCAAGCGCTGTTCGACAATCATGGCGCGGTCATCTCCGAGAAGATGGCGGCTTACGACGAAGTCATTAGGAAATACGGACGGCCCGCGCAGTAATCCAAAACGACCCACACCATCAAATGAGAATTGCGGGAAAAACAGGATTGACCGATCCACACTTGCAAGGACTGCGGTTCGATGCCAGCCTGAGCGGATATTAAGGAGCAACTATGAGCACGAAATTCAAAGCCTACGCCGCAACCGCCAAGGGCCAAGCCCTCACGCCCTTCGAGTTCGATCCCGGCCCGCTCGGAGCCGAGCAGGTGGAAATCAAGGTCAGTCATTGCGGCATCTGCCATTCCGACCTTTCGATGCTGGACAACGAATGGGGCTTTTCCACCTATCCGTTTGTGGCCGGACACGAGGTGGCCGGGACGATTGTCGCCGCCGGCGAACAAGTCAAGCGGGTGAAGGCGGGCGACCGGGTGGGACTGGGCTGGTTTTCGGCCAGTTGTCTGCACTGTCCGCAATGTCTGGCGGGCGACCATAATTTGTGCGCCACGGCCGAGCAGACCATGATTGGCCGTTACGGAGGATTTGCCGACCGCGTGCGCTGCCACTGGCTGTGGGCGACCCCGGTGCCGGCGGCACTCGATCCGGTCAAGGTCGGTCCGTTATTCTGCGGCGGCATCACGGTGTTCAACCCGATTGTGCAGTGCGGCGTGCAGCCGACACAGCGCGTGGGTGTGATTGGAATTGGCGGTCTCGGTCATTTGGCCCTGCAATTCCTGAACAAATGGGGTTGCGAAGTGGTGGCGTTCACGTCCAGCGACGCCAAACGCCAGGACGCGCTGAAATTCGGGGCGCACCTCACGGTGAGTTCGCGGGATTCAGCGCAGATGCAAGGGCTGGCGGGGTCGCTGGATTTCATTTTGGTGACTGCGAATGTGACGTTGGATTGGAATGCGATATTGGGCACGCTGGCGCCGAAAGGCCGTTTGCATGTGGTGGGCGCGGTGCCGGAGCCGATTCCAGTGCCCGCGTTCACTTTGTTGGGCGGGCAGAAGGCGATTTCCGGTTCGCCGCTCGGGAGTCCGGCCACGACGGCGAAGATGCTCGCGTTTTGTGCGCGCCATGGCATTGCCCCAACAATCGAGAAATTCCCGATGTCGCGCGTGAACGAGGCGTTGGAACATTTGCGCGCGGGGAAGGCGCGCTATCGCATCGTGCTGGAAAACGACATCCGATGAGCAGGCGCTGTTGCAATTACACCCCGGCACGCTGGTGAGCTATGGAGAATTGGCCGCCGCCTTGGGCCAGCCGGCAGCCGCTCGCGCCGTCGGATCCGCCGTGGGCAAAAACCCTCTGGCCCATCTCATCCCTTGTCAGCGGGTAATCCAGGAGACGGGCGTGATTGGCGACTATCGGTGGGGCCGGGTTCGCAAACGCGCAATGCTTGCGTGGGAAGATGGCGCACAGTCCTCAAGGTGTTTGGGGTCGGTGTTAGCTCAAGTTCATCGCCTGTATTAAAATAATCGTCAACAGAGCGGAACAGGATGGCTGACCCTTTCGCGAGTCCGCAAGAGTTGCTCCGGCGTCCCCGGCGATGCCCGCCGCATCCCGGAAAACTCTCCGAACCTTAACGGCGGATGGCATCAGGCATGTCGGGATACGCGCGTTGTGAACCCGTCGGAAATTCAAGCCAGACCGGCAAGCCGGGAACTATTGCCAAGACCCTCTGTCACCGCTAGTTTTGCGGACACATTTCCGCGATTTCGTGCAGCACGCATTATACGACACTTGTCGTATATCCAGAATCGCCGCGTCTTTGTAGGTTCACCCCAATACACGCGAAGCAAACTTTCATGAAGCCATTTCCAATGAAGATGTTGTTGGGCGCCGGTTCGGCCGTTTCAACAGTTCTAGCGCAGAATCGGGCCAGCACCACCTATGCGATATTCCGCCACAGTTTTGAAACTGGGACAAATGATGCCACCAAAGCTTTGAGCCGGGAAATATGATAATTAAACCGCTAACTGTTTTGACCCTGCCCGCGGGCAGCCGGACTTTGCCTCAAGCGCCGAAAAAAGCCGGGGTCAAGCACGTTTGTTACGAATCACCGGCCACCGTGCATGAGTGTCTGACCGGGCACCGGAGCCTGCACGAATCTGCCCCGCTTCGCTTCCGCAACTAAACCCAACCGTGAATCAATCAAACCATCCCAAACACCCCATGAAAACTGCAACTCTAAGCCTCGCTCTCGTGCCACTGCTGACGGCTCTGCCGGCCATGGCCCAGACCAATTTGATGGAGGATTTCAAGCCTTCGAGCTTGAACCAGCCCGGCCAGCGCTACCCGCAGGTCAACTCGCAAGACTACGCGCGATTCCGCATCGTGGCGCCCGAAGCCCAAAGTGTCACCGTGAGCCTGGGCTTGGGTGGAAGCGGCGGCACAAAGCTTACGAAAGCCGATGACGGCACCTGGGTGGGCACCACGGCAGGACCGATGGACGAAGGTTTCCACTACTACCACCTCTCGGTTGACGGTGGGACATTTAACGATCCGGGCACCGGGAACTACTACGGTTCCACCCGTTGGGAAAGCGGCATCGAAATTCCCGCCCACGACCAGGACTTCTACGCGCTCAAGGACGTTCCCCACGGCCGGGTGGAGCAGGTGATCTTTCCCACGACCAACAGCGCGGCGCACCGCGCCTTTGTGTATACACCGCCTGACTACTACAAGAACACGAGCAAGCGCTATCCGGTGCTTTATCTACAGCACGGCTGGGGCGAAGATGAAACTGCCTGGTTCAACCAAGGCCGCGCCAATTTGATCATGGACAACCTGATCGCCGAAGGCAAAACGAAACCCTTCATCATCGTGACAACCTACGGCTTGACCAACGAAGGCCCTGGACCGGGAGGCGGACGCGGAGGACGGGGCGGACGCGGCTTTGGCGGATTTGGGGGAGCTGCGCCTGCCGGCGGAACAAACGGCGCGGCTGGTGGTCGCGGTGGCTTCGGCGGTGGCTTCGGTGGTTTCGGGAGCAACGCCGGATTCGAGAAAGTCCTCATCCACGATCTGATTCCCTACATTGACGCCCATTTCCGCACCATCGCCAATCAGCCGCATCGCGCCATGGCTGGACTGTCCATGGGCGGAATGGAGACCCACAACATCACCCTGGCCCACCTTGACACCTTTGCCTATATTGGCCTGTTCAGCGGCGGCAGCATCACCACCAACGAAATTAGGAACTTGGCTGGTTCCACCAATGCAGCCGCCAACATGGCTGCGTTCAAGAAGAAGGTCAAACTGGTGTTCATCAGCTCTGGCAGCCGTGAACTCGCTGGCGGCAACGGGCGCGGCGGCGGGCGTGGAGGCTTCGGCGGCGGCGGTGGATTTGGAGGTGGACGGGGTGGTGAGACCAACGCGACTGCGACGGCCGGCGCCGGTGGCGGACGCGGAGGCATCGGCGGTGGACGTGGCGGCGGCGGTGGTGGTTTTGGCGGCAACCCCCAGGCGGCCACGGATGGACTCAAGGGGGCTGGGATAGACGCTGTGTTCTACGTCTCGCCGAACACGGCCCACGAGTTCTTGAGCTGGCGGCGCAGCCTGTATCAATTCGCTCCATTGCTGTTCCGTTAATCAGGTCTCGGCAACCTATAAAGATCAAGAGTGGGGAAAACTATGAAAACCTCCGTGTTGGGTTTTACTGTCCTGTTCGCCACCGGTGCGCTTTGGGTCAACGGCCAGACCAATGCGCCCGCCGACGGGGCGCATCCTTCTCCTTACAATTTCGCGAGGGTCCAATACCCGCGAATTGAAGCCGACAACCGCGTGACGTTCCACTTCGACGCGACCAACGCGCAGAAGTGTGCAGGTTTCCATCGTCAGCGTTGACGCATGACATGGTCAAAGGCGCGGACGGCGTGTGGACCTATACCACCAGCGAGCCGATGGCGCCCGGCTACCACAATTACTGGATGATTGTGGACGGCGCGACTATGCTGGATCCGAACGTCCAGACGTTCATCGGCTACAGCCATTTGTGCAATGGTTTCGAAATCCCCGCCCCGGACAGCAGTTTTTATGAGTTGAAAGACGTGCCGCACGGCACCGTGCAGATTAAGAACTACTTTTCCAAGACGGCCAATTCGTGGCGGCACATTTACATCTACACGCCGCCGGGTTATGAAAAGCACCGGTTCACGCATTATCCGGTGCTGTATTTGCAGCATGGCGGCGGCGAGGATTACAGCGCGTGGATTAAAATGGGCCGTGCCAACCTGATCCTCGACAACCTGCTCGCGGAAGGCAAGGTCAAGCCCATGATTGTGGTAATGGCAACCAGCGTTGATCCCGGCCCCTTTGGCGGTCCGGGCGGAAGGGGCCGCGGCGCCGGCAGAGGCGCGGGCGCGGGGGCATTTGGCGGGGAACAAACGGCATGGCAGGCGGTCGTGGCGGCAGAGGCGGTCGTGGCGGCACGTTCAACTTCAGCGATTTCGAGCATCGCCTCATCAATGACTTGATCCCTTACATTGACGCCAATTTCCGCACGAAGGCCGATCGGTCCCATCGGGCCATGGCCGGCCTTTCGATGGGCGGCATGCAGACCCATCAAATCACCCTGGCGCACCTCGATAAGTTCGCCTATATTGGCCTGTTCAGCGGCGGAACCATCGGCACCAACGAAATTACCAACATGGCTGCGTTCAAGCGGCAGGTCAAAAGTGGTGTTCTTCAGCTCTGGCAGCGTCGAACTTGAGTCGCGGACCCGCGGCGGCACTCCTCCCGGAATGCCGGTGGCTGTTCCCGGCGGGCCTCGCGGTGGCGGTCGCGGCGGCTTCCCCGGTTTCGGCGGCGACCCCAGAGCGGCTGTCGAAGCGCTCAAAGCGGATGGCGTCAACGCTCACTTTTACGTTTCGCCGGGCACGGCCCACGAGTGGCAGACCTGGCGGCGAAGCCTGCACGAATTTGCACCGCTGCTGTTTCAATAGCCGCCCAAGCACAACCGACAACTCGCATCCAGGCTCATGAAAAACAAAACGATTCTTGCACTCACATTGACGACGGGCGCGCTGGTTGCCTTGACCGGTTGCCGGACCAGTTCAAACCCTGCGACCGGCCAGAACAATTCTTCCACTAATGCTCCCGCTTCAAGTGTGCCCGCCACCCAACCCGCGGCCGTCGCGGCTCCAGCGCAGCCGGCGGCGGTGCAACCCGCGCCGACGAACGCGGTCGCAGCGAATCCCGAGGCGTTCGGCGCGCGCGGCGGAGGGGGTGGTCGCGGCGGCCGGGGTGGATTTGGCGGAGGCCCCACGCTTGGACCTGACGACAAGCAATCTGTGCCTCCCGCGCCCGCAGGCTTCAACCGGGTGCGCGCTGACATTGAACACGGCAAGCTCGAGAAGGTGTATTATGATGCCACGGCGGTTGCCCCAGATTTGAAGCGCTGGATGGAGGTCTATACTCCGCCCGGCTATTCCACAGACAAGAAGTATCCCGTGTTGTTTTTGCTCCACGGCATCGGCGGCAACGAGATTTCCGAGTGGAACACGGCGCCGGGAGCGGCGCATATCATTCTCGATAATCTTATTGCCGACAAAAAGATTGTGCCGATGATTGCCGTGTTCCCCAACGGTAATGCGTCGGTCCCCGGTGCTGATGGTGGTGGCGGGCGCGGCGGTGGCGGTGGATTTGGTGGATTCGGTGGATTCGGCGGTGGCGGTGGCGCGTTGACGGCTGATCAGACCACGCAGCTTAACACTGCCATCACGAATGCCCAAGCCGAGATTGCCGCCTTACAGGACAAGCTGACCGCGGCCGAGAAGGATGTGGTTACCGCAGTGCTGGCCAAGAGTGACGACGCTGTCGTTCGCTCCAAATTGGAGGCGGTGGCAAACATCCAGACCGATATTGCGATGCTCCGTTACACCAAAGGAGTCACCAAAGTCGCCCCAACGATCACCGACGATCAAAAGACCACCATGAACGCAGCGCCTGCCCCAACCTATTATGCGCTTTTTGGCGGCAATCCTCCCGCCCGCGTTTGGCGGTCGTGGTGGTGGCGGCTTTGGCGGTGGCGGCGACGCGTCGCAGATGAGCGGCGACGGTTGGGGGAAGAATTTCGAGAACGATTTGTTAAAAGACATGATTCCGTTCATGGAGTCGCACTATTCCGTCTATGCCGACCGCGAACATCGCGCGATCGCGGGTCTCTCGATGGGCGGCGGGCAGTCGCTTGATTTCGGCCTGACCCACCTCGATACGTTCGCGTATGTCGGCAGCTTCTCTTGCGCGCCCAACACGCGCACGCCCGAGATACTGGTTCCGGATCCCGAAAAAGCCACCAAGATGCTGAAGCTGCTGTGGATTTCCGGCGGCGCCCGGGATGGGTTGCTCACCTTCAGCCAGCGCACACACGCCTATCTCAAGGAGCACAACGTTCCGCATGTCTATAACGTGGACCAAGTCCCCGGCACCCACGACTTCGTCACTTGGAACAACAATTTGTATTTGTTCGCACAGCGACTTTTCCGATGAGTTCAAGCGCTGCTATTTTCTCAAACCGCCAGCTTTCGTTGAACAAACCAAGAAACCATGAATGCACATTTAATGAATGAGTTGAAACCGATGGCGATCGCCGCTCCGCCCCGTAGGCTACGCGCCGGAGGGCGGTGTTCGATTGCCGGCGCGACGGCTGCCGCAATTCTCGCGCTGGCCCCGTCCGTCTTCGCGCTGGACGGCCAATTCGGGATTCACGATCCCGCCACGGTCACCGTGTGCGATGGCAAATACTACACTTACGGCACCGGCGGCAACCCCCTGGTTTCCGACGACGGCTGGACTTGGCGGCGCGGCGTCACGCCCATGCGCACCGGAGCGGCCCCCGACGTCATCCACATCGGCGACCGCTTCTTCATGTATATTTCCGGCGTCACCATGATCTCGAGCAAGACCCTCGATCCGGATTCACCCGACTATAAATGGGAAGACGGAGGGAGCATCGCCGGATACGAAAGCCCGGACGACTTTATCAATCCCATTGATCCGGCGGCCTTCCTTGACCCCACGGATGGCCGGCTCTGGCTCACCTACGGCTCGTATGTCGGTTTCATCCGGCTGGTTGAACTCGATCCCAAGACCGGCAAGCGGCTCCATCCGGGCGAACCGCCCACGAACATCGGCATCAACCTGGAAGCCACCGACATGATCTATCATGACGGGTGGTATTACCTCTTGGGCACCCACGGCTCCTGCTGTGCCGGTTCGGCTTCGGGCTACAACATCCGCGTGGGCCGCTCGCGGAAAGTGACCGGCCCCTTCGTGGACAACATGGGCGTTCCCATGCTCGAAGGCGGCGGCAAGCTGGTCATCGGTTCCGGTGGCCGCTTCGTTGGCGCCGGGCATTTCGGGCTGCTGAATTTGGGCGATACGGCCGCGCAAAAATTCTCCA
This sequence comes from uncultured Verrucomicrobiae bacterium, assembly GCA_963764035.1. Classification (GTDB taxonomy): domain Bacteria; phylum Verrucomicrobiota; class Verrucomicrobiia; order Limisphaerales; family UBA11358; genus UBA11358. The sequence goes on from CAVXQV010000009.1 coordinate 98,254, forward strand.
TGCACTGGGAAGCCGACTTGGATCGCGGCGGCGCCAGCGTGCTCGACATCCGTCCGCTCCTGTGGATTGACGACTGGCCGGTGGCTGGCGAGAACATGAAGGAAGGCACTTATGAAATTGAATCCGTCCGCACCGGCACGGCACTGGAGCTGGCGGTGGAAGGCGTTCCGGTCGGCGGCGGGCGCGCGCGCGGCGGGCGCGGTGGCGGATTTGGCGGACGCGGGGGACGTGGCGGAACCAACACCGTGGCCGGGCGCGGCGGATTCGGTGAAACCGGCGGGACCAACGCATTTGCCGGGCGTGGTCCACGCGGCGGCGCTGGAGGCTTTGGCGCAGGCGGCGGCGGACGCGGACTTTTCGGCGGCACTGGCGCCCCCATTCCGCCGCAGGATGTCGCACAAGTTTCGACAAACTGGCCAGCTGGCGCCATTGACGTTCGCATGGCCAACTACATGGTTCAGGCCCAGCAGAAATGGACCGTTTCCGCCGTCACCAACGCCGGCGGCTATCCCGGTTCGCCGTATTTCAAGATTACCATCGCGGACACGGATCGCGCGCTCGCGGCTACCGAAGACAGTGAGTTGACAGCGGCGCCGGCCTTCACTGGCGCGCCGGAGCAACTCTGGCGCCTCGATCAACTGACCGACGGCACCTGGCGCATCATGCCAAAGTCCAATTCGAAAGAGGCGCTCGCCATCTCCGCCATCGGCAGCAGTTCGGCGACGTTGGAAAAATTCAATCCGGACAGCGACCGGCAACGCTGGCTGTTCAAAAAGCCGTGAACCCCAACCAAGCCACTGAAATCAATGTCCACAATCGATAACTTAAACAAGCGCCCTTTATGATCAAGTCTCGCAATATCCTGATGTCCGCACTCGCATTGCTGGTTGGCTCGGTGTGGTGTGAGCCTGCGGCCGCCCAACGCGGTGCCGGGCGGGGGACGACCGCACCTCCCACCTTGCACGCTCCCGACTCCCCGCAGAAAGCGCCGGATGCCGAGGGTTTCCTGCCGCGTTGGCTGATCCTCGAACCCATCAATATCGGCAACCAGCAGACGGAAAACGCCAGCAAGGCGGCGGTAAAGGTCGAATACTTCCCCAACCAATTGACAGTCATGCCGCACGATGGGGACAAGGTGACGGTCGGCAGCCAGGAACTCATCTGGCACGCCCTCGACACGACAGTCTATAACGTCAACCTGTATATTTTCGCGAATGCTCTGAACAAATCCCCGGCAAATGCGCTGTTCTGGGCCGTGACGGTGGTCAACTGCCCGGAGGACATGCCCAACGTGCGCCTGGCCATAGGCTCCAATGCGTCGTCGGTCTGGTGGGTCAACGGCCAGGAAGTTGCGGGCATCTACGGCGACCGCCAAACGGTCGTTGATGATGGGGTTTCCAAGCGGCTGACGCTCAAGAAAGGTCCGAACATCGTGCGCTGTGCCGTCATCAACGGCAGTGGCGCCACGGATTTTTGCGCCCGGTTTCTGGACGCGGACGACAAACCGATAAAGGGCTTCACCGTTACTCTGGGCGATGGGAAACAGCCTTAACGAAGCCGACACGATATGGTGCGCCTCCGGTTCCTTGATTGACCGGCCGGACAATTAAGCGTAAAAAGTCCGTCGCATTTCGATGAAAGAATTCATTCCAACACGCGCCACCGCTGCAATGGTTTCACCCGGATTTTAACATGTTCAACCGTCCTCTTTTTGTTGTCGCCGCCGGTTTATTGGCCCTGACGGCAAACGTCAATGCCGCCGACGCTCCAGACACTTCGTCCTGGGCGCAGTTCTCCGCGTTCACCTATAATGGCAAAGACGCCACCACTCCCATGGAAGGCGAATACCTCAATCCGATCATCGCCGGCTTCCATCCCGATCCTTCCATCTGCCGCGTCGGCGACGATTATTACCTCATCAACTCCGGCTTCAATTACTTTCCCGGCCTTCCCATCTGGCACTCCAAAGACCTCGTGAATTGGATCCAGATCGGCAACGTCCTCGACCGCCCTTCGCAATTCCCGATGCGCGGCGGCGCCATGCAAAATGGCACCTACGCTCCGACCATCCGTTACCATGATGGCACGTTTTACGTGGTGAATACCCTCGTGGGCAGCAGTCTGGGCAACTACTATGTCACCGCCACGGACCCCAAAGGCCCGTGGTCTGAACCCATCAAGCTTCAAGGGATCGGAGGCATTGATCCCGACTTCTTCTTCGATGACGATGGCAAGTGTTACGTGACCAGTTGCGATGATCCGCCGCAAGCGCAATACAACGGCCACCGCGCAATCAAGCTCCAGGAAATGGATCTCGAACAAAAGAAACCCGTTGGCGAAAAGACCATCATCATCAACGGCGGCACCGACATTTCCAAGCGTCCCGTCTGGTGCGAAGGGCCGCACATCTACAAGATCAACGGAAAATTCTACGCCATGTGCGCCCAAGGTGGCACCAGCACGGCTCACACCGAAGTAATCTTCCGGTCTGATTCACTCCGCGGACCCTATGTGCCGTGGGACCAGAATCCCATCCTCACTCAAATGGGCCTCCCGGGCGATCGGCCCGATCCGGTCACTTGCACCGGTCACGCGGACTTGGTGCAAACTCAAAACGGCGACTGGTATGCGGTGTTCCTGGGCTGCCAGCCCTATCAGGGAAATTTCTTCAACACCGGACGTGAAACCTTCATGCTTCCCGTCACTTGGACGGCTGACGGCTGGCCCGTCATTCTGCCGCCGCGGACGCCCGTCCCCCTGACTGTCAAAAAGCCCAATCTTCCGGCAGACAAACCCGCGGCCGTCCCCACCACCGGCAACATCTCTTACATCGAGAACTTTGACTCCGACACCCTGGCCCCGCGCTGGATCGGAGTGCGCGTGCCAACCTCGAAATGGTATGCCACCTCCAAGACCGACAAGGCGCTATTTCTGGAACCTCGCGCCGATCGTCTCTCCGCCCAGGGCAACCCGTCGTTCCTGGTCGTTCGTCAGCAGAACAATGATTTTACCTGCGGAGTCACATTGACGGCGCAGCCCCGGATCACCAATTGTGTTGCCGGCCTGGCCGCCTTTCAGAACGAGAGTCACTATTACGCCATCAACGTGAAAATCGAGTCCGGCCGTCTCACGGAGATTTCACTGGAGCAACCGGCGGCAGGGGGACGCGGTTTTGGCGGCCGGCGCGGCGGCAACGCGGCTCCGCCCAGGGTGTTGGCAACGGAAAAACTTCCGGATAATCCTGCCTCCATCAGACTTGAAATTGAGGGCGCTGGCCCCGTCACCAAAGCCTTTTACGCCATCGGGAACGGCGATCAAACACGCCGCGCCCAGCTCGGCCAAGATCTGCAATCTTCCTTCCTTAGCACCGACACCGCCGGAGGTTTCCAGGGCGTGATGTTGGGCATGTTTGTCCGGCTTGATCCGACAACAAATTCAGTTCCACAAAACGTCAGCCAATGAACAAACCATTCTTCGCTGCACGTTTACGACCGGTTCCTCGAGCGCAGCGGCGCTCCTGCGGTTCACCATTAACACCTGCGAATTCCCCCACATGTTGATGATGCGCCTCTCAAAATGACAAGAACCCAAGATAAATTTATGCACAAATCGCTCCTGGCCCGTTTCGTCATCGCAACGCTGCTTGCCGGCGGCGCGCTATTGAACCGCGCATCCGCGGCGGATGCCGCCGGGCTGCCGCCCGCTGCAACCCAACACTGGACCGCCGACAACGGCAACGGCACCTACTCCAATCCCTTGTTTTACGGCGAATTTGAGGACCCGGACCCCATCCGCGTGGGCGATGACTATTTTCTGGCCGGCACAACCATGCACATGAACCCGGCAGTCGAAATTCTTCATTCAAAGGACTTGGTGAACTGGGAACTGGTCGGCTATTGCATGAACAGGCTTGACCTTGGCCCGGCCTATCGCTTGGAAGATGGCCAGAACATTTATGGCCGGGGCATCTGGGCGCCGTGCATCCGGTATCATAACGGCACGTTTTACGTCTTCTCCAACGTCGGCAACACCCGCCTCCAAGTCTTCCGCTCCAAATCCATCAACGGCCCTTGGGAGCGCAATGAGTTGCCCGGAAGACATGACCTGTCAGTTCTCTTCGATGATGACCTCGGCAAGATTTTCCTCATATCCGGCAACAGCAATCCCTATCCAATTGACGAACTCGCGCCCGATCTCAAGTCTTTCGTTCCCGGCGTTCACCATCAATTGGTCGTCCCGCCGGGCCAGCGCATGGGTGAAGGGCATCACCTTTACAAGATCAACGGCAAATATTACGACGTTTCCGCCATGCCCGGAGGTCCGGTAAATCAGATGGTCGCCAAGGCAGACTCCATTGACGGACCGTGGACTGTTACCACCATGGTCGAGGGCGAATCGCTGGGTGTAACCGCGGCACCCGAACGTGCCCGGCCCAGTGACCGCGGCATCTGGTTGCATCAGGGTGGCATGTGCGACACCCCTTCTGGCCAGTGGTGGAGCATCATTATGTCGGACCACGGCAGCGGTGGCCGCATGGTATCCTTGGTGCCGATCACTTGGGACGACGGTTTCCCGCTCATCGGACTGCCCGGCAATTTGCTCAAAGCGCCCAATACCTGGGTCAAACCCGACACGGGCTACACGCAGGCGCCGGAGCCGGCCTACGTTCCCGACGACAGCTTTGACAATGGTAAAATGAATCCGCACTGGCAATGGAACCACGTTCCGGATGACACGAAATGGTCGCTCACCGAAAAGCCCGGCGTGCTGCGCCTGCATTCTCTCCCGGCCGCCAATTTCTACAACGCCCGCAACAGCCTTTGCCAGCGGCCGCCCGGCCCCGAATCCATCATGACCGTCGAGCTGGACACGACGGGTCTGGTCGCTGGCGACAACGCGGGTCTGGCGTTGCTTTGCAATCCCTACACCTGGATCGGCGTGGTGAAGTCCGCAGACTCGACGTCGCTGCAACTGTTCACCGCCCCGGCCGGCGGACGGGGACGGCGCGGCGGCGCGGCCGCCACCCAGACCAACGCGCCCGTTGTCAGCCCGGGCACTCCGCCGGCGCATCTTTGGCTTCGCGTCCATTGCAATTTTGATACGGATCAGGCGATCTTCAGTTGGAGCGCGGACGGCAAGGAATTCACGCCGCTGGGCAATCCCTGGCCGATCCCCGGCTTCCAGTTGCAGACGTTCCAAGGAGTCCGCCCTGCCCTGTTCAACTTCAACACGACCGGCCAGCCCGGCGGCTATGCCGGTTTTGACAACTACACCGTTGAGGAACCGCGCGCCCGCGGCATTGAGCGGGATATTCCGACAGGCAAGACCATCACGCTCGCCAGCGGCGCCGACGGCAGCTATCTCGCCGCCGATACCCAGAGCAATTTGCTGGTCAACGTGGCGGCGGACGCCACCAGCACCGCCCCGCAAAATGAACAATTCCAGGTCGTTGATCTTGGCCTGGGCCGCGTGGCGTTGAAGGCGGCCAATGGCCGGTTTGTCTCCGCTGCGGAAGATGGAGTCACCCTGAAAGATCTCGCCGGCAAGCCGCCGGGCGACGCGGAATCGCTCCAATGGATCAACCTGATGCGCGGCGACACCGCGTTCATGTCATTGGTAAACCATCGCTATCTGGCGACCCAGCCGAATGAACCGGGACCGGTCACGGCGATGGCCACCGGCCCGACTCCGGCCCGCAAGGGCGGCGTCTGTTTCAAATGGAAGGCGGTTGAATGAACCCGCACGCGGGCGACAATCGTCCGCCGGTGACGAAATGAAATGCCAGTGAGTCTATGAAGTTGCGTTTGTCCAATGCCGGCATGCTGGTGATGGCTTTGGCCCTTGGTGGCTGCGTTCACGAGCCTGCCCCTGGCGGCACGGGCAACACGGCCAAACTGACTCCCACTGATTTGTCCACCATACGCGGCGCCAACTATCGCGCCGCCGGCGCCGCGAACACCACCGACTATTGGCTGCATTACAACGCCGCCGAGACCGAGCGCGATCTGACCTACGCCGACCGCCTGAAACTGAATCAACTGCGCGTCTTCGTGAATTACGCTTCGTGGGCAACCAACCCTGCGGCCTTTCGCAAAAATCTCATTAACCTCGCCCGCGCGGGCAACCGGCATCACATCGGCTTGTTGATCACCGTCGGCGATTCGGCGTCGTTCATCAACGGCAATCGCACCATCAATCGCAAGCAAATCCGCGAATTTGTTTCCGCATTGGTCAAAGCGGTTGGCGCTGAACCGGCTCTGGCATTTTGGGACGCATCAAACGAACCGGATTACAACGCCGCCAGTTCTCCTCGCGATCAGCAACAGAAGCGAATGGAGATCGCCCGCCAGATTGCCGCGACGCTGCACGAACTGGACAAGCAGACGCCGGTGACCATCGGCGTGGCCAACGAGCGCAACATGGAGACGCTCGCCGACGCCGTGGATGTGTTGTCGTTCCATGATTACCTGCCGACGCGCGCCGCCATCTCCAACGACATTGCCCGCGCGAAGTCGTTCGCCGCCAAATCCGGCAAGCAGGTGATGGACACCGAAACCGGCTGCATCGCCCGCGCGAACCCTTACGACGTGACGCTCGAGGAACACATGAATGCCCACGTCGGCTGGTATATCTGGGAACTGATGATCACCCAGCGCTGGGGCGATGTTCACGGCGTGTTTTATCCCGACGGCACCGTGCGCGATCCGGCCATTCCCGCGGCGATGTTCGGTTTGTTCCGCAACCGGTCAACCAACGCCATTCTGGAAAACGTCAATCGCGAAAACTGGGTCAATACCGACATCCAGCTCGCCCAAGCCTGGCTGGACAACCCCGACGGCACGTGGCAGGACGGCTTGGAGGACGCGGAGAAATTGGCCAACCTGCTGGAGGCGGCCCAATTGATTTCCATGCGCGAGCCGCCCAGCCGCACGATCGGACTGTTGCGGCAAGGGCAGCCCAACCCCAACGTCCTGCGCGAGCAGATGACCAATTACATCGCTTTGCTGCAACCCTTCGAGCGGCCCGGCGCCTCGGCGAGCACCGGCGTCCGCCCCGCCACCCTGCCCGCGAACCCGGCTCCGGTTGTCGTGTATCCCATCGTGCGCCGGGCGAACTCGCGCACGCCGGTGGACACCGCCACCATCCGCGGCGCGAATTACGAGTGGAACAGTTCCTGGCCGGCGGCGACCGTGGACCGCGACTTGGATTACGCCCAACGATTAGGCATCAACCAGCTTCGCGTTTTTTTCCGCGCCTCGCAGACCAACGAAGCACTCCAGCAAACTCTCCGGCAAAATCTCCTCCACCTCGTGCGCGCCGCCGACCGGCGCGGCATCGGCATCATGCCCGTGATCGGCTACAGCCTGGCCATGCAGAGCGAAGGTTATCCGGGAGCGGAAGAATACGCCAAATTCTACGTGGACACGCTCGGCAACGAACCGGGCCTGGCCTTCTGGGATGTTTTCAACGAGCCGGATTACCCACCCACGCCCACCAACCGCCCGGCCAGCCGCATCGCGTTCGCGCGGCACATGGCCGGCGTGTTTCGCAAGCTTGACCCCCACACGCCCGTTACCATTGGCTTTGCTTACGAGGCAAACATGGAAAAATATCCGGAAGACGTGGATGTCCTGGTGTTCCACAACTATCTGCAAACCCGGCAGGAGGTGCGGACCGACATCGAATTGGCCCGACTGGCCGGCGCCAAGGCGAAAAAGCAGGTCATGGATGATGAAATGTGCTGCGTTTGCCGCGCCAATCCTTACGACATGGCCATTCAAGAACACCTAAACGACCACATCGGTTACTACCTGTTTGAACTGATGATCGCCTCCGGCCGCCCGCGCGCCTGGGGCGACGTTCACGGTATTTTTTATCCCGACGGCACCATTCGCGATCCGTCCATCCCGATGGCGGTCATGGGCCTCTTCCGCAACCGCGGTCCGGAGGTTGTGCTCGAGCGGCCCAACCGTGAAGGCCGCGTGACCCGCACCATCAGCGATGCCCGCCGCTGGCTGGCTGGCCCGGACGGCAGCTGGCAGACCGGCTTGGACATCGCAGAGACGGCCGCCAATCTTTTGGAGTCTGCCCAGCTCGTGCCATTGCACGAACTACCGACCCGGCAGGTTGAATCGCTGCGCCGCGGGCCGGAAGGCGGCCCGGCTCTCAAGACGCTCCTTGAAAAATACGTTGCCGCGCTCCAACCTTATGACCGATGAGGGCAAATGTGAATGTCAACTCAACCTCAACCCGGCCATTCGGCAAGAAACGGCTTGCTATTCCCAGAACAATAATCACGCTGTCGCCCTAAAATCCTCCATGAATCCTCTCTTCAGACTTGTTTCCCGCAACGGCTTCTTCGGATTCGCCGCCGTGTTCGCTCGCCCCGTGAAATACAACCCTCCGGACAGCCCAAAGACGCCTGGCAGTTTATTCCGCAGGGCGAGCGTGGCCTTCGTCAGTCATTCAGTCGCTATGATCCGGATCCCGACAAAATGCCCCATGCCCAGTCTCATCCAGCATTCGATATATTGGAAGTCGGCGTCAGGCCGGCGTCACCCGCAATTTGCAGACCCGAACTCAATCCGCTGTTTTTTGTTGACCCAAACCATCCATAACCCATGAGAATTTTCATGAACAAGCAAGCATTCCTAACACTCCTTGCCTGCGGCATCTTGAGCGGATCCACGGTCTGCGACCTGCGCGCCCAAAATGTCCCGGCGACAACAAACGCAGTCGCGCCCGCCGTCGCCCCGGGCGGCCCCGGCCGTGGCTTCGGCCGGGGTTTTGGCCGCGGCCAATTGCTGCCGCCCGGCCCGCCCGCACCGGTGCCGCCGGCGGTCGCCATTCCGCGTCCCACGCAGCAGGAACTGGACAAGATTAATGCCGATCTCAAGGCATACATCGCCAAGTCTCCGGATGCGCATCTGTTGCAGAGATGGGAACCGCTCCTCACGGTCCAAATGCCCCGCGCCAATTCCGCCATCGCGCCCGTGCAGACCGGCGTGCGCACCACCCAGCGTCACAATGGATTTGTGGCGACCGCCACCAACGACGATTTTGACATTCTGTTTGAGGGCGATTCCATTACCGATTGGTGGCAACAAGGTGGCGCCCAGGGCGGCGCTGGCGTCTTCAAAAAGTATTTTGGCGATGACAAGGTGGCCAATTTCGCCGTGGCCGGTGACACGACTCAGGGTGTGCTTTGGGGTTTGAAAAATGGCGAGGGCCAGGGCCACAAGCCCAAGGCCGTGATGCTGATGATCGGCACGAACAACACCGGCGGCAACACCGGCCCCGAAATTGCCGAGGGCGTCGGCGCGATTGTTTATGAACTGCGCAAGGATTTTCCGAACGCGAAAATTTTGCTCCTCGCCATCTTCCCGCGCGGCGCCGGACCGGCGGATCCGCTCCGCGTGAAGAACGAGCAAGCCAACAAGATCATCGCCAAATTGCATGATGGCAAACATGTGTTATTCCTGAACCTCAACGACAAGTTCCTGAACGCCCAGGGTGCGCTGATCGGATTTCGCAATGACAATCTTCACCCCAATGCCGAGGGCTACGAAATCTGGGCGGCGGCCGTTGCCCCCACGTTGAAAAAATGGATCAAGTGAGCCGCAGAACCACACCGCTAACCACCGTGAATTCCATGAACAAGAAAATTTTCCTCAAATTCCTTCTCTGCTTCGTTTTATGCACAGCCGCAATTGGCGCCGCTTTCGCTCAACCTTTCCCTGGCGGAGGGCGGGGCGGATTTGGCCGCGGTCCGCAGGCGCCGCCCGGCCCGCCGGCACCCGTGCCGCCGGAAGTAGCCATTCCGCGGCCCACCGCTCAAGAACTCGCCACATTAAACGAGGAACTAAAGAAATTCATTGCGAAGTCGCCGGACAAGAATCTTAAAAAGAAGTATGAATCGCTGATCACGGTTCAGTTGCCGCGTGACAACCCGTGCATCCGGCCCACCGGCAATCCGCAGAATCCGCGGCACCAGTCCTTCCTGAACATCGCCACCAACGGCGATTTCGATGTTTTGTTCCTGGGCGATTCCATTACGGATCTGATCAACGTGGACGACGACGGGAACGGCAATCCGGGCGGCAAGGCGGCCTTCGCCAAGTATTTCAACGGCGTGAAGATTGCCAATTTCGGCATCTCCGGCGACAGCACGCAAGGCGTGCTCTGGCGCTTGCAGAATGGGGAAGGCAAAGGCCACAAACCCAAGGCCGTCATGCTCATGATCGGCACCAACAACACGGGTGGCGCTTCGGGGGCGGAAATTGCCGAGGGCATCGGCGCCATTGTGCTCGAACTCCGCAAAGACTTTCCGGATGCCAAAATCATGCTTCTGGCCATTTTCCCGCGCGGCACCAGCCCCGGCGATTCCAATCGCCGCAAATGCGAGGAAGCCAACAAGATCATCGCCAAACTGGACGACGGGCAGCATGTCTTCTTCACGAATATCAACTCCAAGTTCCTCGACGACAAAGGCGGGCTGATTGGTTTCCGCACTTCCGATCATCTTCATCCTACGGACGTGGGCTTTGATATCTGGGCGGCTTCCGTCGCCCCCACGCTCAAGAGCTGGATTGATTAATTCCCGATCATGCGACTGGCATATAAAATGAAAAAACTCTTGCAAACGCTGGCTGTTCTTCTGGCATTTGGGGCCTTGGCCTTCTCCGCCCACGCCCAAGGCCATTACAAGAGTTTCATCGTCTCTACTTACGCCACCCAGGGAACGGTGCGCAGCTTGATGAGCGGAGATACCGACCCCGCCGAGTCCTGGTCCTATCTGACGCGCAATCTCAAGGTTGACAAAATCTACATCGAGGTCATGCGCAATCACACGCTGGTGGACGAAGCCGGCCTGGAAAAGCTGAAGAAATTCTATCAGGACCGGGGCGTGCAGGTCTGCGGCGGCTTGGCGTTCAGTGTCAGCGAGGCCAATGGCTATCAGGGTTTCGATTACGCCGATCCGGAAAACCGCGCCTTCGCGAAGAAGGCCGTCGAACTGGCCGCCCGCCATTTCGACGAAATTTTGCTCGACGATTATTTCTTCTTCGACCGCAAAACAGATTACGACATCAAGGCGAAAGGCAACAAATCCTGGACGCAATACCGTCTCGAAACCATGCGTGAAGTCACCCGGGACCTCATTGTCGGCGCAGCCAAGGCGGTCAACCCCAAGTGCAAAGTCATCATCAAGATGGCCAACTGGTATGACCAATACGCCGGCATGGGCAATGACACGGAAAAAGTCCCGCTCATTGCCGACGGCATGTTTTCGGGAACCGAATCGCGTCTTTGGGTCGGGCAGGAACAACATCTCCAGCCCTACTTGAGTTACGACATCATGCGGTTCATGGACAATCTCAAGCCCGGCGTGAACAAAGGCGGCTGGGTGGACCAGGGCGGCGCCAACCCGATTGACCGCTATTCCGAACAGCTCCTGGACACCGTGTTCGCACGCTGCCCGGAGATGTGTTGTTTCAACTACTCCGGCATGTTGGGCGGCGTCCGGTTTGGCGCCAATCGCGCCTGGGCCGACCAACCCACCAGCCTCAACCTGGCTGAAGTTCAAAAAACCCTTCCCGCCGGGGATGCCAGCCCCACCTTCTCCGACATCGCCGCCTATACGCTCGGCCAGGCCGATAAGGTGTTGGCCCAAGTTGGCAAGCCCGTCGGGATAAAAACCTACACGCCTTACCACGCCACCGGGGAAGAGTTCCTGCACGATTATCTCGGCATGATCGGCCTGCCGATGGACATCCTCCCGCAATTCCCGACCGATGCCAAAATGGTCCTTTTGACCGAGCAGGCCAAGTTCGATCCCAACATCATCAAGAAAATCAAAGACCAACTGGACGCCGGCAAATCGGTCTGCGTCACGTCCGGTTTCCTGCGCGCCATGAAGGGCAAGGGCATCGAAGACATTTGCGAAGTCGAAACCACCGGCGTCACCGTGCCGGTGCGGCGGTTTGCGTTCGCCGGCGGGCCGGGCGCACCGTTTCGGGGTGGGCGCGGTTTTGGCCGGGGCGGCGCTTCCCCGACCAATGCCCCGGTGGCCGATCCAAACGAGGCCGCGCGCGACATTTTCATTCCCGAAATCAAATACTTCAACATCCTGACGCATGACGCGTGGGGCGATGCTTTGGGCATTTCTCCGGGCGGCACTACTTATCCGGTGCTGCTCTCCTGCGATTATTCCAAGGGCAAATTCTACGTTCTGAACATCCCCAATGATCCCGCCGACCTCTATGCCCTCCCGCAGTCGGTTCTCGGGGTGATCCGGGCGGCGCTGGCTTCCGCCGAGCCCATTCGCATTGACAGCGCTCCCGCCCAAGTCGCCTTGTTCCGCTATGACAACAACACGTTCATCGTTCAAAACTATTTGTCCACGGAGGTGACGGTCACGGTTTCCGTGGCCGGCACAATTCCGCGCATTCAGGATTTGCTGACGGGCAAGGAAGTCTTGCCCGCGCCGGCAACCGGGGGCGGTTTTGGCCGTCGTGGCGGTGGTTTCGGCGGTCGCGGGCAGGCCGCCCCGCCGCCCCGCACCACCTTTACCTTCACGGCGCTGCCGCATTCGTATGTTGCGTATGGTATGAAGTAAGTCCATTCTTGAATCCAAGAAAATTCGCTTTAACCAAGGACAAAGTCATGAACCTAAAATCCGCAGATCAACCACGGATGAACACCCGTCACCAGTCACCCGTCATTCGTCGCCTGTCACTCTATGCAGCCATTTTGGTGGCGTTGCTCGTGAGTTTCTGGCATTGCGCGCCGGCGTTCGCCGCGGAGGAGTCGTGCGCTTCCTGCGAGAAGAAGGTGAGTTTTAGCGGCGATTTCACCCATCGCCGGGTTCCCGGCCGGATCGTGATCGCGGGTGTGCCGGCGGGAACGGAGGACTTTTATCGCGAGGGCATTTATGGTCGGGATTTTACGGCCACGATCTCCGGACTGCCGGACGGGAGATATACCATCACGGTGGGTGTGGTGGGTGAAGTGGGCGGGGATGGTGCCAACGGGGGCGGGCGGGTGTTCGATATTTCGGTGGGTGATCGCGTGTTGGCGAAGGGCGTGAGCGTGGCACCGGGTGAGGGCGGGACGAATGTGGTGCAATTTGCCAGCGGCAGTATCCAGCATCAGGCGGATATGATTGGGGGGCCGATCGAGTTGACTTTCCACGCGACGAGCGGAGTGGCGGGCATGAACACGTTGGAGGTCAAGGATGCCGCCAATGGGGCTTCGGTGATTTTGGTGCGGGCGGCGGACTTGGTTGATCAGGCGGATGCAGCGGCCAGGGATATTCCCCAGATTGCCGGGCCGGTGTTGTGGCTCGATCCTGCGCAGCCGCGGGCGGTGCGGGTGAAGGATTTGATCAGCCGGATGTCGCTGGCGGAGAAGGCGCGGCAGATGGGCAATTCCGCGCCCGCCATCCATCGCGCGGGGCTGGATTTGCCGGCTTATGATTACTGGAGCGAGGCGCTCCACGGCGTGGCCAACACCGCCGGTGTCACCGTCTTTCCGCAGGCCATCGCCAACGGCGCGACGTGGGACACGGACCTCGTCAAGAAAATGGGCGGCATGATCGGCGTGGAAGGCCGCGCCAAGAACAACGCCAACCGCGCGCGCCTCAACGGGAACAGCCCGCGGTTCGGCGGCTTGAATTTCTGGTCGCCCAACATCAATCTTTTCCGTGACCCGCGTTGGGGTCGCGGCCAGGAAACCTACGGCGAGGATGATTTTCTGCTGGGCCGGATGGGGGTGGCTTTTATCCAGGGCTTGCAGGGCGACGACCCGAAATACACGCTGGCATTGGCCTGCGCCAAGCATTATGCCGTTCACAGCGGACCGGAACCGTTGCGGCATGTGTTTGACGTGTATCCCTCCGAACGGGACTTATACGAAACTTACCTGCCGCACTTTGAGGCCGCCGTGCGGGAAGGGCACGTCGGCGCCGTGATGAGCTCTTACAACGCCGTGGATGGCGAGCCGGTGGCTTCGAGCACTTTCCTGCTGACGGACATTCTCCGCGACCGGTGGGGTTTTGACGGGCAGGTGGTTTCGGATTGCGATGCGGTCGGCGACATCTGGCGCAATCATCACACCGTCCGGACGCCCGCGGAAGCCGCAGCGCGCGCCGTCAAAGGCGGCACTGACCTGTGCTGCGGCCAGACCTACAACAGCCTGCTGGCCGCCGTCCACTCGAACCTGATCAGCGTCGCCGAAATTGACACGGCGCTGGGGCGCAGCCTGGACACCCGCTTCAAACTCGGCTTGTTCGACCCCACGAACCTGAACCCTTACCTGCTGATCTCGACCAACCAACTGGACACGCCAGAGCACCGGCAAACCGCGTTGCAGCTCGCGCGGGAATCGCTGGTGCTGCTGAAGAACAATGGGGTCCTGCCGCTGAACCGTTCCAAGGTGAAACGGATTGCCGTGTTCGGCGAGAACGCCGCAAACCAGCGCATGCTCTACGGCAACTACAATGGCACGCCCTCTTCCGCCGTGACGATCCTGCAGGGAATCCAGGCCATCGCCGGCAACGATGTTGAAGTTACTTATGCCGAAGGTTGTCCGCTGGTGGTTCGTTCCAGCGCCGCCGGCACCAACGGAGGTTTTCGCGGAGGAGCCGGCCGGGGCTTTGGCGCTCCCTCCGCGCCGGCCCGCCCGCTTCCGGAACTTCAGGCGGAGGCCTTGAGCAACGCGGCCAATGCCGACATCCTCATATACATCGGCGGCATCAACTCGCAGCTTGAAGGCGAGGAAAACGGTCGCGCCAATGTCTATGACGGCTTCAACGGCGGCGACCGCACGCGCATCGAACTGCCGCAGGTGCAGGAGGATTTCCTCCACGCCCTTTACGCGACGGGCAAGCCGGTCATCCTGGTCAATTGCAGCGGCTCGGCGATGGCCATGCCGTGGGAAGCCGCCCATCTGCCGGCCATTCTCCAGGCCTGGTATCCCGGCGAGGAAGGCGGGCGCGCCGTGGCCGAAGTCCTCTTCGGCGACGTGAACCCCTCCGGCCACCTGCCGGTCACGTTCTATCGGGCCACCACCGATCTGCCCGCGTTCACCAACTATTCCATGGCCAACCGCACCTACCGCTACTTCACCGGCCAGCCGCTCTACGCGTTCGGCCACGGCTTGAGCTACACCAGGTTCGCCTTCGGCGGCGCCAAACTGAAGTCGAAAAAGATGGCCGCCGACGGCACGGCCAAAGTCACGTTCGTCGTGAAGAACACCGGCAAATTCGACGGGGACGAAGTGGCGCAGGTCTATTTCCGCCACGTCAACTCCGCCGTGCCGCAGCCGAAACTGGCCCTGTGCGGATTTGCCCGCGTGCCTCTGAAGCGCGGCGAATCCGCCAACGTCACGGTGGACGTTCCCGCCGAACGCCTGCGTTACTGGGACACGGACAAAAAGCAATACGTCGTCGAGCCGGGGAAATATGAGTTTCTCATCGGCGCGGCCTCCGACGACATCCAGTTGAAATTACCCATGACAATCACCGCCCAATGAAGTAGAACATTAAACAAGAAACAACGAACCACAACCTAAACCTGAACATTATGAAAAACATCCTTCCACAAGCATTATGCCTCTGCGCGACGGCTTGCATTTTGACCTTCGCGACCGGCTGCCAGACGCATGAACAAAGTTCCACGCCGCCGGCGACGGCGACGCCGCAAGCCGCCGTCACCCCGCCCGCGGCGCCCGCGCCAGCGGCAGCAACAGCGCCAGTCCCGGCAGCCGCGCCGGCGGCCGCCGTTCCCGCGAGCGCAAACGGCATCATACGAATCAAGGCGGGCTCCTCCACGCCGTTCACCGATTCCAGCGGCAACGTGTGGCAGGCCGAAACGGGATTCAATGGCGGCGACGTGGTTGAACGCGACGCCGGCACGGCCATTGCCAATACCAAGGACGCCGGACTGTTCCTCTCCGAACATTACAGCATGGATTCCGTCATCCTCGATGTTCCGAATGGCAAATACCTCGCCAAACTCTACTTCGCCGAAACCTTCGATGGCATCACTGGACCCGGGCAGCGCGTATTTTCCTTCAACGTGCAGGGCCATGATTTCAAGGATTTTGACGTTTGGGTGAAAGCCGGCGGGGCGGATCGCGCGTATGTGGAGAGCGTGCCGGTGGAAGTGACCGACGGAAAATTCAAGATTACCTTCACCCCCAACGTTGAAAATCCGGAGATCAATGCCATCGAGCTGGACCCGCAAAAGTAATTGCACCCGGCATCGCCCGTGATCATGTCCGCCAGATCAAATCCCGCACTGCTGTTCGCCAGCGCGGTGCTCGCCGCTTTGCCACTCATCCTGCGGGCGGATCCGCCGACGGCGGATCCGCCTTTTTGGAAATGGGCGCAGACGCCGCCGATGGGCTGGAACTCGTGGGATTGTTACGGCGCGGGCGTTTGGGAATCCAATGTGATCGAGAACGCCGATTACATGGCGGACAAACTGAAATCGCACGGCTGGGACATCATCACGATTGACATCCAGTGGTATGAACCGCTCGCGCACACGCACCGCGTATCGCCGCGGCGCGGTGCTGGAGATGGATGCCAACGGGCGGTTGCTCCCGGCGACGAACCGTTTTCCGATGACGGCGGAAACGCATTCTTTCAAGCCGATCGGTGATTATTTGCATGCGAAAGGTTTGAGATTTGGCCTGCACCTGTTGCGCGGCATTCCGCGTCAGGCCGTGGCCAACAAGCTGCCCGTCCTGGGAACGTCCTACACCGCCGCCGACATCGCCAACACGAATTCCATCTGCGGGTGGAACGGCGACATGTATGGCGTGGACATGACCAAACCCGGCGCGCAGGAGTATTACGATTCCGTGTTCGCCCTGTTCGCCTCCTGGGGATTGGATTACGTCAAGGTGGACGATTTGTCCTCGCCCGTATCACAAGGATGAAATTGAAGCCATCCGCAAGGCGATTGATCATTCGGGCCGGGCGATCGTTTTTTCAACTTCGCCGGGCGCAACACCCGTCAGCCAGGGCGAACATATCGAGACGCACGCTAACCTGTGGCGGGTGAGCAATGACTTCTGGGACAACTGGCGCTCTCTCTACGAACAGTTCGCGCGGCTGAACAGTTGGACGCCGTTTCGCGGTCCCGGTCACTGGCCCGACGCCGACATGTTGCCGCTCGGCAACGTTCGCGCGTGGCAGACGCGGGACAACTGGACGCATTTCACCAAGGACGAGCAGTTCACGCTGATGAGCCTCTGGTGCATCGCCCGCTCGCCCCTGATTCTCGGCGGCAATCTGCCGAAGAACGACGACTTCACGCTCGCGCTCCTGACAAATGACGAAGTGCTGGCGGTGAATCAAAATTCGACGAACAACCGGCAGCTTTTCAACACCAACAACACGGTCGCCTGGGTCGCGGACGTGCCGGGATCGAAGGACAAATATGTTGCGCTGTTCAACGCGTCGCCCGCGCCAGTTGCCCGCGGCCGGCGCGGCGGCGCGCCCGGCGCCGCTTCCCCGCAGACGCCAACCAATACGCCGGCGGCGGATGAGACGGCGACCTTGCCGAAAAATGTAACGGTTTCGCTCGCTGACCTCGGCTTTTCCGGTTCCGTCAAGGTCCGTGACCTGTGGAATCACAAGGACCTCGGCACGTCCACCGGCGCGTTTTCGCAGGAAATCAACTCCCACGGCGCCGGACTTTATCTGCTTCGACCGCAGAATTGACGGGCAGGTGCGGCGAGCCTGCTGCCGGATTCGGAAACCTGCAACTTCACGGATGCCGGCTGGGGGCCGGTTGTGCTGTTTTCTTGAAATTGTGATTGTCCCGCAGGGTGCTGATTTTCCCCGCATTGCCCGGCGGAATGTTTTCCGTTAGCTTCTGGGCATGGCTTTTGATTCCTTCCGCGATTTCGTCAACGCGCTCGACCATGCGGGCGAACTGAAGCGCATTTCCCAGCCCGTCGCCACCGAACTCGAAATCACCGAGATCGCCGACCGCGAAATGAAATCGCCCGGCGGCGGCAAGGCGCTGCTGTTCGAAAAGCCCACCGTCAACGGCGTCGTCTCGCCGTTTCCCCGTGGCCATCAACACGCTCGGCTCGCACAAGCGCATGGCCATGAGCATGGGCGCGGAGTCCGTGGACGAAGTGGCGAACGAACTCGGCGCGCTGATGAAGGCCAAGCCGCCGACGAGTTTCAAGGAAGCCATCAAGCTGCTCTCACTCGCGCTGGATTTGCGCCACGCGAAACCGAAGAACGTGAAGACGCGGTTCGTGCAAAGATGTGATTCACAAGTTTGACGCGCCACCATCTCGCAAAGAACCGTGGCCGGCGGCGCCGGACATACTGGGGAGCGCGCCTGCCCCGGGCGCAGCCGACGACGCCTCGTCGTCGGCAGAACGCGCGCCATCGCGCGTTGGCGCGCTCGGCGCGGTTGACGAGGCGTCAACCGCAGTACGCGAGGCGCGTGCGCTCCCCACGCTTTTGAATTTGCCCATCCTCAAATGCTGGCCGCTCGACGGCGGGCGTTTCATCACGTTGCCGTGCGTCGTCACGCGCGACCCGGACACGGGCGAACGCAATCTCGGCATGTATCGCATCCAGATTTACGACGACAAAACCACCGGCATGCACTGGCAGTTGCAGAAAGTCGCCGCGCGCCATGGCCGTCGTTATTACGAAACGCGGCGAGCGGATGCCCGTCGCCATTTTCATCGGCGGCGACCCGATGTTTCCCTTCGCCGCCACCGCGCCGCTGCCGGACGGACTGGATGAATTTCTCCTCGCCGGTTATCTCCGCAAAAAATCCGTCGAGCTGGTGAAGTGCGAGACGAACGATCTGGAAGTTCCCGCCAACGCCGATTTCGTCATCGAAGGTTACATTGACCCGACCGAGCCGTTGCGCGACGAAGGGCCGTTTGGCGATCACACCGGCTATTACACCTTGCCCGAGCCGTATCCGGTGTTTCACATCACCGCCATCACGCATCGCAAGGACGCGGTGTATCCGGCGACGATTGTCGGCATTCCGCCGATGGAGGATTTTTACATCGGCGGCGCGAGCGTGAAATTGTTCCTGCCGATCTTCAAGATGAATTTCCCCGAGATCGTGGACATCGCGCTGCCGGCGGAAGGCGTGTTCCACAACCTCGTCTTCGTCAGCATCAAGAAGACCTACCCGATGCAGGCCTACAAGATCATGCACGGCCTCTGGGGCATGGGCCAGATGATGTTCACGAAATACATCGTGGTGGTGGACGCCGGCGTGAACGTCCACAACACCAGCGAAGTGCTGTTCCATCTCACGGCCAACACCGATCCGCAGCGCGACAGCATCTTCACCAAAGGCCCGTCCGACGTGCTCGACCACGCGACGAGCGAAATCGCCAGCGGCAGCAAAATGGGTATTGACGCGACGAAGAAAATTCCCGGCGAAGGTTTCAAACGCGCCTGGCCGCCGCTCATCAAGATGGATGAAAGCGTGAAGGCTAAAATCAATTCCCTGTTTGGAAATGCCGGTGACAAGCCTTGATAAAAGGCTTAATCTTGCATCGCTCGAATGAAAAAACGCGTTCAACCAATGGATGCCGCCAAAGCCGGTCGCTGGGCACGTCGGCTGTCAACGCGCGTTGGGAAAATTCTCGCCGACCATCCCGATGCCGACCGCGACAACGTCCGCCACACTTTGATTTTGCTGGAGCAACCGCCGCTCGAACGGCTGCAAAGGAGCTTAATCCGTGGCCGCGCCACTGCCATTTTCAGAAAGTGAACTGCGCCTGCTGCAGGTTTTGCTGAAGCGCAAGGTGCGGTTCATGGTCGTGGGGCTTTCCGCCGCCACGCTGCAAGGCGCGCCCGTCGTGACGCAGGATGTTGACCTCTGGTTTGAGAATCTTGGCGAGCCGAAAATCTCCCGCGCGTTGCAGGAAGTCGGCGCGGCTTATGTGCCACCGAGCAATTTCAATCCGCCGATGCTCGCCGGCGCGGGCGCGGAACTGTTCGACATCGTGATTCGCATGGACGGTTTGGGGACATTTGCCGATGAAATAAAAAACTGCGTGGACATTTCGCTGGGGCGGCAAAAACTCAAAGTGCTTTCGCTGGAACGGATTCTCGCCAGCAAAATCGCCGCGAACCGCGCCAAGGACAAGCTGACGATTCCCGTGCTGCGCGACGCACTGGCCGCGACGCAATCAGTGAAACGCCGGGCGAAAAAGAAATGAAAACGGACGCGACGAAGAAAATTCCCGGCGAAGGTTTCAAGCGTGCGTGGCCACCGTTGATCAAGATGGATGCTGGGGTGAAGGCAAAAATTGATCAATTGTTCAAATGAAACGAAAGCGCCTGCGAATAATTTTCGCGTCAGGTCTTGTGTTGATCATCGGGGCATCCGCCTGTCTTTATTTTTGGTTTAGCGTTCCGGTTGGAAGTGGCCCAGCAGGTCCGACCGTCTCGAATGAAACATTTGCACACCAATGGACCAATCGGCCTGTTTTATTTGTTGGGCTCGGAGACAGCGTGACTGCCGGTTTTGGCGCGAAGAAGGGATATTCTTATTTCGACAGATTGGTTCAAAATCCGGCGGATGAGTTTCAAGAAATGAAAGGGATTTGTCTGGAAACAGTTTTTCCTAAATTTGCATTTACCAATCTAGCCATCTCCGGCAGCACCTCGATTGAGCTTTTGGAAAAGGAATTGTCCCATCTGCATCAGGCAGATTCAAACACTCTTGGAATTATCGTGATCACAACGGGGGCAACGACCTCATTCATAATTATGAGCGGACGCCACCACGCGAAGAGGCGATGTATGGGGCAACTTTGGATGAAGCCAAACCGTGGATAAACAATTTTGGGCAACGCATCGAAACGATGATTCAACAAGTTGAATCCAGATTTCCCGGCGGTTGCCAAATTTATCTGGCAAATATTTTTGATCCAACAGACGGGGTTGGCGACACGACTAGAGCTCGTTTGCCAGCATGGAAAGATGCCGAGACAATTCTTAATGCTTACAATGATGTCATTTCGCGCAGTGCTCAAAAACATCCCAATATTCATGTCGTTGACATGCACGCGGCTTTTTTAGGTCACGGAATTCATTGCACGCAGTTTTGGAGAGCCAATTACGATTGGCATGACCCGCATTATTGGTTGTTTGACAATCTCGAAGACCCGAACGAGCGCGGATACGACGTGATGCGAAGATTGTTTCTTGCTCAGATCGCCAAAACTTTCAACCAGTCACCTTAAATTGCGCCGGGCGGCGGCAGGAATTCCAGCCCGAATTTTTTCGCCATCTCCATCCCGCGCGAGATGTCCGGCGGTGGCTGCGGATCTTTGCAGTCGGCCTCCAGCACGCCGGGGACGGGGCGGCGGGCGGGCGGGACATTGACTATCCACAACGGTGGTCAAATTTAGCCAGTTGGGAGATGGTTCCAGGCCAAAACCATCAAAAACCGCGGTTTTCGGCGTTTTAAGGGCTTTGACCAGGTTAAGTCGGTCTCTGACCGGGTTAAATCCGTCATTGACTTAACCCGGTCGGCCTCTGATTTAACCCAATCAGTCAACGACTTAACTAAGTCCGCCTTCGACTTAACTCAATCAATCACTGACTTAATTAAGTTGGCCACCGAATTAACCAAGTCAGCTTCTGACTTAATTAAGTCAGCTACAGAATTAACCAAAACAGTCTCTGACTTAACTAAGTCAGCTTCAGATTTAACCCGGTCGGTCTCGGACTTAACTCAAACAGCCTCTGACTTAACTAAGTCGGTCATTGACTTAACCAAGTCAGTGACGGACTTAACCCGGTCAGAGGGCAAAAGTCCGGGATGCGGGACAAAATCTGTCCAATTTTAGGACAAATGGGCGCCGGCGGCAAGAAGGCCGTGAGAAAGGGACAATTCCCCTCCTGTCCCCCCAGACACCTCAACCGCAACGCGGTCGCGGCCAGAGTCGCGTCACGCCCCGGGCGGAGGCAGGATTTCCAGCCCGAATCTTTTTGCGATCTCCATCACGGGCGGGATGTCGTGCTGTTGCTGCGGGTCTTTGCAGACGGCCACCAGCGCACCGGTCTATTTCTGCGGCGGAGCGGGAACGAGTCCGTGCCGGTTCATCACGGCTTTGATTCTTTCCATGTCCGGCGGGCCGCCGACGTTGATGATGGCGGCCATTTCGCGAAAGAACTCCGGGCCGATGAGCGCGGGCGTCACGACGGCAAGGGCTTTCGCGTTTGACGGCTTCAGATTGTTGAAGCCATGCACCGCGCCGCGCGGGATGAAGAGCGTTTCGCCCGACGCGACTTCCGTGACGCGGCCATTGACGGTGAACGTGAACACGCCTTCCAGTCCGTAAATGGTTTCGTCGTAGTGTTCGTGAGAATGGGGCATGGGCACTTTTGCGCCCACCGGAACGGTGAATTCAAACGCGGCGAGCTGGCCGTTGGTGTCCTTGCTTTCGAGCAGAAACCGGATTTCAATCTGCCCGACCCGGATAGTTTCTGTTTGGTTTGCCATAATACGTTTGATCGAATGCAATGATTGCCAATCATGCGCCGCGCGGCGGCAGGATTTCCAGCCCGAATTTGCTCGCATTTTTTGCGGCAACCAACAGGATTTGGCTGTGGATGATACCTTGATCCAGTCGCACGGTCTGACGCGGCGTTATCAGGTGGACAAGACGGTCGTCGCCGCGTTGTCAGGAATTGACCTGGCGATTCCGCGCGGGGGATTCACCGCGCTGGTCGGGCCTTCCGGCTCCGGCAAATCCACTTTGCTCAATCTCATCGGCGGCCTGGACCGTCCGAGCAGCGGCGAAATCTCCGTGGACGGTTTGTCGCTCGGCGCGGCCACCGAACCGCAACTGGTGCGTCATCGCCGCGAGCGCGTCGGCTTCATCTTCCAAAGTTTCAACCTGCTGCCGACACTCACCGCGGTGGAAAATGTCGAGTCGCCGATGGTGCTGGCGGAAGTTTCCCGGAGCGAACGGCGCACCCGGGCCGCGGGCCTGCTGGAATCCGTCGGACTGGCGCAAAGAGTTTCGCACAAGCCCAACGAACTGTCCGGCGGCGAGAAACAGCGCGTCGCCATCGCCCGCTCGCTGGCGAACCGCCCGCCGCTGCTGCTGGCGGACGAGCCGACGGGGAATCTCGATACCAAAACCGGCGCGGCCGTGCTTGATTTGCTTTGCAGCCTGGTCCGGCAAAACGGCCTGACGCTGGTGATGGTCACGCATGACTTGGAGGTGGCTTCGCGCGCGGACCGCATCATTCATTTGCGCGACGGCAGCATTCAGCACATCGAAACCAGGCGCAACGCGGAGGTCCCGGCATGACAATTCAAGACCAGGTCCGCGCCGCTTTTTCCAACGTCGGCCGCCGCAAATTGCGCTCCGCGCTGGCGTCACTGGGCGTCGTGGTCGGCACCGTGACCATCGTGCTCATGGTCTCGCTCGCGGCCGGCGTGCGGCGGCAGATCAACCATCAGTTTGAATCCCTCGGTCTGAACAGCCTCACGGTCTTTTCCCCCGGGTCACGGCGCGGCGATTTCAATCCGTTCGGGTTTTTGTCCCGGAGAAAGATCATCACGTCGCAGGATGTCAGCCAATGGAAGGCCCTGCCGGGCGTGGTGAAGGTGGTTCCCGAAGTGAACCTGCCCGGCGCGGTGGGTCTGGAATTGAACTGCAACGGAACGAACCTGCCGGTCCGCATGAGCGGCGGGGATTTCCGGCCCGGCCAGATGGTGTTTCAGGAATTGCCGCAGGCCGTCGCCGGTTCGCTGGAACTTTCGGAGTCGGGCGGCATCATTTTGAGCCAGGGTGTCGCGCGCGACGCGGGCATTGCCACCAACGATTTTGCCCGCGTGATTGGGCAGAATGTGGAAGCCATCCTGCGCACGTCGCGCGGCGAGGCGCAGAACTTCCCTTTGCGCGTGCAGGGCATTTCCCAGGAACGCGCGCCGACGATTCAGGCGTCGCTCGCCGACCGCATCGCGATGAAGAACTGGTGGTTCAACACCAACAACATTTTGGAACGCGACGGCTACGACTCGGTGACGATCCGGGCGGCGGACGTGAGCCGCGCCAATGATTTGTCCGCCCGATTGCGCGGCGACGGCTTTCAGGTGCAGTCGCTGGAGGTTTTTGTCACGGTGGCCAACCGCATTTTGACGGTGGTGACCATGATGTTCACGCTCATCGGGAGCATCGCGCTGCTGGTGGCGACCATCGGCATCGCCAACACGATGGTCATGGCGATTTACGAGCGCACGCGCGAAATCGGCATTCTGAAAGCGATGGGCGCGTCCCGCGCCGAAATCCGGCGGATGTTCATGCTGGAGGCGGGGTTCATCGGCATGATTGGCGGAGTGGCGGGATTGGTCATCGGCTGGTTGCTGGGGCTGGGGCTGAACCAGGCGATTGCAATTTACGCGCGCATTCGGGATCTGCCGCTGCACGGACAGTTTTTTCACGTCTCACTGTTTCTGGTGGCGGGGGCCATCGCGTTTGCGACCTTCATCGGCCTCGTGGCCGGCCTGCTGCCCGCGCAACGCGCCGCCAGGCTCGACCCGCTGGAAGCGCTGCGACATGAATGAAATGCTCCGGCGTTGAAAACAAACGCGCCTGGCTGCTGCAAATCGCCGGCTTGGGCGCATCTTCCTGATTATTTTGCTTGCTGCCAGCCCGCCGCCGCCGCAAGTTTGCCTAACCCAAAACCGCAAACCCCTTAACCGGGACAAAATCTATGAAAAATTCAAATGGTCGGATCACGAAGTGGGCCGGTTGTTTTGCTGCGCTGCTGGCCGTTGCCGTGGTGACCGGTTGCCACCGGGCCGAGGAGCAAGATTCGGAGGATGCGGACTCCACCGCTGCTGCCGCACCGGCAACACCGGCGCCGCCTGCGCCGCCTGCGCCGCCAGCGACGGTTACTCCGCCGGTTCGCATCAAAGCCGGTGTCACCGAACAAATGAAGGATTCCGCAGGCAATGTCTGGCTGCCGGACCAGGGTTTCGCCGATGGACAAACGTATGCAGTGACCAACGCGGCCGTCACCGACACCCCGGACCAAGTTCTTTATCGCACGGAACGATACAGCATGACCGCATACAACTTTGCCGTTCCCAACGGCAAATACACGGTGAAACTCCACTTCGCCGAGGTTTACACGGGCATCACCGGGCCGGGCCAGCGGGTTTTTTCCTTCAATGTCCAGGGACATGAATTCAAGGATTTTGACATCTGGGCCAAGGCCGGCGGTCCCAATAAAGCCTATGTTGAAAGCGTCAACGTGGAGGTGACTGGCGGCAAGTTGAAGATCACGTTCACGCCGAACGTGGAGAATCCCAAGGTCTGCGGGATTGAAATTCTGCCGCGGATCTGAACCGGCGGCAATCGTTCCACCATTCGCCGTTTACTTTGCCGCGGACTGCAAATCGCGATCCATCGCCGCGCCGTCGAAGGGAATAACGATGACCTTGCTGCCGTGGCCGTCGTTGCCGTGTTCCTGTTCTTTTTCCACGTCAATCACGGCCAGAGTGACGGCGGCAATATGGCCGTTTTCGATGTAGATGCCGGGGCGTTCCAGTTTGGTCCAGTGGTTGACGGTGCCATCGGTGTAGCGGACGAATTCTTTCGCCGGGTCATAGGCCAAGCCGCGGAAGGTCCAGTTGTGGATGCCGTCCGCGGAAGTCAGGTGATACGCCTTGCGGTCGCTCCAATTGTTGACGGTAATGTGATAAAGGCCGCCGCCATACCAGACGGCCGGGTCTTCAAGATTCTGCCGGTCGTGCTGCGGCATTCCTTCGATGCCCGGATAAATGCTCGGCCCTTGCACGACGTAGGGGCCGAGCACGCCGTTGGTGCTGATGAGAACGGCGCCGGAACGCGGCACGATTTCAAAATCGCCGTCCGGGCGCACCATGATGCTGGTGTTGGACATCCGGCCGAGCTTGCTGAATTCATTCGTGGCGACCTGAATCAATCCGAGTTCCTCCCATGGGCCATCGAGCGATGGGGAAACAAAGACCGTGCCCGGCCGCGTTTCGCTGATGACCACCGCGTAACGGCCATCGGGCAAAACCAGCGCGGTGACGTTGTGGCCTTTGCCGCCCTGGTTGCCGGGCCAGCAACGGCCCTTGTCCACGTAAGGCCCGATGAGATTGTCGCTGACCGCGTGGACGGCTTGCGAGCCGAGCCAGCCGCCGTGCCCACGCGCCTGATTCCAGCGGCTGGCAAACAGGTGATACTTGCCGTCGGGCGATTTGATGATCTGGCCGTCCCAATAATTCCATTGCTTCATCGTCTCGTCTTCGAGTCCGTTTTTCGGGTCGCGCGGCCCGACTGTCGCCGCACCCCAGACGTTCGTGGTCAAGGAACCGACGATCGGCGTCGGCATAAAATAATCAATGAACGTCCTGGCCGGCCTGGCGTCCAGTGCGTGGCCGAAGTTTACGCCCGCCAAGGCGGCCAGAACGATGAGCGCGGAATTGAAGGAACGAATCGCGCGGATGAGCATGGGTGACATAATGGTGAATTGCGAAAAAGTTATCGCGCCGCAGAACCGGCTACAAGATGATTGTTCGGCCACCAAGCCCAATAATTCGATTGACATCCAGTCCGACGAAGCGTTCACTTTGAAAAACACATTCCGGAACAACACCATGTCCATGGGCAGGCATCAGGACCGGACGCAATTTCGTGGTGGAATTGATGTCTGTTTGGAAAGGAAGATTGTTATGACAAAGAAAACATTACTCGCGATCGTCAATATCACTGTGGCGCTCGCCGCCACGCAATGTTTCACCCAGGCGCAGACGAATGCGGCAGCTCCCGCCGGCCGCGGAAGCCGGGGCGGTTTTGGAGGTTTTGGAGGTTTTGGCGGTGGGGGCCGAGGCGCGCCTGCCCCGTGGATTGAGGCGGGATACGATGATCATCAAAACATGATGGATCAGCTCGGCATCAAAATGCTGCGCCACGGCAAGAGCGGCAACAACCAGACCGGCTCAGGTTTTGAAGAAGCAACCGCCAATGACTGGATGCCCACCATGCCCGATGCGCTTACGATGAAGGACGGGACCAAAGTCACCACACCGGAGCAGTGGACCAAGCGGCGGGCCGAAATTCTTGAGGACTTCGAGCGCGAGGTCTATGGCCGCATCCCGGCCAACGTGCCCAAGGTTACCTGGGAGGTTACGAGCGTCACGACCAATGAGAGCGCCAAAACCATTACCAAGGTGCTGGCCGGGCATGTTGACAACAGCATTTTTACCAATATCTCCGTCAATATTCGCGCCAGCTTCA
The DNA here is from genome assembly GCA_963764035.1 of uncultured Verrucomicrobiae bacterium. Lineage (GTDB taxonomy): Bacteria > Verrucomicrobiota > Verrucomicrobiia > Limisphaerales > UBA11358 > UBA11358. Next base: position 125,554 of record CAVXQV010000009.1, read on the forward strand.
CCGTTCCGGCCAACACCCCGGGGCCGGTTCCAGTCCTGATTAGTTTTGGCGGCGTGGGCGGCGGTGGCTTCGGCGGCTTTGGCGGAGCCGGCGGCTTTGGCGGCCCATTGACGGCAGATCAGACCACAAAACTGAACGCCGGCATCACGGCGGTCCAGGCCGATTTCACCGCCTTGCAGGAAAAGTTGAACGCAGCCCAAAAGGATGCGGTGGACGCAGCGCTGGCCAAGCAGGATGACGCGACTGTTCAAGCCAAGTTGGAAGCGATTGCGAAAATTGAGACAGATATTGCGATGCTCCGATATACCAAAGGCGTCAGCGCTATTGCCCCTTCGCTCACCGAGGCCCAAAAGACCACCATTTCCACAACTCCCGGCCAGGTTTATACGACGTTCTTTGCTGCTTCACCACCTGCCCCGGCCAGGGGCGGATTCGGTGGCGCACCGGGTGGCGGTGGTGCCGGCGGCGGTATTCCCCAGCAAGCAATCAGTCATGGCTGGGGTTATGGCTCCATTGACCCCGGCAGCATTCAGGCAGACGCCGGCGGCAATTCGTTGCGCGAGGGAATCATCGGCCTGGCCAATAAGGGCCAGCCGCGCAAGCCCGACGATTGGGGCGCGCTTCGCGCCTGGGGTTGGGGTGTCGGCAGGCTGATTGACTACTTCGAGGCCAATCCTGACGCGAAGGTGGATCCAACAAAAGTGGGCATCGAAGGCGTGTCGCGTTACGGCAAGGGAGCCTTGGTGACCGAGGCGTTTGACCCGCGCGTCGCAGTCGCGCTGGTAGGCTCGTCGGGCGAAGGCGGGGCCAAACTCCATCGCCACGATTACGGTGAAGCCGTTGAAAACCTCACCGACGTCAGCGAATATCATTGGATGGCCGGCAACTTCCTCAAATACGGCGCCTCGGACATCAACGGCAAGTCCATGAACGCTTCCGACCTCCCCGTGGATTCCCACGAACTCATCGCCCTGTGCGCCCCGCGGCCCTGCTTTATCAGCGACGGTTCGGAGTCCGGAGGCGATCCCAAGTGGATTGATCACCCCGGCACTTACCGCGCCGGCATTCTCGCGTCAAAGGTCTATGCGGTCCTCGGCAAGACCGGGTATGGAGGCGATATCCAAGACTGGGTTCATGCACCGTTGCCGCCGGTAGGCACGCTGGTGGGCGGCGATCTGGCTTTTCGCCAGCACGAAGGCGGCCACACCGATGGACCGAACATCCCGTTCTTCTTTGGTTGGGTCGGCAACTACATCAAGTCGCCAGCCGCCCCTGCGGCCTCGGGCCAGCCCGCCAAGTAGTCGGTCCTGAAAAACGCGATTCCAAGCTGCCACGGCGAAGACGAGCGGCCATGGAGCAAACGGGGTTTGCTGGAACGCGGCCGCGCCAACTGGGTCGTCCAGCACAGGGAACACGCATGGCTGCCGTGGCCGCCGGACACGTGTTCCACCTGCTCTGGACAAAGGATACACGCGGCACCGGCAAATACCACATCGTCAAAATGCCGCCGGTCAACAACGGCCTTTCACGACGTTGAATCGGTGCGAAGTCTTGGGTGGCTGCGCAACGGCTTGAACCGCTTCCTGCTTCCGTTCAAGAGGCGGGCTGCCGGAAATGGCAAAATAACAAAATGCTGATTTCTTTCTTGAAGAGATTCCAACTTTCAATATTCTTGTGCAACCAAATTTGGTAAAAACCGTTTAAACCTCAACAAATTAATGAAAGAATCAACTCAAATGCAAAAATGGCTCCTCTTTTCCGCCGTCACGCTGACCGTGGCCGTGATGACCGGTTGCGAATCAACCAAAGAAACAACCGCTGCCAGTCCGCCCCCCGCCGCCACCGCGGCCCCGGCGACGCCGGCGCCTGCCGCTGTCGCTGTCGCGCCGGCTGGCCCAGCCGCGACCGCGTTTCAGCCGGTCCGCATCAAGGCGGGTGCGTCCGAGCAAATGAAGGATTCCCAGGGCAACACGTGGCTGGCGGACCAGGGTTTTGCCGATGGTGAATTGTATGAAGCCGCCGATGCCGAGGTTGCGAACACCAAAGACCCCGCGCTGTATCGGACGGAACGTTACTCGATGACGGCCTTTTCCTGGCCGCTGCCCAACGGCAAATACACCGTCAAACTTCATTTCGCGGAGGTCTATTCGGGCATCACCGGCCCGGGCGACCGGGTTTTCTCCTTCGACGTCCAGGGACACGAGTTCAAGGACTTTGACATCTGGACCAAGGCCGGCGGCTTCGGCAAAGCGTATGTGGAAAGCGTTGACGTGGAAGTGACCAACGGCAAGTTGAACATCACGTTCACGCCCAAGGTGGAAAATCCCAAGATCTGCGCGATTGAAATTCTGCCGCGTTCCTGATTGGGAATCGGCTTCAGTTTTGTAATGCACGGGGCGGTAACTTCACTGTTACAGCCCTTTTTTTGCCATCTCCTTCTTCCGCGGCAACGGTTCAACTTGACGAATCGCCGGAATGCCGTATGTATGAAGCGAACAAGTCGGCATGACATTCTTAAGACGCCATTTCCGCCTCCTCGCGCTTTTCTTTGCGCTCGGCTTGATGCAGGTGGCGGCGGCAACTGCGCAGGTGATCGTTCAGATCGGGCAGAATTTCGCGGGCAGTGACAATTCCCAGACTTACATCACACCGGCCGATGGCAACGGCGCGATCGGGCCGAAAAGTTTTGTCGAGTTCATCAACGGCGCGTTCGCCGTCTATAACAAGACCAACGGCGTGCGGATGCTGCGGATCACGGACACGAAGTTTTGGAGCAATGGCGGGCCGGGAGGCAACGGGGACGGGTTGAACTTCGCGCCCTCGGACGCGGTGAGCGATCCGCGGGTGATTTATGACCCGGCGTCGCAACGCTGGTTCGCCTCGCAGGTGGATTACGACGGCAGCGTGTCGGATCCGACTTATGAATCCGACTATTATCTGCTTGCCGTTTCGGACACCGCTGACCCGGCGGGCGCTTGGCATGTGTTTGCGTTCCTGGCCGACCCGGACACGGGCAATTTTGCGGATTTCCCGACGCTCGGTGTGGACGCCGACGCCGTTTATCTGGCCGGCGACATGTTTTACGGCGGGAACAGTTTAGCGGGAACTTCGCTGACGATGCTTCCGAAGGCGGATTTGCTGGCCAGCCGCCGGTAATCACCAATCGGGTCTTTTTTGGAACATTGGATTATGCGGATCGCGGCGCCGTGCTGCAGCCCGCAAGTTGCTTTGACGGCAGCAGCAGCGGAAACATACTGGCGGCGGGCGACTTGGGGTATGATTTTCAGGCGCATTCCAATCTTGTGGCCTCCACCGTGCTCAATGCCGGCACGCCGGACGCGGCGCTGGCGCCGGCGACCAACATTGCCGTTGATGGCTACATCGTCCCGTTCGACCCGCCGCAGCCCGACGGCACCACCAATGTTGCCGATAACGACGCGCGTTTCAGCGCCCGGGTTTACACCGTCGGCGGCGTCATTTTTGCCGTCCACAACATCGAAGTGGACGGGCGCGCAGCCATCCGATGGTATCGCATCAACGCCGCCAATTATGCCTTGTTGGAATCCGGCGCCATCACCGACCCGGACCTGAACCTGTTTTATCCGTCAATCGCGGCCAACAGCAATGGCGTCGTGGTAATCGGCTGCAACGGTTGCAGCAGCCACACCTTCATCAGTTCCTATGCCTACGTCGGTCTGACGCAAAACAACATCACAACATTCGGCCATTCGATCTTGCTCGCGGCGGGCACGGTCAATTATCACGGCGGCGACGAGTTTTCCAGCCCCACCGGCGAAAGCCGTTGGGGTGATTACAGCACGGTGTCGGTGGACCCGTCCGATCCGGCGCGTTTCTGGACCATTCAAATGCTTCCGATTTACGACAGCTCGACGGGAAGCGGCGACTTGTGGCAGACGCAGGTCACCGAACTGATCACCAGCCTGCCTGCGCTGCAACTGACCATCGCGCTGTTAGGGACGAATGCGATGGTTTCCTGGCCGTTTTACGCCGCGGATTTCCAGCTTCAATCCACGACCAATTTGACGGCGGGGTTGGCTGGCTGCCCGTCGCGCAAACGCCGTCCACCAATGGCGCGATCCTTTCGGTTGTCGTGCCGATGACCGGCCCGCAGGAATTTTTCCGGCTGCAACAAGGCCCGTGAATGGCGCTTTGGCGGCGGGCGGGCTTTGGAGCGGCGCGGAAGGCGTTGGGTGAAGGGTCGGTGGCGTCAAATTGAGGCGGGTTGTCTCTTGACTCGTCCAAACAGGTGCGGAATATTTCGCTGGCATTTGCAAAGGAGCCAGTGAGCCAGACGGAGACCAACAACCAGGAGCCACGGGAAATTTCTCAAGTGGTCGAGCATCTTTTCCGCCATGAAGCGGGAAAGATGGTGGCCACGTTGACGGGGATTTTCGGGATTGAACATCTCACGCTGGCCGAGGATGTGGTGCAGGAGGCGCTGGCGCGGGCGTTGCAGACCTGGCCGTTTTACGGCGTGCCGCAAAATCCCGCCGCGTGGATCATGCGGGCGTCGCGCAACCTCGCGCTGGACGTGGTGCGGCGCGAAAAAAATTTCCGCGACAAGGAGCCGGAGATCATCCGGCTGATGGAGGGCGACGGCGCCGGGCCGGAGGCGCCGATGTTTTCCGAGCACGAAATCGCCGATGACCGGCTGCGCATGATGTTCGTGTGCTGCCATCCGCTAATTCCGGCGGAGGAGCAGGCGGCGCTGGCGCTTGAAAACGCTTTGCGGCTTCGGCATCACGGAAATCGCCCGCGCGTTTCTGACGACCGACGCGGCCATCGCCAAGCGGCTGACGCGCGCGAAACAAAAAATCCGCGAGGCGAAAATTCCCTTTGAAATTCCCGCCGGCGCGGAATTGGCGCGGCGGCTGGACGGCGTGTTGCAGTCGCTTTATCTGCTGTTCAACGAAGGTTACAAGGCGTCGGCGGGCGACAAGCTGGTGCGCGAAGACATTTGCGCGGAGGCCATCCGGCTGGCGAGTCTGCTGGCGGAACATCCGGCCGGCAACCAGCCGAAGACCCACGCGCTGCTGGCGCTGATGCTGCTTGAACGCGGCGCGCACGCCGGCGCGGGTGGATGACGAGGGCAATCTGCTCCGGCTGCGCGAGCAGGACCGGACGAAATGGAACCGCGCGATGATTGCGCGCGGCATGTTTCATCTGGCGCAATCGGCGGCGGGCGGCGAAATCGGCGAATACCATTTGCAGGCGGGCATTTCCGCGTGTCATTGCGCGGCGAAGGATTATGCGTCCACGGACTGGCGAAAAATTCTGTCGCTCTACGACCGGTTGCTGGAGTTCGACGCCTTCGCCGGTCGTGGCGCTGAACCGCGCGGTGGCGCTGGCCGAGGCTGCACGGGCCGCAGGCGGGCATTGATGCCGTCAATGCGATTCCGAATTTGAAGTCGCTCGAATCGTATTATCTGCTTCACGCCGTGCTGGGCGATTTTGAACTGCAGTTAAACCGTCTGCCGGTCGCCGCCGCCCATTTCCAAAGGGCGCTGGAACTGGCCGAAATGAAATCGGAGCAGGTGTTCTTGGGGAAACGGTTGCAGGCCTGTGAGCGGGACACCGCTCTCGTTAACACCCGGCTTCAGCCGGGTGCGGAAAGGGCGGCGGTTCAAGAGCCGTTTTAACGGCTTGCAGAACAAAACCGTTGAAACGGTTTTGACCGTGGTTCAGGCGCGGAGCACCGGGTTGAAACCCGGTGTTAATGAGATTTGACGAATTGGCAGGCCCCGAAAGGTGAAATATTTGTTTCGTTGTCCTGAACGGAATTGCCCGTTCGTCGTATCTATGACGGAACAACAATAACAATTAAACAAAGGAGAAAAATATGAAAAATGCAATCGTTCAACCATACCTGTTCTTCGACGGCAAATGCGAAGAGGCCATCGAATTCTACAAAAAAGCGCTCGGCGCAACGGTCAACATGCTGATGCGCTTCAAGGACAGCCCCGAACCGCCGCCGCCGGGTTGCGGGCCAGCGGATTCAAACAAGGTCATGCACGCGCAATTTCAAATCGGCGAGACGGTCATCATGGCATCCGACGGCCGCGCCACCGGCAATCCGAAATTTGAAGGTTTCGCGCTGGCGCTGACGGTGCCGACCGAGGCGGAGGCGGACAAGGCGTTCAACGCGCTGGCAAACGGCGGAAAAGTGGAACAGCCGCTGTCGAAGACGTTTTTCTCGGCGAAATTCGGCATGGTGGTGGACAAATTCGGCGTGTTCTGGATGGTCATGGTCACGCCGGAATTCGGAAAATAGTTGTCCTGAACCGGCCGACTCATTCGTCTTAACATTGAAATTGAGGTAAAATAAACAACCAAACGAAAGGAAAAATATGAATGCAATCGAAATGAGCAATGACGGATACCTGCTGCTGCTTCACGGCAACGAATCGTGGAAGGAACTGGGGCGGGAGGAACTCGAAAAATATGTCACGCAAAATCACGCGTGGCTGGAGCAATTGATGACGTCAGGCAAGGCCAAAGGCGGCCAGGCGCTCGCCCGCAGCGGCGCGATTGTGTCCGGCAAAAGCGGACGCAACGTCACCGACGGGCCGTTTGCCGAATCCAAAGAAGTGGTCGGCGGCTATTTGCTGCTGAACGTCGAAACGTTCGAGGAAGCCGTCGCCATCGCAAAAACCTGTCCGGTCCTTGCGTTTGGCGGCAAGGTGGAAGTCCGGCCGCTGACGAATGAATGTCTGTCCACGAAGCGGCTCGAAGAATTGAAGCGCGAAGAAGAACTCGCAACGGCTTGAAATCTGCAACACTCAACCAAATCCAAAGGAAAAATTATGAACACTCAAAATCAAACCGGCTACATGCTGCTGTTCGTCGGCAATGGACTGGCACAAGGGCCTGTCGCCGGAGCAAACGCAGAAGGTCTCGGAAGAGTGGATGGCCTGGTTCAAGGGCCTGATCGAGGAAGGCAAGGCCGTGGCCGGCCATCCGCTCGCGCTCGAAGGCAAAAGCGTTTCGGGAAGAAACCGACGCGTCGTGACGGACGGGCCGTTTGCGGAAGCCAAGGAAGCCATCGGCGGTTATTTCATGCTCGACGTGGCGACGATGGACGAAGCGGTGGCCATTGCGCGGCAATGTCCGGGCTTGCCGTTCGGCGCCAAGGTGGAAGTGCGGCCGGTGCTTGGCGCGATGCCCGCTCAAGTCGGAAAAGCAGTGTCGAGGAACGCAACTCGCGGGCGCGACGGCATAAGGAGCCGATTCAATCCAGACCTGCCCGCGACAGTGACGCGGCGGACAGCGTCAACTGGCGACCATTGCGGAACTGTGACATACGAAAAGAGAAAATTATGTCCACCAACACCATCCGACTTCACCGCGTGCTCCGCGCGTCGCCGGAAAAGAGTTTATCGCGCGTTTCTGGAACGCCGACGCCATGGCCAAATGGCTTCCGCCAAACGGATTCACCTGCAAGGTTCACCACTTGGACGCGAAAGTCGGCGGCAGTCACAAAATGTCGTTCACGAATTTCACCACCGGCAAGAGCCATTCGTTCGGCGGAAAATACGTCGAACTCGTGCCGCACGAGACGATTCGCTACACGGACAAATTCGACGACCCGAATCTGCCCGGCGAATGCAGGTGACAGTCACTTTGAAGAAAGTTTCGTGCGGAACGGAATTGAACATCGTGCAGGAAGGCGTGCCTGACGTCATCCCCGCCGAAATGTGTTATCTCGGCTGGCAGGAATCGCTCGCGCAACTGGCGAAACTGGTCGAGCCGGAAATTCCGGATTAAATTCACGAGAAGGACGCGAACATTTTTCGGGATTGATTTTCAGAACCGATGGGTAAAATTGATGTCAAACAAACTAAGCGGCAGCAAAAAACAGGAGGCTGTTGAAATGAAAATCACCGACATTGCATTTTTCGCCTACGCGGTCAGCGACATGAAGAAATCTCGCGCCTTTTACGAGGGCACGCTGGGCCTGAAGCCGAATTCCGAACACGACGGCTCCGGCAATCCGAACTGGGTGGAATACGACATCGGCGCCGGCACACTCGGCATCGGTTGCGCCCCAGGCATGTGGGACCCGTCGCCCAAAGGCGCTTCGGCCGCGCTCGAAGTGGAAAACTTCGATGAAGCCTTGGCGGCGGTCAAAGCCAGGAACATTCCCGTCGTCATGGGGCCGCATGATTTTCCGTCCTGCCGCATGATAGTGATCGCGGACCCGGACGGAAATCGTCTCACCCTGCACAAACGAAAAACCAAATAGGAGGAAACCATGAGCAAAGTTCGAGTCTTGGTCGGCACGAAAAAGGGCGCGTTCATCCTCACGGCGGATGGCCAGCGCAAAAACTGGAAGGTCAGCGGCCCGCATTTCGCGGGCTGGGAGATGTATCATCTCAAAGGCTCGCCCGCGGATCCGAACCGGATTTACGCGTCGCAAACGAGCGGCTGGTTCGGCCAGATCATCCAGCGTTCGGACGACGGCGGCAAGACGTGGAACACGCCCGGCGGCGAGCCTGGAGGCGTTGAACGGCCCGGCCGACTTCCGCAAAGGCGAGAGCAACAAATTCGCCTACGAAGGCGAAGTCGGCACGCACAAATGGTATGACGGCACGCAGCATCCGTGGGAATTCAAGCGCGTCTGGCACATCGAACCGTCGCTCACCGACCCGGACACGGCCTACGCCGGCGTGGAGGACGCGGCGATTTTCAAGACCACCGACGGCGGCAAAACCTGGAAGGAACTTCCCGGTCTGCGCAAGGCGAAGGGAAATCTCTGGCAACCCGGCGCGGGTGGCATGGCGGTTCATACGATTCTGCTCGACCCGAAAAATGGAAAACGGATTTACGTCGCCATTTCCGCCGGCGGCTGTTTTCGCACCGACGACGGCGGCAAAACCTGGAAACCGATCACGCGCGGATTGAAATCCAATTTCGAACTGCCCGACCCGGACGCGGAGGTCGGCCATTGCGTTCACCGCATAGCTCTGCACCCGTCGCGGCCGGACGTGTTGTTCATGCAGAAGCATTGGGACGTGTTGCGCACGGACAACGCCGGCGAGCAATGGACGCGAGGTCAGCGGCAATCTGCCGACGGATTTCGGTTTTCCGATTGATGTCAATTGCAACGAGCCGGAAACGATTTACGTCGTGCCGATCAAGAGCGATTCGGAACATTATCCCGCCGGACGGCAAGCTGCGCGTTTATCGCAGCAAGACCGGCGGCAACGAATGGGAGCCGCTCACCAAAGGCCTGCCGCAGAAGGATTGTTACGTGAACGTCCTGCGCGACGCGATGGCCGTGGACCGGCTCGACAAGTGCGGCATTTATTTCGGCACGACCGGCGGTCAGGTTTATTGCTCGGCCAACGGCGGCAATTCGTGGAACGCCATCGTCCGCGACCTGCCGGCGGTTTATTCCGTCGAAGTGCAGACGCTGAAATCGTGACCCCGGAACTTCCGATGCGTCCACAACCGCTGATTTGCGTGAGCGACGTAGAGGCCAGCAGCCGCTGGTATCAACGGCTGCTCGGCCTGCGAAGCGATCATGGCGGAACCCAATATGAACGGCTCGTTTCGGGCAGCCGGCTCATTCTTCAACTGCACCGCTGGGAGGTGGAGCACCATCATGGCCGCATCGGCGATCCCAAACTCGCGCATGGGAATGGCGTCCTTCTCTGGTTTGAGGTTGACGATTTCGCCGCTGCCGCCGCGCGCGTGGCGGAGTTGAAGCCGGAAATTGTGCTGCCGCGCCATCGCAATCCACCCGATCACGACGGCGGTCCGAACCATTGGGAAATCTGGCTGCGCGATCCGGACGGATACACGGTCGTCCTTGCCAGCCCGGACGGATCGGCGGATGGAAGCTGGAAACCTCAACCTAGCATGACCACAACCGCGGAGGCTCCATGATTCAAGTCGTTCTGCCATTTCATCTACGCAACCTCGCGCGCGTGAACGGCGAGGTGTCGCTCGAAGTCGCCGCCCCGGCCACCATCCGCGCGGTGATTGACGCGCTCGAGGCGCGTTACCCGGTCTTGCGCGGAACGATCCGCGACCACGACACTTTAAAGCGGCGTGCCTTCGTCCGGTTTTTTGCGTGCAAGGAGGATTTGTCACTCGAACCGCCGGACACGCCGCTGCCGGAAGAAGTCTCGAATGGAGCCGAACCATTTCTCATTGTCGGCGCGATGGCGGGCGGTTGAAATCTTGCAAGCCGCCTGCCCAAACTTTCCCGGTCTTTTCAATTGAGACTCGCCGCCGCGTTTCCTACTTTCAACCGTAGGCAACGGTTCGTGGATCAATTGAAATGACCAATCAAATCGGCGACTCGAATCCGGAAGTCCCGGCAACCGGAAATCGCGCCGGCCTGACCGCCTTCCGGTTTGGCTGGGCGGGTTTCATGATCCTGGCGACTTCCGCGCCCTACCTGCTCAATTTCTTCGCCACCCCCGCCGGCAGCCACTACACGTGGATCATTCCGCCGTATCCGGAAGACGCGTTCGGCTACATGGCTTGGACCCAGCAGGCGGCGCAGGGACACTTGCTGTTTCAATTGAAGTTCACGGCGCTCCCGCACCCTGCCTTTCTCTTCAACCCGTTTTTTCTGATCGCCGGCTGGATGAGCCACCTCTTTGGCGGAAACATCGGGTTCACCCTTTTTGTGCTCAAGGAAATTGGGGTCGCGTGCTTCCTGTTTGTTTTTTTCAAATACATTGATTATTTCGACCTCACCCGGTTCCAATCCGCGGTTGCCACGATTCTGGTCGGCGTCTCCTCCGGCGTGGGCGGATTGCTGGCCTGGCTTGGCCTCGACGACCCGACAACCAATTTCTCCGGCGACTTGTGGCTGGTGGATATGAACACGTTTTGGTGTCTCTTGTGGAACCCGCTGTTTCCCTGGTCGCTGACGCTGATGCTGCTGGCGCTGTTCTGGCTGGACCGCGGCTCGCGCGACGGGCGCAATTCGGATTTCTGGCTTGGCGGCGCGGCGGCTGGATTCCTTGCGCTGATTCATCCCTACTCGCAACCGCTGCTGTTTGCCTTCGCCGTGCTCATGACGTTACTGCGCCGAAAAGCCTCCGCGTTGGGTTATTTGTTCAGGTTTTTTGCCGCGGCGCTGCCTTTCGTCATTTATGTGGGTTCGATAACGGCGCTCAATCCGCTCATCTCAAAACACGATTTGAGCGGGCAGATGATCAGCCCTTCACCCGCCAATTATGCGCTGGGATTCGGACTCCCGCTGCTGTTGGCGGTCGGGGGTCTGCTGGTGGCGCGGGAACACCTCGTAAAACGCTGCGGGCCGGTCCTGCTTTGGTTCGTTCTCTCCGTGACCCTGGCTTACTTCCCGGTTTGGTTCCAACGGAAACTCATTTTCGGCGCACAAATTCCGCTGGCAATCCTCGCGGCGGTTTCGCTCGACTTGCTCCTGAATCACTTCTCAAGTTCCCGGACAAGCGGCCGCGTCACGGGCGTTCTCGCGGTCATTTTGCTGCCGTTGCTGGTTTCTACTCCCGCCTTCCTGCTCGCCCGCCAAAACCGTGAAGTGCGCGCGAACACAGACGGTTACTACTACGTCAGCGGCGAGGTGATGGACGGCCTGCATTTTCTTGAAACCAAAACCACACCAAGTGACGTGGTCTTTGCAAGGGTCGAAACCAGCCGCCTGATTCCCGGATTGGCCGGCAACACGGTGGTTTGGGGACACTGGGCGCAATCGGTGGATATGCCGGAACGACAGAATTGGATCACCAGCCTTTTCAACGCCCACGCCGACTGGTCGGACCCGGCGCGAGGGCGCGAATTCTGGAGCACGAACATCCAATACCTCTTTGCGGACGGGCCGCTCAAGCAATCCTTGGAGCAGGGCCGCTATCGCTGGCAGGCCATCCTCAACGACGCCAACCCGGTGTTCACCAACCGTTCGGTCGTTGTTTACCGGCACCGGGGTGGGTAACGCTTTATTGACGAAGGGCCAAATTGCAGGCGATGATTTGGGCCGAAATGTGCTCGTTGAGTGTTCTCTGCATTGGCACCACACCCGCCGCCCAACGGGTGATGGTTTTCCGCAAGTTGACCCCTGACGCAGTCAACCGCGCCGCGACGACGCTCGACGGCGCAGCCGGTAAATCCATCAATGTGGCGAAAGTCCTCAAGACACTGGGCGCACATCCCATCGCCACGGGCTTTCTCGGTGGCGAGCGCGGTGAATTTTTGCGCGCAATCATGGCGCAAAAGAAAATCGAGTCCGAATTTGTGCCGGTAAAAACCCCGACGCGGCAATGCATCACGGTGATTGATGAATCAGCCGGCACGAACACCGAGCTGGTCGAGGAAAGCCAGCGGGTAGGCGCGGCGGATTTTAAGAAATTCATGACCGCCATCCGGCGACGCATCACCGGCTGCCGCGCGGCCGTGATGTCGGGCAGCATCGCTCCCGGGTGCCCACCCGCGCTGTATCGCGACTGCACACAGCTCGCGGCAGAAGCCGGCGCGCTTTCCGTCGTGGACGCGCAGGGTCCGGCGTTGACCGAGGCGCTCAAGGCAAAACCGGGCCTGGTAAAGCCTAACCGCTTCGAACTGGCGGCGACCGTCGGGCGCACGCTCAAATCCGAGGCTGAAGTGCTGCGGGCGATGCGTGAACTGTGCGAACGCGGAGCGCAGCGGGTGATTTTGACGGCGGGCCGCGAACCGGCACTGGCGTTTGACGGGAGCATTTTCTGGCGCATTCTCTCGCCGCAAATCCGGGCGGTGAACCCGATTGGTTCCGGTGACGCCTTCGCCGCCAGCGTGGTGTGGCGTTTATTGCGTGGCGACGATTTGGGCAAAGCCTGCCGCTGGGGCGCCGCCGCTGGCGCAGCGAACGCGCTAACGTCCATGCCCGGCGAATTAAATCGCAGGGACGTGACCCGGCTTGCCAGGAAAGTTCGTGTGCTGAAAATGTAATGAGCGGTTCACCCTGACTAAATCATTGCCAACCGGCGACGCGCGGGCAAAATAATGCCGTGAACTTCCACGACAAAATCATTGCGTCGGACAAATTATCGGAGTGGCGGCAGAAAATCCGCGCGGCCGGCAAGATGCTTGTTGTCACCAACGGCTGCTTCGACATTTTGCACCTCGGCCACGTGACCTATCTGGAAACCGCGCGCCATTTCGGCGACGCGCTGCTGATCGGCATCAACGGCGACGCGGCGGTCCGGGACTTGAAAGGCAAGGGCCGGCCGGTGAATTCCGAGACTGACCGGGCGGCGGTCCTGGCCGCGCTGGAAAGCGTTAGCGGCGTTTGCATCTTTCCCGAAAAGACGATGACCGGATTCCTGACGGCGGCACAGCCGGACATTTACGTCAAAGGCGGCGATTACACGCCGGACACGCTGAACCAGGACGAGCGCCGAGCGGTCGAGGCGGCGGGCGGGAAAATCAAAATCATCCCATTCGTGCCTGGCAAATCCACGACGGCGCTGCTGGAAAAGATTTCCCGGCTATGAGAAACACCGGGCAATGACTAAATTCTAAATCCGAATGACGAAACAAATCCCAATGACGAAATGTGATTGCCGAATTGGCTTTCGGCCGCGTGTCCGCCATTTGTCATTCGTCATTTGTCATTATTTAGTCATTAGGGCTTCGTCATTAGTCATTTGCTGCCCGGTTCCGTTAGCACAGGTAGTTCCACCCGAATGAGAATCCTAGTCATCTCCATGGCGGGCATCGGCGACACGCTGCTGGCCACGCCGCTCATCCATGAGTTGCGCGTGAATTTTCCGGACGCGACGATTGACGCGCTTGCGCTCTGGTCCGGCTCGAAGGATTTGCTGGAAAACAACCCGCACCTGAACCGGGTTTATCAGAAAAACCTCATCAAGGCGGGCAAGCTGGAAGCGCTGGCGTTTCTCTGGTCGCTGCGGCGCAACCGCTACGACGTTTCCATCAACACCCATCCGCAAAGCCGGATGCATTACCGCATCGCCGCGCGCGTCGTCAGCGCGCCGGTGCGCATCAGCCACGAATACGAATGTTTCAACCGGCTCGACCGCCGGCTGGTGAACCGGACGCTGCCGCAGGATTACACGCGGCATACGATTGAGAACAATCTCGGCGTGCTGCCGCTCCTGGGCGCGGAAATCAACCTTCCGTCGCACGAGATGGAAATCTTCCTGAAGTCGGACGAGGAACGATGGGCCGACGGATTCCTCGCCCAACACAAGCTGGTAGGGCGGAAGATCCTCGGCGTCCACGTCGGTTCCGGCGGCACGAAGAATCTGCCGCTGAAACGCTGGCCGTTGAAGAACCATGCCGGCCTGGTCCGGCGGCTGAACCAGGAGCGGCCGGACATTCACGTTTTGCTGTTCGGCGGGCCGGAGGAAACCAAGGACCATCAGGTCGTCCTGGCGCAAGCGAACCGCGATTTGACGTGGGAGGCGAAGACGCAAAACCTGCGCCAGACGGCGGCGTTGATGAAGCAGTGCAGCGTGTTCTTGAGCGTGGATACAGCGTTGATGCACCTCGCCGCGGCGGTGAAGGCGCCGAATCAGATTGTCATCGAAGCACCGACGCTGAACGCGACAAACCTGCCCTACGGCAATCCTTACACGTTGATAAAAAACCCGGTTGTTGCCGGGCGCAATCTGGATTATTACCGCTACGATGGCGGCGATATCAAAGGCACGCGGGAGGAATTGATCGCGTGCATGGCGTCCATCAAAATCGAAGACGTTTTTGAAACGGTGACGAAGCTGATTTGAGCCTCGTCACCTCGGCTCCTACAAAGAAAATCCCGCGCCCTTCGCGTCGGTGGCGAACATTTTCACTGTGTCGAGCGAGAGTTCCTTCAAGTCTGTCCCGGCCATTTTGAGCGCCTTGTTCAAAATGTCGTGCGGCACGGTCACGATCTCGCAACCGCAGTCGTCCGCCTGGAAAATATTCAGCACCTCGCGGACGCTGGCCCAAAGCAACTCCGCCTGCGGCCGGTCCTTCGAGAATGGCTTTGCACTCGCGCATGAGCGGAATCGGGTCTGTGCCCGTGTCGGCGATGCGCCCGGCAAAAACGGAGATGAACGCCGGCGCCTTGGCGTGCAACGCCTGCGCGCAGCCTTCTACCTGCTTCGTGGTCAGCATCGCGGTGATGTTGAGCTTCACGCCTTCGTTGGCCAGTTCGCGGATCAGCGGCAACGACGATTCGTCGCGCGTGTTGGTGATGGGAATCTTGACATAGACGTTCTTCGCCCAACTATTGATCTTCATCGCCTGGCGTTTCATTTCCGGAAATTCGTCGGAAAACACCTCGAAGGAAACCGGCTTGACGGTGATGTTCTGCAAAATGTCGCGCGCGAACGCCTCGAATTGCGAGATGCCTGCCTTGCGCATGAGCGTCGGATTGGTCGTCAGACCCTTGATGAGCGGGTTTGCGTTCAGGTCCAGCATGCCTTTCTTGTCGGCGCCATCGGCGAAGATTTTTACTTTGAGGTCTTTGAGGGTGCGCATGATTAAATCATTTCGGCTTCGCGCAGGATTATGTCCGCAGCTTCGGCCAGATTGCCAGCGGAAAAATCGGGTTTTTGCCTCAATTCTTCTGCATAGCCCCGGTCAATGAATAACGTCCGGCAACCGGCGGCGTGGCCGCAATCCACATCACGCCAGCGATCGCCGACCATCCAGCTTCGTGCGAGGTCAATGCCGAGTTCGTTTGCGGCGCGCACCAACATGCCGGGCTTCGGCTTGCGGCAGTCGCAGTCGGACAAGCCCTGGCCGGGATGATAACAAACCTCCACGCGGTCAATCGGCAGTTGCTTTATCATGTGCGCGTGAATTTCTTCGACGATTTCCTTTTTCAAGGTGCCGCGGCCCACATCTGGCTGGTTCGTCGCAACAATCAGCATAAATCCAGCGGCCTTCAGCTTTGCGCAGGCGGCGGGGACTTCGGGTAGAATTTCAAACTCGGCCAGATTTCGCGGCGCGAAACGGCTTTTGGCCGCGTTCCAGCGACCGGTTGATGACGCCATCGCGGTCAAGGAAAACGGCGCGGCGCGTTTCCGCTTTTATTTCGTGGACTCCCATTTCGTCTGTCCGACTTTCAGTTTCGGATGCGACACCAGCAAATGCCAGATGACGGCCTGAAACGCCTCGCTGTGCGGTGTGACGTGCGCCGGATTCACCGTCGGCACGATGACGCAGGCGGTCGCTTCCTTCGCGGTATATCCGCCGTCACGGCCAACGATGCCGACAACGGACGCGCCGGCTTTTTTGGCGAGTTGAATCGCGCTGACAAGATTCGGGCTGACGTTCTTTTTCCAGATTGCCGCCGCCGACGGAGAAAATCAGCAGGCCGTCCTTCGAGTTGAGGCGCGAGCCTTTGAGCCACTCGGCAAAAATCGTCGCCCAGCCGTCGTCGTTGGTGCGCGCGGTCAGTTCGGAAACGTTGTCCGTCGGCGCGTAAGCTTCGAAGCCGCAGATTTTGCGGAAATCATTGACGGCGTGGCTGGCGTTGGCCGCGCTGCCGCCGACGCCGAGGATGAACAGCCGTCCGCCGCGCTCGCGAACTTTGGCGAGTTCGTCGGCACATTTTTCAATGGCGTCGGCGTTCAATTGCGCGACGACCTGCTGGACCTCGGCGAGAAATTGTTTGGCAAAGCTCATGAATTTCAAATTACGAATTCCGAGTGGCGAATGGAAGCAAAGTTTCGCCGGGTGGAACCGTGCCTCCGGCCGGTTGTTTCGGGCGTCGCGCCCGAAACCCGGATGCTCGCAAACGGTCGTTTTTCAAATGCACCCCCCGCCCTCCAAATCCGGCGTGCCGCCGGATTTAACAGGCGCGACGCCTGTTCCGCCCTTTCACTGTTTTTTCAAAATGGTTTCCAGTTCCGCCAAGCCCGCAGGCGAACCGATTTCGTAAAACCGCTCGCGCACTTCGTAGCCGGCGAGTTGCTTTTCGCGGACGAGCCTGCCCATGACTTCCGCCAAATCAAACGGCTGGTCCGCCGGATACGAATCGAACGCCGAAGCTTTGAACAGGCTCAAGCCGTAATCAATGTGCCGCATTTCCGGCAATTTCGCCTTCTTGTCATAGACAACAATCTCGCCGTCGGGGAAGACGACGTTGCTGGTGTCGTATTTGCCTTCGTTGCGATAGACCGTCATACAGCCAAGCTTTCCGCTGCGCTGAAAAAACTCCGCGATGGGCGCGTAGTCCACCGGCAAGATAGGAATCGCCGTAGAGCACGAAAAATTCTCTGCCAAGCAGCGGCAGCGCGCGCTTGATGGCGCCGCCGGTGCCGAGAAGTTTCGGCCCGTCGAAAGCGTAATCCAGTTTCACGCCGCACTTTTTGCCGTCACCGAAATCACGCTGAATCATTTCGCCGAGATAACCGACGCACAACACCGCGCGCCGGATGCCGCGCGTGCGGAGCAATTCAAGCTGGTGCGCGAGAAATGGCCTGCCCGCGACCGGCACGAGCGATTTGGGGATTTTTTCCGTGATGGGCCGCAGCCGCGTGGCGAGTCCGCCCGCGAGAATGGCAACCGGAATGTCCAGCGCTGCGCTCACGAAATCACGAGCTTGGTTCCCTCGAAATCAAACCGGAACCGGACTTCCTGCAATGCCGGCCCGCGCCATCGCCTGACGCAGCTTCGTCTTGTCCCCGGCGTAAAACATCAGGAAACCGCCGCCGCCCGCGCCAATGAGCTTGCCGCCGAGCGCGCCGTTGGCCATCGCCAGGTCATACCACTCGTTGATTTTCAGATTGCTCATGCCGCCGCTGCGCTGCTTTTTGCGCTGCCAATGCACGTCCATCAGCCGCGCGAACTCGGCGAGATTCCCGCCTTCGAGCGCGCGCCTGGCTTTGTAGGCCGAGGTCCTTGACGAAATGCAGGTTTTCAATCATGCACTTGTCGTCCGACTTCGATTTCACGTCCTGTTCCTTCAAAATTGCCGAGGCGCTGCGCGAATAGCCGGTGAAGAAGAGAAGCAGATTGTCCTCGAGTTCATCGCGCGTCTCCCTGGAAAGCTTCAGCGGCCACGCCTCGACGTTGCCGTTCTCCAGAAATTTGAAGCAGGTGATGCCGCCGTAGGCCGCAATGTATTGGTCCTGTTTGCCAATCGGTTCCTTCAGCCGGTCGAGTTCAACTTCACATGCCTGTGCGGCGAGTTCGGCAGGGTGGACAAGATTTCTTTTGTGCGCATGCAGCGCCTTGAGCAGTGCCGTAGTGAAACTGCCGGACGAGCCAAGGCCGGTGCCCGCCGGGATGTCCGCCATGGACGTCAATTCCAGCGCGTGCCCGTCCATGCCGGCGAGGGCGAACGCCTCGCGAAGGATCGGATGCTTCAAATGCGACGCATCCGGCACCCGCTCCAGTTCCGAATATTTCACGATCAAGTCCGGCACGAACGTGTCGTGGAGGGTGATATAAACGTATTTGTCAATCGCCGCGGCAATGAGGAAGCCGCCGAATTTTTCATAATAGGACGGCAAATCCGTGCCGCCGCCGCCTAGCGTGACGCGCAATGGAGACCTCGCGATAATCATAATTTTTGCATTCCGCTTTCCTGATAAATGGTTTCAACAATTTGGAGGGCGGCGCGCGCTTCCGCAAGTCCGGCGTCAGGTTCGCGCTTCAATTGAATGTTCTTCTCGAATTCAGCCAGTTCAATCCGCCAAGATTCATCGGCGCCGGGGAATTCATAGACCTTCGTGTCAGGAATGCCCATTTCCGGCTTCATCTGGTAATGGAACAATCTCTCAACACCGTAACTGCCGCCCAGGCCTTCGACGTGCAGCTTGGTATGGCGGCCGTAAATCTCGAACGAAAAAAGGTTTTTCCACTCGGTGCAACTGACGTGCAGCCAGGCCGTCTGGCCCTTGGCGGTCTGTAGATCCAGAAATGCGTTGTCGTCCACCGGCATGTTCCAGAAATAGCTGTCCGCATGGCCACCGACATGTTTGAACTCGCCGAGAAACCAACCCGCGAGATCAATCAAGTGAATTCCCTGGTCAATTAATTCGCCGCCGCCGGAAAGTTTTGGATTCGCGCGCCATTCCTTGTCATAACCGATGCGCCCGCCGTGGCCGTAGCGGGCGCGGATGAACATCAGTTCACCCATGACGCCGGACTCAAAAATCTCCCGAGCCTTGCGAAAAGCCGGATGATAGCGGTGGTTGAAACCGACCCGGACCCAAACTTTGATCTTTTTCGCGAGCGATGTCAGTTCGTCAATTTGTTTTACGGAAATGCCCGCCGGCTTTTCCACAAGCACGTGTTTGCCCGCACGAATCGCAGCGGTCGAAATCGGAGCGAGTTCGGAATTGATCGTCGCGACAATCACCGCGTCCACCTGCGAATCGGAGACGGCTTCCTTGAAATCACCGGCCACACGGCCGGATTGGGCAAGCTTCACCAGTTCTTCGGCGCGGGCGAAGTTTGTGTCACAGGCAACCGCGAGCTTGGAGCCGGCAGGCAAGCCGGCCAGCCGCTTCTTTCCGATTAATCCGCAACCGATGATGGCGTAATTCATTTTCGTCGTCGTCCTCGTCGTCGTCGTCGCCCTCGTAATCGAAAATGTCGAGGACGAGCAGGAGAACGAAAGCGATTAATGTTTCATTTGTCGCCCCACTTTTTGCCGCGATCCTTTGGCACGATGCGGCGCAAGGTGTAGATGTCGCTGCTCAGATCGGCCTTGAATTCCTGTAGTTGCTCCCACGGATCCCACTGGGCGCTGATGAGCTTGCCGGTGATGCCGTCGCTGGCCGCACTGGCGAGATAAACGGCAAGATTCGCGCCGAGTTCGAGCGGCACCGCGCCGTCTTCCGACCACTTCTTGTTTTTGGCAAAGAAATCCTTGCCGACCTTCTCCGGGCCGGCCTCAAGGACCTGGTCCACAAACCGCGTCTTGAGCGCGCCGGGTGCGATGGCGTTAACATCCACTTGGAAATCCTTCAATTCCTCGGCCAGTGTTTCCATGAGCCGGACGGCGGCGGCCTTGGACGCGGCGTAAGAACTGATGTTCGGCAGCGGATTGGTCGCGCCGCCGCCGCTTAAGACGATAATTTTGCCGCGACCGACTTTTTTGAAATGCGGAATCGCCGCGCGGCACGGGAGCAAGACGCCGTAGAGATTGATGTCCATCGCGCGCCGCCATTCGTCGAGCGGGACGGATTCAGTCGGCCCCATCGGGCCGTAAATGCCGGCGTTCAACACGAGCACTTGAAACGAGCCAAGTTCACGCAACGCGAACGCGACAAGTCTGCTCACCTGCTTTTCGTCGGAAACGTCGCAAGTTCTGGCGGAAACCTTTTGCGTGGGAAATTTTTGAGCCAGTTCGCCACGGGTGGCGCGCAACTCTTTCGTCCCGCGCGCGCAAATGACGACGTTCGCGCCTTCGCGCAGAAAATGTTCGGCGATGACCTTGCCGAGACCCTGGCTGCCACCGGTGATGAGTGTGTTGAGGTTTTTCAGTTTCATAGACACGGATTTCACGGATTTGCACGGACAAATGCACGAGTGAATTCAAAATGAATCCGTGTCAATCTGTGTAATCCGTGTCTTTTCATGCTGCGCGTCCGACGGAAAGATGCTCGATGCCGGTGATGTTTTTCAATTCCTTTTCCAGAAACCGGTTGGCGTCAACGAAAACGGCTTGCTTCATCGTTGGAACAATTTTCGGCCAGTCGGCCTGACGGAATTGCGGCCATTCGGTGCAAACGACGGCCGCATTTGCGCCGGCCAAGGCGGCGGCAGCATCGGCGGCGAGAGCAACATTGCCCAAATCCTGCGGCAGGCTCTTGACGGCCGGGTCGAAGGCGGCCAAGGTGGCGCCCGCTTTCAAAAGTTGCTGACACAACTCCACGGCGGCGCTGCGGCGAAGCGTGTCAGTGTTGGTCGTATAGGTCAGGCCGAGAACGGCGATTTTCGTTCCGCGCAATTGGCCGAGGCGGGACTGCAATCGGCGGAACGCCCAACTGCGGTGCAGGTCGTTGCTCTGCTTGATGGCCGGGATGACGGAAATCTTTTCTCCGGCCGCTTCGGCGAGTTTCGTAAGCGTCACCACATCGCGCGCCAGCGTGCCGCCGGCGAACGGTCCGCCGGGTCCGAGATACGCTTTCGGCCCGACGCGCGGCTCGCTTTTCAGCCCGGCGGCCACTTCCTTCGCGTCCGCCCCGGTGTGCTCGCACAGCCGCGCGATTTCGTTGATGAAGGTGATGGACAGCGCGAGGAAGGAATTTAGCGCATGCTTGACCATCTCCGCCGACTCGGTGCGCATGAACAGAATCTGACGCGTGAACGGGGCGAACAATTCTTCGAGCACGGCGTTCTTCGCATCGCTGCGGGTGCCGACGATGACGCGCTCGGCCTTTTCGAAGGCGTCAAGCGCCTTGCCGAGACGCAGGTTTTCCGGCGAGCTAGCGAAATGGAATTGGGGGAATTCCGTTTCCAGTTTAGCGCAGGTGCCCACGGGCAATTGCGACGAGATCAGCACCAGCGCGCCTTTCGGCAAATGCAACAGCGCATGGCGGTGGATTGCTAGAGTGGAGTCCACGTCCGATTCGTCGTCGTCGTTCACCGGCGTGTCCATGCAGACCCAAAGCACGTCGGCGCCGGCGCAGGCGGCCTTTGCGTCAGTCGTGAACGAAAGCCGTTTGGACGCGATTCCGGCGGCGATCAATGTGTTCAGCCCCGGCTCGAAGAGGGGCGCCTGACCCTCGTTCAGCCGGGCGATGCTGCCCGCGTTCACCCCCAGCCCAACGACGGGAAAATGTTTCGCGCAGCAAGCGGCGGTGACGCAGCCGAGATGCCAGAGGCCCTGGACGACAATTTTCATCGCCGTTCGAGCACCCACTGGTTTTGCTGGAGCCATTGCAGCGTGCGGATGATGCCCTGCTCGATGGTCAGCGTCGTTTTCCAACCGGTGGCGCGGACCTTTTTCGTGTCGAGGAAGATGAAGGGGTTGTCGCCAATCCAGCCCTTGTTGCCGCCGGAATATTCCAGCTTCGGCTTCACACCCATCGCTTTTGAAATAAAGCCAATGGAATCATTAACCCGCACAAACTCCTCCGTGCCGAGATTGTAGGTTTCGACGTGATGCTTTGCCTGCTTTGCCGCGCCGCCCGCAATGACGTGCAAAATCGCCTCCAGGCAATCGCCGATGTGGAGATAGGATTTCCGCTGGTTGCCGTCGCCGAGCACTTTCAAATTATCCGCATGCTCGCGGAGCTGTTTGTAAAAATCCAGCACGTGCCCGTGGGTGTAGCGTTCGCCGAGGATGGAGACGAACCGGAAGATGTAGCCCTCGAATCCGTAGCCTTCGCAATAGGCGTGGATGAACCCTTCGCACGCCAGCTTGGACGCGGCGTAAAGAGACGTCTGGATTGGAAACGGCGCGTCTTCGGGCGTCGGTATCTTTTCCGCCTCACCATAAACCGAGCCGGTGGAACTGAACGCGATGCGCTTGATGTTATTGGCACGCATGGCTTCGAGCACATTGAACGTGGCGACGGCGTTCTGCTGAAAATCCTTGTGCGGATGGTCGAGGCCGAACCGCACGTCGGCGTTGGCGGCGAGATGGAAGACGAAATCGCAACCGTTCATGGCTCGGATCAGCGCGGACAAATCCAGGCAATCGCCCTCGACCAGCTTGAAGCGGGGATTTTTGCGGGCGTCCCGGACAAACTCTGGCTGGCCGGTGGAGAAATTGTCCCAGCCGACGACGGATTTGCCGTCGCGCAAAAGACGGTCCACGAGGTTGCTGCCGATGAAACCCGCCGCGCCGGTGACGAATGCTTTATCCATGATTGGGCGAACAGCCTAATGTGGAACGGCCTTGCTCGCCAGCATTTTTGCGGTTCGGCTTCACCATTGGCATGATTTGGTGGTGTGGGGGATCAAGGCTGCAGGGCAGGCGTATTGTGCCGAATGTTGCAAGCAATTAGAGCGAAGGCCGAGCAAACCTGCCGACGACCGGTTAAGCCCGAATTCCGAAGTTGCCTGGCGCTTGTGGCGTTGACGCCTTGTCATCGAAGGTTGACAGTAACGTCCTCGTCGCATTGTTTGCTCCAACGGGAAGCCGCTGATCCAACTGACGACGAGGGCGTCGCCAGCACAATTCTGCGGCAGGGCCCCGCAGCTATCCTGCCCCAAACCAGGCGCAATTTTTCCGATTGAATTTTTTCGTGCAATAACACGCCGGAATGGTTGAATAACTTCGCTCCCTTTGCCACGCTCATTTGCGACGGGAACAAAGGCAGCAGCAACTACTTGCGTCCATCTGATTTGGGACTATGTTTAAAAGCCGAGGAGTTGGTTATGAAAATGAAGACTGCCAAATCCAAAATCGTTGAACAGCCCGTGACATTCACGCCCGGTGTCACTCGCGCAATGGTGCGCGAGCATACCAACGCATTTACCACGACAAATTACCGGAACAGCCGCTGGCGCTGGAAACCGGGTGCTGGCTGAAAACGATCCTGTAGCTTCGCTGGAAGCGGAAGAGGCGGGCGTGGAAGTTTGATTTGTGCGTTTTCTGCACTGCGTCGTTGCGGACGAAAAGCCCATCAAACGGTTGAGTTCGCGGCGGCGCAGTGCGTTCAGGCCTTCGGCCTTAGTGCCTTCCACAGCCAGCCGAGCGGATCGTAGAAGTCATCCACCACGCGTTCCTTGAGCGGGATGATGGCGTTGTCGGTGATGGTGATGTTTTCCGGGCAGACCTTGGTGCAGCATTTGGTGATGTTGCAGAAGCCGATGCCCTGCGCCTGCTTCAGTTCCGGCAGCCGGTCCTCGGTGTCGAGCGGATGCATTTCCAGCGCGGCGGTATAGACCAGGAAGCGCGGGCCGATGAATTCGTCGTGCTTGTGATGGTCGCGCAAGACGTGGCAGACGTCCTGGCAGAGAAAACATTCGATGCACTTGCGGAATTCCTGCACGCGGTCAATGTCCTCCTGCTGCATCCGCCACGAGCCGTCCGGCGCGTCGGGCTTGCGCGGGTTGAATTTCTTGATCTTGGTCTTGACGCGGAAATTCCACGAAACGTCGGTCGCCAGATCGCGGATGCTCGGAAACGCGCGCATCGGCTCGATGGTGATCGGCTTGTCGGTCGGCAGCGTGTTCATGCGCGTCATGCACATGAGCTTGGGCATGCCGTTGATTTCCGCCGAGCAGGAGCCGCATTTGCCGGCCTTGCAATTCCAGCGGCAGGCGAGGTCGTTGGCCTGCGTCGCCTGGATTTTGTGGACGACATCGAGCACGACCATGCCCTCGTCCATCTCCGTGGTGTAATCCACGAACTTCCCGCCGCCGTTTTCGTCGGTGCGCCAGATTCTGAAAACTACGTTTTTCATCGTTGTACATTATTTCATCTCCTCGATGACCTGTTTCAATTCCGCCGGCATGTCGGGAATCGGTCTCGCGCCGGACATTGCATCGCGCCGTCGGGATTTTTCTTCACGACGACGTTCACCTTGCCGGCGGCGGCATCCTTGTCCGGGAAATCCTCGCGGAAATGGCCGCCGCGGCTTTCTTTGCGCTCGATCGCCGACGCGGGTGATGGCCTCGGAAACCGTCAGCAGATTTTTCAAATCAATCGCCGTGTGCCAGCCGGGATTGTATTCGCGGTGGCCATAAACGGCGACCTGACCGGCGCGTTCCGAAAGTTTCCCGATGCCGTCGAGGGCTTTGACCATTTCCTCCTCGCGCCGCACGATGCCGACGAGTTCCTGCATCATGTCCTGCAAATCGTGCTGAACCTGATACGGCCCTTCGGCGCTGCCGCCGGATTTCGCGCCACGATCAAACGGTTCCAGCGCCTTGCGCGCGGCTTCCTCAACCTGCGCGTCGTTGATTTGCCCAGCGCCGTGTTCCTTCGCAAATTTCGCGGCGAATTCGCCGGCGCGTTTGCCGAACACGATCAGATCGGAAAGCGAATTGCCGCCCAGCCGGTTCGCGCCGTGCAATCCCGCCGCCGCATTCGCCCGCGGCGAACAGGCCGGGCACGTTGGACATCTGGCGTGTCGCCGTTCACGCGGATGCCGCCCATGATGTAATGCGTCGTCGGGCCGATTTCCATCGGCTCCTGCGTGATGTCGAGGTCGGCGAGCTGCATGAACTGGTGATACATGCTCGGCAGCTTCTTTTTGATGTGCTCGGCCGCGTTCGGGATTTTTTCCTTGATCCACGCGATGTCGAGGAACACGCCGCCGTGCGGGCTGCCGCGGCCGGCCTTCACCTCGCGCTTGATGCAGCGGGCGACGTGGTCGCGCGTGAGCAATTCCGGCGGACGCTTGGCGTTTTTGTCGCCTTGCGTGTAGCGCCAGCCTTCCTCCGGATCGGTCGACGGTCTGCGTTTTGTAATTGTCGGGAATGTCGTCGAACATGAACCGTTTGCCGTCCTTGTTCCGCAACACGCCGCCTTCGCCGCGCACGGCCTCGGTCACGAGCAGGCCCATCACGCTCGGCGGCCAGATCATGCCGGTCGGATGAAACTGGACGAATTCCATGTCCATCAATTCCGCGCCGGCGTGATACGCGAGCGACTGGCCGTCGCCGGTGCATTCCCAGGAATTGCTGGTGATTTTGTAGGCGCGCCCGATGCCGCCGGTGGCGATCACGACCGCCTTCGCCTTGAAAATCTTGAAACGCCCGCGCTCGCGGTCATAGCCAAACGCGCCGACGACGCGGTCGCCGTCCTTGAGCAGCGTGACAATCGTGTGCTCCATGTGAACGGCGATGCCCTGATGAATGCCGTGGTCCTGCAACGTGCGAATCAATTCCAGCCCGGTGCGGTCGCCGACGTGCGCGAGCCGCGGATAGCGGTGGCCGCCGAAATTGCGCTGGAGAATTTTCCCGTCCTTCGTGCGGTCAAACACCGCGCCCCAGGCTTCGAGTTCGTGAACGCGCGCCGGAGCTTCCTTCGCGTGCAGTTCGGCCATGCGCCAGTTGTTGACGTATTGGCCGCCGCGCATCGTGTCGGCGAAATGGACGCGCCAGTTGTCGCGGTCGTCCACGTTGCCCATCGCCGCCGCCATGCCGCCCTCGGCCATGACCGTGTGCGCCTTGCCGAGCAGCGATTTGCAGACCAGCCCGACTTTCACGCCGGCCGCCGACGCTTCGATGGCCGCGCGCAAGCCCGCGCCGCCCGCGCCGATGACGAGCACGTCGTATTCAAATGTTTCGTAGTTGGTGGCCACAGGTAAAAATGCGATTGCGGTTTAGAATTTGAACAGGATGAAATCGTGGATTTTGCCCATCGAGCAGAGCCGGACGTAAACATCGGCGAAGCCGACCCAGAACAGGCTGAACCACGCCCACATCATGTGCCGGCGGTTGAGGCAGCTCACGCAGGAATAACCTTTGGCGCAGGCGGGCTTTTTTGACGGCTCATCCAGAAATCCGCCGATCAAATGCCGCAACGAATGGCAGCCAAAGGTGTAAAGTGCGAGCAGAATCGACGTTCACAATCAGCACCAGCGTTCCGACGCCGATGCCGAAATGTGCCGCGCCAGTCGCATCCGTGAACCACATCGCCTTCCACGCATCGTAGCCGAGGATGAAAATGAACACCACGGCGACATACATGAAGTAGCGGTGGACATTTTGGATGATGAGCGGGAAATAACGTTCGCCGAGGTAAGCTCTTGCGCGGCTCGCCGACGGCGCAATTGATCGGGTCGGCCCAGAATCGCCTTGTAATACGCGCCGCGATAATAATAGCAGGTGAACCGGAAACCCGCCGGCGCCCACAAAATCAGAAACGCCGGTGAAAACGCGGGCAGCCACGACGGCCACCAGGCTGGAGCCGAACCGAAAAGCGGATGGTAGGACCCGAAAATTTCCGGCGAATAAAACGGCGAGAGATAATCCGCGCCGTTGCCGCTGAACCAGTAATGATTTCCCTGAAACGCCGCCCAGGTGGAATAGACGATGAAGGCGGAGAAGCCGAGAAAAACCGCGATCGGCTGCACCCACCACGCATCCGGGCGCGTCGTCTCGCCAAACCTGCGTTGGTGCGGCAGCGTGTCTGCGTAAGCCATAGTGCTGCTAATCGTAATGATTAAAGGAGGCTGCGTCAACGCGCCCGCGCAAAGTATAAGGGCCGCTATGGCTAATTGTTCCGCTAGCTTATCGCAGCGAGGAAGCCGGCTCCGCCCTGGCATTCCATTCGTTCAAGCCGCGCTCGCTTGCCGCGGCCGGCGAAAGGCCCAGCTGTTCCAGCGCTTCGCCGACGAGATAAAGCGAGCCGGTGATGACGACGAGCGGAGCGCGGGCGGCCCGCCCGCGCGTCTCCAAGGATGTTTTTAAAGCCTCGCCCAAATTCGCGCGGACGGAAACGTCTGCTGCGGGATTTGCGGCGCGGCAGACTTCGGCCAATTCGTTTGGATTTGCCGTCCGCTCGCTGGAAACCGGAACACGGTAAAATCCTTCCTGCCAGCGGCGCGAGCGTTTCGCAAATGTGCCGCCAGTCCTTGTCCTGAAGCACGCCGAGGATGAAAGCCGGGGCGCCGATTTCCAGATCGGCGCGAACCGGTTTCGGAACGAGCCGATTTGGAAGTCGGCGTTCCAGCAAAGCCGCGCGCAACGCCTCCGCGCCGGCCACATTGTGCGCGCCATCGAGCAGAATTTTCTGGCCATGTGGCCTTTCAATCAACTGCAATCGCCCCGGCCAGTTGACGTTGGCCAGTCCGGCGCGAATTGTCTCATCCGGAACCGGAATTTGTTTCTGCAAAATTTCCACGACTGCCAAGGCCAGCGCGGCGTTGATTTTTTGATGTTCGCCGGAAAGTGAAAGGTAGCGACAGCGCGCTGCGCTGTCCGGACGCACTGGCGCGGCGTCCCTACCAACAATTTTCAGCGGTGCATTGTTCTCCCGCGCGACTTCTTTAATCACCGCCAGCGCCTCCGGTTCCTCCGCCGCCGTCACGGCCGGCACCCCCGGCTTGATGATGCCGGCCTTTTCAAACGCAATTTTCTCCAGCGTGTCGCCGAGCCATTGCTGATGGTCGAAGGCGATGTTGGTGATGACGCTGGCCAGCGGCGTGACGATGTTCGTCGCGTCCAGCCGTCCGCCAAGGCCGGTTTCCCAAATCACCAAGTCGCATTTTTGTTCGGCGAAAAATTTCAACGCCATGACCGTGACGACTTCAAAAAACGTCGGATGATGGTCGGTGTGAAATTGCTTGAGCAGCGGCTGCAATTCGTCCACCAGCCGCACGACTTCGTTTTCGGTAATCAATTGCCGGTTGACCTGGATCCGTTCGCGGAACGAAACCAGATGCGGCGAGGTGAACAGCCCGCTGCGCAGACCCGCCGTGCGATAAATGCTTTCCAGCATGGCGCACGTCGAGCCTTTGCCGTTCGTGCCGGCGACGTGGATGAAGCGGAGTTTGTCTTGTGGATTGCCCGCCAGCGCGGCGAGCTTGAACGTGTTTTCCAGCCCGAACTTCGCGCCGAACAAACGCAGACCGTAAAGAAATTGAACCGCTTCGGCGTAGGTCACGGTTACAATTTGAATTCGACAGAGCAGCGATTTGAATCCCGCCGCAATTTTTTGGACGGGGAAAACAGCGCGAGCATCTCTTCGCTCCAGCGAAAAGCCTCTGCCGGTGACATGCGAATTTCGTGCGGTTTCATGCCGCTCCAGTTGGGAAATTCCAAATCCTTCGCGTCATTCAGGACGAAGTGCGTCGCGTTCGCGTTTGAGGAGTTCATAAAATTCGTTGCCGCCGTATTTGACTAAAGTAGCGCGGAGCACCGGTTCATTCAAGTCCAGCCTGTTCAGCTTCGTCAATTGCACCAAGTCTTCGATCTCCTTCATGGCGCGATGCGGGCGGTGCTTGAACGCATGGCATTTCAGCGCGAAAAAAAGATGTGGCAAGGAAACAACCCTCGTCACCGCACCCTCAATCTCAATTTGTTCGCTTGCGGCAAACATTGGGTCGAAATTTTCGTCGGACACAAACATCAAATCCAGCGGGAGCGTCCCCGATGGTGTCGGATCGAATTGCAAAAAGGCCGGCCCGGAAAATTTGGCGGTGAATTTCAGCCCCTCCAGGAATTTTTGCCATTCGGCGGCCTGCGATTTCCGGGCGAGAAAATCAACATCGCCAGTTGTCCGCACAAATCCATGTGCCAACACCGCATAGCCGCCATTCAGCAGGAACGGCAGATTATTTTTTGCTGCTTCGCGCGATATGTTGGCCACCACGCTCATTAATTTTCACAACGGCTTCTGGTGGATTCGATCGTGCGCGGCGGCGATGAAACCCTTGAACAGCGGATGCGGCTGGTGCGGTTTGCTCAAAAATTCCGGATGGAACTGGCTCGCCACAAAGAATGGATGGCCCTTCAGTTCGATGATCTCGACGAGCTTGCCGTCCGGCGACAGACCGCTGAATACGAAGCCGGCCTTCTCAAATTTGTCGCGGTAGGCATTGTTGAACTCGTAGCGGTGTCGGTGGCGTTCATTGACGACGAACGAGCCGTAAAGTTCCGCCGCCCTGGTGCCAAGCGCCAACTGGCACGGCTGCGCGCCCAACCGCATCGTGCCGCCTTTTTTGGTGATTTTGCGCTGCTCGTCGAGCATCGCGATGACCGGATTCGGCGTGCCGGGATCGAATTCGGTAGAGTGCGCCTTGCTTAATTTCAAAACATTCCGCGCGAATTCAATCGTGGCGATTTGCATTCCGAGGCAGAGGCCGAGATAGGGAGTTTTATTTTCACGGGCATATTGCGCCGCGAGAATTTTCCCCTCAATGCCGCGTTCGCCGAATCCGCCCGGCACCAGGATGCCGCCAAGGCCCTTCAACACTTTCTCCGCACCGTTCTTTTCAATTTCCTCGGCGTCCGCCTGCACGATTTCCACGCCGCAATCGTTGCCGACGCCGCCGTGGATGATCGCCTCATAAACGGATTTATAGGCGTCCTGCAGGCCGATGTATTTGCCGACGACGCCGACGCGCACGCGGTGCTGGGGGGCGATCAGCTTGCGGATGATTTCCTGCCAGTGCGTCATGTTCGGCGCCGGCGTGGTGAGATGCAGCAGGCGGCACACGAGTTCGTCGGCGCGCTCGCGTTGCAGCATCAGCGGCACCTCGTAAATCGAATGGTCCACGTCCTTTTCCTCAATGACCGCCTCGACGGGCACGTTGCAAAACAGCGAAATTTTCTGCCGCAATTCCTTGTCCAGGGGCTTCTCGCAGCGGCAGACCAGCAGGTTCGGCGCAATGCCGATTTCGCGCAGCTTGGCGACGGATTGCTGCGTCGGCTTGGTCTTCAATTCGCCGGCAGCCTTGATGAACGGCACGTAGGTGACGTGCATGAAACAGGTGTTGCCCGTGCCGGCTTCCAGCGCGAATTCGCGGATGGCTTCGAGAAAGGGCAGCCCTTCGATGTCGCCGGTCGTGCCGCCGATTTCCGTGATGATGACGTCCGCCTTGGACTTTTCCGCGAGCAGGTGAATGCGATTTTTGATTTCGTCGGTGACGTGCGGAATCACCTGCACCGTCTTGCCGAGATATTTTCCCTCGCGCTCGTTGTTGAGCACGCTTTGGTAAACCTGCCCGCTGGTGAGGTTGTTCAGCCGCGTGAGCTTGCAATTGGTGAACCGCTCGTAATGGCCGAGGTCGAGGTCGGTCTCCGCGCCGTCGTCGAGCACATATACCTCGCCGTGCTGGTAGGGGTTCATCGTGCCGGGGTCCACGTTCAGGTAAGGGTCGAACTTCTGGAGCACGACCTTGAGGCCGCGGTTTTCGAGCAAGGTGCCGAGCGCGGCGGCCGTCAGGCCCTTGCCCAACGAACTCACCACGCCGCCGGTGACAAATATGAATTTCATTTCAACGTTTTAAATATCTTTCCACCCATTCCACGTCCTCCGGCGTATCCACGCCCACACTGTCGTATTTCACCTGCACGACGGCGATCGGGATGCCGTTTTCCAGCGCGCGCAATTGTTCCAGCTTCTCCGCGGCTTCGAGCGGCGACACCGGGAATTTCACCAGCCGCAACAGCGTCTCGCGCCGGTAGCCGTAAATGCCGAGGTGCTTCAAAAAAGGAAACGCCGCCAACTGTTCGCTCACCGGACGGCTGGCGGCCTCGCGCAGATACGGAATCGTGCGCCGCGAAAAATATAACGCCCGGCCGGCGGCGTTGACAACCACTTTCACCACGTTCGGATTGTCCAGTTCGGCGGGATTCTTGATGCGCGTGGCGGCGGTGGACATTTCGCAATCCGCCAGGGCGCCGGCCACGGCATCAATCACCGCCGGCTCAATCAGCGGCTCGTCGCCCTGGATGTTCACCACGGCGTCGCAGGAAATTTTCCCGGCCACCTCGGCAATCCGGTCCGAACCGCTCGGATGAGTCGGCGAAGTCATTTCGACGCGGCAGAGTTTTTTCGCCGCGTTGAAAATCCGTTCATCGTCCGTGGCCACGATGACGTCGGCCAGCGATTTGGCCTTCTGGCATTGTTCGACGACGTGCTGGATGAGCGGCTTGCCCGCGATGAGCGCGAGCGGCTTGCCGGGGAACCGGGTCGAGGCGTGGCGCGCCGGGATGATGCCAACAACTTTCACGGGGCCACATTAAATCACAGACGCGGCGCGGAAGGAACATGATTTTCGGAAAATCGGATTTGACATCGCCCCCGATGTGCACCAGTATCCCACCAGAACTGACTGCGAAATTGCCTTAGCCGTGTTGGGGCGTGGAAGCCTCGAACGCCGGGTTGACTAAATCCAATTGAACTTTTCCGGTTGCCCGCCGTCCAATGCGTGAAGGCGTTGGCGGTTGTTGACGCCCAAGGTGATCGAAATCCCAGCCAGTCCGACAGATCATTAATTTTATTATTTATGCCAAAAGCTCCAAGAGCACCTAGAAAACCCCGCGCCAAGGCTGCGCAAGCCGCCGTCGTTGAACCGAGTGTCGCCAACGGAGGCGCGACGGTGGAAACCGCCGTGGCGGAACCGCCCGCCGCCGAACCGGCGCCGGAATTGCAGCCGCCGTCCACGCCGGTCGAGCCGGCCATGGACGAGCCGAAGGCCGAGGAGCGCCGCGGTTATCAGCGCGACAAGATCGCCGCGTCGCTGAACATCGCCAAATTGCAGGCGATGAGCATGACCGAGTTGAACGGCATGGCCAGGGAGCTGGGCGTGGAAAATTTCGGCACGATGCGCAAGCACGAGGTCATTTTCCACATCCTCCAGAAAAACGCCGAGCGCGCGGGCGTGCTGTTTTCCGAGGGCGTGCTGGAAGTGCTGCCGGAAGGCTTCGGTTTCCTGCGGTCGCAGAGTTTCAATTACCTGCCCTGCCCGGAGGACATTTACATTTCGCCGTCGCAAATCCGCCGGTTCGATTTGCAGACCGGGAATCTCATCGCCGGCCAAATCCGCCCGCCGAAGGAGAAGGAGAAATTTTTCGCGCTGCTCAAGGTCGAGGCCGTGGACACCGAGGACCCGGACAAGGCGAAGGAGAAGACGCATTTCGACAACCTCACGCCGCTGTTCCCCAACAAGCGGTTCATCCTGGAAACCGCCCCCGAAATCGTGGAGACGCGGGTGCTCGACCTGGTTTGTCCCATCGGCAAAGGTTCGCGCGGCCTCATCGTCGCGCCGCCCCGCACGGGCAAGACGGTATTGATGCAGAAAATCGCCAACGCCATTTTGAAGAACAATCCGGAGACGTATCTGTTCATCCTGCTGATTGACGAGCGGCCGGAGGAAGTCACGGACATGGAGCGCACCTGCAAAGGCGCGGAGGTGATTTCATCCACATTCGACGAACCGCCGGAGCGCCACGTGCAGGTGGCCGAAATGGTCATCGAAAAGGCGCGCCGCATGGTCGAACACAAGCGCGACGTGGTGATCCTGCTGGATTCCATCACGCGTCTGGCCCGCGCCTACAACACCATCCAGCCGCATTCGGGCAAAATCCTGTCCGGCGGCGTGGACGCGAACGCGCTGCACAAGCCGAAGCGGTTTTTCGGCGCGGCGCGCAACATCGAGGAAGGCGGCTCGCTCACCATCATGGCGACGGCGCTGGTGGACACCGGCAGCCGCATGGACGAGGTGATTTTTGAGGAGTTCAAGGGCACCGGCAACATGGAGGTGGCGCTGGACCGCGCGCTGGTGGACCGCCGCATTTTCCCGTCCATCAACATCGAAAGATCCGGCACGCGCAAGGAGGAACTGCTCTATCACCCCGACGAATTCAGCCGCATGGTCATACTGCGCCGCGCGCTGACCGGCGTGCCGCCGGTGGAGGCGATGGAACTGGTCCTGGGCAAGCTCAAGAAGACGAAGAGCAACATCGAGTTCCTGCTGGGCATGACCGTCAGTTAATTCAAATTGCGAACATCACCGCCCGGATCTGGATTTGAGCAGGCTGAAACGCAGGCTTAATTGGCGCCCCCGGCCTGCCAGCACCCAGGCGGCCAGCAAAATCAGCAGGAAGTTTTCCAGCAATTTGCGGCAGATGAACTCCTCGCCCGAGCCGCAGCCGCAATCAAATTTCACGGCGCAAAACGGAATGTTCTGCGCCGCTTCAAGCTGCAACGCACGCTGGAGCACCACCCAGGTGAACGGCGCCAGCATAACCAGCAACGTCACGGCTGTTCCGCGCACGGCGATGCCGGCCAGCAGCAACAATCCGCAGAACACTTCAAACCAAGGCAGGGCCGCCGCGATCGAGTTCAAAACGAGGGAACTCTGCGTGAGATCATATTGCCGCACTAATTTCAGAAAGCCCACCGGCTCCAACGCCTTGTTCAAGCCCATGTAAATAAAGACCGCACCCAGCAGCCATCGCCCCGCCACGGCGGCGGCATCCTTGGCGATGTGGCATCGGCAGGTCTGGTTGGAACTCATGGGTTGGTTTTGGGCAAGGTGTTTATGCCAGAAGCAGCGCTGGTTTTGAGCAGGATTCCGCTGTTCCTCGAACCGGTTTCCACCGGCAGACTGTTGGTCGTCCATTCCTTAAACCCGCCGCCATAGACAAATAGTTTCTGATTTGAGATGCCAGCGTCATCGCGGAGCCACAGTGCGGCGGACTCGCTGTCGTCGCAAATCCCCCCATTGCAATAGACCACAATTTGGTCGGCCTGGAAGCAGACCGGCAGAACGGTGGCGACATAATTCGACGCATAATAGGAATCAAATTCATAGGCGCCGGGGATGTGACCCTTTTGGTATTCGTCCTCCTTGCGGGCGTCAATGAAAACGACCTTGTCTTGCCGGAACCGTGGGTCACGAAAATACTGTAATGCCTGGCGGCCATCAATCAATTGCAACCCTTTTTGCCTCATCTGCTCCGCCAGAAATGCCGCCGCAGAAGCCGGAGTCGGATTTGTGTCCGCCACCGGCAAGTGCGCCACGCTGGCGACCGGACGCACCTGATGGGCGACGCCCGTCGGAAAATAATCTCGCTTGAGCGCCAGTCCGCGCGGTGAGATCCGGTTGGCGGCAAACGCGAAAACGGCGCCGAGGGTGGCCACCAGCAGCGCTTCGCCCAAAATCCTCCCCGCCTTGGGCGGGCGGCTTGGAACTCCGGATTGGCTTGGACTGGCGTTCATGCGAATTCGGCGACCAGCGTGGACGAGTCCGCCCCTGCGAGACAATCACTTTCTCACGATTTTCCAGCCGGCGGATCCTCTCGGGGTGCTGATTATAAATCCAAATGATTTAGTTTATTAAACCGATTCTATGAATTAATTCAAAAATTGCCAAGCATTGGACAAAATATGATTAGCCGATTCCCCGCACTTTGACGATTGTCATGCGTGTGAAAGGCGCGAAAGTGACGCCGACAACCAGTAACCAACGAAGAGACGACGATGAAAAAAATAATAATACTTGCAGCCATGTTTGGTTTCGCCGCAGCGCTTACAGCCTCGGCGGCGGAAGCCAAGGACAACTGGACCACGATCTGCGCCAAGTGCCACGGCGCGGACGGCAAAGGCCAGACCAAGATCGGCCAAATGCTCCACATCAAGGACTTCACCGACGCCAAGGTCCAGGCAGACATGAAGGATGAAGACATGACGAAGGCAATCAAAGACGGCATCAAGGATGCAGATGGCAAGACGAAGATGAAGCCCTACGTCACCGGGGTGGACACCCCGATGACCGATGACGAAGTCAAGGCGCTCGTGGCCTACGTCCGCGGATTGAAGACTTAACCAAATTTGTTTGCGGGCGGGGCCGTCGAACCGGCGGCTCTCGTCCGGCAAACGGCCAAATCATTTCCGGCATTATGCGCGGTTTCAGATTGCCACCACAAATTCTGCGTTTGGTTTTGCTGACCCTGGCCATCGTCGGGTCGTATCTGGTCGCGCGTTCCTTTCTCACGCCGGCGTCATTTGGCCAATACGGCTGGTATCGCGGCGACGCGCTGGCGGAGATTGCGTCGCGACCGCCGGTGTTTGCAGGCAAAGCGTCGTGCGATGAATGTCATTCCGACATCCTGCACAAGCTGGCGGCGGATGCGCACAAGACGCTTTCCTGCGAGGATTGCCACGGCGTGAGCCGGGAGCATACCGACAATCCGGACATCCTGCCGGTCAAGGCCACCGGCAGCCATTGCATCCGGTGTCATGAAGCCAATCTGGCCCGCCCGGCCTGGCTCAAGCAAATCGTCGTCAAGGACCATTACGGGCCGAAATGCACGGAATGCCACGTGCCGCATCAACCCACCAAATCTCCATGAAAACACAAATTCAGCCGGCGCAGTTCATTGTTGAGAATGGGCGGGGCCATCGCCGGCCTGCTCACCCTTTCGGCCGCGCGGGCCGCCAAGGCGGCGGTGCAAAAGGTGTTTGTTTCCACGACCGCGCCCAAGGGTTACGACCCGACCAAGCACAAATGGCTGATGTGCATTGATGACACCAAGTGCATCGGCTGCGGGTTGTGCGCGGAGGCGTGCAAAAAGGAAAACGGCGTTCCGGAAGGCCCTTACTATCGCACTTGGATCGAGCGTTACATCATCCCCAAGCCGAAACCCGGCTCGGACCAGACCCGCGGCGAGGCGATTGTGGATTCTCCCGACGGCGGAATGCACGGTTTTCCCGAACCGACTCTGCCGAAGGACCAGATTGAGCACGCGTTCTTCGTCCCGAAGCTGTGCAATTTGTGCGAAAATCCGCCGTGCGTCCAGGTCTGTCCGGTCGGCGCGACGTTCAAGGCGCCGGACGGCGCGGTGCTGATTGACCCGAAATACTGCATCGGCTGCGCCTTTTGTGTCCAGGCCTGTCCTTATGGCTCCCGGTTCCTAAGCCCGGTCACCCACACGGCCGAGAAATGCACGCTGTGCTATCATCGCATCACCCGCGGACTGAAGCCGGCCTGTGTCGAGATTTGTCCGGCGGAGGCGCGCATTTTCGGCGATTTGAAAAATCTGAAAGCCGATGATCCGATCCAGAAATTTTACGAAAAAAACCGGGTCCAGGTGCTCAAGCCGTATCTGGGCACCGAACCCCGCGTGCTTTACGCCGGCTTGGACAAGGAGGTAAGATAACATGACTGGCGATGTGACCAATATTGTCGTGGAGGCGATCCCGCATTTTGAGGGGTATGTGTATCCCAATGAAGCCACGCTTGCACCCGGTCTGGAGCACGCTGATCGTCGTTTATCCCTACATCACCGGACTGGTGGCGGGCGCCTTCATCATGGCCTCGCTGGTGCGCGTGTTCAATGTCAAGGCGCTGGCGCCGGTGTA
Organism: uncultured Verrucomicrobiae bacterium; assembly: GCA_963764035.1. Lineage (GTDB taxonomy): Bacteria > Verrucomicrobiota > Verrucomicrobiia > Limisphaerales > UBA11358 > UBA11358. The sequence goes on from CAVXQV010000009.1 coordinate 162,236, forward strand.
TCGGCTCTCGATGTTGACGGCGCTGGCGTTTTTGCTTTGCGCCACCCTGCCGCTGCTGTGCCATCTGGGGCATCCCGAGCGATTCTACGAAATCATGATGACGCCGCACATGACTTCGCCCATGGCGATTTTCGGCTTCGTCTATGCCTGGTATTTGATGGCGGTCCTGCTGCTGGAATTGTGGTTTGATTTCCGCCAGGACTTCGTGAAATGGTCAAAAGTCACCTCCGGCTTCAAAGGAATCCTCTATCGGGCGCTGACGCTGGGCGTGACGGATGTGTCGGAAAAAAGCCTGGCGCCTGGACACGAAGATGGAGTGGATCCTTTCGATCGTCGGAATTCCGTCCGCCTTTTTGTTGCACGGCTATGTCGGTTTCATTTTCGGCTCCATCAAGGCAAATCCCTATTGGGGCAACGTGCTGATGCCGATCATGTTCATTCTGTCCGCCATCGTGTCGGGCATCGCGCTGTGCGTGTTCAACTACATCGTTCTGACTTGGATTCGCCGCAAGACCGTGGACATGCGCTGTCTGGACACCATGGCGATGTTTCTCTTTTACGCGCTGGTGGTGGATGGCGTCGTTGAAACGCTGGACGTGCTGCATCGCGGCTTTGCGGCGGAGGAAGGGTTCGCGGTCTTGCAGACGATGATCCGCGAGAAACTCTTTTACACGCTGAACATCGGTCAGGTGATCGTCGGCACGCTGCTGCCGTTGTTGATGCTGGGATCGCTGCAGATTTTGCGCCGGCGCGTGCCGGAGGCGGCCCGGCGGACCATGATTTTCTGCAGCGGGGCGATGATCCTGTTCGGCGTGCTGATGATGCGTTGGAACGTCGTCATGGGCGGCCAGTTTTTCTCCAAGAGCCTGCGCGGCGTGATGAGTTACAAAATGGAATTTGCCGGCCAGGAAGGCTGGCTCATCAGCGCCATCATCATGGTCCTGCCGTTCATCATTCTGACGGTGCTGGTGAAACTGTTTTTGTCCGAGCAATTGCAATCCAGCGAACATGTGCCGCAGAACAAATCCACAAACTAGTTTCGGCGTAAAAGATTTACATTAGTGTTTTCAATTTGTGGAACGCAGCTTGAATGATGGATGGGATGCTGCTAAGATTTTCGAGTATTACAGCGACAGGCAATGACCGGAGTTTGTTGGTTAACGAAAGAAAAACAAGCATATGAAAAAACTACTCGTTCTTGGCATCGCGGCAATGGCTCGTTGCCGCACTGTCCGCTCGCGCGGACGATGCAAAAACCACCTACGAAAAAAGTTGCGCCTCGTGCCACGGCACGGACGGCAAGGGCCAGACGAAAATGGGCCAGAAACTTGGCGTCAAAGACTTCACGGACGCCAAAGTCCAGTCGGACATGACGGATGCCGCGGCGACGAAGTCAATCAAGGAGGGAATGAAGGATGCGGATGGCAAGACCTTGATGAAGCCGTTTGACAGCCTGTCAGACGACGACGTCAAGGGATTGGTTGCGTATATTCGGACGTTTAAGAAATAGGCGCCCGACCCAGTCCGGCCGGGCGTTGTCAAATGTGCGGCGGTGCTGGTGGCTCCGAAAACAGCCGAAACGCATCGGGCGGTGCCGAGCAGAGAAAGTTCGCGCAGCCCAGGGCTGTTTTTTGCCTGTGCAAAAACCCACATGTGCAGAATCGCGCAAATTCCAACGATAAATTTTTGACCGCTATTTTGATTTATGAATGACAAGAATGCGGGGAAGCCGCCTCATCGGTCGTCGCTGTTGCAGAATTGGATGAGCTTGGCCGGGCTGGTCATCCTGATCGGCGGCGTGTTCTCCTTTTTCCTGCTCTTCATGCTGGATATCATCGGGCACTTTTCCAACCCTTACATCAGCATCCTGACTTGGATGGTGGCGCCGGCGTTTCTCGTTTTCGGGTTTATTTTGATTTGCATCGGCATGCTGCGCGAACAGCACCGGCGTGCGGGGCGAGCTTCCATGGTCGAAGCGGTGCAAATTGATCTTTCCCGCCCGCGTGACCGGCGCATCCTGGTCACCTTCGTCATCAGCAGCCTGGTTTTCATCATGCTTTCCGCCGTCGGCAGTTACAACGCGTTTGAATTCACGGAATCGGTCCAGTTTTGCGGCGAGACCTGCCACGGGGTCATGAAACCGGAATTGACGACCCACGACCAGGGGCCGCACGCCCGGGTGGCCTGCGTGGCCTGCCACGTCGGCCCGGGAGTCAATTGGTTTGTCCGTTCAAAACTTTCCGGGTCCTATCAGTTGTATGCCGTCGCGTTCAACAAATATCCGCGGCCCATTCCCACGCCCATCGAGAACCTGCGCCCGGCCCGCGAAACCTGCGAGCAATGTCACTGGCCGCAAAAATTCGTCGGCAACCTGGACCGCACGTTCAATTATTTTCAAGGCGACGTCTCCAACTCGCCGTATTCCATCCGGCTCTCGATCAAAGTCGGCGGCGCCGACCCCACCCGCGGCCAGGTTGGCGGCATTCACTGGCACATGGTCGTGGGCAACCAGGTGGAATACATCGCCACCGACGCCGCCCGCCAGAAGATTCCCTGGGTGCGCATCACCGACCCGCAGGGCGTGGTGACCGTTTTCAGAACCAAAAATTTCACCAACGACGTTTCCAAAATGGAAATCCGCAAAATGGACTGCATGGACTGCCACAACCGTCCGGCGCATCGTTATCGTTCCGCCCGACCAGGCGGTCAACCTGGCCATGGAACTCGGCCAGATTGACCGCACCATTCCCTGGATCAAAACCAACGCGGTTTATGTCCTGACCCGCAAATACGACAACGACGCCCAGGCGCGCGACGGCATTGCCACCGCGCTGGCGGACCGATATCCCAATGATCCGCGCATCCAAGACGTCATCCCGGCGGTGCAGAAGATTTACACGAACAATTTCTTTCCCGAAATGAAGGCCGACTGGAGCGTTTATCCGGACAACCTCGGCCACATGATCTGGCCCGGCTGTTTCCGCTGCCACGACGGCGATCACAAGACCGAGCGATGGCAACGGACCATCAAGGCCAACGATTGCAACACCTGCCACACCATCCTGGCCCAGGGCGCGGGCGGCGAACTCAACCAACTGACGCCCGGCGGCCAGCAATTCAAGCATCCCGGCGGCGACCTGGGCGACAACAATTCCTGCAACGACTGCCACAACGGCGGACCGTAGGACCTGAATTGAGGCGCGTCCCTGCGCCGGCGCGCCAGCCGAACCTCGCCCGGTTCCGCGGCCTTTTGTCTAATCGTCCCCCAATTTTTGTTTAGTTCCCCAACTCGTTCTTGGGCGACGATACCCGCGTTGCCTTGCCTCGTTCGCGGTTCCAAGCCGGGACCGTTTGAACAGACAACCGCCGCAACCCCCTGCGGTTAAACAGCGAACGTTGAACTTGCCGGAGATACGCGCCTGGATATGATTAGTTTATGATCTACATGATTATATCTATGTATTGTTGCTAATGAATATCTGCCATTCGCATGACAAAAAATGTAAAGTGCTTGCCAACGGATGAGCAGCAACTTTTTCCCCGTCATGTAGGCTGGTTCCATGAAGCGTGCCTGCCGATTCCAGATTGCCGGTCGCCGGTTGAACGGTGCCGGCGATGGACGCGCATCCGTTGCCGCGTGGGCGATGACGATGCGGATGACGGGCTGGCGCTCGCTGATGGGGGAAAGACTCGGATGAACGTTTTTGTCGCAGGTTTGAGTTTCAAGACGGCGCCCGTGGAAGTGCGCGAGCGACTGGCCGTGCGTCCGTCGCTGCTGCCCTGCTGCGGCTGCCGGCTGAAGCTGAACGCCGGGCTGGACGAGGTGGTGCTGCTGTCCACCTGCAATCGCGTCGAGATTTACGGCGCCACGTCGTCCTGGGTTCAGGGCAAGGTGCATCGCCTCTTCCGCCAGCTTTGCCCGGCGGACGTGGATTTGACTCCCTACCTTTACGTCAAGGAAGGCGCCGCCGCGGTGGAGCATTTGTTTTCGGTGACGAGCGGCCTGGACTCGATGGTCATCGGCGAAACGGAAATCACCGGCCAGGTGAAGAACGCCTACCAAACGGCGCAGCAGGCCGGGCTGACCGGCCGGGTTTTGAACCGTCTGTTTCAGACGGCGCTGCAAATCGGCAAGGAAATCCGCACCCACACCGGCATCGGCCGCGGCGCCACCTCCGTGGGCAGCGTGGCGGTGGAACTGGCGGAAAAGGTTTTTGCCGGCGATTTGTCCGACAAGACGGTGATGATTTTGGGCGCGGGCAAGATGGGCGAGGCGTGCGTGCGGCATCTGACCAAGCGCGGCGCCCGCTCGGTGCTGGTGGCCAACCGCTCGCCCGAACGCGCGCAGTTGCTGGCCGCGGAATTCGGCGGCCGGGCGCTGCCGTTCGAGGAGCGGATGAACGCGCTCACGGAAGCGGACATTTTGGTGAGTTCCACCGGCAGCCCCACGACGGTCCTGCACAAGGACGAGATTGCCCAAATTTTGCCGGCGCGGCGGAACCGCCCTTTGATCTTGATTGATATTGCCGTGCCGCGCGACATTGCGGCGGACGTTGAACACCTGGACAACGTTTATCTCTACAACATTGACCATCTGCAGACGATTGTCCGCGAAAATTCCCGGCAACGCGAACAGGAGCTTTCCAAATGCAACGACATCATCGCCCGGCGCTCCGCGGCGTTGATGCTGAAGATCCAACCGGCCCCGGTGAAGCGGCCCGAACCGGAAGTGGAACTGCTGCCCGGCTGGTTTTTGGGCGGCGCGGCCACCTGCCAAAGTTGAACATATTTGCAATGAACCCACGAAATTAACATCAACACCCATGAAAAAACAAAACACCTACCGACAAATGCTGGCCTGCCTCGCGGCGGCTCTGACATTGCTGGGGACCGCTGTCCGTCGTCCGCGCGGCGGCCCCCGCATTAAGCGGCTCGTTAACTTTGCGACCGTTGACGCCGACGGAAATCAGCAAATACGGCCTCACCGGCTCGAACGCCCAGTTTTCCGCCGGCTGCAATAACGTCGCGCTCGGCGAGCCGGTTTATGTTGACGCCATGGTGAACGCGGCGATTGCCCCATCCAACATCGTGGGCGTGACCTGGGCTGCTGACCAACATGCCGACGGGTTCACAGGCCGCGTTTATGACCTCGCCGCTCAACAACAGCGTGCCGCTCTACAACACGTCGGACCGATATACTGGCGAGAGCTCCACCCCGGCATATCAACTGGCGGACCGCGCCTTTTTCCGCCCGGACGTCATGGGGTCCTACACCGTCAATGCCACCATCACGACGGTGGGCAGCGGTTCGACCAATCTGTCCGTCACGATCACGGCGGGCACGTATGTCGGCGTTGCAGACCTGCGCCGGCTGCCATAGCGGCGGCGTGGTGTTCAACGGCAAGCCGGTGCCCAGCATTTATCCCACATACACCAACACGCCGCACGCCTCGATGTTCGCCCGGGCCATTGACGGCTTGGTCAGCAGCCATTACAGCAAGAGTTGCATCTCAATGCCACACGCTGGGTTATGACACCAATTCGTTTGCGGTGAACGGCGGCTTTGATGATCTGGCGCTGATCTACAGCTGGACGTTCCCCGCGGTTTTGACCAACAGCAACTGGGCGAGCATGCAGGCGAATTATCCCGCCGTGGCCGCGCTGGCCAACATCCAGTGCGAAAACTGCCACGGCCCCGGCAACCAGCACATCTATTCGCAAAGCGTGGTGGGCAACACCAACGCCATTTCCGTCAACTACGCGGCGGGCGACTGCTCGCAATGCCATGACAGCCTGACCACCGAATATCAAAGCGCGGAATGGAACAATTCACTCCATGCGGCCGCCTCCCGGACGCCGTCCGGCGTCAGCCGCCCGCAATGCGTCCGCTGCCATACCGCGCCCGGCTTTGTGGGTTGGGCCACGGCTGGTGGCATGGCGACTGCAGAACCAGTATCCGACCAATATTATCTGGGCGAATTACACTTCCACCAATATCCTGGCCTATACCGGCAGTTGTCCGACCTACACCGTCGCCGGCCAACCCGCCGAACACGACCTATTATCCGATCACCTGCCAGGCCTGCCACGACCCGCACAATGATTCCAATCCGCACCAGTTGCGCATGGGCTATAACGTCACGCTCTCCGATGGCACCGTGGTGACGAACGCCGGCGCCGGCGGGTTCTGCATGGAATGCCATAACAGCCGCAATGGTTCCGTCACCAACCAGATGGCGAGGTATCCCTTGAAGCCAGCCCAACTGGGCCGGCGGCTTCTGCCTTCGGCACGCATGACAGCCCGCAGGGCGACATGCTCGAAGGCGTCAACGCCGTCACCTACGGCCAGGAGATTCCCAGCGCACCGCACGCCAATGTGGTGTCCGACACCTGTGCCGGCTGCCATATGCAGCCGGTGGCGGCCACGGTTGTCGTAAATGGCGTGACCAATGCCGATCCGGCCTTCACCCTGGCTGGCGGCCACACCTTCAAGATGAGTTACAATATCACCAACAACGGCGTGGTCACCAAGGTTCCGGTGGCCGACGTCTGCGCTCCAATGCCACGGCAACCTCACCAACTTTGACATTCCGGCTCCGGATTATGTCGGCGTGGGTTACAGCCAGGGCATCCAGACCCAGGTCCAGCAGCTGCTTGAACAAATTGTCCACGCTCTATCCGCCGGCCGTTTATCAGGCGAACCCCGACAACTATGTGGCGGATGGCATGGTCAAGACCTCGCTTCAGCACCTAGACCAACATGGCCGGCGAAATTCCTGCAATGCCGCCTACAACTGGCAGTTTGTCAGCATGGACGGCAGCTATGGGCGTTCACAACGGACCGTTCGCCGTCGGCCTGCTCAAGGCGTCCATCGGCAATCTGACCGGCGACGCCAACGGCGACGGCCTGCCGGATGCCTGGCAGATCCACCTATTTCGGCGCGGACTTTGCCACGAACCCGGCGGCCGGCCTCAACGCCATCAACAACACCAACGGCTTGCCCAATTGGATGATGTATGCCATGGGCCTTAGTCCGTTCAGCGGTTCCACCACGCGTCAACGGCGTGATCTATGTCAACGGCAACAACATCGTCAACGGCGCGACCAATACGGTGGCCATCTACACGGCGGCGGAAATCGCCTTCGACACGCAGGTGGGCACGACCTACACACATTCAGGGCATCTCCGCCCTGACGGGCAACTGGCACAACATCAGCACCAACATTCCCGGCACCGGCGGCACCATCAGTTACGTGACGCCGACGCGGAACAATGCGCAGATGTTCTTCCGCGTGGTTCACACTCCGTAATCACGGACTGAATTCAAGCTGGATCATCCGAAAACGAAACCCCTTCCCGCGCGAGCGGGGAGGGGTTTTTCTTTAACCTGAAGACTGCGGGTAACCGTGCGGGACAAGATCGCAGACGGCGCCCTCGCCGCCGTGCCGCTGACCGGGGGAAATTATGTCCAGCCGCAGGCCGTGCTTTGCCGCCAAAGCCGGCAACTGACGCCGCTGATAAAAGAATTCATCGAATTCCTGAAGCAGCCTGACCCGGGGGAAAAAACATCAACCACGGATGGACACCGATGAACACGGATTCCCGTCTCGCTACGTGAGACGGGAAAGTAGTCAGTTCGCATTTGGAATACGGCTGGCATCAAATTAAGTTCCGCTGGCATGTGTTCCCGCCGAAAGGCAAACGCTGAAATTACGAAAGCTGAAACGCTGAAATGTAAATGGGTGAGTCCCCGGTCATCCTGCCAGAAGGCGGAAACAAAGGCTAAATGCTCAATGCCAAAGGCGGAAGGCGGAAACAAGGGTTTCGCCTGCCGCGAAATGCGCCGGGGCTTCCGCCCGTGAAATAGCAGGGACAATATACTTTTAGACAATGGCAAAAATGGGTTGGCGGGTGTCTCCGGCCGGGGTTAGTTTTTTTCCAAAGCAGACAATCCATCCTGTGAATGGCCCACGACATTGACAAACCATGACCCCGGAGCTGCGACAATTCATCGAACAGGCCCGGTTTGCCAAGGCCTCGGTATTGCAGTTGGCGAAGATGCTGCCGGCGGAGGACGCCGCGCTGGATGAATTGATCGGGGAGATAGTTTCGGCGGCAAATCAAACGGGGTTCACTTACGTCGTGATGGCCGCGCTGGTCACGGGGCGGCCGGTGTCGGTCCGGCATCTGCCGCGCGGGGCAATCCTGATGCCGCACTGGTTGTTTCTGGGCTGGATTGCGTGGCACATGACGGGTGAACTGCCGGAGCCGTTGCTGGATGCGGTGCAGCACACGCAACTGGCGCGGGACGTGGAGGCAACGGCGTTGTATGTCATTGCGTCATGGTGCCAGAAGCATCGCAACGGCGTCTTGCCGGACGGTGTGCTGGCGGCGGCGCGGCATCTGGCGCGGGTCAAACCCAACGCCAGCCGGCCGCACCTGCTTACAATGGCCGCGATCCTGCGGTGCCTGGCGGCATTGACCGGCGACGCGGCGCTGGCGGCCATCCTCGAAAAACATCAAGGTGCGGCAAACCCGGCGGGCGTCAAGCAATACATGGAAACGACGCTGGGGCAGATTTACGGCGGAGTGGTGCCGGGAGTTTTGCCGGATGCCCCCGTGAACACACTGACGTCCGGCACCACCATGCGCCGGGCGGTGGCCCGCATTGGCCGCAACGAGCCGTGCCCCTGCGGCAGCGGCAAGAAATACAAGCATTGCTGCCATGAAAAGGACCAGGAACGGCTGCATCACTCGTCGGAAGTGGCGGGTTTGACCCGGGAGGAATTGTCCGCGCAGCCGGAGACGCATCTGACCGTGGCGCGGCTGGAGAAATCGTATTCAGCCGACCTGCTCCGGATTGATCCGCTGAAAATACCCAAGGACCTGATTATTCCCTACATCATGCGCCTGACCGGTTTCAGCCTGTTCGACCGACTGGCCGAGACATTTGAAAAGCTGGGCTGCTCCGTGGATTTGAAGGAGGTCTGGAAATTTACCCTGTTCTTTGTGACGCGGGCGGGACGCAAGGACATCCTTGAACGATTGATCCGGTGGTGTCCCGATGCCGGCCAGATGGAAAAGGAACTGCATCCGGGCGCACGCCTGCTGCGCGTGCAGGACGACCCCGCCCGGCATTTGCAGCTTCTCGAGGAATTGTCCCTGAAGGCATTGCAGACGGAAGATACCCAGACTTTGGAGGAATTTGCCTACGGCGTGATGGAATCCACCAAACTGAAGGCCCTCGGAATTTTCATCTCGCGCAGCATGTTGCCAATGGTGAAACAAAGTGAGGCTTCGTTTCTGTTCGGGCAGATCCTGGAAACGCGCGACAAGCTGAACCTGCCGCCGGATGATCCGTCCGGCGAAATCGTGGACCAGCGTTTTGCCCGGCATGAGGACGACCACAAGCAGGAGTCGGCGGAATTGCGCAAGGCCCGTCAAAACCTGGACGCCAAGGCGCGGCAGGTCAATGAATTGAAGGAATCGCTGGCGCAATTGCAGAAGGAAATCGCCCGGCGTGAACAGAAGCGCGCCATTGTTCCGCAACCCGCCAAAGTTGCCGCGCCGATGGTGGCGGATGACCCGGCGTTGAAGGAATTGCGGCGGAAGGTGGAGGAGTTGAAATCCGCGCTCAACGAACGGCATCATGAACGGAACGATTTGCGGCGCGAATTGCAAAAGGCCCACACCGATCTGGAAACGCTCCAGCAAAACGCCGCGCCCGCCGCGCCCGCCGAAACGGAGCCGGACCGCGAGGAGGAATTATTGCTGCCGCAGGACGCCCCGGAAGTGCATCCGGTGCGGCTGATTGAATTTCCCAAGGGGTTTCAGCAGACACTCGTCGTCTTTCCGCGCCATGTTGCCCGCGCCGCCGTCATCATGTGCGGGCGTCTGGCGGCGGGCGAACCGGCGGCGTTCGTCGGCGCGTTGCGCCTCAAGGCCGTGCCGAATGTGATGCGGCAGCGCATTGGCCAGGATTACCGGCTCCTGTTCCGGCTGCATCCCGAGCATTTGCAGGTCATAGACCTTATCAACCGGAAAGATTTGGACCGCCGGCTCAAGACGCTGGCCTGACAACCACGGATTACGCGGATTTCAGATTTCCCTCGGCCCGTGAAATGGCTTGTCCTATTTCACTGGGCAGTTTTCAGCGTTTCAGAATTTGCCTTTCCAACCACGGATGGACACGGATGAACATAGATTTCCAAGCCCGTCAGGGCTGACATCTGGGTAGAAAACCGAAATGAAAAATCCCAAGCTCCGTTCAGGAGCGACATCCTGTAGCGGCGGTCTGTGACCGCCATTGGTGGCCGCCCGCGTCAAGCGGGCATGCGGCTTGAGTTGGGCATAATAAAATTCATCACCGCGCCTGCCAAAGAAATACGGATTATGTCGCATCCGGCCAGATTAACACCCGCAATGGACAAAGGCTGTCCTGCCTAAATCAACCGCGAACCACGCCAACCACGCGAACGCAAATGTAAATGCGTGGAAGCTGTAATCATTTCCTTGAATCTTCCGCCTCCAGGTCTTTTTTCAACCGGGCGAAGGCGGATTCAAAGGCGTCAGGGTGGCCGTCCGCAAGGACTTTCCAGTTGGGAAAGTCGGGGATGAAATACTCGCGCACTTCCACCGCCAAATCCACTCGGCATCAAAACAAGTCCAGTCGCGCAAAGATTTTCTCCCTCTCCGCGCCGTCCTTCGCTCGCGGGAGCGGGAGAAGGCGGTCGCAGACCGGATGAGGGTCGTCGGGTGAAAACAAATTACAACGAGGAAAGGGTCGGGGTGAGGTGTCGCACTTCAAAACCCCAGCCGGATGGGAAACAGCTTGCACGTTTTTCCTTTTTCTCCACCTCGCGGGTTTATGCCATCGCAAAGACATCCATCGGCACGGTTTTGACCGGGTGGCCGGCTCCATGAACCATCCGGCGGATGCGTTCGGTGGTTTCACGCGAAAAAGTTGCCTCCCCGCAATGCTCGCACACCAGCGCGGGAATCTTCTCCACCAGCACGCGCCGGCCTTCGAATATTGAAAACCTCGCTCACCAGCTCCGTTTTCGCGGCATTGTGGCCGCAGACATGACAATTAAACATGGCTACCTCCGTTTCCGGTTTTCGATCCATTCATTTGGGTCTGGCTCATAAATTGTGACGATCTTCGTCGTGTCCGACCCCGCAAACGATACTTGAAAATGCAGCGCCCGTCCAGCGCGGGTGAAACCCAGCAGCAAACCGCTGGGCGAATACTTGTCCTGCGGATAATTCTCGATGACTTCCGCGTTTGCGCCCGCCTCGCGGATTTCCTGCTCACTGATGTTCCGCTCCACGACGCGGCGGAACGCATGGCGGCTGAATTCAAATTGCCCGGCGGCAAGCTCCTGCTGGATTTGCTGCAATGTTTTCATCTGGCATTATTGGTTGCCCAAAAGTTCCTGCTCGAATTGCGCTTGGGCTGCGGCACGCTTCGCCGCAGCTTACTTCTTTGAACTTTCCGCCTCCAAATCTTTTTTCAACCGGGCGAAGGCGGATTCAAAGGCGGCAATGGTGGCCGTCTGCAAAGACTTCCAGTTGGAAAAGTCGGGGATGAAATACTCGCGCACTTCCACGGCCAAATCCTTGCCGGTGTCGGCATCAAAACAAGTCCAGTCGCGCAAGGTTTCAAAATTGCATCAGCCGGATGGGAAACAGCTTGCGGCGTTTTTCCTTTTTCTCCGTCTCGCGGGCTTTGCGGATTTCGGTCATCACCCATTCGCTTTGGATGCTGTGCTCGGAAACCTTGATAGCTGAAACCACTTTCGAGCTCGATCAAAACCCGGTCAAAAGAATTACCTCAAAATGGATGTTGACAGCGGAATCTATATGTGCCAAAATCCGTCTTGACATAATCGGTCAAGACAATGAAAGACAAATCCAGCTTTGGAGAATTTATTCGCAAGCAGCGGCAGGACCGTGAAGAGCCGCTTCGAGTTGTGGCGGCAGCAGTCGGCATTGATTCCACGCTCTTGAGCAAACTGGAGCACGGCGACCGTTTCCCGACCGAGATTCAGATTTCAAAAATCGCCAAGTTTTTCAAACTGCCAGAAGGGGAATTGAAAGGCCGGGTCATCGCGGACAAAGTTACATCGGAATATGGCGATGAGGATGCGGCCCTCCATGCAGCACACATTCTCCGCGAGCGGGCAACGCCCTACAAGACTAACTCGAAATAGCAGTGACATGAATTTTATCGCCAACGAAAGCGCACAGAAGTTGCGAGGCGGGTTTTACACAGACCCCGACATCGCGGGTTTCTTGGCTCGGTGGGTTTTGGAAAAGAAGCCGAAGTCGGTTTTAGAACCAAGTTGCGGCGACGGCGCATTTCTTGAGGCGATAGCTGACGAGAAGTGTGGTTCGCTTCGCAAGCTTTTCGGTTGCGAGATGGAGCGCGACGAGGCGGGCAAGGCACGCGAGCGTGTTCCGGGATCAAACAAGCTCTCGGTTGAGATTCACACCGGCGACTTTCTTAAATGGTTTCTGTTTCGTTCTCAAGAGGCGGGGCAATTTGATGGTGTAGTTGGAAATCCGCCATTCATTCGCTACCAGTATCTCCCGGAGGAACAACAATTTCTTGCAGAAAAAATCTTTGCTCGCTTTGGCTTGCCATTTACCAAGCACACCAACGCTTGGGTGTCATTTGTGATTGCTTCGTTCTCGTTGCTTTCACCCGGCGGACGACTGGCGATGGTGATTCCATCCGAAATTTTCCACATTCCGCACTCACAATCACTGCGTAGATTTCTGGCGGAGCATTGTTCTCGCATCTTAATTTTTGACCCGGAAGAACTTTGGTTCGACAATGCGTTGCAAGGAGTGGTTCTGTTGTTGGCCGAAAAGAAAATGGTCGCGACCGAGCGCAGCATGGGCGTTGCTGTCGAGTCCGTGGAAAGTCGTGAGGTCTTGCACGAGAATGCCGCCAAATACTTTGAGACTGCTGACTACATCAACGGGGATTCCATTCACGGTAAATGGATGCCAGTATTTCTCTCCAAGAAAGAGCGCTCGTTGCTCAAGGCTTTGAAGTCTGATACACGATTTGCAACATTTGACCAACTGGCCGAAGTGGATGTTGGCATTGTGACTGGTGCAAACAAATTTTTCCTTGTTACCGATGAGGTTGTGGAGGCTTTTGGATTGGAGCAATGGGCGCACCCAATGTTTGGCCGCGAAGGATGGAGGAATTAGGACAAAACAGATTCCGCCACGTATTCAGAAACCATTTCGTCAAAATTGATAGCGCAGTTGGCGCACAGATAAAGGGATCTAAACTTTTTGCGACCGGGCGGCCACGTTCTAACTCGTCTTGTCTCGGTTGCCACTTTCAGGCACTTCCCAAACACCGGAGTAAATCTCTCAACTTCGTCTTTGCGGATGCATGGACGAGGTTTTTTCATGCGTTGTTTTGTTGGCGGCACGCTTTTGCGATAATCCCAATTTGGGTTTTCTCTGGCAAGTCTGATAAATATTGGCAGTGCCAACTGACGCCTATACATCCGCATACGACCTGCTACGCGAACTCCTGAAGGAATCACGGGAGTCTGAAGGCGTTTCACAAGCTGCGCTGGCCAAGAAACTCAACGTTCCTCAAAGCTACGTCAGCAAATATGAAACGGGGGAGCGCCGCCTCGATTTCGTCGAGACGGCAGAAATCTGCGAAGCACTTGGAATAAAAACCGCAGAATTTGCAAATCTTTTTGAATTACGCTTGGGAAAAGCCCGCACAGCTTCACAGGCGCGAGACTCGCGAAGGAGGAAGTCGTGAGCGTTATGAAAAAGTCACGCGAAAACAAAGAAGGGAATGCGACAGCTCGACGCGCAGCCCAAATTCTCGTCGAGAAAAATGCTGGCTTCTTCATTCCAACCGCCAAACAGAAGAAAAACCTGGTCGTCGCTTTCGTGAAACGGGACATGATCGTCTATGGGAAAGCTTTTGACATTGTGAGGCTATCGTCCCCCGTGAACCTTGATGATCTGTCAGAGGTTGAGTCAAAGCTGGATCAGATTCAGCTCATTGAAATCAAATCAACAAACAAGAAAGGCATTGGCCCAGACTTCAAAAAATACTTCTTTGGATTGACCGGCGCTGAGGTTTTGGTCGCGCAGAGCCTGAAAAAGCAATTCAAATTCGCGCTTGTGAACACATTGACGAACACCCACATCGAATTGGAGTTGGCCGAAATGTTCGGCAGAGCGAAGGGTATCTACCCAACGTGGAGTATTCTCCTTTGAAGCGCCGGCATTGAGTCGGTCGTCCGTTTGACAAATCCCTCCAATACGTTTGATAAACCTCAACCGTTTTGTCGTAAGTGGCCTTCTGTTCCGCGTCATTCAAGTCGAGACGCATCACCACATTCACCTCAACATTTCTTTGAAGGCCGCCCTGTGTCCAGTTGGACGAACCAATGATGAGTGCCGCTTCGCTCGCATTCGCAAAAAGATAAAGCTTCGGATGAAAAGTGCGCGTCGGCTCGTTGTAGAGGTAAAGCTTCACGTTTGGACAATCAGACAATTCTTTCAACAAAGCCTCAATCGCCTCGTAATCCGATCCTTCGCCCTCGGCAAAAGTATTCGCACCAAAGGTCATTTCCATAGCACCGCCGCGTTTTGCAAATGCGGCAAGTGCGTTCAATAGTTCAGCCGCGTTCCCAGAACTTCGAGCAAACGCAACCGCAGCCGTGAACGAAGTCCATTTCGCGTCTTTCAATTCACGAATAAGAACATCAACCATCGTCGCCTGCCTTTCTTCTTCGTATGGCAGGAAAATTAGTTCAACGTTGGTTTTCATTTCGCGGGATAGGTTATCCAGTTTTACGCCTTCGCGTAAAGCTCGCCGAAGGCCGCCGGCGGCGAGAGCTTGCCGCCCGCCCAAAGGGTCTGGTGGCATTTCTTGATCGCGCCGATGAGCGCCTCCTTGCTGACGGGCTGGATGTCGTTGTTCGGGTCGCCCTTGTAGAAACGGTATTCCTCCGGCTTGCCGTATTGACGCGGCAAATCGGCGATGATGTTGGCGTGGCTGCGACGCCCCCGTCGCAGAGGGTGCCGGCGACGCCGCGTCGCCAGGGCCAGACGCCCAAATAAACACTGATCCTGATCTGTCACGCGACGAGGGCGTCGCGCCCACTTTCTGCGACGGGGCGTCGCAGCCACAAAATCAAAGAAGCGGCGCGTCATGCCCGCGACCACGCCGACGTAGTTCGCGCGGAATTTTGCCCAGGTGCCGTTGCCGCACGCCTGCTCGACGGCCTGGTTAAACTCGGCGTCGGTCACGCCGTCCGCCTTGCACTCGATGACGGCGTAAGGCTTCTTGCGTTCGGCAAGCTGAGGACTTCGACACCTCACCCCGGCCCTCTCCGCATTGATTGGATTTTCCCCTTCAACCCTCACCTGTCCTGCGGACATCCTCTCCCGCTCCCGTGGGCGAGGGACATCGGTCGAGGCGGAGAGGGAGAAGTCGCGCCGGTCGCTCGGCGTGCGGTCGGGCACGGTAATTTCCACGCCGATTCTGGCCGGCTCATAGCCGTAGCGGTAAATCAGCTCCGCCCAAAACTCGGCGCGAACCTGCTCTTCAGGGTCGGCGTAGCGTTCGGTGTGGTTGACGGCGACGTAAAGGATTTTCTGTTGTTTGCCTTCGCCGGAGAGTTTGGCGTGGCCGTCGGTGATGGCGCGTTCGAGGTGGGTCATAATGAAACCCGATTTATGGACGCGGGGAGTGTGCGGCGGAATAGTGGTGGCGTCAATTCTGCCGTGCCGTTTCGGCAAATTCCGCCGGGCCGGAGACCGGCGCTCCTTTTGTGTGTTTCGTGGTTTCCCATCCGTGTCCAAGGGCGAACCCGTAATCCGTGGTTCAAAAAATCAGCTTGAGCACGCCGGTGAGCACCTTGCCGGTGTAGAAATTCACCCATTGGCCGTTCGCATCCAAAAAGGCCAGGCAGCGGAACCCGTGGCATTGAACCCATTTCAGCCGGGTCGCGTCCAAATAATCCGGGCGAAGGGGTTTGGGCTGGGGGTGGATGTTGATGGCCTCTTCCATCCACTTGCGTTGCAGTGACTTTCCCGCCGGCCCGAACTTCACCAGCAATTTTTGATGATGTTCCTGCGCGGCTGTCAGCGCCTGTTCACGCCCGCCACGGGATTTATCCGAAAAGAAGGCCGAATGGGCTTTGCCGTTGCGCGTCAGCCGCACAAAGAAACCGTGGTTATGTTTCTGCGGCTGGTCAATCCGGGAGATGCCTTTCATAGGGTTTGGCATGGGCATGACGTGATTCTGCACCGGAAATGGGGTGAAGGCAAGATTTAGAAAGTCTAAAGGCTGAAGGCTAAAGGCTGAAATCCGTGTCCATCCGCGTATAGCGGCGTGGCCTACGCAAAATGGCAAAACCCCCACGTGGCACCGCCGCCACGCGGCTTTACTCGGCGTCCATCCGTGGTCAAAGCCGCCGGTTTGTCCTGAAGCGGGACACTTTCTGTCCCGAAAGACACAATCCAAGTTCTGTGTCTATAAGCACAGAGGCTGTGTTTGCAAGCACGGTCATTTTGTTTGCAATCAGAAAAAGCGTGTTTCCAAGCACAACGTCCGTGTTCGCAAACAGAACGTTCGTGGCTATAAACAACGTGGCCCTGTTTGCAACCAGAGTCGTCGTGTTTGCCTTCACGATGTTCGTGTTTGGAAACACCGGAACCGTGTCGCGAATCACAACAACTTTGTTTGCAGGCAGAAACAGCGTGTTCGCAATCCGGCCGTTTGTGTCGGCAAACAAACCGCTCCCGGCCCCCGTTTAATGACGATTCGTGGATCGTGATTTTTGCCGGGCGGGGAACCCCTTTTTCCGGTTTCCCTTCTTTTAAGCCTGCCGTCCCACTTGTATTAGAGACTAATGAAACATTTATTTCAGAAATTATTTTCTTATGACTTTGGCATCCCTTTCGCTTTAGTGATTCCTGTTAACGGAAACGACGTGAGTTCGCCGGGTGGCCTCCAACGGATGTTTCCATTTCATCAACAATTCAACAAAAGCTGAATTATGAAAAAAACCACAGTAAGTATGGCATATCATCGGCTGCCGCCGCAGATGGTGGTTTCGGTCCTCGGAACCGTCATCACGGGAATGAAGGACAAGGCGGATCTTCCCAATCCGCCCGTGCCCCTCGAACCCGCGGTGCCGCCGGATCCGAATGCACCCGTGGACCTGACCACGCGCAAAGCACGGCTGGAAGCCGCGATTGAAGCGTCGGCGGTCGGCGGACAGGCGGATACGGCGGCCAAGAATGATGCGCTCGAGTTTGCCCTCGACGGATTAGACCAGGAGGCGTTTTACGTCCAACTGGTCTATCGTTACAACGTCACGGGCGTGCTCTCCACCGGCTTCGTGCCGGCGAGCACCAACCGCGCGCAGGTGGCATTGGACACTCCCGCCATCAGCAGCATTGACTCGGACGTGCCCGCGCAACTGACGTTGCACGTGACGCCCATAGACAATGCGTATGGCTACGAGGTGCAGACGCGCACCGGCACGGGCGAATGGACCACGGTCCTGTATTCGTCCGCGGCGCGCTCGATCGTCCTGCCCGGATTGACCTCCGGCACGGCGACCGGCGTGCAGGTGCGGGCGCTGGGCGGCCTCACCGGCTACAGCGCCTGGAGCATGGCCGTCACGCGGTTCGTGCCCTGATGCAAATGCCAGAACAGAGAAACGGCGCGTCGCAAGACGCGCCGTTTTTTGTTGTGGAGCGTCGGCAGCGGTTTCTACTTCGGGGAGTTGGTCGCGGCGGCCTTCATTTGTTGGAAGGCATCCAGTTGCAACTGGAGATGGGCGGCGACTTCCTTCAGCTTTTCCGTCTGTTCCAGCTGCACTTGTGACAACTTGTTCCGGGCGGCTTCCAGCTCCGCGGGCGAACCGTTGCTTTGCGCCTTCACGACCTCCTGCGCGGCGGCATTGACTTGCGCCTCCATTTCGGCTCCGGCCTTGGTCAATTGGTTCAAAAACTCCTGGCGGAAAATCCGGGCGGCATCTTCCGGCGTGGCGGAGGCGATGTCGGGAATGAGCCGCAGGATTTCGTTGGTCAGGGCCGGCGTGAGCGGAACGCTTTTCGCGACCACGGGCGGTGACGCTTCCTCGGCCACATGGAGAATGGCGCGGGCCAGGTCATACGGGAGCGCCGGTTCCCATTCGGGCCGGAGTTGCGCCAGGGATTCCTTCCGCTCTCCGTCGGCCACGGTCACGCCCAGAAAACAGGCTTCGCCCTTCTCCAGGTTGAAGGGTCGCAGTCCGTCGCCCGTCGCCGCATCGGCATTGGCTTCCGCCGCCGAGATGTTCCGGATGACCTGGATTTTTGCCGGGTTCGCGTCTTGAAATTCGGACAGCAGATGGTCCACCCGTTGTGAAAAATCCTGAAGCGCCTGCGAGGAGCTTCCGGCAGGCAGGATCGAATAAAACCGGATTTGCACCGGCGAATTCAACCCGCGCAACAAATCAAGGGTGTCTCCGGATAGCCCCGAGGCGCCGTGCCTTGGCGACCGGTCTTTGCCGTATTCAAACCACGCAAAGGTCAGGCCAACTCCCAGCAAAAAGCAAACCAGCGCGAGGACCGGCGCGCGACGGCCCGGGCGTGTGGGCGGCCGTGGGGCGTTGGCAGAAGCTGAATTCATCAGGCGGTGTCTCCGGTTTTTTTGCCTTGTTCTCTAATTTTGGACATTATGTGAATCCGTCCATTTCAAGTAAAGCCGGCAGATATAAAAAAGGCGGATAATCACCATCAAAAGCGTTATTGGGACAATTTTTGGCAAGAATACGGCAAGAGAGGTTTAGCCTTTGACTCCAGCTAATTTTACTCTTAACTGAAAAAGAACATGCCGCTTCGAAGTTCAACCGGTGGTTTGTGGTTTTGGCGTCGCCCGAAAGCCTTGCGCAGCGCGACTCATTTGTTCCTGTCCGCGCTGGCGGCGCTGCTTTCCACCACCGCCCTGCGGGCACAGTCGGTCCAGCACCTGAGCACGACCCAGCCGGGCGGGATGCCGGGGCTGCCGGTCATGGGCGGGATTGAGCAACTGACCAACGGCGTGCAAATCACCTGGGACGGCCCGTCCGGTTATTATCAGGTCTATCAAAAAAGCAACAGCCTGAACGCGCCGTGGGTGGCGCTGGGCAAGGCCACCAATCTGGTCCGCAACGCCGCCATCACCAAGCTTTACAGCAACGCCTTTTTCCGCGTCTCCGGCCCGGCGCCGAAATATGCCGGCTCGAAGGTCTGCATTACCTGCCATTCGAGCGTCTGCCGTTACGAGACGAACACGCCGCACGCCAGCGCCTTCAGCAGCGCCGATGTTCAAGGCGCCGGGCGGCCAGACCAACACGTCGTGCCTGCCCTGCCACACGGTGGGTTACGGCTTGCCGACCGGGTTCAATCTGACCAACCACGGCGGAGTTTTCTCCTACTCCACCAATCTGGCCGGCGTGCAGTGCGAGAATTGCCACGGCCCGGCGGCCAATCACGCGGCCAGCGCCGGATGATCCCACCGTGCGTCCCGCGGGTTGAAATCGCCGCCACCGTTTGCGGCGGCTGCCACACCGCCAGCCACAGCCGCCTACACCAATCGCGCCGACGTTTGAGGAATGGTCGCGCCAGCGGCCACGCCGCCGTGGTGCCGGATGCGCTGCAAGTCCATGAGTTCCTCCACCAACAACATCCGCAGTTGCGGCGTCTGCCATTCCGGTTCCGCCCGGCTGGCGTTGATCGGCGGACATGAATCCCGCCGTCACGCTCACGAACGATTACAATGTCCCGCATCACCTGCGCCGTCTGCCACGACCCGCACGCGACCAATGCCAATCCGGTGCAACTGCGCAATCCGGTCTCCTCCACCAATTATTTTCGCGCTGACCAGCGCGGACGTGGCCACCGTGGCGGCGTTCACCAACAAATACAACGCGAGCACCAACATCAATCTTTGCGCCCAGTGCCACAATGACCGCGGGGCGGCGTGGACGGACACCGTCGCGCGCGCCGCATCATTCGGTGCAATACAATTTCCTGCTCGGCTCCGTCGGCGAATTGCTGGACGGCCCGGCCACTTTCAATCCGGGAACCCACGCCGGCCTGCCGTCGTCCGCCATTTATTCGATTTCCGGCACGTTTTACCTGACCAACCAATGCGTGGCCTGCCACATGCAGCCGGACGGCAGCGCGGTGCGCCGAATCATTCCACCTTGATCACGAGCGACACAGTCTGCTTGAACTGTCATCGTCATCCGCCGGCGGATCTGGAGGAATACTATCTGACGCCGGCCATCTCCAACAAGGTCACCACGCTGATCACGGCCTTGAACCACTGGGCCGCCGCGCCAGACCAACGCGCTGCTCGCCGACCAACGGCGTGGTGGCGTGGGAATACACGACGCCCGGCGGCTTGACCTGGCAGACCAATTCGTCCGGCAACGTGACGGGCTGGACGCTGGACAATCCGGTGAAGTTCACCGGGCCGAGCGCCGCCGGCCAGGCGTTGATTCCGCGATCAACATCAAAAAGGCGCGGTTCAATTTGTATCTCGTTTTGAACGACGGCAGTTTTGGCGTTCACAATCCGATGCTTGCCCTCAACCTGTTGAACGCCGCCGCAAATCTGGATGGTGCAGGTGTCTGCAATGAATCAAATTTTCGCATACAAGCGACGCAAATCGCATGAAAACATTTCCATTCCTCCACCAGCTGTTGCCCCGCTCGCGTGGCTGCGCGGCGCGGTCGCTCTGGCCGCCGGCGCGGGCGTTCTGCTGCTGGCGGCGATTTCCTGCAGCACCATCAACCGCCAGGCCGTGGTGCTGCCGGACGTGCCGGGCGCGAAATACGTCGGCTCCGCGGAATGCGAACAATGCCACGACGAGATTTGCCGCAGCTTCAAGACCGCCGACCATGCGCGGCTCATCGCCCAGGGCAAGAACGGACTCGACGCCGGCTGCGAATCCTGCCACGGCCCGTGCAGCTTGCACGAGGATTCGGGCGGCGACGTCAAACCGCCTTACAGCTTCACCGCCGGCCGGCCGCAGCCGGACAGCATTGAGCGGCGCGGTTCCCGCTGGAACCGGCGCGCGCCATCGAGACCGCCTGTTACCAATGCCACATGGACGTGCGCGGCCAGTTCAATCTGCCCAGCCATCATCCCGTGCCCGAAGGCCGGATGACCTGCATCCAATGCCATCCGCCGCACAAGGGCATCGCCTTTGCCGGCGGCAGCACGCAGTTGCTGTCGCAGGAGGAAAACTGCCTGCAATGCCATCCGGCCCAGCAGGGGCCGTTTGTGTTTGAGCACGAGGCGATGCGCGAAGGCTGCACCACCTGCCATTCGCCGCACGGCAGCGTCAACGCCAAGATGCTCACCGAACGCAACGCGAACCTGTGCCTGAAATGCCATTTCCAGCAGGTCAAGGACGGCGGCGATCCTGATCGGCGGCGTGGACCACACGTCGACGTTTGAGCCAGGGCACCTGCTGGAGCGCCGGCTGCCACGAGGCGGTCCACGGTTCGCGCGTGAGTCCGTCCTTGAGATTTTAACCGACGCCACGGAAGCCGATGAAAAATAAAATCCCGCAAATCCAAAAAAGCTTCCGCGCCGCGCGCGGCAGGCCGGTTTCGGGCGATATGTCGTCGGCGCGTCGCTCCTTGTCTGGGCGCGCAGGCGCAGGCGGGCGACGCGCGTCACGCCGGAGCAGATTTACGAAGGCGGCACCAACACTTACAGCAACTGGATTGAACTGTCCGCCGGCGGCCTGATGACCAGGGCAACGCGGCGCAGGCGCGAACAGCAGGAACAGCCTCAACACCGGCGCCTTCGGCGGCATCGAGGACCTGCATTACCAGACGGACGTCGCCAAGAAGACCACGTTCACCGTGGACGGCCATTCCATTTTCGACGATCACGATTACAGGTCGGCCTCGGCCTGGACCGCGATGACCTCGGCTTTGTCCGTTTCAGCTTTGAGAATTTCCGCACCTGGGATTCCGGCAACGGCGGCTATTCGCCGCCGAACGGCACTGCCTATCCGAGCTGCCGGGCGACGCGCTGGCGCTGGATCGCGGCAAGATTTCGTTGGAGGCGGCCTGACCAAAGAAGACCTGCCCCAAATCACCTTCAAATACACCCACACTTATCGCAACGGCGAGAAAAGCTCGACGCTCTGGGGCGCCCGTCCATGGTCCATGCGGCAACGTCTACCGGGTGTATCCGGCGATCTGACGACATTGACGAAACGTCCGACACCTTCCAACTCGACCTGACGCATCACTACAAAAAAGTCAATTACGGCGCTGGGCGTCAGCTATCGAAACCGGCGAGCTTGAACGACGCCAACTATCTGACGTTGTATTCCGGACAACCCGCCCAGCAAAAAGTCACCGACCAGCAGGACACCTCCTACGACATGTTGAGCGCCCATGCCTTCGCCGAAACCTGGCTCAAGGACAACCTGTTTCTCTCCACCGGCTTCATGTTCGCCAACCTGGACGACACCTTCACCGGCAGCCGGATTTACGGGGACGATTTTGACGTGGTTTATTCACCGACTTATCCGGCGGCCGGCTATGGGCTACACCAACCTCAACGGCGGCGCGCACAAGAACGAGTATGTCGAGAACGTCAACCTGATGTGGCTGCCGACCAAGAATTTCACCATCACTCCCTCGTTGCGCGTGCAAAAGGAGGATTGGAACGCCAACTCTTCCGGCATGGGCACGCTGGACACCGGCGAGCGAAGCAGCCGTTTACCACCAACAGCGGACGCGATTCGCTCGACGTGACGCGAACGCCTGGATGCGCGTTACACCGGCGTGACCAACTGGGTCTTCACCGCCGGCGGCCAATGGACCGAAGGCCAGGGCAATTTGAATGAAAACGGCGGGCTGACCCAGGTCAACGGCATCGGCCCGGCTGCCGGTGCAATTTGCGACCGATGACTCGCGCCTGTTCCAAAAATATTCCGTCAACGCCCGCTGGTATCCCGTCGCCAGACCAGCATTGACTTCGGCGGCTATTACAAAATCAACCGCTACAATTACAACAACACCCAGGACAGCACCGCCAACGCCAACGCCAGCAACGGCGGCAACCTGTCGGCCTATCCGGGCTTCCTCGTCTATCAGGGATTTCAAACCTGGACGGCAACGTCCGCCTCACGCTGCATCCCTGTTCACAAGGTCACGCTGGTCAGCCGCTACGAATATCAAACTTCCACCATCAATACCGAGCCGGCTTCGGCTTCCGGCTTGGGCGAGGTGGATACCTCGCGGATGCTCACCCACATCATCGGCCAGAACGCGAGCTGGACGCCGTTGAACTGGCTTAGCCTGCAGGCCGGATTCAATTACGTCATCAGCGAAACCAAGACGCCGGCGGCCGGCTACACCCAGTCCATCCTCAATTCGCAAAACAATTACTGGACGGTCAATTTCAACTCCGGCTTTGTGCTGGACGACAAGACGGATTTGAACCTCGGCTATTATTATTATCGCGCCGACGACTGGCCAGAACCGCCTGGCGCGATGGCGTGCCCTCGGCGCCGGCGCGGAGGAACACAGCGTCACCGCCACGCTCACCCGGCGCATCACCAAAAATCTGCGCTGGAACCTGAAATACGCCTACACCCATTACGACGACATCGCGTCCTCCGGCCAGTTCAGCTACGACGCCCACCTCATTTATTCCAGCCTCCAATACCGCTTTTGACCGGCCCGCAGGCGGCGCGGGATGCAGGGATACCACTCACGATTTTTCGTCAGGAATTGTCCCGGTTCTTCCGGGAGCGCCGAACTCCGATCCGGCGCGTCGTTAAAGAGTCATTTCGAGCCGGATCGGAGTTCGGCGCTCCGCTGTTGGCCGCGTTTTTTTGTCCGTGTCCAACCGTGTTGCTGTCTGTGAAGGTTTTGTTTGCCTGACTTAAATCCATTCCATCGGTGTTCATCCCTGGTTGCAAATCTTTTGTGCCCCGTGCGCTTTTTTGCGGCCAAACCCGCCGCTAATCCGGCTCCGCCCCGCTGCTATGTCTTAAATAACTGGAATCCGCGCAATCCCCGTAATCCGTGGTTGAAATGGCAATAGCTGAAAGCAGAAAGCTGCCAGTGAAATAGGCCAGGCCATTTCACGGGCCGGGAGAAATCGGAAATCCGCGCCATTCCACCTTCGCACGCTTCGGCGCGGCAAGCCGCGATTCTCCCATTGGAAGGGCGAAGGGCATCTCCCGTGGCCGTGAGCAGCGGGTTCCGCCTTAAACCGCAGCCGTTTCAGCACTGCGCCTGCCCCGGCCGTGGTTCAAATTGAACAATTGCTTCGTTCCGGGGAAATAGCCGATGATATTAAACCGGCCCATCGGTTCTTGTTTCGCAATATCAATGGCAGCTCGGATGGTTATGAAATCTTTGCCTTCACCGGCATTTTTCGTCCATTGACTGTCGCTGGTGAGATATTCCAGCTTCTCCGCGTCTTCGACAAGGGTCTTCATGACGGACATCCTGGCAGGTTGGCCCGGACAACACGCATACAATCGGCGGATATTTCCGGAGCAGCCGTGCATACCGACCGAGGGTTGAAGGCGTCGGGCGGAGGACTGAAGATTTACCAATGACGATTTGCGAATTGCGAATTGAAAAGGGCGACCAAATCAAAACGCTGAAATCCGCGTCATCCGCGGTTAATTATTTTCCCCGATCAACCCTCACCTGTCCAAGCGTCTTCCCTCATCCGGCTTTGCCACGTTGACTCACTCGCTCCCGCTCACTCGGCCCTTGCGGGCTTTCGGCCCTGCCAAACTCCTCTCACCGTTTCCCGAACGGTTCGAGTCTCCCGCCACCGCAGGCGAAGGGATTTTTCCCGGCTCCGGCTGTTGGAGAGCCTGGATGAAATTATCCATGCCGGCCGGCAGCGCCCGGTTCTGCCGGCATGACACTTATGTCTCCTCCAAATAGAGGTTCCCGGCGTGACGCTTGCCTTTAATCTGATAAGCATTTTCCCTATCCGCCGCGTTTCGCCGGCCCTATGCGCGCGTGTCATAAAATGAACTTGAATGCCCGGCAGTCTGTCAGCTAATCTTGTATCGTGAAATTTAGTTCCATTGCAAAAATCAGGCCGCTCTCCGGACGCCGGCTCAATCTACCCGTCTGGCTGTTGCCGATGGTGGTTTTGGGGCTGCTGGCCGCCGGCTGCCACCGCGATGACGTCAAGGTCTATCGCATCGCGAAGGACCAGGACCAGGCGTCGCAGAGCCAAATGGCCCCGGCTCTGCCCACGGATTCGCCCAATCCGGGGCTTCCGCCCGGCCACCCGGACGTTTCTTCCATGCCCGGCGGTTCGGCCGGTGCCGGCGCTGCCCCGGCGCAATTGACCTGGAAGACCCCGGCGGGCTGGACCGAACAGGCTCCGCCGGCGAAATGCGCGTGGCCTCGTTCAAGGTGGCGGGCGCGAACGGCAAACAGGTGGACGTGAGCGTGATTCCCCTGCCCGGCATGGCCGGGACCGATTCGGCCAACGTCAACCGCTGGCGCGGCCAGGTCGGCCTGCCGACGGTGACGGACGATGAATTGCAGAAGACGGCGGAGAATGTCGTCGCCGGCGGCCAGCCGGCGCAGCTTTACGATCTCGCCGGAAAAAACCCGGCCAGCGGCGACACCGAACGGATTGTCGGCGTCATCCAGCATCGCGACGGCATGACGTGGTTTTACAAAATGACCGGCGACGCCGATCTGGCCGAGCAGCAGAAGCCGGCGTTCGTCGAATTTCTCAAATCGCTCAACTTTGGCGCGGCGGCGCAGTCACAGCCGGAAATGCCGGCGGGCCATCCGGCGGCCGGCGGCGACATGGGCGCGCTCCTGTCCGCCCCCGCGGCGGCTTCCAGCGCGAGCAAGCCCAACTGGCAGGTGCCGGCGGGCTGGCAGGAAGTTCCGGCGGCGCAATTTCTACTGGCCGAGTATTCCATCGCCGGCGCGGGCGGGGCCAAAGCGGAGGTGAACGTGGCCCAGTTGAGCGGTGACGGCGGCGGGTTGCTGGCGAACGTCAATCGCTGGCGCCGGCAAATCGGTTTGGCCGCGCTGGACGAAAACAGCCTGGCCGGCGCGGCGACGGCCCTGGATGTCACCGGCGGCAAGGCGACATTGGTGGACATGACCGGCACGGACATGCGCACCAGCCAGCCCACGCGGCTGGTCGGCGTGATTGTGCCGATGAACGGCCAGACCTGGTTTTACAAATTGATGGGCGACTCCGGCGTGGTCGAAAGCCAGAAGGCGGCGTTCACCCAGTTTGTTCAGGGAGTGAAGTATTAAATTGAGTCCCGCTCAAAACATGACAATGAAACGGAGCGCGGACGGCTCATCCGCGAGTTCCTGCTTTCGCGCTACGCGAACGAGCCGTCCGCGCTCCTCCTGAAATGCTCAAAAGCCTGTTCAAATTTTTCTCGTCGCTCAAGCTGACGGTGACGTGCCTGGTGCTCGGCTGCATTCTGGTGTTCTGGGGCACGCTGGCGCAGGTGCATTTGGGATTGTTCAAGGCGCAGTCCGAATTCTTCCGCAGCTTCCTCATCTACTGGCCGCTGGACGGGACCGCGCCGCACATTCCCATTTTTCCCGGCGGCTATCTTCTCGGCACCGTCCTGCTCATCAATTTGCTGGCGGCGCACCTGCGCTATTACCAGCCGGGCAAACGGAAAATCGGCATCGCGCTGATCCATCTCGGCGTCGTCCTGCTGCTGGTCGGGCAGATGCTCACGGATTTTCTGGCGCGGGAGAGCGCGCTGCACCTGCGCATCGGCGAGACGAAAAATTATTCCGAGGCCGACCGCGCCTACGAACTGGCCGTCATTGACACCACCGACAAGGATTCCGACAAGGTCGTCGCCATCCCGTGCCAGCGTGCTCGTCCGGCGCGGCACGGTGAGCCGATTCGGAAATGCCCTTCATCGTCAAGCGCCAAAACCTTTTACGCCAACTCCGATCTGGCGGAAACGAACGCGTCCGGCTTTGCGCCGGTCAAGACCACCGCCGGCGCCGGCTCGGACCTTTGGTGGCGCGAATTGCCGCGTGTAACCGCGATGGACCGCGTGGACCTGCCGTCGGCCATCATCGAAATCGCCACGCCGCAGGGCAGCCTCGGCACCTTCCTCGTTTCGGCCATGCTGAACCAGCCGCAGGAATTCACCTTCAATCATCGCACCTATGAAATGCTCCTGCGGCCGGAACGGTTTTACATGCCGTTCAGCCTGCACCTGATGGAATTTCACCACGACAAATATCCCGGCACGGACATTCCCAAGAATTTTTCCAGCCGCGTCCGCCTGCAAAATCTGGACAGCGGCGAGGACCGCGAGGCGTTGATTTACATGAACAACCCGCTCCGCTACCAGGGCGAGACATTTTATCAGGCGAGCTACGACCCCGACGACGGCGGCAGCATTCTGCAGGTGGTGCATAATCCGGGCTGGCTCACGCCTTATTTGGCGTGCGTGATGGTGGCCGTGGGATTGACGTGGCAGTTCCTTTCGCACTTGATTCCGTTTCTAAAACGGCGGATGGCTCCTCCCGGCGCCACCGCCACCCCGCCGGCGGGACGCGCCGGCCAAAGCAGGGCAAACCACCGCCGAAACGCCGTTGGTTCCCGGAAATAGCGAGGTGTCTATGAAAAAGTTCATTCCTTTGATTTTGGTTGCCGCGTTTGCGGCATGGGTGGTGGCTTCGCTCCATCAGCCGGCGGAAACCGGATTTGACACGCGCGCCTTCGGCAAATTGCCCG
This sequence comes from uncultured Verrucomicrobiae bacterium, assembly GCA_963764035.1. Taxonomy (GTDB): domain Bacteria; phylum Verrucomicrobiota; class Verrucomicrobiia; order Limisphaerales; family UBA11358; genus UBA11358. The sequence continues at coordinate 190,036 of CAVXQV010000009.1, forward strand.
TGCTGATGGATGGCCGGTTCCAGCCGTTCGATTCCGTTGCGCGCAATTCCCTGCTCCAGATCCGCACCAAGCAGACCGTCCCGCTCGACAATGGCCAGACGCTGTCCGCCACCGGCTGGCTGCTCGAGGCGATGATGAAGCCGGAGCAGGCCGACGACCGGAAAATTTTCCGCATAGACAACGGCGAGGTGCTGGCCCTGCTCAAGCTGCCGGAAAAACAGGAATACTATTCTTTCAGCCAGCTCCGGCCGCAGGGGGATGAAATTGAGAAGCAGGCCGACCGCATCGGGCCGATTGACGCTTCCAAGCGCAGTGTTTTTGAGTCGCAGTTGATGAAGCTCTACGACCAGATGAACCTCTATCAGCGGCTCGAAATCAGTCTTCGACCGCCCGGCTCGGACGATTTCGCGGCGGAACTGGACGCCTACCAGGAGAGCATCGCGCCGGGCATCGCCGCTGTGCAGGCCCGCGACGCCGGCAAGAAATTCGACGAGACGGCCATGAACAACCTCGTCGGCTTCATGGGCAATTACCAGACCGTCGCGCGTTTTGCCCTGCCGAACGTCATTCCGCCCACCGACGCCGGTCAGCCGCGCAACGACTGGCAGAACATCGGCACCAACCTCATGCAGAGCGCGCACACCGGCGAAATCTCCCAGCCCGCGCAATTTTATGCCGCCATGGTCACCGGCTACCGCTCCGGCTCGCCCGCGGACTTCAACCAGGCCGTCGCCGGCTACCGGGCCTGGCTCGGCGACCGTTTCGCGCCGCAGGTGAACAAGGCCCGCCAGGAATTTTTCTTCAACACCGTCCAGCCGTTTTACAAGGCGCTGGTGATCTACGTCGTGGCCCTGCTGCTGGCACTGTGCTCGTGGTTCAACATGTCCGACTGGCTGCGGCGCTCGGCGTTTTACCTCATCGGGCTGGCGTGGGTCATCCACACCTTTGGCCTCGTGCTCCGCATGTATCTTGAAGGCCGGCCGCCGGTGACAAATCTTTATTCCTCCGCCATCTTCATCGGCTGGGCGGCGGTCATCCTCGGCATGTTGCTGGAAAAAATCTACCGTGACGGCATCGGCTGCGTCGTGGCAGCCTCCGCCGGCTTCGTCACGCAAATCATCGCGCACAACCTCGCCATGAGCGGCGACACGATGGAAATGATGCGCGCCGTGCTCGACACCAATTTCTGGCTCGCCACCCATGTCGTTGCCGTCACGCTCGGTTACGCCTCGACCTTCGTCGCCGGATTCCTGGCCATCATTTACATCTTGCGCGGCATGTTCACCACCACGCTCACCGCGGAGACCGCCAGGACGTTGTCGCGGATGGTCTATGGCATCGTCTGCTTCGCCACGTTGTTCAGCTTCGTCGGCACGGTGCTGGGCGGCATCTGGGCCGACCAATCCTGGGGCCGGTTCTGGGGCTGGGACCCGAAGGAAAACGGCGCGCTGCTCATCGTGCTCTGGAACGCGACCATCCTGCACGCCCGCTGGGGCGGCCTCGTGCGCGAACGCGGCCTGATGAACCTCGCCGTCATCGGCAACATCGTCACGAGCTGGTCGTGGTTTGGCGTGAACATGCTCGGCATCGGCCTGCACAGCTACGGCTTCACCAACGCGGCATTCTTCTGGCTGTCGGGTTTCGTCGGCAGCCAAGTTTGCCTGATCCTTCTCGGCCTGCTCCCGCCGAAATTCTGGCGGAGCTTCCAGACCCAGTCAAAATCCGGCCTTCCCCAACCGCCGGCGGCGCGGCCCGCCACGATCTAACAGGACTTTCCCGCAAGAATTTGGTCCTACCGGATTGGCCGACTGGCAGAAGCGCAACTCCTGCACCCAGAAATATATTGAAGTTGTCCGGTTCTGGATTAGAGTTGATTTCCTTTTCAACTTTAGACGTTTCAACATTTTGGGTCGCATGAGAAAATACAGGATTGTCCTGCTGGCTTTGCCTCTGGTGCTGGGCTGGCAACTGGCGTCTTTGGCGCAGGGACAAATGCCGGGGGTCGCTTTCACGGCGCTGGCGCAGTTCGACTTCACCAACAATGGCGCGAACCCTTATACCGCGCCGGTGCTGGGCGCGGACGGGAATTTATATGGCGTCTTGTATCATGGCGGCACCAACGGCATCGGTGCGATTTACAAAGTCACCACCAACGGTTTCCAAACCACGCTTTACACCTTCAAAACCAACTTCAACAAGTGGAACGGGGCGAATCCCTACGGCTCGTTGGTGTCCGGCAGTGATGGAAATCTTTATGGCGTGGCCAACGGAGGGGGCACGAACAATCAGGGAACCATTTTTGAGCTCACGACCAATGGCCTGTTCACCGTGCTGTATTCTTTTGGGATGACGACCAACGCCCAGGGGTATGCCCTCGACGGATCGGGTCCCGTCGGCGGGATGGTCCAGGGGTGGGATGGAAATCTTTACGGCACCACCCTTAGCGGCGGCACCAACAATCTCGGCACCATCTTCCAATTCTCAACCAACGGGACGCTGACGACATTGCATTCGTTTTCCGGCAATGGCGCGAATGATGATGGGGCTTCTCCCTACCTGGCGCCGCTGGTGGAAGGCGCGGACGGGGTCTTTTATGGCACCACATACGCCGGCGGCACGAATAACTACGGCACGATTTTTCGGGTCACCGCGGATGGCGCGTTCACGACTTTGTTTGAGTTTAACTACGCCGACGGCGAAGGTCCTTGGGCCGGGTTGAGCTTCGGGACGGACGGCGATCTTTATGGAACCACCTCGGATGGTGGCGCGAGCGGCTATGGCACGGTTTTCCAGATCACCACCAACGGTGTCCTGACCACGGTGTTCAATTTCGGCGGGCCGGAACAACTCTACTACATTTACGGCGGGGTGGTTCCGGGCAACGACAACACTTTGTTCGGCACAACTTATTATTACAGCACCAATTATTATGGCGCGGTGTTCCAACTGACCACGAACGGCCTGCTGACCATACTGCATGGATTCACGAACGGCGTTGACGGCGCGAATCCCTACGCCGGGGTCATGCGCGATGCCGGCGGCAATTTATATGGCGCGGCCTACTATGGCGGCACCAACGGGGACAACGGAACGGTTTATCGTTTGAGTTTTACGGCGCTGGCCTCAATCCTCTCGCCGCCGGCGAACGGGCTTTGGAGCGATGACGTTTTCACGGGCACGGCGAGCGACAACGCGCCCGGCGGCGCCATTACCAATGTGGCCTTTTCGTTCAACGGCGCGGCGTGGACGAATGCAACGACTTCGAACAGTTGGATCAACTGGACGGCTGGCGGCGCGCTCATTCCGGGCACGAACACCATCGCCGCCTATGCCGTGGACGCCCTTGGCAACGTGTCGCCGACGAACACCGTGAATTTTGTGTATGGCGCGACGCTCACGGTGAGCACCAATGGCGTGGGTTCCTTGAGCACGAACTACAACGGCGTCATGTTGCCGGTCGGCAACAGCTATGCCATCACCGCCACGCCGGGAACCGGTTTCGTGTTCACCAACTGGACGGGCGGAACGAATTTGCCGCTGGCGTGGCTGACCAATGGCACGACGGTCCGGTTTGTGATGAACCCGAACCTGATGTTGCAGGCCAACTTTCTGGACATCACCAAACCGACGTTGAGCATCACGAACGTGACGGCGGGGATGACCGTGAGCAACGCGGCCTTCACGGTCATGGGCAAGGCCGGCGACAATTGGCAGGTGACCAATGTGTTTTGTTCGCTGAACGGCGGGGATTGGAACAACGGGACAACCACGAACAACTGGACCAACTGGTCGGCGGCGGTGACGCTGGTTCCGGGCACCAACACGATTGCCGCCTACGCGGCGGACCCCGGCGGCAATCTCTCCCCGACCTCCAATGTCAGCCTGTTCTTTGTGGTGACCAACCAACTGCGGATTGGCGCCATCGGTTTGGGAACGATTTCACCCAATTACAGCAATGCCTGGCTGCAAATTGGGAAAAGTTATTCCGTCACCGCCGCGCCGGGGAGCGGGTTTGTGTTCACCAACTGGACGGGCGGGACGAGCCTGCCGCTGGCGTGGTTGACCAATGGAACGACGGTGTCGTTCCTCATGCAATCCAACCTGATTTTGCAGGTCAACTTCGTGGACATCACCAAGCCGACGTTGAGCATCACGAACCTGATCGCCGGCCAGCGCGTGAGCAACGCGGTGTTCACCGTCCGGGGCACGGCCGGCGACAACTGGCAGGTCAGCAACGTGCTCTGCCAGATTGATGGCGGCGTCTGGAATTCGGCGACCAACATCAACAATTGGACGAATTGGGCCGCAGGCGTCACGCTCGTCCCCGGCACCAACACCGTGGCCGCCTACGCCGTGGACACCACCGGCAATCCGTCCCTCACCAACAGCGTGACCTTCCAATTTGTGGTCACCAATCTGCTGGGCGTCCGCGCGACGGGTTTGGGAACCCTTTCGCCCAATTACAGCAATGCCTGGCTGGAGGTCGGGCGCAATTACACCATGACCGCCGCGCCCGGCAGCGGTTTCGTCGTCACGAACTGGGTCATCTCCACCAATTGGACCGATGGCCGGGTCACCAACGCTGCCGCGGTGGCGTTCATGATGTCGTCGAACTTGACCTTGCAGGTGAACTTTTTGGACATCACCAAGCCGACCCTGACGGTTTCCTCGCCCACCGCCGGCCAGCACATGACCAACGCGCTCGCCAATCTGGCCGGCACCGCCAGCGACAACTGGAAGGTCACCGGCGTCTGGTATCAATTGAACAGCAACGCGTGGAACTTGGTGACGGGGACCACCAACAATTACACCAACTGGACGCAGTTGGTGACGCTCCTGGCCGGCACCAACACCCTGAAGGTCTATGCGCTGGATTTGGGCGGGAATTATTCGGCCACCAACAGCATCAGCGTGGTGTCGAGCAACGCGTTCAAACTGCAACTGGCGTTTGCCACGGGCCAGCCGCTGGCCGGCAACGGCTTGAACTTCCTGCTTCAGGTTTCCACCAACGTGAACGGCCACATCCTGGTTTCGACCGATTTGTTGAACTGGACGACGCTGACCAATTTCATCGGCACCAATGCCACGCTCAATTTCCGCGACGCCGCCGCCACGAATTACGATCAACGCTTCTATCGGGCCGTCACCCCGTGAATCATCAAACGGCGGCGGGTGACACCGGCACCGGCGGCACTGGAAGCTGGTTCAGCTTGGCCGCCAGCGCACGTTGACAGAGCAAATCAATTAAAACATGGCCGTCAAAAATCATAAGGCTTAAAATAAAAGCGGTTTCTGTTTTCTAAGAGCCAGATCATGGCGTGTCCAGACTGATGCGCAATTTCAAATCAATTTTAGAAAAGGATTCAAGGCACTGATTCGTCAATCCCGTCAGTTTTAATTTCATGGCTGAAGAAATTTTTGATGTCGTCAACGAGCGGGACGAGGTGATTGGCCAGGCACCACGGCGCGAGGTCCATGCGCGCAAGCTGTGGCATCGCGCGGTCCACGTGCTGGTGTTCAATTCGCGCGGCGAAGTGTTTCTCCAAAAGCGCTCGAGGCTCAAGGACACCGCCGCCGGTTTGTGGGACTCGTCGTCGTCCGGCCATCTGGATTCCGGCGAGGATTACGACGACTGTGCGGTGCGCGAGTTGCGCGAGGAAATCGGGTTGACGGCGGCGATGGCATCGCAGCCGCTGAAACGGCTGTTCAAGATTGGCGCCTGCGCGGAAACCGGCTGGGAATTTTGCTGGGTTTACCACTGCCGGAGCGAAGGGCCGTTTCAGTTGCATCCCGACGAAATCGAAACCGGTGACTGGTTCGCGCCGGGGAAAATTTCAAGCTGGGTCGCCGAACGTCCGCAGGATTTCGCCAGCGCCTTCCGGCTGGTCTGGAAAAGATTTAACGGGTAGGGTGCGTCACTCCGGGCGCGCCGGCACACGACACTTCACGAGCGTTGCGCACGGATTGACGCGCCCCACCACGATCCGTCGTTTTGAATGGAGCCGCCCCACGCCGGCTGCTACGGTATTAAAAGAATTTCCGGGCGCAGTTGGCCGACGAATTGGCTGGGCATCCGCGGGTCAATCGAACCGGGCACGGGACTTTCCGGCCCGACGTGGCCGTCCGCAAAGGCGGCGTTGGCCATTTGCGAATGGCGGAAGTGGCCGTTGGGATAATTGTGCGGGTTGCCGTAATTCGTCTCCAAGTCCAGGTAATACCATTCCTTCAATTCCACCGCGGCTTGAAGAAAATCGTCCACGGACGCGGCGTCGGCAAACGAGGCGGTGTCCGCCGGGTGCAAAAGCCGGCTGGCGTTGACGCGTGGCTGGCTCGGATCGGGAAAGAGATAGCGGTTGCAGCCGTAACTGAAAATGGTGTTGGTGCCCTTGGGCTGGAATTGCGGATTGACGTCGCGGTTCAACAGCGGACAAAGCCGCACGTCGCTGACACGCACATAGCGGAACAGCGCGCCGCGCGAGAGGTCAAACGCGCGCTGGCCGTCGGTGCCGCTGGCGAGCCAGCCGAACCACCAGGATTTGCCGAGCAAATTGGCGCTGGTCCAAAGCGGAAAACCGTCACCGCCGTTGTCGTTCCAGTATAATTCCACGGCCAGGCCCAGTTGCCGCAAATTGCCCTCGCAGGCGGCGCGTTGCGCGGCGGCCCGGGAGCGCGCCAGGACCGGCAGCAACAGCGCCGACAAAATGCCGATGATGGCGATGACCACCAGCAGTTCAACCAAGGTGAAGGCGTTTTGATTTCGTGGCCGCCGACGTGGGAAGGGCCCAATTCGACATCGCAAATCGCAAATCGCAAAACGTAAATTCATCAGAGCCTCCTCACGCCGGCTGCCACGACAGGGATTCAGGGCTGTTCGGCGCTCACACGATAAAAGGCATTCACCAAAGGCGGATTGGTGTCGGACAAAATCAGTTCCGTGTTGTTGCCGGGAATTCCCGAAACGACGTTGGTCCAGTTTTTCAAATCGGACGAGAGTTGGAGCGAATACAGCCAGTTGCTGCAACTCAAAAATTGCGCCTGCCACTGGCCGCCTTGAAATCCGCCGGCGAGATTCCTGACAAGCGCGGTGATGCCGGCGTCGGGCGGCGCGGGCGCGTGTTTGTGGGCGTTGTAAGGCGCGGAGAGGTCAAACTCAAATTCACCGGCAGCCTCCGAGAAACCAATCCATGAACCGTTCGTCAGTGGCAGGCTGCTCAATCCGGCCTGCGCGAATTCCCATTCGCCGTGATAGCCGGACGACGCGTAAAGGGGGTCCGTCGTGGTCCAATAGGCATTGGTGCCGCGGTCGGGAGAATTGAAATAGCCGCCGGCGTCGCCGAGTTCATTCCACGTTTCCCAGTTCGGGCCGTTAAAACCGCTCCAAAACAAATCGCCGGGATTCAAAGGCGCCGCCGCGTCCACGTCCACGGTAACATTGGTCTGAAAACCGTTGGGGAAGAAATTCGTAGTGCTGCCATCGGTGACGCCAAGGTCGCCGCCGCCGAGATGGAAGCCGATGCCATAGATGCCGAGACCATAACGCGGATCAACCACCTCAAGCGCGTAGAGCCGCGAATCCGCCGCCACAATGGCCTCGAACATTTGCGCGGCCGTGGCCGGGCCGTTGAAGCGGTAACCCCAGACCAGCGATTTGTCCGCGATGGGCGCGGGAACGGTGGAGTAGAGGCGCGATTCCGGCGTGCTCCACTCAATCACCAAGCCGGCCCGGTTGGTGCCGGAGCCGGTCCAGAATTGAATGCCATCCAGGGAAACCGCGGACGTTTTTGTGACGAGAAACAGGCCGGCCAGCGCCAGCGAAACGATCAATGTTTTTTTCATGCCTGATCTTTCAATTTGGCCCGCGCAAGAAATCGCGGGCCGGTTTTTGGTTGAGAGACCAGGGCGGAATTGAATTGTCCTCGTTCTCGTCCTTTGTGCTCGTCCTCAATTACGATTACGAGGACGACGACGAGGACGACAGAAACAAAAAACGCCTTCAATTCCGCAAAACGGAGAATGAAAGCATCCAGCGCATCCAATCGAAAACCGTCCGATCGGCCGGCCTCATCCTTCTCTTTGCGGAGAAGTGCCCCGAAACGTGGGGCCGACGAGCGCAATCAAACCGGTATCCTGACTTGGGCCTCAAACCTCATTCCGCCTTCCCGTTGCCGGTGGCTGTGGAATTTGTAGCCGTCACAGTGGCGCAACCGTCCCGGATTCACACCGGGTTCCCAGACATTTGACTGCGTTGTTTCAAAGAACGGCTCCTTTCTACGACAAAAAGCCATTCCTGCCAAGAATGTTCTGGGAAAAGTTTTCCACGAGCTGCAAACCAAATTTGGGGAGCTTTCATGAACACCGGGCTGAAGCCCGGTGTTCATGAAATTTCTCGTTCTCCCGGAACATGTTTTACGCCCTGCTGCGCGCGGGGCAAAATCCATCTGCAAACTTTACCTCCAGCCACGCTTGCTGGTAGTTTGGCCGCGCGGCAAAATCACAATCCGCATTTGCGCATGGTCCAGGTTGATGGCCTCACCAAACTTTACGGCGAATTCACCGCCGTGAACGAATTGTCCTTTTCCCTCCAGCCCGGCGAAGTGGTCGGCCTCGTCGGCCCGAACGGCGCGGGCAAGACCACCACGCTGCGCTGCCTGGCTGGAATCATCCCGCCGTCGCGCGGCACCGTGCGCGTCGCCGGCCACGACATCGCCCGCGAACCGGTTGAGGCCAAGAAACAGCTCGCCTTTTTCACCGACGAACCGCGCCTGTTCGATTACCTCACCGTCTGGCAGCACCTGAATTTTGTCGCGCGGATTTATCAGGTCGCCGATTGGGAAAGAACCGGCGGTGAATTGCTGTCAGAACTTGAACTGGCCAGCAAGCGCGACGCGCTGCCCGGTGAACTCTCGCGCGGCATGAAGCAAAAACTCGCCATCGCCTGCGGCCTGCTGCACTCGCCGCGCGTGATTTATTTCGACGAACCGCTCACCGGCCTCGATCCCATCGGCATCCGGCGGATGAAGGATTCCATCCTGAAACGCGCCCGCGGCGGCGCGGCCATCATCATCAGCTCGCACCTGTTGCACCTGGTCGAGGAAATCTGCACGCGCATCCTGATTTTGAAAAATGGCCGGAAAATTGCCGACGGCACGCTCGCCGAAATCACGCAACGGTTTTCCGAGTCATCCGGCGACGCCAGCCTGGAGGAAATTTTCTTCCGTGCCACCAGCGAAACCGGAGCGCCCGCCACGCCGCCGGTGCTGCCGCTGGAACCCAAATGATCGCCAGCATTCAAATTTGGCAAACCGGTGGCGGCGACGCCCTCGTCGCCAAAAACCATCATCAACCTTCGCCGCGACAAGTCGTCGCAGCCACGTGAAATGATCGCCGCGCTGTTCTATCTGCAATGGCAATCGTTCCGCAACCGGCTGACCACCCGGTTCAAGCGGCTCAAGCAGCCGAAATATCTGGTCGGCGCCATCATCGGCGGACTTTACCTCTACTGGTATTTTTATCGTGTCCTTTTGGGCGGGGGACGGCGGACGCCGGCCAACTTCGCCCTTTCACCGGAGCATCTGCAATTGTTTGAACTGGGCGGCGCGCTGGCGTTGTTCATCATCGTCCTGCTGGCGTGGATTCTTCCTTACGAACGCGCCGCGCTCACGTTCACCGAGGCCGAGGTGGCGTTCCTGTTCCCCGCGCCGATCTCCCGGCGAAATCTGATTCACTACAAACTCCTCCGCTCGCAAATGCGGATTTTCTTCAGCGTCGTCATCCTGACGATTTTTTCGGCGCGGCGATTCGGCAGCCATCCGCTGATTCACGCGCTCGGCTGGTGGACGATTCTCTCGACGCTGAACCTGCATTTCCTCGGCGCGTCGTTCGCGCGGACGCTGCTGCTGGATCGCGGCATTTCCAACTGGCTGCGCCGTTTGCTGGTGCTCGGCCTGACGGCGGCAATGGCCGCGGCCGTGTGGTTCTGGGCAAAGCAGTCGCTGCCGCCGCTGAATCAGGCTGACCTCGAGAATTTCGATTCCATCCTGGACTACGCGCAACGTCTGCTGACCGCCGGCCCGGCATTGTATTTGCTTTTCCCGTTCCGGCTGGTCGTCCGGCCGTTTCTTGCGCCTGATGCCGCAACGTTTCTCATTGCGCTCATTCCGGTGCTGCCGATTTTTCTGCTCCATTACCTCTGGGTCATTTATTCCGACGTGGCGTTCGAGGAGTCATCGGTGGAAGCGTCACAAAAGCTCGCCACGCGCATCGCCGCCGCGCGCACGGGCAACTGGCAGGCTGCACAAAAGAAGCAAAAAGCCAGGCGCGCGTGGTTCAAACTCGCCCCGACCGGCCCGCCGCCCGTGGCGTTGCTCTGGAAAAACCTCATCGGCGTCGGCCAGGTTTTTTCCCCGCGATTATGGATTGCGCTCACCGTCGTTGTCATGATGGTTCTGATCTTCGGCTTGAAAGACATCAGGCACGAACAGAATTTTTCCTCCTTGGCGGCAATGCTGGCTGGCACCGCCCTGGGATATTCGCTTTTGCTGGGACCGCAGTTGTTGCGGCTGGATTTCCGGCACGACCTGCCGCGGGCCGATGTTCTGAAAACCTATCCGCTGCGCGGCTGGCAGATTGCGCTCGGCGAAATCCTCGCGCCGGTCGCGGTGCTGATCACGTTTCAATGGCTGCTGCTTTTGGTTGGATCGGGTCTGCTGGTTTACCTATCCGGCGCGAAGACGACGCTTTTTCTGGCCATCGCCGCCGGCGCGGCGGTGTTGCTGCCCGTGCTCGATGTGTTGCTGCTGCTCATTCCCAATGCCGCAGTGCTGTTGTTTCCGTCGTGGATTCAAACCGGCAAGGACAGCCCGCGCGGCATTGAAGCCACGGGCCAGCGGTTGATCTTTGCCCTCGGCCAATTACTGGTGCTGCTGCTGGCGCTCCTTCCCGCCGCCGCCGCCTTCGCCGGCGTTTTCTTTCTGTTCCGGCTTGCGCTCGGTCCGGCGGCCGCCGTGCCGCCGGCCGCGATTGCCGCCACCGTGGTCGTGGCCGTGGAGGCCGGCTTTGGCGTGATGCTGCTCGGCAAATTGTTTGAGCGCTTTGACGTGACGGAAGAACTGGCGAGCTGAAACAAAAATCGTCCTCGTCCTCCTCCCCGCTCTCGTAATCGAAAACAGGACATCGAGGACGAGAACGGCGACGAGGACGAGCATGGGATGTGCTCCGCGCTGTGTTCCGCGCTTGCTGGTTTCATCGCCAGCGGCTATAATCGCAGCCCGTTCTATTTATGAGCAAAGCCCCTATTCACGTTGCCGTCACCGGCGCCGCCGGCCAAATCGGTTATTCCCTCCTGTTCCGCATCGCCTCCGGCGCGGCGTTTGGCCCGGACCAGCCGGTCATCCTCCACCTCATCGAAATCCCCGACGAAAAGGCCATGAACGCGCTGCACGGTGTCTGCATGGAACTCGACGACTGCGCGTTTCCGCTGCTCAAAGGCGTCGTGCCGACCTCGAATCTCGACGAAGGTTTCCGCGGCGTGAACTGGGCCCTGCTCGTTGGCGCCGTGCCGCGCAAGGCGGGCATGGAACGCAAGGATTTGCTCGGCATCAACGGCAAAATTTTCACCGGGCAGGGCAACGCCATCGCCAAAAACGCCGCCAGCGACGTGCGCGTGCTCGTCGTCGGCAATCCGTGCAACACCAATTCGCTCATCGCCGCGAACAACGCGCCGGGCGTGCCGAAGGAACGTTTTTTTGCCATGACCGCGCTCGATGAAAACCGCGCGAAGACGCAACTCGCGAAGAAGGCGGCCGTGGACGTGACCGCCGTCACCAACCTCGCCATCTGGGGCAACCACAGCGCGACGATGTATCCCGATTTCTTCAACGCGAAAATTTCCGGCCAGCCGGTCCCCGGCGTCATCAAGGACGAGGCGTGGCTGAAGGGCGAATTCATCACGACCATCCAGCAGCGCGGTGCGGCCATCATCAAGGCGCGCGGCTTGAGCAGCGCCGCCAGCGCCGCCAACGCCGCGGTCAACACGGTTTACCGGCTCACGCACCCGACGACCGCCGGCGACTGGTTCAGCGTGGCCGTGCATTCGGACGGAAGCTACGGCATCGAGAAGGGTTTGATCTTCAGCTATCCCATCCGCAGCAACGGCCGGGATTTTGAAATTGTCCAGGGTCTGCCGCACAACGATTTCAGCAAGGCGAAAATCGCCGCAACCGAGGCCGAACTCAAGGAAGAGAAATCGTTGGTCGCCGATTTGCTGCCGAAATAACCGGAGCGCGGGCGGCCCGCCCGCGAGTATAAATGTTGTGGGCAAACACGCGGATGAGCCTGCCGCGCCCCTGATTTTCCCCGCAGGCGCAGGGTGCTGGTTGTGCAATCAGCTTGGGGATGTTACAATGCCGTGATCGCATCCGCACCCGTATAAGACCATGAATACCTCGATCACAGCCGTTCTTGTTGTGTTATTCGGCACGGCCAAAATCGCTTCCGGCCAGACCATTCCTGATCCGGCCGTCAAGGGTCCGGCGCTCGCGGCCAATGTCCACGGCGGTTACAATTCGGTGGGAACGCCGGGATCGTCAACCGTGGTTAACGCGCCGGTGACCGGCAACGGCGACATGGCGATCATGGTCGGCGGGCCGTCAACGGACTTGAGTTTCGTCGTCGGCAAATCGGATTTCTGGGGCGTGGAACACGGCGTCGTCATGCCGGTGGGTTCGCTGGTGTTGAGCGCCCCGGCTTTGAGCGGCAGTTCCTATTCGCTCGTCCAGAATGTCGGCGCCGCCACGGTCACGGGAAATTTTACGTCCGGCAGTTCAGGATTGGGCCTGAACTCGTGGATCGCGACATCGCAGAACACGGCCTTCATTCAACTGACCAACACCGGTTCGCAACCGTTGACGTTTTCCAGCCAATTGCGCGACGCCTACGGAACCTCCGGCAATCCCGGCACGCTCGGTTATTCGGCGAGTTCGACCTGGTTGAGCGTTTCGCCGGACGCGGTGTATCTGGAACTCGGCAATCACACGCACATTAGTTCATCCGCGCCACTGACGGGACGCATTGCTGACATGCAGATTTTCACGAACGCGTTGAGCTCGGCCCAGTTGAACGCGCTGGAAACGCCCGGCGCGGTTCCTAGCCTGCTGCAATGGGTGGCAACCAATCAAGGCGCCGCGACGCTTGCGGGCACGGCCAGCTTGAACACGTCCGATCCGCACGGCGGTTCGGTGGTGCTGACGGGCGATGCCAGCTCCGAAGTGGCCGTGGGCGTCTTGGGGATGCCGCAGGCGAACTTCACGGTTGCGGCGTGGGTGTATCTGACGGCGGTCAATTCGGGGAACGAAAACTGCATTTTTACCGGACTGATCAATCACGGCACGGGAGGCTATCCGTTCATGCGAGGGCTGAAACTCGTGGTCACGTCCAGCGGCATGTTGAGCGCGACGCTCAACACGAGCGGCAACGTGAGCACCAGTCCCTACGACCCGACGTATTCCGCCGACGCGGTGAACGCTTACACGGCCACGGGCGGCAGTTCGCTGCCTCTGAATCAGTGGATCCAGACCGCGGTGACTTACGACGGCAACACACTGACTGTCTATACCAACGGAACGGTCGCGGGCGCGACGGTGTTTCCATCGGCGACGAACGTGCTGGGTTTTAACAAGACGGCGATTCATCCGGGCAGCGGCAACACCAATGTGTGGTTCAACGGCTGCGCGCCGCAGGGCGTGTTGATGCAAAGCGTCTTCGGCGTGCCGGTCACGGACAACGGCAGCACGCTGACTTTCACCGTGCCGGTGGGCGGGCAGGCGACAATTGCCCTGGCCGCCGTGACCGACCGCAACACGAACAGTTTTTTCGCCGCCGCGCAGCAGCAAAGCCAGCAGGCCAGCGTTTCCACCATGAACAGCCGGTTTCAGGAGCATGACCGATGGTGGAGCAACTTTTGGTCAAAGTCCTTCGTTCAGATTCCCGATCAACTCGTCCAGAACGAGTGGTATGCGTCGCTGTATCTGCTGGCGTGTTGCAGCAAGTCCAATTGTCCACCGCCGGGATTGTGGGGCAACTTCATCAGTTCGACCGGCATGTATTGGGAAGGCGATTACACCCTGGACTATAATTATCAGGCGACGTTCTGGGCGGCGTTGGCATGCAACCATAACGAGCTGGCGGACAATTACGACGGACTGTTGCTCGACCACATTTCACGCGGCCAGTCCATCGCCCAGTATTGGGGCTTTCAAGGCATATTTTTATACACCCACCTGATCCCGGTTCCGGGCTGGAGCGACGACGGCTATACCTTCTGGTCGCAGAAATCCGACGCCATCTTCGCGGCGGTGAACTGCGCCATGCGCTGGCGCTACACGCACGACACCAATTACGCGGCCAAAGTCTATCCTTACATGAAAGGAGTCGCTGATTTCTGGACCAATTATCTGGTCCTGTCCAATAACGTCGCCTACTGGGATTACAACGACGCGGCGGCCGAAAGCGGCGGCACCAGCGACGTGAATCCGGCGACCACGCTGGCCTTCATTCAATTGGTGTTTCCGTCGCTGAACGAAATGAGCCAGGTGCTGGACCTGGACGCAGGCAGCCGCCCGCTGTGGACCAACATCGTTGCGAAGTTATCGCCGCTGCCCATCGTGGCGGCCAACAGCATCGCCAGTCTGAGCGCTTTGGGAACGAATTATGTGACGCCGGGGATGAATGTAATTCGTGACGCCGCTTCCGGCACGGCTTTTCCGACCCCGGAGGTGGCGGTTTATCAAGATCATCAAACCCGGGGTTCCAGCGCCGGCATGAACTCCACCCAGACGATTTTCCCCGGCTGGGACATTGGACTGGAAAGCGATCCCGCGACACTGGCCGCGGCCCAGAACACTGTGTATCTGGCGGCGGAATGGTATGATGGGAATGATGACTGCACGTTTTTTCCTTCGGCCGCCGCCATCGGCCTGGATCCCAATCTCATTTTGTCGAATCTCGACGGCGCCATCACCTACCATGCCTATCCCAATTTCATGTTCTCGTTCGGCGGCGGCGGAACGGAGGATTATTCCATTGTCCCCTGCGCCCTGGCGAACATGTTTCTCCAGAGTTACCAGACGAACCTGCACATTTTCCCCAACTGGCCGGCAAACCAGAACGCCAGTTTCGGAAACCTGAACGCCTGCGGCGGGTTCCTCGTTTCCAGCGCCGTGACCAACGGCTTGATTCCCTATGTGCAAATCACCAGCACGGCCGGCCAGCAACTGCGCCTGATCAATCCCTGGCCGCAGACGACGGTCCAGGTGGCTTCAACCGCAAACCCGACCACTCAATTCGCCGGGACCAACTTTAATTATCAGACGCAAGCGGGAGAGGTTCTGACCCTGACGCCGGTGGGGCCGCCGGTTTCCGTTCCCGCCACGCCAGGCTGGCTCGGTGCCACCGCCACCAACGGACAGATCATATTAAACTGGACCGCCGCCACCGCCGCCTCCGGCTATAATGTGCTGCGCTCGGTTGACGGGAACAACTATGTGATCGTTGCCGCCAATTTGCCGGGGACCACATACACGGACTCGAGCCTGAACAGCGGTCCGAATTACTACTACGAAGTGTCGGCCACCAACAACTTTGGCGAAAGCGCCAAAACGGTGCCCGTCCCCGCCAGCCTTGCGCCGCCGGCGCCGGCCTGGCAGAGCGTCATACAGAGCGGGCAGCAACTCATCCTGCAGTGGACGGCTTCCCCGGGCGCCACCGGTTACAATCTGAAGCGCTCGACCGACGGCACGAACTATTCCCCCTTGGCCGCAAATCTGTCAACGACCGCCTTCACGGACACCAACGTGGTGAACGGCTCGACTTATTACTACGAAGTTTCGGCCCTGAACAGTTACGGCGAAGGATTTCTTTCCACGCCCATCAGCGCGACGGCCACCACGCCGACCGCGCACATCCCGGCCTCCAACTACGGCAGCCAGTCGGGGACCGGATTGGAGACCTGCTCGGAGGGCGGGCAGGATTTGTGCAACATCGTAAACGGCAGTTGGGCGATCTACACCAACGTGAACTTTGGCGTGGGCACCTTGAGCCTGAAGGCGCGCGTGGCGAGCGCCACTGCCGGCGGAACGATCCAGCTCCGCCTGGGCACGACCAACGGCCCGGTCATCGGCCTCCTCACGGTGCCCAACACCGGCGGCTGGCAGACGTATTCCACGGTGAGCACCCCGTTGACCAATGCCATAGGCGTCCAGAATCTCGTGCTGCTGTTTGTGGGCGGGGGTGGATACTTGTTAAACGTGGAGTGGCTGGAGTTCGCGCCCATTCCAGTGTCCCTAAACTGGCTCACGGGCGCCATCATCGGCACGCCCGGCTCATACAACAGCTCGGGCAATACCATCAGCAACGTCTTTGACAACAGCTTGAACACCTTCTTCGACGGCCCCAACAGTTCGAACGGAAACGGTTGCTGGGTGGGGCTGGATTTCGGTGCCGGCGTCAGCAACATCATCGCGCAGATCAACTATTGTCCGCGCTCCGGCTTCGAGTCGCGCATGGTGGGTGGCATCTTCCAGGGCGCAAACCAGTCGGATTTCAGCGACGCGGCCACGTTGTTCACCGTGGTGGCGCAGCCGGCCACGGGTGTGTTCACACAAGGGTTCACCACCAATACCACGGCGTTTCGCTATGTCCGCTATCTGTCACCCAACGGCGGCTGGGGCAACGTGGCCGAACTGCAATTCTTTGGCTATCCCTTCGTCCGCCCCATGGTCGGCCTGGCCATGTCGCCGGCCAGCCTGACCCTGTCCTGGCCCTTGACGGCGCCGGGCTTCACGTTGCAGTCGAGCACGAACCTGGCCTCGGGCAGTTGGATGAATGTCACCTCCACCGCGCCGCAGACTGTCGGCGGCCAATGGCAGGTCACCCTGCCTCCACCAAGCAATGCCGTTTCGATTTATTACCGGTTGGTGAAGTGACGCTTGAACCGCTTGCTGACGTCCGGATTGTGGCCGTCGGCGGTTGCGGAGGTCGCCGGCACCGCGGCGCTGGCCTGGTCCTGATGGTTCAGGCCCCGGCCATCATGACTGTCATTTGTCTGAAAATCGTTGAAAACCGCCGGCCCGCATGAACCGGAGCGCCGAACTGCACATTCCACAGAACAGGTCCGCAAGCCGGGAGAAAGCCGGAGCGCGACATGGAAAACTGAAACCGGGGAATGGAGTGAATTCAGGCTCGCTTAAAACCAGGACTGCCCCCGCTAAGCCGGAAACATGCAGTCGCCATCCGCGCGATGCGGGCATCCGCTTGCGTAGGACAGGCGTCGCGCCTGTCTCCATCTAAAAAATCCCCTCACTTTTGGGTGACGACCCGCGCGGGCGGAAAAACACCGCCCCAAGGCGACCATTTAAGGTCAGAGACAGGCGCGACGCCTGTCCTACGGCATGGATTCGGCTTAGAACCTGTCTCGGCTCCTACGCCGCCCCAGCCTCTGGCGGTTCGGTAACGGCCCCAGTCCCGTCAGGGACGAAGGAAAATGTCCGGCCATCCCTGGCGGGACTTGGAAAATTGGGTTGCGATCTTCCCAGCCATACACGGCCGGGCTGTTTTCAACGAAGCCAGCCTCACCACCAGTTTGTCATGGCCAAACACCGGCGCGACAGTTGCACCTGCCGGAAAGCGGGTTTCCTGTCCTGTCCCATTTTCATACGCACTGTCCCATAATTGGGATAAAATCGGCCTCTGACGGCTGCTGGTCAGTGACCGAGGAGCGCTGGCCAGTCACGGACAAGCGCTGGTCGGTGACCGAAGAGGGCTGGTCAGTGAGGGACAAGGAGCAATCAGAGACGGACCGGGAGCCATGGCAGCCATTTTTAGCCAAAAACCCGGTCCGGCGGGCTTGGGAGCACAAATCCCGGTATTTTGCACCCGGTGCAGAGGGTGCTGCCAATTACATTGATATATCCTTTTTCAAGTTTATCAGCGGATAAAGAGAACCTTATTTTTATGGAACGCTAAATGCTTTAGTTGCGGGTGCAGTAAACCGGGTTAAGCGCGAAGCCGGATTGGCTCCCTCCAGATGCCGCACCTTTTTTGAAAACATATCATTTACAAATTATGAACAACCAAAAAGTAGTAAGGGTCACACCAGTGAGGGGTCAGGAGCGAAAAAGGATTTCCGTCAGCCAGTCTTTCTTTTCTTAAAAGCTGTCTTTGCTTTTCCGGGCCGTTGCGGGCGGCGTCCAACGTGCCATTCGTCCCGGTCATTTCCGTCGTGGGATTCTGATACAGCACTCCCTGGCGCAAAAGGGGTCCCGGTCTGATTTTCAATCCGGCTTGACTTGCCGGGTGTTTCCGGGAATATCACCATGATGCGCTGTGTTTTTGCCGCGTTGATTGGTGGTTATTTTGGCTCCGTCACACTGCTGATGTCCGGGCTGTGTTCACCGGCAAACGCCGCGGAAGCCTCGCCCCGTGAAATATCTCCCGCCGGACGCCCCACCGACGCCTTCCAACCTGTTTCAGGGGGCGGGCCTTTGGAACCGCCGGCGTTGCTCACCAATTTGGTCCAGCTTAGGCATTGCGCCGAACACAGACCGTTGGTTTTGCATCCCTTCCGCATCGTGGCGGATGTCCTGGACGCGGATCCCGGGAGCGGCGTGCTGGCGCTGCGGGATGTGTCCGGCGTTGAGTTCCTTCAACTTGATCTGCGCGGCCAAAATATCGAACCCGGAGCGAAGATTTGCCTGGAAGGAAGCGGATGTGGCGTGAAGCCGAGAGGCTTCGGACTGGCCATCGTCCCGGGAATGGTTGTTGATAACGACGGCGTTCATACCATGACCGTTGAAGCGGGCGAAGTGTTTCTCCCTGCGGGCGTCAATCCGATCGGAGTTCAATGGTTTAACCGCCGCAACGATTACGGGTTGAGCGTGGAGTATCAGGGGCCGAACCTGCCGCGCCAGGCGATCCCCGGCTCCGTTCTTTCGCGGGCAAACAAGGAACCGGCGGCCGGCGGCGCCAATTATTTGGCCGGGCTGGATTACCGGGCCTATGAAGGGGTCTGGGCACGTCTGCCGGATTTTGCCAAACTTCAGCCGGTAAAAGCCGGTGTTGCGACGAATTTTGACCTCGCCGGCCGGACACGCAACGAAAACGTGGGACTGGAATTCAAGGGCTACATCAACATTCCAGAAGACGGCAATTACACGTTCTACACCACGTCCGACGACGGGAGCCGGTTGTTTATCGGGGAGTCTTCCCTGAATGTTTCTGTGTTGAGCCACGGATCCGTGCCACCGATGGCCGAGGCGCTGCCGGCAACCCGCGTGGACCGGAGCAGCCGTCCCTGGGTGACGCTCGAAGGAAAAGTTGATTTCGCAGGTGTTCGGGAAGCCGGCGGAGAACTACAAATACGGATCGGAAACGAGGACGTTCAGGTGGAAATATTTGAGAGCGGCGGGGTCGCGCCGAACATTCCGCTGAACACCAAAGTTCGCGTTTCCGGGCTTTATCAAGAGGTCGTCACCGAAGACGGCCCGCGGGTTCCGGGGATGTTGCTAGTTTCGGGCTGGCAGGCCGTCCACACCGCGCCCCCCTTGGAACCAGACATCTCCAAGGCGGGGAGTGATCAGGAGACAACGAACCCGCTGATGGGGCAAACGGCATCCGTGGCGGCCACCTTTCCGACAATTACGACCGCGGCGGAAATCAAGGCGCTCCCCGACGAAATGGCCAGGCAGCGGCTCCCCGTTTCCATTCGCGGAGTGGTAACGGCCATTCTTCCAAATTTTCTCCACGGCGCGGTCGTCCAGGATTCCACAAAAGGGGTCTTCGTCTCCCTGCAAGGCCTGAAAGATCCCGCGCCTTTGCAGCGGGGGGAGTATTGCCAGATTGAAGGCGTTGCCGGTCCGGGGGATTTTGCGCCACTGGTCATTGCCCGCCGCATCACGCACCTGGGAGCCGGTCAAATGCCCCAGCCGGTGCGCCCGACCTGGGATCAGTTGTTCAATGGCAGCCTCGACACCCAGTATGCCGAGATTGAAGGGGTGGTGAGCGCGATCCACGACCAACGAATCGAGATGCTGACCGCCAACGGGAAAATTACACTGGAACTCAACGACTTTCAGTCGGAAGACCTCGCAAGTTACGAAAATGACCTGGTGCGGATTCGGGGTTGCGCCTTTGCCTTCTTCAACACGCAAACTCGCGAGCTGGATGCCGGTTCGCTCCGCATCCTCGGCGGGGCGGTGGATGTCCTTCAGCCGGCGCCGCGCGACCTTTTTGACGCGCCGCAAAAAAACCTCGGCGAGCTTTTGCTCTTCGATCCCAAAGCGGCGCCGTTCCACCGGTTAAAGGTCAGCGCCCAGGTGATTCACGGCCGCGCCGGAGATTATTTTCTGACCGACGGCACCAACGGTCTGCACGTGACGGCCAGTTATTTGGACCCTCTCCCCCATTCACCCCTCTCACGGCAGGCAAATTGGGAGACTAATCAGGCCGGTTCTTTTGCCGCCGGCGATTTGGTGGAGGCCGCTGGCTTTCTCGATTTGGGCGGCGCGGCTGCCGAACTCAAGGAAGCGGTCATGCGCAAAACCGGCCATGCCGCCCTGCCCCCGCCCAAAAAACTGGCCCCCGAACAAATGCTTTTGGCCCGCCAAGCCGGCATGCTGGTCCAGGTGGAGGCCACCTTGATGAACCAGTGGCGCGAAGGCTCCGAGTCCGTGCTCGAACTGCAGTCCGGATACCTCGCGTTCAAGGCGCGGGTCGGCGATCATGGCCGGGCGATTTCGTTGCCGCCTTCCGGGAGCCATTTGGAGTTGTCCGGCGTCTATGTGCCCCAAGGCAGCGGTCTCCGTGGCGGCGCTGTCAACGGTTTTGAACTGCTGCTGGACTCGCCGTCGGACATTCGCGTTCTGGAAACTCCGCCGTGGTGGACGATCCAACGCGTGCTCGTGCTCGTGGGCCTGCTGGCCGCGCTGCTCGGCGCCGTTTTGCTCTGGAACAAGGAACTCCAGCGGAAGGTCCAGGAGCGCGGCCGCCAGTTGGAACTGGAAGTTCACCATCGCCGGCAGGCCGAATGGCAGCAAGCCGCCGAAGCGGAGCGCTCGCGCATCGCCCGCGACCTGCACGACGAACTGGGCACCGGCCTCACCGAGGTCAGTTTGCTCGCCGGCACGGGCGCGGGTGGATCCGGCGAGACGGGGAACCAGGATGGCCGGCTGCGAGTCATCGCGGAGAAGGCCCGCGCGCTCGTTTCCGGGCTGGATGTCATTGTGTGGGCGATTGACCCAAAGCGCAATTCGCTGCAGTCATTCGCCGATTATCTTGGACGGTATGCCACGGAGCTTTTCTCCGCGTCGCACATCGTTTGCCGCTTCCAGATTCCCATCGAGTGCCAAGCGGTCGCACTGTCCGAGGCGGCGCGGCACAGCCTCTTCCTCGCCGTCAAGGAAGCCTTGAACAATGTCATCCGCCACGCCGCGGCAACCGAAGTGAAGTTGCAATTGACGCAGGCCGGTTCTTTCGACCCCCTCCCCCTTCACCCCCCCTCACCGCAGGCAAATTGGGTGAGGGGGGAAGCCGGAAGGGGGGAGAGGGTGACGAATGATTGCCTCGAAATCGTGGTTGCCGACAACGGACGTGGTTTTGATTTGAACACAGTCCGTCGTGGCAACGGCCTGACGAACCTCCAGGAACGGTTGAAAGCGCTCAACGGCGAGTGTCGCATCGAGTCGCAAGCCGGAAAAGGAACAACCATCAAATTCACCATCCCCATGCCACGCGACTCGAATTAGTTCGACCATGCCTGACGGGATTTAACGCCATCATATGACCACCATTGCCATCATCGAAGACAACGACACGATGCGCCACACGCTCGTGGAGCTGGTCAATCAGACCCCCGGATGCCGTTGTGTGTGCGCGTGCCCGAATTCCACGGAGGCGCTCATCGAGGTGCCGAAGCATCAGCCGGACGTCGCGTTGATGGACATCCATCTGCCGGATGAATCGGGCATCGCCTGCACGGCGCGATTGACCGCTAAACTGCCCGATCTTCAGGTCATCATGGTGACGGTTTACGCGGACACCGAACTCATCTTGCAGGCGCTCAAAGCCGGCGCGTGCGGATACATTCTGAAGCGTTTCCGGCCCGAAGAGATCATTGAAGCCATTGCCGAGGTGCGCGCCGGCGGCGCGCCCATGACCCCCGAAATTGCCCGCATGCTGGTGCGATCCTTCCGTTCACCTTCAGCCACGTCCAATGCCGATGGATTGACGGCGCGTGAGGCGGAGATTTTGCATCTGCTGACCGAAGGACTATCGAACAAGGAAATCGCGCAGAAGACGAACATTGCGACCGGGACGGTTCGCAATCATTTGGCGAACATCTTCAGGAAACTTCACGTTCGCTGCCGGACCGAGGCCGCCGCCAAATACCTGCGTGCCAAATAGAACGGGCAAAGGCCGGCCGACCTGGCTCCGTCTGGCATTATTGCAGAACCTGTGACATATGTCACATATACAAGCGGTTCGCATTTGTGCTAATGTTGGTCATCAAATCCCGTTGTGTCCGACGCCTGCGAGCGGCGCATGGCGTTGTGTGCGACAGAAAGGTGCATGAACAGTCAAACAATCAAAGCGAGCCAGCCTATGAAAAATCCACCAAACGTCCTCTCCCCACGAACCCCCAATACCCGCCCCCGGCGAAATTTCGGCCATTGGCAACGCCTGCTTGCCGCCAGTCTGACCTTGGGCCTCGCGGCATTCTTGCAAACGGCGCGCGCCAGCATCGTCATCCTGGATGATGATTTCAACGATCCCAATAACAATCTGGCCATCAACACCAACGGCATTGGCGGCGGATTTGGCACTTTTACGGCCTCCACCGGGTATACGCGCGAAACCAACAGTCTCGGTGTGATTGGCAACACCGGCAATGGCGCGGGCAGGGCGAACATTGCCTCCGTGATGCCCATGGACATCAGCGCAGTCGGCACGCTGTTTGATTTCCAAAACGTGAGATATACCAATACAGTCGTGGGCGGCGCCCCCCTCACCGACCGGCTTTGTATTGGTGTTCTCGCCACCAATGTGGCTTCGGATTGGTTTGAAAGCGCCCAGGCCGGCCTGCCGGGCGGGTTTTATATTGAGCCTAACAGCGAGAGCATCGCCCTCGGCACGGCCAGCCAACTCGCCAATTCCTATTGGACCAACCACACCAGTTGTTTGTTCTACAAGGATCCCTACGCAGGCACCGTCACGATTTTGACCAATTGGCAGTTCCAGACCCTGGCGTGGAATGGCGGCAGTGGCGGCGGCCCCGGCGGTTATGGCACCAACTACTCCCCGGTGCTCGATGTCCAACTCACCCTCTCCGCGACCGCTTGGACGCTCAACATCACCGGCGACGTCAACACCAACGGCCAGCCGCTTAGCTTCACCAGCACGTATGCCGCCTCCGGCATCAACAATGTCTTCTCGGATGGTATTGACAACGGCTATATCGGCACCGAGGTTCAAAGTGAAGGACCTTGCATTCAGCAGACGATTGACCGCATCGTGGTCACCCATTTGGGAAATCTCGTCGTGACCACTCCCAAAATCTCGACGCCCGAGTATGGCGGCAACGTCAACACCGTCTTCGCCGGCGAAGTGGTATCGCTTTCTTCTCTGGTAGCGGATTCGTCGGGAACTCCCACTTTGCAATGGCAACTGGCGGACCTGTCCAACCCCGGCACCTTCACCAATCTTCCCAGCGCGACCACCACGAATCTCAATCTGGACACCAGCGGGCTGGGCGATTCCCTGCCCCGCGGCATCCGCCTCCTCGCGAACGACGGTATTAATTCGGTCACCAGCGCCGTCGTGACGCTCACCGTCAATCCGGGAACCGTGCCGGTGCTTTCCCAACCCGTTTCGCCGTCAGTTCTTAGCCTCTATGCCGGCTCGGGCGCGACGTTCCGCGCGGGCTTCACAGGGAACAAGCCCATGACCTACCAATGGCAGATAAGCCAGGACGAAGCCACGTGGACCAGCATTCCCAACGCGACGAATATTTATTATATCATCGCCAGCGCCGGACCGGGTGACGCCGGCTATTATCAGGTGGTCGCGTCAAATTCATTTGGCATCACCCGATCCTGGGACGACTCCAGCTCCTCCGGCTACGTGCAAATTTTGCCGGGCACCCCCGCAATCATCTGGTCCGCGGCCTACCCCATTTCCGGCCTCAAGGCCGAGCAAATCCTGACCAATTTCCCGTCCGCCAATAAAATTGCCGGGGCGTTGGTGGGGGGCACCACCCAAAGGGCGGTCACCTTGACCAATGCCGGTAATGAGGGGATTGTGTTTGCGAGGGAAGGCTCCACGGCCTGGGCCAACGTCACGGGCGGCAGTGGTTCCACCACCGGAGCCAGCACAAACAAGACCGGCAACACCCCCTTCGACACTGTTCTGAACACCAAATATTACGATAACGGCCTCCATACCGTCGTCATGAGCAACCTGGTCGTGGGACAACAATACCAGGTGCAGTTGTTTGCGCTGGACACTGGAAGCTCCTATCTCTTGCGGCAAGCAAACTGGCAGAATCCGTCGGACGCCGCGGACGTCTCTGCCAATTTTGCCATGGGCGACAATAGCTTCATGCTGGGAACATTTACCGCCACCAACGCGGTCCAACCGCTCTGGGAAAACCTGATCGGTGACGCTGCGACTCCTGGCACTGGAAACTTCAACTGTCTGGTATTGCGCACGGTGGGATGGAACCCGCCGCCTTACTGGCTTAGCCAACCCAGCGCTTTGGCGGGCAATTACACCGGTGGCAGTGTGAGTTTCTCCGGCAGCGCAGCGGGGGACACGACAATTCCCAGTCCCACGGTTACCTATCAATGGGCGGCTGGTCCGGCTGGCGGACCCTACACGAATCTCGTGGAGGGCGCCAAATATGTCGGCACGGCCACCAACACCCTCACGGTTACTGGGTTGACCGCCAATGACGCCATTACTGCCTATGTGTTGATCGCATCGAACGGCGGCGGCTCAACGACCAGCAGCGTGGCGAACGTCTTTATTGCGGCTCGGCCGCAAACGAATCTGGTGGGTGAGTGGTTCAACGGATCGGCAAGCCTGGCTGATGTTTCGGGCTTTACGCCGGGAGGCGTGCATGACGGTTACGGCGTCACCGGCGCCGGCGTCCTCACCAACACCTATACGTTCACGAATGATGTGCCGCCCGGAGCGACCGGCGTGTCACTTTGGCTTACCAACGGCAATACCGCCATCGCCATCGGCAACTCGTCCACCTTGGACGGGAGTTACACCAACACATTCGATGACGGCATCAGCAACAGCTTTACCGTCATGTGCTGGGCGAAAGGTTTCCCGGGCACTTGGAACGCGTGGGTATCCAAGTTTGGTGAGACAACTCCAACTCCTGCCGGCGGCTGGCAGCTCCGCCAATATAGTGCCAGCAGCGATGCGTGCTTCACCATCCGAGGCACGGGCGCCACGGATGATCCCCAGGGGAGCATCAACAGCAATGACGGCAAATGGCATCACTACGCCGGCACTTACGACGCGGTGACGGGTGTCCGCACCCTGTATGTGGATGGGGTGGTGGCGAACAATCTGACCGGGAACGGAAAATATACGCTGTCGCCGGTGACGCACCTCACGATTGGTGGAAAAGACCAACCGACCGGCAACAACTTCACCGGCTATTACACCGGCATCATCTACGACGTGCGCATCTACAGCTACGCGCTTACCCGATCCCAAGTCGGCACTGTGGGGCACATCCCGCCGCCCGTGACGAAGCAAGTCTCGCCGGCCGCCGGCGGCGTCCCTGGCAAGCTGGTGATGACGTGGCCTTGGGGGACGCTGCTCGAAGCCACGAATGTCGTCGGCCCGTGGAACACAACGACGAACACATCGCCTTTCACGAACCTCATGACGTTGCCATCAGACTTCTTCAAGGTGTCAAATCCGTAACGACGAAGTCATTAAACATTTCCGGTCGAATCCGTGGGTGGGTTTGAGACTGGGATTGGGGCAGGAACAAAATCGAGGCAGAGGGTCATACCTCTGCCTCTTTTTTTATCATCTTGCAGGGAAACGCTTTGAGGCGGGTGATTGAATTGAAAACAACGCACTTTTCCGCCTCAAAGCAGCGGCGATGCACCCACGCCGCCTCATCCTCTGCGCAGGGGGATTTGCGCTTCACATTGTGAATTTGTGAAATTTGTCGTTGACAGAGCGGGCTGGAAATGGTAGTGCCTTATTAGTAACCCGATTGGAGACCATTAACAAAGGCAACTGCGCCATGTCTTGTCCAATTAAGACCGCATTAAGAGCGTTTCGCGCCCGCCCCGCTTTTTCGCTTCGGGTTCTCCCGGCCGCAGGCGGGAAACGTGATGTAATTTCGCAGGCGGTTATTTCGTCCACATAAACCAAACCAAATCCAAGCCTATGAACACATCAAACCCAATCGTGCCTGATCCAACCCAATCGCAGCCTGTGCAAAGCCGGCGGCCAGGTTTTCCATGTTCGCTGATGAGGCGCTGGCGCGTCCTTTTGTTGAGCGCCCTGGTGCTGCGGCTGGTTTGCGGATCGGCATCGGCGCAACTGGTCAATGTGCTGGACCGGACTAACGGTGTATTTACCCCTGCTTCCAACGTCGGCACCATAACAACCTTCGAATCAGGTTTGGATCCCAACGCGAACGTGCTGGTTGTGGGACTGTATAGCGACAACAGCAGCACCTATACCAGCGTTACGTTTGGAGGGGTTGCGCCAAGCGGATTTATGAATAATTCAGGGAATAGCCGCGCGGCTGTGGCCTACTGGTTTAACCCGAGCACCGCCGCCGGTCAGGACTTGGTGGTCAATTACATTTCCCCCAATCAAGGATATTATTGGGCCTACCAGCTTTCCGGTGTCAATACCAATGTTCCCGTCTTGCAAAATGCCGCAACCACGTTGTTCGCGACCACCACCAGTTTGACCACGACGAATTATAACACACTCATCATCAGCTTCTTCAGCGTGAACAATGCCGCCAGTCCCAATACTCTTAACTCTTTGACACCCAACCCTCCATTGATCCAGAGCGGTTCGACAATCGGTAACGCTTCAGCCGGTGCCTCGATGGCTGCCGCTACGAACAATATTTTCCTGCCGGGGCTGCAAACGATCTCTTGGAATGCCCTAAACCCGCCCGGCACCGCCAATGCAGGTCTGGCGGCCCTTGGGTTCGTTGCGGGGCAGCCGGGAGCACCAGCGGTGATCGCTTCGGCAAATCCTTCCGGCAATGCGTCCTCACTAAATTTCACTGTAACGGCCACCATCTATCCCGGCATTGGGAACGTGACGAACGTCAGCGTGGACTTGACCCCCATCGGCGGATCTGCGGTGAACAACTTGGTCCAGTCATCCAATCCAAATGTTTGGACAAATTCTCTCACTGTCCCCGATGGCGCTCCCATTGGCCCCACAAGCCTCACGGTGACGGCAACGCAAGACACGGCACCGCTCGAGGGCTCCGGTCCTTTGCAGTTCACCGTGCTCGCGCCAACGGCGCCAACGATTGTTCAAGATACGTCACCGACCAACCTGTTTTACATGTATGCCGGCCAGGGAGTGAGATTCTCGGCGTATTTCACTGGCCCCGGAACCGTCACCAACCAGTGGCAGTTTAGCCCGGACGGTTTAACATACACCGACATCCCGGGCGCGACGAACAACACATATACCGTCCCCAGCGCTCAAATGGGTGATGCAGGGTATTACCAGCTCCAAGCGTCGGACTCATTTGGATCCACGGTATCCACCTACACTTATGTCACCGTGGATGATGCTTCCACCGCCCTCTACATCTGGTCCGCGCCCATCCCCTTCGCCGGCCTCACCGCCGAACAAATCCTGACCAATTTCCCGGCGGGTGATAAAATCGCCGGGGCGATGGTGGCGCAAAACGGCGGCAGCCCGATCACCGTCGTGTTGACCAACGCCAACAACCAGCCGGTTGTGTTTGCGGGGGCGGGCAACTGGGCCTCGCTCTCGGGAGGCACCCTCTACTCGACGGGCATCAACACCAACAAGAGCGGCAATTCCAGCTTTGACTCCGTGTTGAACCGCGCCTATTCCGGCGCCGCCGCCGCCCCCAACAACTTCCAAACCCTCGCGTTGAGCGGTCTGTTGGTCGGGTATCAATACCAAGTGCAGTTGTTTGCCTTGAACGATCAGCTCCCCAGTCCGGCTTATGTGGACTTTGCGGACCCGCTGGACCCCAACCAAATCACCTCGCAGACTTTTGGCATGGCGGACAATGCCTACCTGCTGGGGACATTTACCGCCACCAACACCGTGATGACGATTCAAATGAACATCCCCAGCACAGTTGGGAACATCAACAGTGCGGTGTTGCGGACGGTCGGCTGGGATCCGCCGCCTTACTTTACCCTGCAGCCGGCGAACACCCAGGGTTTTCTCGGGACCAACGTGGCGCTCTCCGGCAGCGCCGCGGGGGATTCCACGATTGCCAATCCCGCGATTACTTATCAATGGGCGGCCGGACCAGATGGCGGAACATACACGGATCTTGTGGAGGGCAACAAATACGCCGGGGTGACGACGGCGACCCTGACCATCAGCAACTTGGTCAGCACCGATGGTGATATGGTCTATGTGCTAAAGGCGATGGACAGCGGGGGAACGGCGACGAGCCGGGAAGCAACGTTGTTGGCGCAAGCTCCGCTGGTTCTGCCGCCGGCCAACAGTTTCGGGGGAGCGGTGCTGGCCTTGACCACCAATCGTCTGGTTGGTTTCTGGCAGTTGAATGAAACCAACGATCCTTCCACCGGGCTTCTGGTTGCCATTGACGCCAGCACCAACAAACACTCCGGGAAATATGGGAACAATGCGCATAATGCCTTTAACGGCGTGCTGGCGCCCCAGCCTCCGCTCTACGCTGGATTCGCCACCAACCAGGGTGCGCTGCAAACGGCAGTGGGCGGCACCGCCGATGCCAATTCCATTGTCAACCTGCCGCCTTTGAATGCAACGAATGGCGTTAACACCACCATTTGCATGTGGATCAACCCCTCGGCGGTTGCGCCAGCGAACGCCGGTTTGATCTATAACCGCAGTTCCGTTGACCAATGTGGCATCCAGTTTGGAGGGACCACGGGTGGTGATAGCGGCCAGCGCAATTTGACTGCCTTTTGGGCCAACGCCAACGGTGAGGCGACTTATAATTTCAACACGGGCCTCTTTCCGGCCAACAACACCTGGAACTTCATTGTGCTGGTGGTGCGAACCAATGCGATGACCTACTACCTTGATTATGTGGATGCCAACGGCGTGGCCCATCTGCAAAAGTCTGCGGATACCGCTTCCCGATACACCCAGCAACAGTGGGGTGGAACGACTGGCACCCCAATCTGGATCGGTGGTGATCCGGGCGGGCCGACCGTATTCCCCGGCAGCATCGCCAACGTGGCCATGTTCAATTCGGCCCTCACGGACGACCAAATTTCGGCATTGTTCAGTGCCGGCTTCCAATCGGCGGGGTTTCCGTCGGGTTTCACCCAGCAGCCGCCCGCCGCCCAAACGAATTATACGGGTTACACGGCGCAGATCATTGCTCAAACTGGAGGCTCCTCGCCCATTACCAATCAGTGGATGTTCAACGGCATCAATTTGGCGGATGGCTGGATGAACGGGTCAATCATCACCGGTTCAAAGTCGAATGTTCTGACCATCCAGAATGTTTCGTCAAACTGGAATGGGGTATTTAATCTGGCCATCACGAATGCGATTAGCGGCACGGTCAGCAGCAACTCGACACTCACCATTGTGACCCCGGCGGCTCCGCCGGCCGGGAATCTCGTGGGCCGCTGGTTGGCGGGGGCGCAGAATCTCACCGATGTCTCGGGCTATTTGCCTGGCGTTCACGATGGAACGCAGGTAACTACAAACGGCGTAGCGAGAGGCACTTTGACGTGGAGCAGCGACCTGCCGCCAAATGCTCCGTCCGGTGGTTACTCGCTCCTGATGACTAACACCGGCGTCTTAGTTAACAACACGTCCACAAACGACGCAAACTACGAGGCCACATTTGACACCGGGATCAGCAACACCTTGACCATTACCTTCTGGGCGAAGGGCTGGCCGGGAGCATGGAATCCGTTCGTGTGCAAGTTTGGTGAGACGACACCGACTCCAGCCGGAGGATGGCAGCTCCGCAACGACGGGGGCAACAACTTGAGTCCGTGCTGGACCATGCGCGGAAACCCGGGCACGGTCGCCTTGGGAACCGCCGTAGGGGGCAATGCGGAAGATATGGGCGCCACCAGCCTCACTTATGGCAACGATGGCCAGTGGCACTTCTATTGCGCCACTTACGACGTGAACGTGGGCCAGCGTATGCTGTATGTGGATGGAAATCTGGTTGCTTACACGACTGGCCAGGGGCAATATTCCATGGCCCCGTCTGCACACTTGGGGATCGGCGCCAAAGATCAGCCGCCGGGGACGACCACTGTGTCGAACTACACCACCGGCTACTACACCGGCAAGATCTACGACGTGCGCATCTACAACACGGCAATCAGTGACGCCCAACAAGCCTCCCTGGCTGCGCCGCCGCCGCTGCCGCCGCTGAAAGTCAGTGCGAGTGTCACTCCGGCTTCCGGCGGCAATCCGGGTCAGATGGTGTTGTCGTGGCTCCCCGGCGGCTTGTTGCTGCAATCAACGAATGTGGCCGGCCCCTGGCAGACGAACCAGACGGCCACGCCGCCTTACATAATTCTCACGACAAACATACCGGCTGGATTCTATAAAGTGCTGTTCCCGTAGAACAGAAATCCATAAACATTTCCGGCTAAACCCGTGAGCGGGATTTGAACCGGGAGTCAAGAAAGAGAGGCAGAGGGTAACACCTCCGCCTCTTTTTTATCACCGTTGGATGGCAAACCAGGCGGATCACAATGCAGTTGTGATCGCAACCGCAAATTTGGAAACGTCCTGGTTCTCGGACTGGAAGAAACTGTGATGCGCCGCGACTAAAATTGGCGCTCGACTGAATTCCGCCCGGCCACTAGCCTGTCCGCACTCATGTGGACCGTTTTTCGAGAGTTCTTGCGGTTCTGCGCGCGCGAAAAGAAATGGTGGCTGATCCCCCTGGTGGTTCTCCTGCTCGCACTCGCCGTGCTCCTCATATTTGCGTCCAGTTCGGGCATCGTCTGGTCTCTTTATCCTTTCTAAGAAATGCCGTCGTGGCGAAACATCCTGGGAATTTCGGCGTATTACCATGATGCGGCCGCGGCACTGGTCTGCGATGGGCGGATCGCCGCCGCCGCCCAGGAGGAGCGTTTTACGCGAAAGAAGAACGATCCGGATTTCCCGAGCCACGCCATTGACGCCTGCCTGCGCCAGGCGGGCCTCACCCGCCGGCAATTGGACGCGGTCGTGTTTTACGACAAGCCAATTCTGAAATTTGCCCGCGTGCTGGAAACCTACCTGGCCGTGGCGCCGGACGGCTGGCGGACTTTTCCCACCGTGCTGTCGAACTGGCTCGGCGAGCGGCTCGATCTGCGCGGCACCCTGCGCAAGGAACTGCCGGACCTGCGCACGGATTGCCCCTTTCTGTTCACGGAACACCATCAGGCCCACGCCGCCAGCGCGTTTTATCCGTCGCCGTTCAGCGAGGCGGCCATCCTCACGGTGGATGGCGTCGGCGAATGGGCGACGACCACGATTGGTGTCGGCCGCGGCTCGGAAATCCGGTTGGTTGATGAGATGCGTTTTCCGCATTCCCTCGGGCTGCTCTATTCGGCCTTCACGGATTATTGCGGATTCCGCATCAATTCCGGCGAATACAAATTGATGGGCCTCGCCCCCTACGGCGAACCAAAATATGCCGACGTCGTTCGCGAAAATCTGGTGGACCAGCATCCGGACGGCTCGTTCCGGTTGAACCTGGATTATTTCAATTTTCTCGGCGGCACGACCATGACCAACGGCCGCTTTCACCGCTTGTTTGGCGGCCCGCCGCGCGGCCGGGAAGAGCCAATTGAACAACGGCACATGGATGTTGCCCGCTCCATTCAATTGGTCTGCGAGGAAATGATGCTGCGGCTGGCCCGCCGCGCGCGCGAACTCACCGGATGCGACGATCTTTGCCTGGCCGGCGGCGTCGCGCTCAATTGTGTGGCCAACGGGCGCATCCTGCGCGAAAAGATCTTCCGGCGACTTTGGATTCAGCCTGCTGCGGGTGATGCCGGCGGCGCGCTCGGAGCGGCCCTGGCGGCGTGGCACAGCAAGGAACCACGAACCCCGGACGGCCATGACTCCATGCGCGGCGCGCTGTTGGGACCGGAATATTCCGGGAACGAAATCGAAACCGTGCTGAAAGGACACGACGCGGTTTACCGCCGCTGTTCCGACGACGAATTGCTCGAATCAACCGCCAAGCTGCTGGCGGATGAAAAAGTCGTCGGCTGGTTTCAGGGACGGATGGAATTTGGCCCGCGCGCGCTGGGGAACCGGTCCATTCTCGGCGACGCCCGCTCGCCGCGCATGCAATCGGTGATGAATCTCAAGGTGAAATTCCGCGAATCCTTTCGTCCGTTCGCGCCGATTGTTCGACGGGAACGGTTGGCGGATTATTTCGAACTGGATGAGGACTCGCCCTACATGTTGGTGACCGCGCCCATCCAGGCCGGCCTGCGCCAGCCATTGCCGGCGGGAAAGAGCGGCTTTGACCTGCTCCAAGCCGGGCGCTCCGCCATCCCGGCCGTCACGCACGTGGATTATTCCGCCCGGGTGCAAACCGTCACGCGCGAAGTCAATCTGCGCCTTTACGATTTGCTCCTGCGCTTTGAACAAACCACCGGCTGTGGCGTGCTGGTCAACACTTCGTTCAACGTGCGCGGGGAGCCGATGGTCTGCACGCCGGACGACGCCTACCGCTGTTTTATGAACACCGAGATGGATTATCTGGTCATCGGCAATTTTGTCATCGAACGCCTCGCCCAACCCCGCGCCTTGGTTGAAAGGCGCATCGCACCGCAAGCAGATTAAATGAGACTGCGCTTCAAAGAAGATCCCAAGGAATGGCGCAAGGCCACGCTGCTCGGCCTGATCGGCCCGGCCGTGATCATCGGCATCTTGCGCTGGCGCGGCGTGGTTTCCGGCGCGGTTCTGGTTGCGGTGCTGGCCGTGATCGCGCTGGCGGCGCTGGGCGTTTGCGTGCGGCCCCGTTGGTTCCGGGGTTATTATCGGTTCACGACCCGGCTGGGGTTTTACACGGCAAACGTTTTCGGCAAAATTGTTCTGGCGGCGCTCTTTTTCTTAATCCTGACTCCGTTCGGATGGATCCTGCGCCTGTTCGGGAAGGATTTTCTCCAGCTTAAATCGCCGCGAAACAAGCAAACATTCTGGCACCCGGCCCGAAAGGATGGTTCACTAGACCGCATGTTCTAGACGTTATGAGCCGGCGAAGACCAAAGCGACACCCCACGAGGAATCCGGTCCCGCCAGTGTCCCGGCGGAAATTGTGGCATTTCCGGCTGATGGCCTTGGCGGGTGTGCCGCTGCTTTTCCTCGCCCTGCTTGAATTGGGCCTCCGGCTGGCCGGCTTTGGATACCCAACCGCGTTCCTGCTGAAATCATCCAATCACGGTGAAAAAACCTTCGTGCAAAACAACCAGTTTGGCTGGCGATTTTTTGGTCCGCGCGCGGCCCGGCTGCCGGACGCGACTTCCATCCCGCGCGCAAAGCCGCCTGACACGATTCGGATTTTTGTCTTTGGCGAGTCCGCTGCTTATGGCGATCCGCAGCCCCGTTTCGGGCTGCCGCGCATGTTGGAGGCCATGCTTGAATTGCGTCATCCGGACAAGAAATTCGAAGTGGTCAACGCCGCCATGACCGGCATCAATTCGCACGTCATCCTGCCTCTGGCCCGCGACTGCGCGGAGGCCGGCGGGGACGTTTGGGTGATTTACATGGGGAACAATGAAGTCGTCGGGCCGTTCGGTGCCGGGACGGTCTTCGGCAATCAAACGACGCCGCTGCCGTTGATCCGCGCCGGACTCGCGCTCAAGGCGACGCGGACTCGGCGAATTGTTCGACGTCGTTGCGGGGCGCGGCGCAGAAAACCGCCGGCGGCAGCGGTGAATGGGAGGGCATGAGGGCGTTCGTCAAATATAAACTGGCCGGTTCCGACCCGCGCCTCGGTGCGGTCTATGATAATTTCGAGCAAAATCTGAAAGACATCATCGCCGCGGGCCGAAACAGCGGCGCGAAAATCGTGTTGAGCACGGTGGCGGTGAACTTGAAGGATTGCGCGCCGTTCGCGTCGCTGCACCGTGCTGATCTTTCGGAATCCCGCCTGAATGAGTGGCAACGCCTCTTCGACGCCGGTGCCAAAGCCCAGACGGGCGGCGACTTCCGGCAGGCGGCGGCCGACTTCGACCAGGCGGAACAAATTGACGACAGCTTTGCGGAGTTGCGTTTCCGCCGCGGCCAATGCGCGCTGGCGCTGAAGGATGCCGGGGTGGCCCAGAAAAAATTCGACGCGGCGCGCGATCTCGATGCGTTGCGCTTCCGCTGTGACAGCCGGCTCAACGACATCATCCGCCAGCAGGGGGCGGGCGATGTGACGCTGGCCGACGGTGAACGGGCACTGGCGGAGGCGAGTCCGGACGGCATTCCCGGCGGCGAGTTTTTTTATGAGCATGTCCATCTCACGTTCCCCGGCAATTATGTCCTGGCCCGCGCCATCGCGGAAAAAGTGGAAAAGACATTGATGCTTCCCGAAGGCGCCGCTTGGCCGGATCCGGCTGAATGCGCGCAACGCCTCGGCTACACGCCGCGCGACACGCAACTGGCCCTGTCAGACATGCTCGGGCGGCTGGCGGATGTTCCATTCACTTTTCAGGCCAATCACGATGACCAGATGCGCCGGCTGACCGAAGCCGCGCGCCAATTGCCGCCGGCCGATTCGGCCGCGTCGCTGCACGGGGCGCAATCCGCCGCCGAGGCCGCGCTCACGCGGTGGCCCGATGACGCCGGGCTGTGGGAACAATTGGGCGAAATCAAACAGTCGGAGGGTGATTTTGCCGGCGGCGGCGGCCGCGGCTCAACGTTCGCTGGACGAGGTGCCCAGCAGCGCCGGGTGCTGGCAGCTTTACGGCATTCTGCTGGCGCAGGAAGGGAAATACGAGGATGCGGTCGCGGCCTTCAAGCAGGTCTTCGCGCTGGATCCGCAAGCCGTGTGGGCCAGGCACAACCTCGCTTTGTGCCTGGAAAAACTCGGCCGCCGCGACGAGGCGATGGCCGAATTCAAGCGCGCCCTGGCCTTGAAACCAGATTATGGCACGGGCTGGCTGGCGCTGGGCCAACTCTATGAAGAAATGGGGCGCACCAACGACGCGGAACATTGCTACACCACAGCGTTGACCAATCGCGTCAACCAAGCGGACGATCTGGCCACGCTGGCGCGCTTTTGCTTCAGCCGCCGCTGGTTTGGGCCGGCCGTCACCAATTTTGCCGCCGCCATCGAGCTTAGCCCGTCGGATCCCGGCTTGCGCATGGAATCCGGCCGGGCGCTGGCGGCGTTCGGCCGGCATGACGAAGCGGCGCAACAATATCTGGCGGCGGTTCAACTGGCTCCCGACCAGGCCCAACCCCACATGCAACTGGCGGTTGAACTGGGCCGGCTGGGCCAGCCCGCCCTGGCCGAGCAGGAGTTTCGGCAAACTTTGCGACTGGCCCCCGATTCAACCGAGGCGCGTGTGGACTTGGGCATCGCCTTATACGAACAGAAGAAACTTGATGATGCCCTCAAACAATTTGAGGACGTTCTTCAGCACAACCCCCAAGAGGCAACCGCCCAACGTTATGTCGGCCTGTTGCGGAACCGGACGCCGCCGCAATCACGATAGGCGGCTAAACAAACAATTTCTTCACGGTGTCTTGAAGTTCCAGCGCGCCTTGTCACTCTTGGGATCGAACTTGGCCAGCGTCGGCGTGCTGTAGCCAACCGCAGTCAGGACCAACGGTTCCGTGGAGTTGGTCACTGCCTTGGGCATGATGCGATAGGTGCCATCAGTCGAACTGGTCAATGCGCCAGAGCTGTTCGGGCGCGCCGGTAAAGGCGGGAACGGCCACCACCTCGGCGTCGGCGGTGGCAGCCAGCGCGCGGTCGGTGCCGGCGATGGTGATTTTGAAGCAGGGCGAGCCGGGAAAGCCGCTGGAGTTGGTGGCGGCAGTAATCGCCCACTCTTGATGGGGCCGCATCATGTAGTCGCCAAGGCGAATGTCAACATCGCCAGCCGGCCAGTTGCTTGAAACTTCAGCAAGTGTCTGGGCCGGGACTGGGGTCACGGGTCCACCGCCGCCGCGGCCACCGAAGCCGCCGCCCAAGCCGCGACCGCCCGGCGCATTGGTGCCGCCCGGCGCGCCGCCGCCGCCACCAAATCCGCCACGGCCGCCACGGCCGCCAAATCCGCCGAAGCCTCCCCGACCACCAGCCATCCGCGTGAAATCCACAGCCAGCTCCAACGCGTAGCCGCTGCTTTCGGACTGGATTTGATAGGTGCCTTCCTTGAAGTTGTCGCCGCCGACAGGCCAGCCGTCTTTCCAGAGCAGCGGGCGGATGTCCAGCACACTGCGACCGCCGCGGTCCAGGTCGGCCTCGTAATGGCAGGAGAATTTCTGCACGCCGTCGCCGAGGTCCATCAGGCCGAAATGGCCCAGCCCGACAAAGCGACCGCTGGCGGCCGCGACCAGCTTGCCGCCGCCTTTGATCATGTCGTTGCCCAC
The DNA here is from genome assembly GCA_963764035.1 of uncultured Verrucomicrobiae bacterium. Classification (GTDB taxonomy): domain Bacteria; phylum Verrucomicrobiota; class Verrucomicrobiia; order Limisphaerales; family UBA11358; genus UBA11358. The sequence goes on from CAVXQV010000009.1 coordinate 226,864, forward strand.
GGTTGTCCAAGTAGGGGCCCGTGGGCAACTTTGAGCGGCCCACCCGAAGGTTGTAGGTGGAGTTGGCGCCGTCACAGCAGGTGCCGTGAGTGCCAAAGAGATAATACCAGCCGTCATGATAAATCGGGTCCGTGGCTTCGCAGTCAATGGCGATATTCACGGGCAGGTTGCCGTCAAGATGATGGCCTGTCTTGGGATCCAATTCGACAATCCGGATGAACCCGAAGTAGGTTCCGTAGGTGACCCACAGCCGGCCACTGGTTGGATCCAGCAGGAATCCGGGATCAATGGCGTCGCAGTCCTCGATGCCGTCGGACGAAGCGACGATATGGTCGTCATTCCAGGCGTAGTCGGGGGAATTCGGGTCGAGCGTCTTGCTCCACTTCACACGAATGGTGCTGGCGTGGCCTCCCCCCAGACCGCCGCCGGACGAGGCGTAGGCCATATAGTAACGATCGCCAATGTGGATCAGGTCGGGGGCCGCCCCGGCCTGAACCCGGGCTCCGCTGTGCCACGTCCAGCCGTCGTCGGAAACCAAGCCGCTGCCGCCGGTGCCCCAACGAGTAATATTTGCCATCGCACTCCAAAACGGTCGAAGGATCGTGGATGTAGGGTTCGCCGTCCAAAGCCAATGCCGGACCAGCCGACGCGAGGAAAAGCAGGGCGGGAACGGTTGCTGCCAGAATATGCGATTTCATAGAAACTTCAGGAAAAGATGTTTGGGATTTCATTGGTCAGCGGGTTCATGGCTCCAAGGTGATGCCCTTGACCGGATGGCCGTTTTCATCAATGAAGCGCACGCAGAAATCGCTCAAGCCGGGGCCGTTGATGACGGCGCCGCGAATGACGTTCCGGCCCTGGCGGAGCGTGAGGCGTTTGGAAACACAGTCATCCATCACCATGCGCCGGTCGCCGGAGAGGATGACGGCTTCCTGGCCGTTGAGCCACCATTGGGACGCCGAATTGGAGCCGACGGCCAGGCGGACATTTTTCATTTCCTGCGAACAGTTGACAACGGTCACGGCCCAGAAGATGACGCCGTAGGTCTGCTTGTTCACGCCATCGGCGAAACGAAAGAGTTTGACGTTGAAATTCGTGGTGTCCAAGGCGTGCCAGGCGAGTTCCTCGCCGGCGACCGTCACCTTGTCGCCATCATGCGGGACCACCGTGAACTGGTTTGGAAAATAATCGGTGTTGAAAGCATTCCGGATGTAGCTGTCGGTGAACACCGTGTTGCTGCGGTTCGGTTTGTTAATCGGCTCGAGCAGCAGCCAGCGTTGGAGGAAGCCGTCCTGGTCCGGCGCCTTGGGGGACGCGGTGGCCGGCGTGAAATAAGGGGCAAGGCTGCGGGGATGATCGGGCGTGGAGCTGCGCCCTGCGCGTCCGGGCGCGGCGGCGCCGGCACGGCCACCGGGCGCGGGGCCGTCTTGTGCGTCGGAAGTGGTTTGAAACGTCAATACAGCCAGGACGCCGAGGACCAGCATGACGTTTTTGTGGGGCGTATTCATAACAATCTCATCGCGGGATTTCCGATTTTGTATGCGAAACGAGAGCGCATTTTTATTTGTGGAAACCCATGTTCGCGATTCGTGCCGCAAAGTCAAGCGCCCAGATGGAATTTTATGCGTTCCCCGCCGGCCAGCGCTGGTTTTGCAGTCCAAGTGCAGCGGCCATCCACGGTCCAGTCAAAAGGTAAAACTGTTCATGGTTCAGCAGGGCTGGTTCTGGACGAAACAGCCGAGGCGATTTCGCCCTTGGGAGGTCTGCCGGGCCGCCGCTGCGGTGGTTGGGCGGCGGAAAGGAACCTGGAGAAATCCGCCGGCTTGGACAACGGGCAGGTTCGAGCCTTCTTCTTGCATGACCGGTTTCCCGATGGTTCGCGTCCGCGCACATTTCTTGATTTGAAGCGCTTTTGCCCGCAACCTATGCGCCCGTGCAGGATTTGATCAATAAAATTGAAACCGCCGCCGAAACGCGTCTGACGCTCCCGGCGGCCAGCACCGCCCCTGAAAAACTGGCGTCTTACAAGGGGTTCCTCAAGGTCCAGACACACCGGCTCAAGTTGCTGCACCGGCAGGGTGCGGGCGGGCGGGAAATCTGTGCGGGCCGGGCGGCTATGCTGGATGCGCTGCTGCGGCACTTGTGGACGACGGCCAAAAGCAGCCTGTCGGAGCAGGCGCAGAAGGAATTCCCGCCGCTGGCGCTGGTGGCCATCGGCGGCTATGGCCGCGGAGAGTTGAACCCGCACAGTGACATTGACTTCATGTTCCTGCACGACGGCCAGATCGCGGCCAACAAACCGCTGCCGTATCTGTCCCGGCTGATTGACGGCGTGTTGTATCCGTTGTGGGACATCGGGCTGAAGGTCGGCTATTCGGTCCGCAGCATTGACGATTGTGTGAAGGTGGCCAACTCGGACATGCAGTCCAAAACGTCGCTCATCGAAGCGCGGCTGGTGGCCGGCGACGAGGGGATGTTCAAGAAATTTCAAAAGGCGCTCGTGGCGAAGTGCGTGGACGGCTTTGAAGACAAATACATCACCCTGCGTCTCGAAGACCAGGCGACGCGCCGGTCGAAATACGGCAACTCCGCCTGCATGCAGGAGCCGAACCTCAAGAACGGCTGCGGCGGCCTGCGCGATTTCCAAAACCTGCTGTGGATGGCGTTTTTCAAATACCGCACCCGCTCGCTCCGCGAACTGGAACAGCGCGAGTTCGTCGGCGAAACCGAGCAAAAGCAGCTCGACGCCGCCTATGACTTCCTGCTGCGCACGCGGACGGAACTGCACTATCACGCCAACCGCCCGCTGGATGCCTTGGGGAAAAATTTGCAGCCCGCCGTTGCCCTCGGCCTCGGCTACGGCGACCGCTCCCCCAGCCGGCGCATCGAGAAATTCATGCGCGACCTTTACACGCACATGCGGAACATTTTCCTCATCACGCGCACGCTCGAACAGCGCCTGGCCCTGCTGCCGGCGGCGCCCAGCCGGCTTTCGTTGCGCGCCTGGCTGCCCAAACGCAGCCGGACGGTCGAGCCGGTGGACGGATTCCTGTTTGTGGACGGCGAGATTTGCGCGGCGTCCAGCCGCATTTTCCGAGAACAGCCGTGGCGATTGATGCGCGTTTTTCTCCAGGCGCAACAGCGCCACTTGAAGCTCCATCCCGACCTTGCGCAACTCATCCGCAGCGAGCTTTCGCTCGTGGACCGGGATTTCCTGAACGATGAGCACGTGCGCGAGACCTTCCTGACCATCCTGGAACGCCGCGGCGAGGTGGCGCCGGTGCTGCGGGCGATGCACGAGGTAAACCTGCTCGGCAAATACATTCCCGAATTCGGCAAGCTGACCTGCCTGGTGCAGCATGAGTTCTACCACCAATACGCCGCCGACGAGCATACGCTGGTTTGTCTGGAACAACTGGACCGCGTGTGGGAGGCGAAGGACGAACCGTATGCGCATTACGCCCCGCTGTTTCAAGGTCTGGAACGGCCCGGCCTGCTCTATCTGGCGTTGTTGCTGCACGACGTGGGCAAATCGGAGGGGCATAAACGGGGCGACCATCCCCAGGTCAGCGCGGAAATGGCGATGCGCGCGGCGAAGCGCCTGCAACTGGAATCTTCGGCGGCACACCTCCTGCGCGTCATCATTGAAAACCACCTGCTCATGGCCAGCGTCTCGCAGCGGCGCGACCTCGACGACCCGGTGGTCATCCGCCAATTTGCGGCGCGGATGGAGACCCTCGAGGCGGTCAACCTGCTCGCGCTGCTGACATTCGCCGATTCGCAGGGCACCAGCGACAAGTTGTGGAACGGGTTCAAAGACTCGCTGCTCTGGCAACTGCATACGCGCGCGACGGCGCTGCTCGCCGGCGGCACGGAATTCGTCCGCGCCGAAGAGAAACAGCGCGAGCAGCTTTCGGCGGATGTCCGCCAACTGGCGCCCAAACACATTTCCACCGAGGAGGTGGAAGCGCATTTCGCCACGCTGCCGCCGCGTTATTTCCAGATTCACACGGCCAGGGAGATTCTGGACGACCTCGAACTCGCCCATCAATTCATGCTACAATTGATTCTTGAAAATGACCGGGCGCTCACTCCCGTGATTGCGTGGCAGGACGAACCCGACCGCGGCTACAGCACCGTCAAGATTTGCACTTGGGACCGCGCCGGCCTGTTCAGCAAGCACGCCGGCTCGTTGAGCGCCGTCGGAATCAACATCCTGGGCGCGCGGATTTTCACCCGCGCCGACGGCATCGCCCTCGATACGTTCCACGTAAACGATGGTCGCACCGGCAATCTCGCCACCCCGGAGCAACACGACAAGTTCGCCGTGCTTCTGGAAAAAGTGCTGGCCGGCGAGAGCGTGAACCTGACCGCGCTCATCGCACGCCAAATCACGGGCCGACCGGTGTATGAGGCATATACGGGCGAACGGATGGCGACGCAGATTCATTTCGACAACGAGGCTTCCGAATTGCGGACCCTCATTGAAATCCAGAGCGAAGACCGGCTGGGGCTGCTTTACGCGATTTCCCTGACCCTGTCCGAGCTGGCGCTGGACATTGCCCGGGCGCGCATCGTAACCGAGCGCGGAGCGGCCATTGACAGTTTTTACATCACCGAACTGGAAGGCGGCAAGATTTTGTCCGCAGAGCGGCAGCGGCAGATTGAAAGCGCCTTGCGGCAGGCGATTCAGCGGCTGGAAACGGCGGCGTGAATTCCGCGCGGCGGGACAAACCAGTTGCCAGACGCCGTGCGGTCTGATAAAACAGCCTCGCCGGATTTGTTTCGGGCTTGTCACGCCGAAGCGAAGCGAAGGCGGGTGTGGTTCAGTGGTAGAATGCGGGCTTCCCAAGCCTGAGATGAGGGTTCGATTCCCTTCACCCGCTCCAATTCAGAACTTGACGCGTGTTCAACGAGGAACAACCACGGTTTTACGCAATAACCACGGGCTTTTTTGCTGTCGAGGACTAGGTTCGAGCCGAAGACTTCGAGAGCGAGAACCCGCTTTTCTCGAAGCGAACCTCCATCAGCGATTTTACCCGCGTGTTTAGCGGTTAAAATCCACTTTTTGAACGGTTCGAGCCAATCGGCTCGGCCTGCCTTGAGGCGGGCTTTCTGTTCCTCCAACGTTTTTTTCTGGCTCATCAATTTGGCCTTCTCCGCCGCAAATGTTTCGCGGTCAATCAACTCGTCCAGGAACGAATCCAAAAGCCGTTGCAGGCGGTCATTGATCTTCTGAATCTCCGCCTGCCGTTGCGCCGCTAATTGCTCGGCGGATTGGGCTGACTGCTTTTCTTCGTTCTTAACCCGTGTCAGCATTTCCTCCGCCCAATCCGCCCGGAGCGCAAACGGCTTCAACAAGGCCGTGACTTCATGGTTCAAGGCCTCTTCGCGAAATCGGAACAATCAGCCGCTGATCGGGGAAAGTCGTTGATGGAGAGGCGAAAGTCCAAGCCTGACCGGGGAAAGTCAGACGCCGACTTTACCCTTTCGGCGATGAACTTTCCCCGGTCGAAGACCGACTTTATCCTGTCATCGTCATTTTTGCCGGGAAAATTGCCGCGCCAAAACGGTTTTTTGGGCCGGCGGATATCGCATCCTCCTGTCGGGCACAGCCTGCGAAGAGGGTCAGAGGAGGGGGTCCTGATTGTTATGACGATTTCTTTGCCATGCGGCGATTGGGCACCGGAAAGGAGGCAGCGTCAATTCCGCAATCCCTCCTCCGTCCTGCGGATGCCGGCGACGGCGAGGCGGGAATCAGTTTTCAGCACTTTCCAGGTCGTCCTCGTCGAAGCCGATCACCGGTTTGCGATAGATTTCGAAATGTTCCGGCTCTTTTTCGGGGTCACGGTAAAAGCGGCCCATGACTTTCCGCTGTTGCTGACGCCAGTCTGCGCCCAGCGCTTCCCAGCCGCCGGCCCAGATGAAATGGAGTTTATCCAGCCGGGCGATGCGTTCGGCGGAGAGGGTTCCGGCCTGACGTGCCTTGCGCTGGGCCTGCACCCAGATGCCCAGCGCGGGCTGTTCGGGCCAGGGACACGGCACATAAGAATGGCCGAATCGCTGTAGGAAGAGCAGGAGATCGTCATACTTGATGTCCCATACCTCGTCCGGACCCGGGTCGCTGATCGTGTCATCAAGGACTGCGACATCTGCGGTCGGGACCTCTGCGGTCGGGACGTCTCCGGTTGGGACGTCTCCGGTTGGGACATTTTCGGTCACAATATTCAATCCAAGACTTCTCCGCATGTTCAGCGAACATGGGAACCCGGCGGCTTCGAGCCGTTGCAGACGGTCCGGGGGCATGGTGCCCGCAGCCATGCGCGTCCGTTGCCGGGTGGCCCACCATGCCAGCGATTTATGTTCAGGGTCCGTGATCGGGATGTGGAAATGGCCGTGCTGCCGTTTGAACCCCAGGAGTCTGGCAAAAAACGATTCCCAAGCGGCATTGCTGGCTGCTCTCCGGGTTTGCGCGGCGTGCGCCGGCACCGGCTGGTCTGACGGAACCATGAATCCAATATGGGATTTGCGCCGGCGCGGCGCTCGCCATCTTTTGCCAATTTATAGGCAGCGATTGCCCATTGGAAAACACGGAAATTCGACACGTCGCCTTTGATTCCTCTCCCCGGTCCGGGCGGATATGCAATGGCAGCGAGCTTACTCAAACATGCTCTTGGCCGCGGGCGTCGCAGAGGGGGCCGGACGATGGGCGCGGAGGGCCTTGACTTCCTCCAGCGTCACTTCAAGCCCGGAGTTGCCGAATGAATTGTAAACGTAGGTCAGGACGTTCGCGATGTCATCGTCGGTGAGCGGGAAGGACGGCATGTTGTTGTTGAACTTCTGCCCGTTGACCACGACTTCGCCTTGCCGGCCAAAGAGGACGGTCTGGATGGCGCGGTTCTTGTCGGCATTCAGATAATCGGAGCCGGCCAGGGGCGGGAACATGTTCGGGAGGCCCACGCCGGTGGGCTTGTGGCAGGCGGCACAGATGGAATTGAACAGCCGCCGGCCTGTTTGAATTTTCTCGGTTTTGGATTTCGCGGCGCCGGGCAGCGGAGGCTCGCCACGAGGACCGCCATTGTCCACCCACTTGAGGATGGCCATCCGCTCTTCGTCGGTGATGGCCAGTGATTCGGGGCTGTTGGCCACGGGCATGGCTTCCTTGTAATAGGAGCCCTTCCAACTGTCCCAGATGCGGCGGCGGATTTCCCAGCGGTCAGCGTAGGCGGTCTTAAAGTCCAGCCAGTCGTAAACGAAGCGGGACTGCTGGTTGTGGCAGCGGGAGCAATTGCCCATGAAAATCGGCTGGATGTCACGGAGGTAGGTGGGCGCCTGGTTCGTCGCCGATGCCGCGGCATTGCCGGCCGGTGGAGCGCTCTGCGCGCACGCTTTGGTGAAGGCGACACAAACAATCAATGCCGTGGCGGCCAACCGGTCCAATCGGACCCGGCGACACTGGTTCAGAAATAGTGAGGTATGCATGACAACTGGGGGTTGGTGTTAATAATCTCCTCGTCAAACTGTGACTTAAAATCCATAGGAAAGCTGGAAGATGAGCTGGTCCACCTGGGCGGGGTCGTTGCTGTGGACAAACTCGTAGTCGCCTTCGAGGAGCAGTGTGTTTGTGATGTAGTAAACGAAACCGGCGGTCCACCGCCGGGTGTTGTAAAACCCATCGCTGTCAAAGGCGTTGTGCAGCGAGTCGTAGCGGCCCACAACTTCAACGTTGTTGATAACCGGCAGTTCCATGTTCAACCCGGCCAGCTTGTATCCCGCCTGTGCCCACCAGCCCTGCTGGCTGATCATCCCGCTGTCGCTGCCGTATCGGCTAAGGATATACTCGCCCTTCGCCTCGAACGATGCCCCCAGATGCAGGGCCGCGTCAAACACGCCCGCAGTGTAAAGATGATTCCCGGCGTCATCCCATTCACCCGACTGGCCGGAGACGCCAAATTCCAGGTCGTAATGGGGCTTGAAGGGCACGAAGAAGCCCGCGCGCCCGCCGCCAACGGGGCGTCCGTGCAGGTTGGCCACGGTGTTGTCGGACTTGGTGCCGACATTGCCGCCCAAATCCAGCGAGCCGGGATCCGAGGTTCCGTCTGAAGAACTTGGCCCGTTCACCCCGTAAACCTGGTAGTTGAGCAACTTGCCGGCGTCGCCAATTGGAAGGCCACCTTGCAACATCGCACCCACGCCACTGCCAGGAATGAGCGACACCGCCAGCGGGTCATCCGGGAATTTGTTCAGCCATCCCGCACTGCGCACGCTGTAAGTTCCCAGCGGGAGCAGCAGGTCGCCGGCGCAGAACGTGACGTAATTGTTCATCACGTAATCCAGTTGCGCGAAGCTCAAATCGAAGCTGGTGGTGGAACCGCTGTCATGGCTCACGTTCGGGTCACCCGGCGTCGGCGCCGAACCGTTCTGCAAGACGGTGTCGAAGCCGGCCTCAAACAGGATGTTGTCGCCGCCGCGATACAGGAAGATGGGGGCGAAATCGGCAAGGGCGAAAGCCCCGTGCTGGCCGGACGCCTTGACATATTGAAACTCCGCGTCGCCGAGAATCATGAAGTTGTGGTTGACGGTGGCTTCATCAATCGGCTCCCGTGGCAGCGGTTGCGTCTGTGCCGCCTCGATGCTCTTTTGTGCGGCGTTGGTGGCGATCTGTTCGGTCTCGGCCAGCTTCTCCTGAAGCTGCTGGATCTGTTCCGTGTCCTTCTCGTGAATCTGCCGCTGCAGGTTGTTCGTTTGCACCAGGCTCTGGACCTGTTCGGACAACTTCTGCACCGCCTCCTTCAAGTTGTTGAAATCGGCCTCGCTCACTTGTGCCGCCACCCGCGGCGGCATCGCCAGCCACAGGGCGCAGCCCGCAGCCATCAGTCCAATCATCCAGCGGTTTGTTTTCAGGGTCGTTTTCATTCGCGGTTCAGGTAATGGGGGTTTGGTCAACGACCGCTGTTTTCCTGGAGGTATTGCAGGATGAGTTTTGACTGCTCCGGAGGGATGTTTGCGCGCACCTCCATGTGGAGCATGATGGTTTTCCACTGCGCCGCCGTCCGTTCGGTGGGGTAGCGCTCGGGATGGCACCGGTTGCAGTGCATCGAGTAAAGCTCCGCACCGGCGAGCTGTTTCTTGACCGCCGGTGGTTTTGCGACGGGAGGCGCGACCGCCGGAGCTACGGAATTGGTTGGCGTCGGCGCGGCGGACGCCGTATCGGCGGCACGGAGGCTGGACACCGGCGCGCCGAACAACCAGGCGGCAAGCAGAGCGGCGGCGGTGGTTGCAACTCTCACTCTTGAATTGGGGGATGTGTTCATGTTCCGGACGGGTTATGGCTGGCGGTCAAATCGCCGCAATCAAAACGGCGTCATTTTCAATTATTGATTTCATCTAATGTTAACCAGAATAGAATCTATTGCGCTGGCCGCGGGGTTCTCTCCATTTCTTGCCATTGACCGGACATTTTTTGTCTTGTTCATCAACGGGTAAACCAATCGCCAGCCGGTTGGGAGACCGCGGAAGGAAGTTGTAACTTGAAGGCGTGACACGAAACACGACGCCTCGTTCCCGCCATTTTGCGTCAGCCGGCGGACGCGGCGGGGCCGGACGGTGCCCGCCTGCGGAAAACCTTCGCGCCCGGAGACGGACGGCGGAAAATCAGTTAATCCGTTCCCGGTTCCACAGGCCTGCGCGCGAGCCTGCGCGCGAGGGGTGCGGCGGACGCCGGCTCTCGGTCAATGTCCGCCAAGCTGCAGCCGGGTGTCGGCTTCGAGCAGGGTTTTGAGGTTCGCCCAATGCGCCTCGTTCATGTCGTTGAAGGCGTTCAGATAAACCGCCACGGTTTCCGGCGGATATTTTCCGAGCAGGATTTCAATCGCCGCCTTCAAATTCGCGTCGTCCATGGCCGCCGGCAAATCCTCCACCACGCCGTCCTTGTTTTGGATGCCGAGCGCGGTCAGGAAATCCACCAGCATGGCCCTGTGCTTGTTCACCAGCCAGGCGCGGACCAGCCCGCCGGCGGCGGTTTCCAGCGCCGGGCGCGCCAGCGAGGCAATCATCTCGGCGTGCTGCTGGGCGCGGGGCTGGCGTTCCAAAAAGACCGGGCGCACGCGCCGCATCTGGGCGACGGCGGCCAGCGTGGCCTTGTAAACCGGCTTGTCCGACTCGTGGGTGAAGGCGACAATTTCAGCCGCCAGCGCCGGCGACATGAAGCCGAACAGTTCGTGGGAGGTGAGCATAATTTTAACCCCGGATGAAAACGGATTTACGCGGATGAAAAATCAAATCACTGTTGGTTGACACTTCAATACTCTGCGAACCGGCTGCGATGCTGTAAAGTATTTAATCGCCGCCGGCTTCCAAAACGGTTTCCCGCCGGTTTTGGGGAAGGCAATTAAAATCACTTTCCTGACAAAATAGGGAGAGCCGCATTTGGCGGAACCGTTCACCATGTCCGCCATCAAGCTTCCAAAACTTCCCTCACCTCCCGCGGGGTCCTCCGCGTGGACGGGTGAATTCCGCCGGCTTCCCGGCACGTTCCCACCGGCATTTAACGATTTCGCCGGAGGCATTTTCGCGTTGCCGGAGGCCGGCCGGATTTTCCCGGATTCATTCCACGGTTTCCCGGAATCATTTTGCGGGTTCCCCAAACCATTCCGCGGTTTCGCGGAATCATTGGACGCGTTCGCGGAACGATTCCGGGAGTTCGCGGAATCATTTGACGGTTTCCCGGAACCATTCCGGGCTTTCGCGGAATCATTTTTAGAACCCGAAAAATCATTCCGGGAGTCCGAAAAATCATTTGACGGTTTCGCGGAATCATTCCGCGAACCCGCGGAATGGCCTGGAAACCCCGCTTTTTCGCAAAAACCGCCCAAAAATGCCAGTTACCACCCCTTTCCCTTTCCGTAACCACAACACTGACCAAAAAAAGACAAAAAAATGAAATCCGATCCAATACAAAAAAAAGACCTGGCCTTTGCCGGCCAGATGAACACGTTCAAAACCAACATCCCCACCTACGCGACCGTGCTGAAACTGACCACCGACCAGGTGTCCGGCCAGGCGGCGGACGCGGCGGCGTTCGACTACTGGGTGAAGTGCATGAACATCATGCACAAGGACGCGCAGCAGTTCACGAACTGGAAGAACCTGTTGCGCGACGGCGGCACCCCGCCCTCCGGCGGAGCGCCGGGCGTGCCGGTGCTGCCCGACCCGGTGCCGGACGTGGCGCCGGGCATCGAGGCGCGTTTCCGCGCGCTGGTGCAGATCACCAAGAACAGCACCAGCTACAATGTCGGCATCGGCGAGGCATTGGACATCGAGGGCGCGCAACAGAACCCGCCGGATTACAGCACCTTGATGCCGGTGCTGACGCTCCGCATCAACGGCAACCGGGTGGAAATCGGCTGGGGCTGGCAGGGCTACGCCGCCTATCTCGACCAGATCGAACTTCAGGTGGATCGCGGCGACGGCAAGGGTTATGTGGTGCTGACCTACGACACCACGCCCGGCTACACCGATCCCACGCCCTTTCCCGCAACCCCGGCCAAATGGATTTACCGGGGGATTTACCGCTTGAACGAGGCGCAGGTCGGCCAATGGAGCAGCCCGGTGAGCATCACCGTGGGCGGCTGATTCTTAAACGCAAAACGGGGCTTGCTCCGGCAAGCCCCGTCGCGCGTCCGCCACGCAGTGACGATTGACAATAGCCCGCCGTTTCAACGGCGGGTTTTTGATTTGAAACCGGCGAGTCCTGAAGGGACGACCGAAATAAATTCCCACGTTTCAGCCGCCCCTGTGGGGCTTGGTTCGTTTCCGGTTTTATCCCGCAGTTGAAACTGCGGGCTATTTTCATTTGTCCCTTCGGGACTGAAATGATCCGCTTTGAAAATTGTGCGAGGTTCCGATTCGTGGGTGAAATTCAAAATGCGTTCACCAGCGTGGGCGACATGAAACCGAATAGTTCGTGGGAGGTGAGCATTGGGGAAATTATTTTGAATTTCTAAGGTTACTTAAAAAGGCCGAAACGAGGCAAACAACACCAGAACAGGCGGCAAAAAACATTGCCAACCCCATTGCCACATAAAGCAATCTTGGTCTTGATGCCCCAGACTCTTCAACCGCAATCATAATCCCTAAGATAAAATAAATGATGGAGAAAAAAGAAGCCGAATATCCTGCCCATTGAGATGTTCTATTTGGTTTCATTCAATTGTTCCTTCGTTTGTTTGTCTATTAAACGGAATTCCATCAGATTGTCGTGAGCGAGATTTTATTCTTCCGGGCCAGCGCTTCACAAGTTTCGCGTTCCAGCAACAGCGTCTTGCCGGATTCGAGCGCGAGCACCGCCACGCCGCTCTTCGCGCAAACTTCCAGCGTCTGCGGGCCGATGCACGGGATGTCGAAGCGCATGTCGTGGTCCGGCTTGGCCACCTTGACGGCCACCGCGCCGCCGTCCCTGCCCGCCAGCCCGCCGCCGCGCGCGAGGCATTGGTCCGTGCCCTCGAACGCCTCCACCGCCAGCACCGCGCCGTTTTTCACCACGACGGTCTGGCCGATTTCCAGCCGCGAGGTTTCCCGCGCGATGCGCAGGCCGAATTCCACGTCGGCGGTTTGCCCGTTGGAAAGCTTCGGGCCAAGATTAAATTCCTTTCCGGGCATGAGCGGCGCGAGCCAGGGCGTGGCGTCAATCAATTCCACGCCGTCCTTTTTCAATTCGTCCGCAATCGCGCCGAAAATGGTATGGGCATTTTTCTCCTTGAGCCGGAGCAGGAGGCCAATCGTCCGCAAATCGGGCCGGAGGTCGTAAAGATTTTTCGGCGCAATCTGGCCGACCATGACGCATTGCGTGACGCCGCGGTCGGTGAAGGCGGCGATCATTTTGGAGAGCTGGCCGACGCGCAGCCAGACGATGTCGTCCACGAGCGGCGCGAGCGCGGGGTCCGTCTCGTTCTCAAATGCGACGGCCACCAGCTTTGTCACGCCGGCCGCGCGGGCGAGCCGGGCGAATTCCAGCGGCAGCGTGCGGTTGCCGGCGATGAGGCCGAGGGATGCAGGACCGTTGCTCATTCCGGCAACGAGTGTCGCGCGACCCGCCACCGGTGACAAGTGAAACGTGAAACGTGAGGGAAACCCGTCTGTCGTCCTGCCGCCATTTCACGCTTCACGTCTTACGTTTCACGTTCCAAGCCCCTTGTCCAGTTTTTGGAATGCCTGTCTCATTCGACGAAAACCGGCAGGAGGCGTGGCTCTCAACTCCGGCTCAATTTCCCGCCAAACGTGACGACTTGCACGCTGGGAGGACATGGCGCGCAGATTGCTTTTCAGGCCTCGATGTCATCGCCTTTGGATTCTCTCCATCAAAAAGTGGCTGCGTCGCTCGAATCGGGCGGCGCGGGGCCGGCGCGGGAAGCGAAAGCTGATCCGGCCCGGCACATTTCGCCCGCCGTGGCGCACGAATTGAACAACATCCTCACCATCATCCAGGGTTTCACCGACCGGCTGCTGCTGAAACACGGTGACAACCCGGCAATCGAGCCGCACCTCAAGTTGATCGCCGCGGCGTCCCGGCGCGCGGCGACGCTTGTCCGCAGCGCCCGGAACCAGCAGACAAACCCTCCGCCGCTCGTGGCCGCAGAGCAGCCGTGAGGGACGGGAAGCAGCGCGCGGAAACCCGCCCAGGCAACACCAAGCGAACCTCGCGCCGCATCATTTCTTAAAGCGGCGGCAACATTTCCTGCGGCTCGGGTCACGGAACCACGGCCCGGTAAAAGCGGTCGCGGGAATTGGTTGCCGCGGCGTCGCGGAAATTGAGCACCGCGTTGGTGCCGGTGAAGTTGGTCAACATCACCCAGTTCAGCAGATCCGTCGAGACCTGAACGTGCCCATTCAGGCCGGGGGAAAGTTGCAGGACAAAGTTCAAGCCATTGCCGGCCAGCGGCTGTCCCGCCGTAAACACCAGATGCAGGTTGAAACTGTTGCTCGACAGAAAGCTGACGCTGTTGGTGGCTGAATAATTTCCACCCAGATTCACCGCATACGCCTTCACTGTGTTGGTGCCCGCCGCCAGCGTCAAGGTCGTTGACCAGTTGGTGTAGCTGTTGGTCGTGGCGGCCTGGCTCCATGTCCCCGCGGGCACTATCGCGTTGGTCAACTGATACCAGACCGCGCTGACCTGCCAGACGTCGCCGGCCGTGCCCACCACATTTGCGATCGCGTTACTCATGTGCTGGCCGGCCGTCGGCGCGCTGATCGTCAGCGTCGGCTTGTTGGTCTCCACGAAGTTGGCCTGCAAGGTCAGGTTGGATACCATCGTGAAGGGCAGCGCCTTGTTGGTCGCCAGCACACCCCCGAGCCAGTTCGTCGAAACCGTCCAGTTGGTGAAAACAAAGCCCGTGGCCGGCGCCGAGGTGATGCTGTAGTTCTGGCCAATGTTCAGCCAGGCGTTGCTGTAATTGGGCGAAACCGTCCCCAGCCCGGTGGTGCGCACGCCCAGTCGATTGGTCACCACGAATTGAAAACTAACTTGGTTGGTGGCCGAAATATTCGCGCCGCTGTCATCCAACGCGACACCTGTAGGGTCGTAAAACATTGCCGCGTCACCGTTGCCGTCGGCATAGCCAGCGTTGCCGGTATAATTCGTCAAGTCGTAGGTGTCACCGGCTGGCGTTGTCACCAAGCCCGCCGGAGTGATTTTCCGGATCAAATTGTTGCCGGAATCCGCCACATAGACATTGCCGGAGCCATCCGTTGCCACACCGGCAGGATTGTAGAACATGGCCGCGCCGTTGGTGCCGTCGGCATAGCCAGCATTATAGTAGCCGGTAATATTCGTCAGGTCATAGGTGTCGCCGGCCAGCGTCGTCACCACGCCTGCCGGAGTGATTTTCCGAATCAGGTTATTGTAGGAATCCGCCACATAGACATTGCCGAAGCCATCCACCGCCACGCCGTTAGGGTTGTGGAACATGGCCGCGCCGTTGGTGCCGTCGGCGTAGCCACCATTATAATTGCCGGCATAATTTGTCAGGTCATAGGTGTCGCCGGCCAGCGTCGTCACCACGCCTGCCGGAGTGATTTTCCGGATCAGGTTATTGTAAGTATCCGCCACATAGACATTGCCGGAGCCATCCACCGCCAGGCCGTTAGGGTTGCAGAACATGGCCGCGCCGTTGGTGCCGTCGGCATAGCCAGCATTGCCGGTATAATTCGTCAGGTCATAAGTGTCGCCAGCCAGTGTTGTCACCACACCCGCCGGAGTGATTTTCCGGATCAGGTTATTGTAAGTATCCGCCACATAGACATTGCCGGAGCCATCCACCGCCAGGCCGTTAGGGTTGCAGAACATGGCCGCGCCGTTGGTGCCGTCGGCATAGCCAGCATTGCCGGTATAATTCGTCAGGTCATAAGTGTCGCCGGCCAGCGTAGTCACCACGCCTGCCGGAGTGATTTTCCGAATCAGGTTGTTGCCAATATCCGCCACATAGACATTGCCGGAGCCATCCGTTGCCACACCCGCAGGGTTGTAAAACATTGCCGCGCCATTGGTGCCATCGGCATAGCCCCAGTTAAAATAGTTGCCATTCGACAGGTCATAGGTGTCGCCGGCCAGCGTCGTCACCTCGTCCGCCGGAGTGATTTTCCGAATCAGGTTGTTATTAAAATCTGCCACATACACATAACCATGGCTGGCTATATCCACGGCATAAATCCGGAGGGTATTGGTTCCAGGCACCAAGTTGAGGGTCGCCAACCAGTTGGTCCAATTGTTGGTGGTGGAAGCCAGCATCCAGATTCCATTGTTCAATTGATACCAGACGCTGGCCACGCCGGAATTGTCGCCGGCGGTGCCCGTCACGGTGAATGCGCCGTTGCTCACGGACTGACCGGCCGTCAGGTTGAGATTGGTAACGACCGGTTTGACTGAGTCAACGACCGTCAGGGTGGCGGCGGTGTTGGTGGCGCCGACGACATTTTGCACGATAACGGCATACTGGTTGCCGTTGATAGCCAGCGAGACGTTAGAAACCACCAAATTGTTAGTGGTGGCACCAAGAAGAGGCACGCCGTTGCAGAACCACTGGTAGCACAACGGCGCGCTGCCTGTCGCCGCGACCCTGAAGGTGGCGTTGGAGCCGACCCCGACAGTCTGGTTGGTCAGTGCCAAAGTGATGGCCGGCGGCACATCGAGCGGAATGTTCGCCGAGCGGGTCATGGTAAATGTTACACTGCCATCCGTGAAAACAGCACTTCCCCCAATCTTGAGTGTCGCATTGGTAAGCGTGCCAGATACCGTAGTTCCTGACGCGGATGAGGTCGTAAAGGAATTGCTAGAATCCAACTGTCCTTCGCCCCCATCATTTTGCGCGCCATTTTGGAAAACGCAGAAGACAAGATCGCCGTCAGCGGATAAAACGGCCGAGAGTGTCCCAGAAATGGACTGCCCTTGAGATTTGCCGGAATATGTTCCGGTGTAATTGCCCGCTGCATTTTGGAACGATCCCATGGCTGAAAGTTCATAGCCGTAGTCGAGTTCCACGGAATCGCCATTGGTAAAATCCAGTTCCCCTCCGAACGAGCCGCTCTTGTCCACCCAGCCGGAGCCAGACACGCCCGAAACTTTGTTGCTGTTAAACTGCCAGTTGCCGTGCGCGTCAATAGTAAATTGCGCCGAAACACCGCCCGCTTGGGAGTTATTCTCGTAATAGGCGCTGTCATAATCATAGCCCACGACGGTGGCTTGCTGGTTCGTGCTGATGAACACAGCGAAATCGCCAGCGTAATAATCTCCGAAAGTCATGTCATCTACCTGGCCATAGTAGATTCCGGCAATAGTGGGAAATTCCTTTCTCAACAAGGACTCCGTCTTATACGCGGGTTGATACGGCAAAATTCCGCCAAAGGTGTAATCCGGCAGCGTATTGTTGACATAGGTGTCACCCAAGAACTTCGGCATCAGGCTCCGCAGCGAATGGGTTCCGGCAAAATACGCGCCGCCATAAACAGTCGAACCAAGATTGCTGGGGTCGAACTCCGTCGGCGCGGTGAGCGACAGCAGGACATTCGTCAGGTCGGCGCGGAATTGCGCTTCCTTCGGATAGTCGTTCGCGGAGAGCGAGAACAAATTGCCGGTCGCGCCAGGCACGCGCACATTGCGGATGTAATCCGACGCGGCGAAGTAAAGCGCGATGGCATTGGTCAGTGCCCCTTCCGAAGCTGTGAGATCGCTCGCGCTGGCGAGCGACAACAGGTTCGGATAAGTGGACAGCAGCCATTGGTAGGTCAGGCCGTTCGTCTGCATGGCCGCCTCCACTTGCGGGAGAATGACGCCGCAATTGTTCGCGTTGAGCGTGTAGCCCGCGAATTGTCCCGCCGCCAGCAGCGCGCGGAGCATCTGGATGTCGCCGTAATCCAGCGTCACGTCCTCGCTGGCGGTTTCGGCGGACGACAGCGGCAGGGTGAAATTGGGATTCGTCACGCTGGCCAGATTGGTGGCCGCGCCGGCGATGACCGCCATGATGTTGGTGCGGAAGAATGCGATGAGACTCGCAGAGTTGTAATTGACGGGAAAAACCGGGTTGCCGTTGAGGTCGGATGGCAGCGTGGCGGTCCAGCCATACACACTGCGGCTGCCATTGGTGATGTTGAGCTGGTTGAGAAAGTTGCTGCCGGCGGGCGTTTGCGGCAGCACCAGCAGGCGCGTTGCGGCCCACAGCACATTGGCGGTCGGGTTGGCGGGCGACAAGGCGACCGCGGAGGCAAAGTTGGTGTTGGCGTTCCACAAACCCTGCTGCGTCTGCAGCACCAGGTCGTTTGTGCCCTGCGCAACGAGGGAATTCGCCGTCTGTGCCGATGCGAGCATGGTCCAGGACAGCGCCAGCAGGATGATGAATTTGGTTTTCATGGTTTCTTTCCGTTGAATTTTGAATCTGTGAATGTTTCTCCGCTGAACAAATCCAGGTGCTGCTCGCCCTCGCCAGTCCTCCAGACCACGCGCGGACGGCCGCCCTCATTGCGCAATTCGGCCTGGGGCATCCGCCACTCCGCGCCGTTGGCCACCAGCGTAACTTCTTTGAAGGTGCAGACCGCCGGCGCTCCGGCCGGCGCCACTTGCGCCCGCTCCGCGTGCAAGCGCGGCGCGCCATCCTTTTTGGAACCAATGTTGACATCCCGCCATTCCACGGCGCTCCGCTTCACCTTGGGCAGCCAGTCGGGCTGAAAACTTCCCGCCCATTCGTTGGTGGGGTTGGCCTCGGCAAATTCCAGCTGCACGCCTTGAACCACGAGCACCGGCAACAGCTTGACCCGGAAGAACCCTAGTTTGCGGTGATCCAGAAAAATGGTTTCCACCTTGTAGTCGGCGAGTTGCCGGATTGAATTCGGCGCATAAGTCGTGAACTCCAGGTTCTGCCAGCCAAAACCAAGGGGGAAATTCTCGCCCGGAGACTTTCCAGCTCCGGCCAGCAGAACCGCGAGTGCCAATCCCAACCCAAATTTACGGGTTAACACTCTGCGACCGGGCCGCTCTTGACAATATCTGAACAAGCGAAGCAACAGTGCGAAAATCCAAAGAATAGGTAAAGCCATTTTCGCAATTTGATCAGTTTGGTGGGGAGAGGCCGCTGACGAGCCGGCTCGCGAAGATCCCGCCCGACAGAACGGCAAATGGACCCACCACCCCATATTGATCATCAGACCCGAGTGGCGGACAATCGTCTGATTGGCAAAATCTCAAAACCCACCCCGCCAGCGATTGGTTTTGACGCTTGGCGTTGGTTCGCGTAGCGTGGCGGACGCTATTATTCGCGAATTGTCATGACCGGGCTGATTAAAATGATTTTCGGGTCGAGGAACGACCGCGAAGTGAAACGTCTCAAGCCGCTCGTCGCTCAAATCAACGAGTTCGAGCACGGCCTCCAGAAGCTTTCCGACGACGACCTGCGCGCCAAAACCGCCGCCTGGAAGGACGAGCTTTCCAAAATCGCAGGACAACGACGAGCTGGCGCAAAAGCTCGACGAAATCCTGCCCGAGGCCTTTGCCGTGGTGAAAAACGCCTGCCGCCGGCTGTGCGGCCAGGAAATCATCGTGCGCGGCCTGCCGCTGAAATGGGACATGGTCCCGTTCGACGTGCAGCTCATCGGCGGCATCGCGCTTGCACCGGGGCAAGATCGCCGAAATGGCCACCGGCGAAGGCAAGACGCTCGTCGCCACCCTGCCCGTCTATCTCAACGCGCTCACCGGCCGCGGCGTCCACGTCGTGACGGTGAACGATTATCTCGCCGCGCGCGACTGCGAATGGATGGGCGCGATTTACAAGTTTCTCGGCCTGACCGTCGGCTGCATTCTGCACGACCAGCCGCCGCAGCGTCCGCCGCGAGCAATACAACTGCGACATCACCTACGGCACGAACGCCGAGTTCGGCTTCGATTATCTCCGCGACAACGGCATGGCCACGCGCAAGGAGGAGCAGGTCCAGCGCGGCCATTATTACGCCATCGTGGACGAGGTGGACTCGATCCTGATTGACGAGGCGCGCACGCCGCTCATCATCAGCGGCCCGTCGATGCACACGTATGACGAGCAATATCGCGCAATGGAAGCCGCTGGTCGAGTCGCTCGTCCGCGCGCAGCAGCAGCTGTGCAACCGCTTCCTGTCCGAGGCCGAGGAGCTGATCAAAAAACTGAACCCGACCGACGGCTCGAACGTGACCAACGCCGAGGCACTGGAACGGCAAATCGGCCTGCTGCTGTTCCGCGTCAAGACCGGCCAGCCGAAGTCCGAAGGCGCTGATGAAGATTCTGGAAAATCCGGAAAACGCGCAGTTGATGAACCAGGCCGAACTGGATTTGCACAAGGACCAGAAGAAGGTGGAGCTTTACCGCGAAAAGGAGGAACTGCTTTTCGCCATTGACGAAAAGAGCCACGAAGCCGACCTGACCGAGAAGGGCCGCAATTTTGTCAGCCCGAAGGACCCGGACGCGTTCGTGCTGCCGGATTTGACGACGCTGCTGCACGACATGGACGCCGGGCCGGAAACCGACGCGCGCAAGCGGATGGAGGCCAAGACGAAATTGCAGGCAGGATTTCGAGGCCAAGGCGCAGAAAATCCACGCCATCTCGCAATTGCTCAAGGCCTACTGCCTTTACCAGCAGGACGTGGAATACGTCGTCCAGGACAACAAGGTCATCATCGTGGACGAGCACACCGGCCGGCTCATGCCGGGCCGCCGCTGGAGCGACGGCTTGCACCAGGCCGTCGAGGCGAAGGAAGGCGTCGCGATCGAGCGCGAGACGCAGACGCTGGCGACCATCACGATCCAGAATTATTTCCGGCTCTACCAGAAACTCGCGGGCATGACCGGCACGGCGGAAACCGAGGCGACGGAATTTCTCGACATTTACAAGCTCGGCGTGCTGATCATCCCGACGAACAAGCCGAACATCCGCAAGGACGCGCACGATTCGATCTACAAGACCCGGCGCGAGAAATTCAACGCCGTCGTCAAGGAAATCAAGGAAGTGCACGCCAAGGGCCGGCCGATTCTCGTCGGCACGATTTCGGTCGAGATCCAGCGAAATGCTGTCGCGGATGCTCAAGCGCGAAGGGCTGATTCATTCCGTGCTCAACGCGAAATATCACCAGCAGGAAGCGGAAATCGTCGCGCGCGCCGGCCAGCGCGGCGCCGTGACCATCGCCACGAACATGGCCGGCCGCGGCACGGACATCAAACTCGGCCCCGGCGTCGCGGACGTCGGCGGCCTGCACGTGCTCGGCACCGAACGCCACGAGGCGCGGCGCATTGACCGGCAGTTGCGCGGCCGCTGCGCGCGCCAGGGCGACCCCGGCTCGTCGCACTTTTTCATCTCGCTGGAGGACGATTTGATGCGGCTGTTCGGCTCCGACCGCATCGTGAAGATGATGGAGAAGATCGGCTTCGAGGAAGGCCAGGAGTTGAAGCATCCGCTGGCTGAACCGCTCCATCCAGAGCGCGCAGAAGAAGGTCGAGCAGCACAATTTCCAGATCCGCAAACGCACGCTCGAATACGACGACGTGATGAACAAGCAGCGCGAGGTCATTTATGGCTTCCGCAACGAAATCATCAACGCCGAGGACGTGCGCGACCGGCTGATGGACATCATGGAGGAGGTCGTCGTCGAGAAGGTCGCGCAATTCACGAACGCGGAGCCGGAGCATCAGCGAATGGAAGGTGCGCCAGCTGGCCGACTGGGTGAACTTGAATTTCCCGCTCGGCATGCCGGAGGCGGAAATCCTCAAGGCCGCCGAGTCCGGCAAGGAGACGCCGGTGGCCGGCTCGCTGTTCGACGGCTTGAGCCCGGCGCAGTTCGCCGTCTGCAATTTCATTTCCGACAGCGTCCGCAAGGCTTACGACATCAAGATCAGCTTCGAGAATCCCGACGCGCTGAAGGAGGTCGAGCGCTTCACGATCTTGAGCGCGATTGACCGGCTCTGGCAGGAGCATCTCTACGAAATGGACAGCCTGCGCTACAGCATCGGCCTGCGCGGTTACGGCCAGCGCGACCCGCTCGTGGAATACAAGGCCGAGGCGTACAAGATGTTCGACGAGCTGATGGTCAACATCAAGACGGAGATCTGCCACAACATCTTCCGCAGCGCGTCGAGCATGATGGCGTTTGAAAATTTCCTGCGCAACGTGCCGCAACAGACCATGCTCCATCAATCCACCAGCGCGTTTGGCGGCGGCACCGCCACCGCCAGTTCCGGCGGCGCCCAGCCCAAGGCCAGCGACGTCGTCAGCGAGGCCGCCGCCGCGCAGGAAAAGGCCAAGGCCAAGCCCGTCCGCACCGGCCCGAAAGTCGGCCGCAACGACCCCTGCCCCTGCGGCAGCGGCAAGAAATACAAGCAGTGCTGCGGCAAATGAATTTGCCAGAATGTGGCATTTGACATCGGACAGGCGCCAAGCCTAGATTGCCGGAAATGGAAGCGCCATTGCCTTTGGACAAAATGACCGTCGCCGAAAAATTGCGCGCGATGGAAGCGCTCTGGGCCGATTTGAGCCCCGATGAATCGCAAATCGAAGCACCCGCGTGGCACGGCGAGGTGTTGCGGGACCGCGAAGCCAAAATCAAATCCGGCCCGGAAAAATTCATGGACTGGGAAACGGCAAAGAAACAGTTGCGCGGCAAACGGACATGAAAATTGTCATTCTGCCGTCGGCGCGGGATCATTTGGCGGACTTTAAATTTACGATTCACGATTTAAGATTCACGATTGTTTCCGCAATCCCATGCACCGCGTAAATCGTAAATGACCATGACGCCCGCCCTGCTGCTGACCATCTATTGCGTGCTGGTCTTGCTGGCGTCGCTCGCCGGCGGCTGGTTCTTGCTGCTCGTTCACCTCACCCACACGCGGCTGCAAATGGCCGTCAGTTTCGTTGCCGGACTGATGCTCGGCATCGCCCTGCTCCATTTTCTGCCGGACGCCGACGCACAATTGCATTCCCTGGACAAAACCGCCAGGTGGATGCTCGGCGGATTCCTCGCCATGTTTTTCGTCCAGCGCTTCTTTCATTTCCATCACCACGACCTGCCGGAAGGCGACCCGGAAGACTGCTGCGGCCACGACCACTCGCATGAACACCATCACGACGACGAGCACGCCCACACGCTGGCCGACAAATCCGCGAAGCAACTTTCCTGGATCGGCACCGCGCTGGGATTGACGCTGCATTCGCTGCTGGACGGACTGGCGCTGGCCGCCGCCGTCGAGGCCGGCAGGCAGGGCAACGCGAAGATCGCCGGCCTGGGGGTCGCGCTGGTCGTCATCCTCCACAAGCCTTTCGATGCGATGGCCGTTTCGACCCTGATGGCCGCCGGCGGCAAATCGCGCTTTTCGCGGCACGTTTTGAACGGCCTGTTCGCCCTGGCCAGTCCGCTGGGCGCGATGTTGTTTTACCTGGGCGCGGGCCATTTTGCCGGCGGCGACGCGCCGGTGCTCGGCTACGCGCTGGCGTTTTGCGCCGGCTCGTTCCTCTGCATCGCCAGCAGCGATCTCCTGCCGGAACTGCAATTTCACTCGCACGACCGGTTCAAATTGTCCGCGGCACTGCTCGCGGGCCTGGCCGTGGCCGTCGTCATCGGCCTGTTCGAGACCGGTTAGGACCCGGCCGCACCCGCCGTCCGCCTTCGGGAAGGCCAATCTCTACAATTGTAAAGATTCGGCTTGACATCGTTACAATTGTAGAGAATGATGCCGGCATGTCGAAACCCGGAATTGAACTGACGGAGTCCGAATGGACCATCATCAAGGCCGTTTGGGACCACGAACCCTGCGCCGCGCCGGCCATTCGGGAGAAACTGCTCGGTAAAACCCGCTGGACCTATTCCACCGTGCGCACCCTGATGGACCGCATGGTCGCCAAGGGACTGCTGTCCGCCGAAAAAACCCGCAAGCCCACGATTTACCGCTCCGCCGTCACGCGCGCGCAGGCGCAGCGCGGCGAGTTGTTCTACGCCCTCAAACACGCCTTCAACGGCGCGCTCACGCCCATGGTGCAATGCCTCATCGAGAACAACGACTTGAGCGCGGAGGAACTGGCGAAACTGGAATCCTTGATCAAAACCAAAAAACCGGCGAAGAAATAATCCCCTCCCGAAAGGCGCGTCATGAACTCGCACATTGAAACCTTGAACCGCTGGGGCGAACAGTTTCTGAATTTCGCCTGGCCGATGCTCTGGCAATCCAGCGTGCTGATCGCCGTGGTTTTTGCTCTGGATCTGGCGCTCCGGCGGAAGGTGCGCGCGACCGTCCGCCACGCGCTTTGGCTGGTTGTGCTGGTGAAATTATTATTGCCGCCGGCGCTGGCGTTGCCAACAAGTCCAAGCTGGTGGATTCATTCCCCGGCTCCGCCACCGGTCAAAGCGGCGCCGATATCATTCACCGTCAGCTACGGCGAACAGACGATGCCCGATTTTCCATTGGCTCCCGTGCCGGTTGTTCCGCCGAAACCTCCGGCTTTGACGCTGGCCGCCTGGACATTGATTTTTTCCGGCATCGTGAGCGCAAGTCTGTTGGTTTGGCTGCTGATTCGCTGGCGCGGCATCGTGCGCACAATTCAGAACGCTTCCGACACGGAAGAACTCGACGACCGTGTAAACCGAATCCATGCCGTAGGACAGGCGTCGCGCCTGTCTCTGACTTTGAAGGATCGCCTTGGGGCGCTGTTTTTCCGCTCGCAACGGTCGTCACCAAAACCAGAGGGGCATCTTATAGATGGAGACAGGCGCGACGCCTGTCCTACGCAAGCTGGCGCACGCGCCGCGCGGCTGGCCGGTTTGCGTTCGCCGGTTCGATTGAAATTAACCGAAACTTCCATGTCGCCGGCGGTTTGCGGTCTGTTTCGACCCGTCATTTTGCTGCCGCGCTCGCTGGTGGAAAAGCTTTCCGCCGGACCAATTGCGCGCGGTGCTGCTGCACGAGGCGATTCATCTCCGGCGCGGCGACGTTTGGGTGAATTGCGCGCAGGCGCTGCTGCAAATTGTTTACTGGTGGCATCCGCTGCTCTGGCTGGCCAACGCGCGCATCCGCCGCGTGCGCGAGGAGGCGGTGGACGACGCCGTGATGCTGGCGCTGCGCGACGACGCGGAGATTTACGCGCCGACGCTGCTGGAAGTGGCCAAGCTCGCGTTCAACCGTCCGCTGGCGAGCCTCGGTCTGGTCGGCATTCTGGAATCGCGCAGCGCGTTGCGCCAGCGGATCGAGCGGCTGGTCAATTTCAACGCGCCGAAAAAGGCCGGGCTGACCGTCGTTTCGATTTTGGGAATTCTCGCCTTCAGCGCCGTCGCGCTGCCGATGGGCGAAGCGCCGGAGAAAACGAACGCGCCCGCACCTGTTTCGCAACCGAACAATAATTCAGCGGCTGCCACAAATGCCGTTGATGGAAAAATCGAATCCGCCCAACTGGTTCAAGACGGCAAATTGCTTTACGAAAATGGGAGATTTGACGATGCCGAAGCCAAATTGAAAGCAGCGCTCGCTTTGGACCCGAACAACCAAGGCGCATTTTACTATTTGAGCCTAGTTCATCAAGCCGTCTATGCCCCCGCAGAACTTAACGGCACCAACTCGGTGGCTGATAGCAGGGTGCAGGTGCCAAATGCGTGGATGCCGAAGGTTGGCATCGGAATGCCCGTGCCGAATCCTTATGTTACCAGCACTAACATTCACACCTCCGCTGGGCGGGAAGCCATTTACCGCAAACTCAACAGCCTCCGCCTCGAATCTGTTTCCTGGTCGAATGGTCTGCCCTTGAATGAAGTCATCCGTTTTTTGGCCGAACAATCCAGACTCCTCGACCCGGACAAGAAAGGCGTTAATTTCGTATTCAATCCGAACCCGTTTCCCCTTGTGATTGCATCCGGGGGCGGTGTTCGTATGGGGCGAGGCGTTGCCGGTGCGAATGCGGGTGCCGAGGCTCCAGTTCGAATCAATCCAAGCACGGGTTTGCCGGACTCAACCCCAATAGCTTCCGCGACCAATGAAACCGTGGACGCGAGTGCAATCAACGTCAAACTGATCCTTGAACAATGTTTCTCTCCACGATGCGCTGGATGCCATCGTGCGCGTGGCGGATCGCCCCATAAAATACTCCGTTGAAGATTTCGCAGTGGTCATTTCGCCCAAACCGTCTGGGCCGGAACCACCGGTAGTTCGAAATGCGCGTTTTCAAGGTGGATCCAAACACATTCGCCTGCCGGCTTGACAAATATCAAGACGGACACGGTGCGCAGCATGCCTGCACAACGAATGCCATTGTGACGATGGCTGTCAGTTATAAACTTATTTTGCCAAGATTGGCGTGGATTTAACCGCGCCCGGCAGAAGCATCGCCTATCAATGACAGATTGGGCTTGCTGTTCGTGAAAGCCACCCCGTCGGAGTTGGACACCATTGAGCGCGCCATTCAAGCCCTGAATCAGATCCCTCCACAGATTCACATCAAGGCAAGGTTCATTGAAGTGGAACAGACAGCAACCCGGCACAGGGTTTTGACTGGTATCTGGGCAGCTTCTCCAACGGCCCGGTCGTCGCCAATGGCCGCGGCGCACCTTCGCCCGCTGTGCCGGTTTCGGCAGCCAATCCGCCCGGCAGTTTTCCCGCCAACACCACGACGAGCGTGATACCCGCCTCGGCCACTGGCCAGCAACTCACAAGCGGCCTGCGTAACACAGCCCAGGCACCCGGCACCGCCACCGGCATTATGACCGATCCAAACTTCCGGGTGACGCTCCATGCGCTCGAATCAAGACCCAGAACAACGACTCTGGCCGAGCCGGAGTGCGTCACCACCAGCGGACGGCAAACCCAGATGCGCGCGACGGAAATCCGAACGTTTCTCAACGGCGTCAACCCGCTGGCGCTTAAACCACCGGGCGTTTCAAGCAATGAATTGTTCCTCACAAAACAAGTCGAGTGCGGGCCGGCTTTTGATGTAGTCCCCTACGTTCTTTCTGACGGATACACCATCAATCTGACGGCGACTGCATCCGTGACTGAATTTCTTGGATACGACAAACCAACCAATTCCGTCACCGTTTACATTGAGGGAAAAAAACAAACGGTGCCGGTGCCGCTCCCCAAATTTCGCACTCAAAAAATATCCACCGTTGTCAACCTGTGGGATAACCAGACGCTGGTTTTGAGCGGGCCGGTTACTTCGGCCGTTCAAACCATCAGGAACAAGGTGCCCATGCTGGGAAATTTGCCGCTGGTCGGCGCTTGTTTCAAAGCGAGTCCAGACTTCGGTGACGAAGAACCGGATGGTTGTTTTTATCACCGCCAACGATGGTTGATCCGGCGGGAAACCGCGTCCATTCGGACGACGAGTTGCCGTTCAATCCCACCACTATTCCGCCGCAGCCGCAAGCTTGGACCCCATCACGGTGAGCGCGATGCCCGGCAGGATGCCGGGGGACGCCGGGGATTTTCCGCCGCTTGTCCCGACCACGCCCTGATTCGTTGCTTCATGCCCGGGTGGTTCAATCCGCGCCAGGCGCTGACCCCGCGCCATTCGCAATTCAATCCTTTGCCACCGGCGGGCTGGCCGTCGCGATTCGCAACACGCAAAAACCGTAATCTATCTGCCCGATTTCCCTCCGGAACGCCACCGGGACCGAATACTCCAGGTAGCGCTGGTCGGCGGCCGGGGCGCACGTCACCACGCCCGCATCGCGCATCACGCGCAGCTCCTTGTTCACGGTGTCGGGATATTTGCCCAGCGCCGCGGCGATGGCCGTGCCCGTCATCCCCGTTCCCGGCGCGAGCATCTGGAGGATTTGCCAGCGCACCGGATGCGAGATGGCCTGCAACACGGCCAGCGGCTTGAGCAGCCCGGCTTCCGGCGGCGCTGCGGCGGGGATGATGGATGAAATGGCCGAGGAGTCGCTCATGCCGGAGAGCCTGACGCGCCCAAACCGGCCTGACAATCCTAAATTCACGCGAAAATGCGCGGTTTTCGTGGAATTAAACGACGCTGCGGTTCGTCAAATCGCGACTGGGATGAGATTACACGACCCTGCGGTTCGTTGAAGCGCAACTGCGATCAATTCAAACGACGCTCTGGTTCGTCAAATGGCAGCAGCGATGAAATTGCACGACCGACCGGTTCGTCGAAGGGCAAAAACCTTAAATTCACGCGACCCTGCGGTTCGCCGAAGCACGGCTGCCAACGATTTGCACGACCCTGCCGTCCGCTGATGCACTGCCGCAGCTTGATTCACCCCATCACGGTGAGCGCGATGCCCAGCAGGATGCCGAGGACGGCGAGGATTTTCTGCCAGTTGCCCCGCTCGCGGAACAGCAGCAGTCCGCCCGCGAACGCCACCAGCGTGTTGGCCCGCCGCAGGCTCATCACCACGGACACCAGCGACCCCGGCTGCCGCAGCGCCCAGAAATAGATGTAGTCCGCCACGAGCAGCGAGAGCGCGATGGCCGGGATGGTCCAGCGCCAGTGGAACACGTTGCGCTTCCACCAGCGCCGCTGCCAGCCGATGGCGAACGGCGCAAACAACGGCACGAGATAAATCGAGAACCAGCATTGCACCGTCGGCACGGAAAAATGCGCGATGCCCAGCAGGTATTTGTCGTAAAGCGAACTGGTTCCGCCCAGCACCGTGCCGGCCACCAGAAACCAGACCCATTTGTCGCGATGAAAATGCACGCCCTCCTGCCGGCCCGCGAGCGAGAGCCCGAAAAACGCCACCAGCGTGGTGATGACGCCGAGCAGTTCCAGTCGAAGTTGGCCGCTCGCCCAGAATCAGCAGCGCGCCCGCCAGCGTCCACAGCGGCGAGGTCGCGCGGATGGGCGAGGCCAGTGACAGCGGCAGGTGTTTCAGGCCGAAGTAGGTGAAAATCCAAGACGACGCGACGATGGCGGATTTCAACAGCAGTTGCAGATGCTGGCACCACGGTCAAATGGTCCGTGACGAGCGTCGGCGGCAGCAACCCGGGTTGCGCCGACTGAACCAGCAGCAGCGCCGTCCAAACCGTCGCGCCCGTCAGCGAGCTAAAGAACAGGATGGGCAGCACGGCGTTGTCCCGGATGGCGTGCTTGATGCAAAGGTCATACACGCCCAGGAACACCGCCGACGCAAGGCTGGCTTCAATCCATGTCATTCAAAAAAACTGGTAGGGCGGGCAGTCCCCTGCCCGCCGCTGTTTCGTGATCCAACGGCGGCGCGCACGGAGTGTAGCGCCCTACCTGGAAATGAAACGGGCGGGCCGTTTTGGCCCGCCCGTCGAGCTGACCGCATCAAAATAATCCGCGCAGTTTAACAGTCACCGCAACGCTTGTCAGCAAGCTCGTGGCATCCGGTGAAGTCCGCTGGAACACGAAGCCTTTGCCAAAGTTGAAAATGAATCCCGGTTTGAAGCTGCAATTCTCCTTTGCCCAAACGAGCACTCGCATTTTGAATTGCCAAGTTGGGCCGTTAACCGGCACAAAACCATTCCGACCCGCTTACAGCTTAATCGTTCAATCCCCAATGACTCTGTCCGCGTCCCTGCGCCGCGCGCAGGATTTCTTCCATGACCGGACCCAGGCATGTGGCCTGCTGATGAATCTTTTCGATTACCTCTTCCGGTTTCTCCATCCCGATTCCGGACACATCCCCGCCCGTTTCCGCCTGCCATCGCGTGTCGTTGTCTTTTTTGCCGTCCACAATCTGACGGACTGGTTTCACAACGCAAACTTCGTCCTGTCGGTCTGGAAATGCAAACCATTTGTCATCTTATTTTTTATCCGAACCGTTTGCCCCGCGACCGGCGAAGACCTGAAAAGAAAACCGGCGCGGGCCATTGCAAATGCCCCGCGCCGGTTTGAATTACCTTCCGACTGCGACGCAGTGTTAAGCTTGCGGCTCAAGCTTCGCGTCCGCCGCCGGCTTTACATGTGGGCGATGATATTGTCGCCGAACGCGGAACACTTGATCTCGGTCGCATTATCCATCTGGCGCGCGAAATCGTAGGTGACTTTCTTCGAGCCGATCGCGCCGTTCAAGCCCTTGAGAATCAAATCCGCCGCCTCGGCCCAGCCCAGGTAGCGGAACATCATTTCGCCGGAGAGCACGACCGAGCCGGGGTTCACGACGTCCTTGTTCGCGTATTTGGGCGCGGTGCCGTGCGTGGCCTCGAAAATCGCGTGGCCGGTGATGTAATTGATGTTGCCGCCGGGCGCGATGCCGATGCCGCCAACCTGCGCCGCGAGCGCGTCGCTCAAATAATCGCCGTTCAGGTTCAGCGTGGCGATAACGTCGAAATCCGTCGGGCGCGTGAGCACCTGCTGGAGCGTGATGTCGGCGATGGCGTCCTTGATGACGAGGCCGGCGCCGGGTTTGCCCTCGGGAATCTTGCACCACGGGCCGCCGTCCATCTCCACCGCGCCGAAATACTTCTTCGCCGTCTCGTAACCCCAGTCGCGGAAGGCGCCCTCGGTGTATTTCATGATGTTGCCCTTGTGGACAATCGTCACCGACTTGCGCTTGTTCTTGATGGCGTAACCGATGGCGCTGTG
Source organism: uncultured Verrucomicrobiae bacterium (assembly GCA_963764035.1). GTDB lineage: Bacteria > Verrucomicrobiota > Verrucomicrobiia > Limisphaerales > UBA11358 > UBA11358. The sequence goes on from CAVXQV010000009.1 coordinate 256,918, forward strand.
CATGAGCCGCACGGTGCCGGAATAACTCACGGCCTTGATGCCAAGGCCGACCTGCACGTCGCAGGGAAAATCCGTCTCACCGGCGGTGTCCCAGAATTCGCGCGCTTTCTTCTCGGAGTTGAAGCGGATTTTCTTGAAGCGCGGCGGGAAGTTCCTTCGAGATGAAATCCATGATTTTCGCCGCCTCGACCGAGCCGGCCTGGTAGTCAATGCCGGCGTAAATGTCCTCGGTGTTTTCGCGGAAGATGATCATGTCCACCTTCTCCGGGTGCTTCACCGGCGAGGGCACGCCCTTGAAATACTGCACCGGGCGCAGGCAGACGTAGAGGTCGAGCATCTGGCGCAGCGCGACGTTGAGCGAGCGGATGCCGCCGCCGACGGGCGTGGTGAGCGGGCCTTTGATGCCGACGAGATATTCCTTGAACGCCTCCACGGTGTCGTCGGGCAGCCAGTTCTTGAATTTGTTGAAACTCTCCTCGCCGGCGAAGACCTCGAACCAGGAAATCTTGCGCTTGCCGCCGTAGGCCTTTTGCACCGCCGCGTCGAACACGCGCACGCTGGCGGCCCAGATGTCCGGGCCGGTGCCGTCGCCGCGAATGAACGGAAGGATGGGGTTGTCCGGCACGTTGAGCTTGCCGGCTTGGATGGAAATCTTCCCGCCCGCGGGCGGCGTCACGTCTTTATAGGCCATGATGAAAATTTAATTGTTCAATAAAAAGAAATGAAACTGTAGAATCCGCCGGAAATCAAGACCCGTTTCGGCAGCCCATCAGCCGGGAATTTTCCGCCCATCCGCCGCCATCGCGTTCACAATTGTTTTGCCCGTCCGCCGGTGATCAGCTTGCTTTTGAGCTCCTGCAGTTGTTCTTCCGATCCCAAAAACATGTCTTTGGGGAAGATGAAATCCTTCTGGATGCCGTCCAGAATTTGCTTGCTCATGAACGAATTCAGCCAGAAACCGGCCAGATATTGGAGCCGCAGGTTCTCGTCGGTGTTGATTTGCGCGCCTCGCATCCACGTTTTTAGGTCGGACGCCCGTCCCGAATAGGTGGCGAGCAAATCCGCCGCGGAATTGAAGTTCACCTCGGCCAGCGAATCCTTCACGGGTTTGTAATCGTCACGGTCCAGCCGCGCCTGGAGTTCGTCCAGGTTGAATTGCGTCGGCTCGACGCGGCCGAACAGGACGGCGTCATAACCGTCGCCATGACTGTCGTTGCTCCACAAACTGCCGTTGGGATACACGCTGAAAAAAGTGGCGATCACGCTCTTGATCGAGTCCTCGTTGCATTCATAGAACGGGATCCACAGGCTCATCACGCCGCCGGGATTCAAGTGCCGCTTGCACATCTCGTAATATTCAACCGTGTTGAGCGCGGCGCAGCCCTTCACCCACGGATCAATCGGGTCGGAGGTGATGATGTCGAATTTCTCCTTCGTCGTCCGGATGAAATGCCGGCCGTCGTCGTAGATGACCTCGACCTGCTTGCCGTTGACCATCATCGGATTCTGCCGCCGGATGCCATCCACAATGTGATAGTTCTGATCGTTGAACATCGGCGTCACCATCGCCGGGACCAGCGGTTCAATGTCGCAGATGACGATGCGCTGGACGCTGGGATAGGTCAAAAATGTCCCGGCGGTCACGCCGGCGCCGCACGCCACCACCAGCACCGTCTTCGGCTCCGGATTGGCCAGGGCCGAGATGTGTCCGAGCATCCGTTGCAGCCGCATGTCCAGCGGATCGCTGGAGGCCTGCACCTTGCCGGCGCCGTGGAAATAGCGGTAGCCTTCACGCGACTGGGTGACGGCGACTGATACATTCATGCCTTCACCGACATACAGGCAGTAGCGGTCCGGAGAACCGGGCTCGGTGGGCACGCTTGAGGCGTCAACGATGCCGGGCGCCAGTTGATCAACCCACGTCGCGAAATATCGGCCAAACGCCACGACTCCCCACGGCATCGCCGACACCGTGGCAACCAGCCAGCCGGCAACCAGGACGGCGGCGGTGAGCGCGGCAAATCGCGGCCAGAACGCGCGAACTTTCGGCGCCGGCGACCCGCTGTCCGGCGAAGGCCAAAGCATCGGCAACAGCACGACGAGGCCGGCGATGACCGCGAGCACGATAATGATCCGTTGCGAGTTCTGCGTGCCGATCGTCGGGATCAGCAGCAGCGCAAACGACAGCGCACCGATAATGGCGCCGACCGTGTTGGCGGCATAAACCCCGCCGACCAGCCGGCCCGGGTCCTGGCCGCGAGCCGCCACCGCCGCCAGCGCCAGCGGAAAACTCGCCCCCCACAGGCACGGCGCCGGCAGCAAGGCCCACAGGCAGCGCACCATGTCCAGTTGCATTGTGAACCACGGGCTGCGCGCCAGCTCCGGGTTCACCGGCCAGTAAGGCACCGACTGGGTCAGCATGAACACCGTCCACGCCACGCCGCCGGCGATCAACATCTGGCAAATCCCCAGCGCCGCCCGCGGCGATTTCATCTCGCGCGCCAGCGCCGATCCGACCGCGCTGCCGAGGCCGAGGCCGATCAGGAAAACGGCAAGGATGATGGAGAACGTGTAAACCGTTCCGCCCAGCATCAGCGACGCCAGCCGCGTCCAGACAACTTCCGCCCCCAGCGCGCACAGACCCGACAGCGCGATGGCCACATAGACCGCCCGGTTGCCCGGCGCGAATGCCGCGCGGGGCGCCGGCTTCCCGGCGGATTCGTCGCGCGCCGGTTCATGGGTTGTTTTGCCCGCCAGGACCAGCGCAAAAAAGGCCACGGCCACGTTGAATGCCGCCGCCGCAAACGTCGCCACCGCCATGTCATGCACCCGCAACAAATAAAACCCGGCGAGCAGGCAGCCGCACACCGCGCCGGCGATGTTGCCGCCGTAAAAAAAACCCAGCCACGAAACCCCCTGCGGCGTGGTCTCCACCCAGCGCGCAATGGCGGGAAGCGTCGCGCCCATCAGCAACGTGGGTGGCAGCAGGCAAATTCCGCTCACCACCCCGCGCAACACGATCCCGTGGAACCCGTGGCCGAACGCCGTGTAGAAACGCTCCACCAGCGGCATGGCCGCGAGCAGAAGCAGCCCGAAGACGGCCACGCCGATCTCCAGCATGGCATACACCCGCAGCGGATGGCGGCGGCTGGACACCAGACGCGGCAGCAGCAGGCTGCCCAGGCACATCCCGCCCATGAACGTGCCGAGCAACACGGCCAGCGAAACGGCCGTGGAACCGATGAGCAATTGCAGCCATTGCAGCCAGACGATTTCGTAAATCAGCGCGGCGCAACCACTGCCGATGAAGAGCAAGGCCAGCAACGGCAGAAAACGACGGGTGTCCGGCGCAGCCGCCGGAACGGTTTGAATTTGGGTCATTCGCTGCAAAAGCTGGCGCAAGCCGACCCGAAAATCAATCTGAAACCAAGCCAAAAACGAAACCGATCAACGAGGGAACAGCCGTTTTGAAGATTTAGCGCCGAAGGCGCGGAAGAAAATAGCCCGCAGTTTCAACTGCGGGTTTTCGGTTGAGATATGATAAGCCCCGCAGGGGCGGCAGAATAATGGACGATCGGGATTTTCTGCCGCCCCTGCGGGGCTTGGTTAATTTTGATGCTTTACCCGCAGTTGAAACTGCGGGCTATTCTCGGTCGTCGCTGCGCGACTTTTACGGAGCCAGCCGTTCGCGGTGGGGCTGGTGGTCGCGGTTCCAATGGCTCAAGGCGGCGTCGCTGGTGTCGGTAAAAAGAAATTGCAGCGTCGGCGATTCAACGTGGCCGTCGCAAAATACCACGTTGGCTTGGCCTTGATGACGGGCGTTGGCTCTCTTGTCGCTTCCGGCACTTGGAATATCAAGACGTGTAAGGTCGTAAGTCCGCCACAAGTCGGCTTCCATCTTTAGAGTTGGTTGCCATTCCCGCCAGCGAATCCATCGCCAATGGCCATCATTTCACTTGGATTGACAACTTCCGATTCCGCTCACAGGCGAAACGGGGTCACGTGGAGTATTGCCAGGAGATAGGAGCAAACCGTAAGCGTTACGTCCGCCAAGCCCAAGTGTATCTGGTATCCTCCGATGCACTCATGCCCACCCAATTGTAGCCATAACTGAAATAAGCTAGACCGTTTCTGAACAATTGGTTGGCTTGTCCGCAGCGGGACAATGCCAAATTCTTCAGGAGTGTTAAGGCGAATGTGAGTCGATCAGCACTGTATCGTAACCAAATGTGATGCAAGGGTTTCAATCAAGTGTTAATTTTAGGATAGCACACCGTTTGCGTATTCTGCATTGTAATATAAATGGATAGAGTTGATTCTCGGTCACGAACGCCTGCAAACCAATTCCAAGCTGTCGCACATTGTTCGCGCATTGGATTCGCTGTGCTCTCTTTTTGGCTTGAGAAAGGCCGTAGCAAAAGCGCCGCCAAAATCCCGATGATGGCAATGACAACCAGTAGTTCAACCAGCGTAAAACCGCAGCCCGGCCTGGAAAGCTTTCTGGACATTCCCATGGGCGGATTTGACCAAATGCCATCCACGGTGTCACGGCGATTCGAGGTGTTTTGCCAGGACGCAATAATTCTCACCGACAATAGCCCAGCCTTTCAAGGCTGGGTAAAATGTTCCCGAAATTATCCAGTCCCGGCAGGGACGGCAGACGAATTCTTTCGTCCCTGCCGGGACTTATGGCGCTTCGACATCGTGAACCCAGCCATAAATGGCTGGGCTATTTTCAAATCAGCCAATTGCGCGGGCCATTTTGGCCTTGGGAAACGCCGGATTCCCCGTTGGAAATGCCGCTTTTCCAAATGCCGAAGCGATATTTCCATTTGCCGAAGCGACTTTTACAATTGGATAAATGCTGTTTTCATCTGCGGAGCGGCTTCGGCCACCAGAGAAATGACTTCTCCAGACGGAAAAATGATTTTCCCAACTGCCCAAATCATTTTTCAAGCGGGAGATATGGCCATGCCAATCGCCGAAATGACATTTACAACGGGAGAGGCAGCTTCGGCGTTTGGAGAATTCGCTTTCCGCGTGGCCGGATTGACTCCGCCAATGGGCGGAACGGCATTTCCATCGCGCCTGATGGCGTTTCCGGCGGTCAACAGCGTCCCGGCGAAGGCCATCGGTAAATATTTTTTTATCCGCATCGTCATGGATTTTGGCTGGGGGCCATTTTTTGATGATAAAATGATGGATTCACAAGGGTTTTCAAATCCGCTAATCATTATATTTACCTGCGCCTATACTTTTCCGGATCCATTGTCAGGGAAGATGGATCTGCTAGAATTCCGCCAACCAATGACGTTTATTGCAGGAAAAACACGGTCGGCTCCGGGTGGATGTCAAAGGGAAACCAACTGGAAACATTAAGCAATATGAAACAACAATTCCTCCTTAAAGATTATGCCAAGATGGACGAAACGACTCTCGGTGACTTCGCCCTTGGCTGCGGCACGGCTGTTGATGGCAACTCCATCTATGCCGGATTGAAAGTGACCGGCGCGCAATTGAAGACCAAGGCGCAGGACTACATCAACGCCATCGGCGCCTGCGTGGGCGGCACCTCCACGGATACGGCGCACAAAAAAGCGGTGCGCACCGCGCTGATCGCCCTCATGAACAGCATCGTGGACGAGATCAATGAACTCGCGCAGGGCGACCTTGAAATCCTCACCCCCTCCGGTTTCCACCTCTCCAGTCCCGGCGGCGTCAGCCCCAAGCCGGTTGGCACCGTTGCCATCCTCAACCTCCTCCATCCGGCCAGCGGCAAAATTGGCTTCGATGTGTCGGTCACCGGCAATGTGTGGGCGGTCATCATCCAACGCCAGAACACCGACAGCACCTGGACCACCACCGGCGTCTTCACCGACCCGAACAACGTGGTGATCTCCGGCATCCTGCCCGGCTCGAACAATACGTTCCGCGCCTGCGCCATGGCTGCCAGCAACCAGACGAGCGAATGGAGCACGCCCATCTCCGCCATCTGCACCTAGACGGTGGGCGGGATGATGTTTGGGAATTGCATAACCAGAACCGGCGCTGACGAAAGTCCGCGCCGGTTTGATTTTAAGGTAGTGCGGGTGGAAAATCTTTTTTTGATTTATTTTTCACGCCCGCCCTCATCCTAGCCTTCTCCCCCGGGGAGAAGGAACCGCACAGGCCCAGCTCTGGTTTTGCGGATGACCGTCCGGCCAATCCCGCCGCAGGTATTTTCCAAGACGCGGCGGATGTTTCTCCTTCTCCTTGGGGAGAAGGCCGGGATGAGGGAGGACAAAAATCTGACTTTACGGCGCGAGACGTTCGCGGTGGGGCTGGTGGTCACGGTTCCAGCGGCTCAAGGCGGCGTCGCTGGTGTCGGTGAAAAGAAATTGCAGCGTCGGCGATTCAACGTGGCCGTCGCAAAATACCACGTTGGCTTTGCCTTGATGACGGGCGTAGGCTTTGTTTGGTGCTTCCCGGCACAAAATTTGTCACATCATGGGTTTGCCAAAATTACTTCGCAATAAAACCAAACTGCCCCGCGGATAATCCCATTGCCACCCGCATAAAATCCATCACCGATTTCCATCATTTCACTAGGGCTGGCAACTTCCGATTCACTCACCGGCGGGGCAGAACATGCGATTTGTGAGTTCCAAAATAATGTGCCGCCAAGTCCCAGCGGATCGGTATCGTGTCTCGCTACATGTATACCAAAACAATTGTAGCCATAACTGACATAGCTCGCAGTTATTTGTCCATTTTTGTTGTTGGGGAGTCGGATGGCATGATAAGCTGAAGGACATTGCCAAACACCCGATGCCACCAAATGGGAAAGCCGAATTCGTTTGTGTGGTTTAACCGGCACGTAATTCGATTCTGGATAGTCGCTGCCCAACTGAAAATGTTCGGAATAACTCTCGCTGCGCGGATTGTAAGTGAGTGGATAAGCATCATTTTCTCCAACAAACAACTGCATTGCTTGCCCGAGTTGGCGCACATTGTTCGCGCATTGAATTCGCAATGCCCTTCCTTTGGCATGAGAAACTGCCGCCAGCAATAGCGCCGCGAGAATTCCGATGATGGCGATGACGACCAAAAGTTCAATCAGCGTAAATGCCGATTGAACTCTTGGTCGTGGAATTTTCATCAAGCCACTTCGATCAGCTTCGTCGCCGTTGCCGCCGTTACGGCTTCGCCAAAATGCGCCTTCACCTTGGCGACGGTGTTCTCGACGGACAGGCCGTATTTCCGCGCGCAGTTCGTCCGGCGTCGAGGCGTGCTCGATGAATTGGTCCGGCCAGCCGATGCGCACGACGGGCGTCGTCACATTTTTCTCGCTGAACAATTCCAGCACCGCCGAGCCGTAGCCGCCCATGATGGCATGGTCTTCCAGCGTCACCACCAAATCCGCCGCCTTGCCGAAAAATTCCGTCGTCCCGGCGTCAATCGGCTTGGTGAACCGCGGGTTGATGACCGCCACATCGAAGCCTTCCGCCGCGAGCTGCTCCGCCGCCTTGCGCGCGATGGCGCACATCGGGCCGAGGCCGAACAGCGCGGCCTTCTTTTTCCCGTTGCTGGAAAAATTCTGGATGACCTCGGCCTTGCCGATTTCGAGCAGCTTCGGTTCTTCCTTGATGGGCACGCCTTCCGCCGCGCCGCGCGGGTAGCGGATGAACGTCGGATGATTCGGGATGTGCGTCGCGGTGAACATCATGTCCGCCAGTTCGTCCTCGTTCTGCGGCGCCATGGCGATGACGTTCGGCAGGCAGCGCAGATACGCGATGTCGAACAGGCCGTGATGCGTCGGGCCGTCGTTGGCGGAAAGGCCGGCGCGGTCCATGCAGAAAATCACCGGCAAATCCTGCAGGCAAACGTCGTGATGGATGCAATCGTAGGCGCGCTGGAGGAAGCTGGAATAAATCGCCACGACCGGATGCAGCCCCATCGTCGCCATGCCGGCGGCGAAAATGACGGCGTGTTCCTCCGCGATGCCGACGTCGTAATAGCGGTCGGGCATCGCCTTTTCCAGATGCTTCATGCCGGTGCCGCTGGGCATGGCGGCGGTGATGCCGACGAGCGTGTTGTTCTTCTGGCAAAGCCTCACCAGAGTCTGGCCCATCACGTCCTGATACATCGGCGCCGCGTTGGGCTTGGGCGCGGGCGTCTCGCCGGTCTGGGCGTTGTAAGGCCCGAGGCCGTGGAATTTTTCCGGCTGCTTCAACGCGGCTTCGAAGCCCTTGCCCTTCTGCGTGAGCACGTGGATGACAATCGGGTGGTCGCAGGTCTTGGCAAATTCCAGCGTGCTGATGATCAGCGGCAAATCGTGTCCGTCAATCGGGCCGAGATAGCGGATGCCCATTTCCTCGAAAATGACCGGCGAACCGTAGCCGCCGCGGCCATCGGCTTCTGCAACGCTGCCGCCGCTGGGCTTCAAACCGACGCCCGTCAGGGCGCCCTTGAAACCGCCTTCGGCCCGGTGCGCCAGCTTCAAGGCCAGCTCGCCCTTGGGCAGGCGGCGGACAAAATTTTCAAAATCCCTCGCCAGCTTGTTGTAGCGCGGATTGGTGATGAGCTTGTTGAGGTAGGCGGAAATCGCGCCGACGTTCTTGGCGATGCTCCATTCGTTGTCGTTCAGGATGCCGATGAAGCGTTTCGTCGTGTGGGAGATGTTGTTGAGCGCCTCGAACGAAATGCCGTTGGTCAGCGCCGCGTCGCCGAAAATGCAGACGATGTTCTCGTCCGAGCCTTTTTTGTCGCGCGCCGCCGCCATGCCGAGCGCGGCGGAGAGCGCCGTGCCCGCGTGGCCCGCGCCGTAGCAATCGTGCGGGCTTTCCGAGCGCAGGGCGAAACCGTTCAAACCGTCGGTCTGGCGGATGGTGCGGAAGCGGTCCTTGCGGTCGGTGAGAATCTTGTGGACGTAGGCCTGATGGCTCACGTCCCAGACAAACTTGTCCCGCGGCGTATTGAAGACGCGGTGCAGCGCGATGGTCAATTCCACCACGCCGAGATTCGGCCCGACGTGCCCGCCAGCCTTGGCGAGACCGGCGATGAGTTCCTGCCGGATTTCGCCGGCCAGTTCCTGCAATTGCGGCAGCGCGAGTTTTTTCAAATGCGCCGGCCCGTTCACCATTTCGAGATAACTGCTCATAGTTGTAAAAATGAAACGCGAAACATGACGTGTGATTCACGTTTCACGGCCCACGTTTCAATCTTCGGTTTCTGCTTCGAGCGGTTTCAATTTCATTTCGCCCGCTGCGGTCTTTTCCAACTGCTGAATCTTCAACTCCGCCTCGGCCAGTTTTTCCTGGCAGGCCTTCACCAGCCGCACGCCTTCCTCGTATTTGGCGAGGAGCGTTTCGAGCGGCAAATCGCCGGACTCCATCGCCTCGACTACGCCTTCCAGTTTCTTCAAGGCATCTTCAAACGGCACTTCGCCCCTGGGCAACTCACCCTTGGCTGTTTTTGACATGAAAATAGGCTAATGAAAACAAACGAAAAAGTCCAGCTTGGAGCTCGGCCCGACTGTCCGCGAAATTTATTTGGCCTTGACCGTCCAGCCCTGCTGGATGGTGAGGTCCCCGGAATACGACGCGCGGCTGCGGTCAACCTGCACTTCGGACAAGGTGATTTCACCAACCACTTTCTCGTCGGTGAAAACCACGTTCCCCTTGTCGTCTTTCACGTCGGACGTTTGACAAAGCTCCAACTGGTCGCCCGCCTTGAAACCTTCCTTGCTGCCGAGCGAGACGATAATGGCGTCCTTGCCCGCAACCGCGAGGATCTTGCCCGGCGTGTGCTTGAGCGTGTCACTGGCGGACCTCGATTTGGCAATCCGCGCAGATTCCGGCAGGCTGGCGACTGCCAGTTGAGACATGATGTTTGTGACCGCCTCGGCGGTGGCGATTCCCAAGGCGCTGCTCATGAACAAAGAATTGTTGTAGCCGATGGTTTCACTTTCGCCCGCGGCCGCATTGCCATCGGCCTTTGGCGGGGCTTTCGGGGGCTTGGTCGTTGATCCGCTGTTGTTGCCCTTGGCACCGACGGCGGCGGAACCTCCAGAACCTGCCTCCCCGCTGGGAGGATTGCCGAGCACCTTGTTAAATCCGTTGAAAATGTTGTTCACGGACGCCAGATTGCCTGTGCCGCTGTTTCCGCCGGTGGCAGGTTTTCCGCCAGGGGCGGCAGTGGTGGATTTGGCAGTTTTCACACCAGCCGATGCGCTTTCCACCGGAGCGGGTGTTGCATCCGCCTCGGGCGAAGAAGCCATCACAAATTCCGATCCATGCCCGGAACCGATGGCCGTGCCCCTCTTGATGACCCGTTTGGTTTGAGCATCCACCAGACGCCAATCAATGCGGACATGGGCGGTGACCACTTTGGCGCCGAGGTTGGCAAAGGGGTTTGACGAAATAAAATCCCCGATCCGGCCGCTGTTGGTTTGCGTGCCAAATTCCGCCACCTCGCCAGAAAGCACGAAATCGGAATCCACCGGGACACTCGCATCAGGTTTTGGAGAATCCTCCCGAGGGCCGGCGACCGGCTCCTTTGAGCCGTCCGCGGATTTTCTGGTGGATTTTCCCTGGTCATTGGCCGTGCCGGATTTGGCAGCGGGACTCTCGTCTGGTTGCCCATTGGCTTCGGGGGAAGCGAGAACCTGAAAACGCCCGCCGGCGTTATCCAGCGATTCGGCCAGCATCCCGGAAATGGCCTGCCCAATCGCGGGACTCCAGCGAGGGATCTGGGCTTGGTTTCCATCGAAAGTGGCGATGGAAACCACCGGCGGCGACGCGGTTTGCCCGTCGGCTGCATGGGCGCAATAACCCCACGCCAATCCTGCCAGGAAAATCAAAACCGCCAACGACCGCCGCCTTCTCATGCACGAAGGTTAGAAAGCCACCAGAAGATTGTCAAATCAAAAACATCAGCGGCGCTTCTATTCCTGAAGGCCAACGTGAAACTGGTCACGAATCGGGCCAGGGAGGCTCTGCACGGCTCAAAACCCCACCCTTTGCCAGTCGCGTCTTCAGCTTTTGGCCGGGTTTCACCTTCGCCGCGTCGCGCAGAACCGTACCGCTCGCCGCGTCTAGCGTGATGGAATAGCCGCGCGCCAACACCTGTTCCGGCCCCAGCAATTGCACACGTGATTCCGCTGCCGCCAGATTGTTTTTGAAATCCCTGAACCGAACATGCGCCAGTTCGCGCAGCCGGTGCTGCGTGACTTTCAAAATCTCGCGCCGTTGCCGGAGCAATTGCACCGGCCGTACCTGACGTAACCGCACCGCCAGATTATTGCAGGCGACCTGGCGTTCGCGGACGCCCTGCTTTCCACATCGCAGCAAATCCATCTGCAAATCGTCCAACCGTTGCAGCGATTCATCCAGCCGGCGGCGCGGATGCGACTGCGCCATCCGACGGATGAGGCTTTCCACCAATTTCCTGCTGGCAAAAACACCTTCGGTGATGATTTCCGCTCCGGCGCTGGGAGTCGCCGCCCGCACATCCGCCACGAAATCCGCGATGGTGAAATCAATCTCGTGGCCGACGGCGGAGACAATTGGAATGGCTGACTCAAAGATTGCCCGCGCCACAACCTCCTCGTTGAACGCCCACAAGTCCTCCAGCGAGCCGCCGCCGCGCGTCACTAAAATCAAATCAATTCCATTGGTGGGGACGGCGCGCTGCGTCGTCCGGTCGTCGCAGCGCGACGACCCTACCATTGTTGAGTTGAATTCATTCAGCAGCCGGATGGCCCCCGCAATTTCCTCTGCTGCCCCCTCGCCCTGAACTCGACAAGGCACCAGGATGATTCCCAGACCCGGATTGCGGCGCCGCACGACGTGCAGCAAGTCGCGAATCGCCGCACCGGTCGGCGAGGTGATCAGGCCGATGCGTTGCGGATATTTCGGCAACGACCGTTTCCGTTCCGACGCAAACAACCCTTCCGCCGCGAGCTTTTGTCTCAATTTCTCGAACGCGATTTGCAGCGCGCCGACGCCCTGAAATTCCACCGCGCGCACGATGAGCCGGTATTGCCCGCGCGCCTCATAGACCGTCACGTCACCTTGCAGCAGCACCTTCTGGCCGTCGGCGAGCAATTCGCGATGCGGGACCTTTTCGCGGCTGAACAGGACACAGCTCAATTGCGCTGTCGCGTCCTTGAGCGTGAAATACATGTGGCCGGAAGACTGCGCGCGCAGGTTGGTGATTTCGCCGCTCACCCGGACGGCGCCGATTTGTTTTTCAAGCAAGGTGCGGACCTGCGCTGTCAATTCCGAGACGGACAAAACCCTGCGCGTTGCTTCCGTCGGAAACAACTCGCCGAAGTCCCATTGTGATTTGGTCTTGCTCATTTAATTCCCAATGTTTCCGCCTCAACAAAACGACCCTGCGTTTGCTGTTTCCAAAACAGCCGGCCCCGGCTGATTCGAGCTGCCTTTCCTCGATTCGTCACGGCACAGTCGCAGTGTTTCTTGACTGGAACGGCAGCGCCGGTCAAGCTCCAACTTTTCAGGACCGGCTGCGCCGCGCCGAAAAAATCTTGCCAGCCGGACAAATACTGAATTAAGCTGGAAAGGTTCTTTGCGCGGTTAGCTCAGTGGTAGAGCACCACATTGACACTGTGGGGGTCACAGGTTCGAAACCTGTATCGCGCACCATTTTTCGAATATTTGACAGGACGATGGCACTGCTGGTGGATGCGGTGGTATTGTTGCGGGCGGGGGTTGTTGGGGCGACCAGCGATTCGCCCGCTGCTGACCCGATTGATGCCAGTTCAACACTCGCCGGAACTGCAGGGCGGAAGCCAACTATCCACCATCTTGACCCGGGCAAAACGCAAACCTTCAACATCCCCCAATAAACTTTTTGCCTTTTCGCTTTGGCTTTCGCAACACCCTCTCTAATAAACGAAAAATATCGCCGCGTGGTGGCCACCCAAGCCACGCGACGATGTTTGTCCAGCCAGCACCGTTCAATGCGGGACGCAGCCGTTGTGTGCCCCGACTGCATTCCAGCTTCCGCGAATTATTGACTTGGCCCGGGATTCGAAAGCCGGAAGAATGCCGTTGGCGCAACCGCGCCGTTGGTGGTTCCGTCCACGGTCGGCAGGCATGCGCTGGGGATCAAGGTCCATTTCAGCAAATACCCCATTTTTGTCGGAGTGGTATTGGTGATGCCGATCCCGCTGCCGTAATAGTTTGGTGAGAACCACCCGTTGGCGCCGCTGTCCAGGCTGGCTTTTGTTTCCAGTCCGAATCCGACATCGGGAACCGTCCAATTCACCCAGTATGGAGTGTTGGTTGAGACTTGGATCACGCTGCCGGGGTTGTAGGAAAAGCCCGGATTCCAGAGACTGGTGTTCAAACTGGCATCCTGGGTGAAGTCGTCATACTCGTTGGCTCCGAGAACATTCGTAATAAGAATGCTGCTAAGTTCTATGTATTGACCGTAACCTGCCGTGTTGTTCGGGGCTGTTCCAAAGAGGATGGGACAAGGATTCTGGAATTGATTGGCCACTTCATACGGCAGGGAGAAGGATCCGGTGGTGCCATCCGGCGCGGTCACCGTGCCCCCCGACGAGAGGTCATCCGAATTATTGGTGAAGGTTAATGTCCAAGTGCCGCGGCCGTTGGTGCTGGTGGTGGTCAGCGCAAGCGCGATATTTGTTTCGCCACTGGCCGGCTGGTTGACCTTCCAGGAAATACCGGTGGTAAACCCTGTAGCCACATGCGTGATGCGCCAGGTAATGGAATTGGGGGCATTATAAACACCATACGGGTCGCCGCTGCCAGCATTCGGAGCGAACTGTGCGTAGAATGAATAATTGTCAACGGTATCGAAGTCCTTAAAAGTAACCGAATAGCTTACCGGATCAACATAATTATAAATCCAAGACTGGGCGGCGTCCACCGTTCCAAACCCTTCCTGATTGTAGGTGAAGGTGGCGTCCTGGGCAAAAATCCTCAATGCCGGTTTGGCGGCCAGCACGGTCATAGTTGGTTGCGGGGGCGGAGGCGGGTTCGTATTCATCGTCAGTTTAAGATTCGCAATATCAATCTCTTCGATCCCCGTGTAAGTGTAACCAGCGATGTAGAAGCCAATGAAGAATGCAAGCGGGCTGTTGGTCGGATTCAGCAAGCCCGCATGCGCGGCGATGAAATTGTTGAGCGGCATCGAAACATGCTGGTAGCCCGTCCCCGCCGCCGGAAAAACGCTAACCGGCGGATTGGTCATCAGACCTGTGCCATAATATAAACCGCTGCCGGGTCCGAAGAGGCCAACCGAAGGCGCCACGTATCCCAACGAGCCGCCATTGAAATTGACGCCTTGGACCGCGATGTCGAATTCGAGGGTGTAAACCCCGAGTAATGTGTTGGTGTTGCCCGCAGCCGGCAGAAAAGACGTTTCCCACCCAAAGTTCAGGGTGGCGGCAGAGGAACAATCGAATGTGAATGCAAGATTCTGGACGTTTGTCCCCTGCGGCAAATTATTGGTGATGATTACCTGGGGGTTGCCAACCCCCGCACCTGAAAAGTTCCATGCCACCCCGCCATACGGGTTAGTGGCGGAATTGAAGTTGTCCCCCCAGACGACGAGTTGCGCGTTTGCCGTGACACTCAAGCCGCTTAACACGGCGACCAAGGATATCGCAGGAATGATTTTTCTCATATGATAGATTTTTCTGTTTGCTGATGTGCAACAACAACAATGGGCGTTTCTTTTCGATCTGCCTATAGGTAGTCATGCTCACAAAATGAGTATGAATACTCATGCGGCATGAATTGAGAGACCAACCGCCGGAATCGCGATGCCGGAAAAGCGACCGCAGCTTCCGCGTCCAGCGGCGAAAATGTGCGCCGGACCGGATGAAAGCAACGCCCTTGGCGCGGCGGCGGCGGCGGCGTGGAAATTGCCGCGCAATCCTTCAACAAGACCGCGGTCAAGAATCCGCTTGATTCGGGCATCCGAATTGATATGAACACGGCTGGCAGCAGGGCGGCCGATGGCGCGCCCGGTGCGACATTATGTTTCAGCGTCCCAAGCATCACCGATTTGCAGGTTTGGTTGGGGCGTTTATCAAAACGCTGAAAGACCACGCGTTATCACTCTTGTTGGTTCTGTCGGCAGCCGGCGCTTTGCGGTGTGAATCTGCGGATCAGTCGCCGCCCGCAGCCGGAATGCTCGCGGAGGCGGCGTCCGGCCATTTCGCAACCAATGCCGCCGAATTCAGGACATTGAGCGGGGCGGACTATCTGGAAGGCTGCAACTTTGCCCTGACCGGAGTCGTCACCCTGGTTGATCCAAGGCGCGACCTGATGGTGCTGCAAGACGACACCGGAGCCGTGGCGCTCAATTTTCCCTTGCGCGACACCGGCCTGCGGGTTGGGCAACGGGTTTTCGTCGAGGGCACCAATTGTTTCCCTTATTTTGCCAAGTTTCCGGATTATCCGCTCCGTCCGTCCGGACGCGAACTGCGCGACACATTCGAGGCGCCAACCGGATTTGGCACCTATTACCTGACCCGAATGCGCGGTTATCTGCATCCGACCGTGACCGGTGAATATCATTTCTGGATTGCCAGCGACAATTCTTCGGAGTTGTGGTTGAGCACGGACGGCAGCGTGTCCAAGGCCAGAAGAATCGCCTCGATCCCGCGTTTCGGCTGGGTCGCGCCGCGGGAATGGTCGCGTTACCCTTCCCAACGCTCGGAGCCAATTTCGTTGCAGGCCGGCCAGACCTATTACATCGAAGCGCTGCAAGAACAGACGACGGTGGGGGACAATCTGGCGGTCGCCTGGCAGGGTCCCGGTTTGGAGCAATCCGTGATTGACGGCCGCTATCTGACGCCCTGCGGCGGCGGGCTGACAGATTTGATGACGAACGGCATTCTCCGCGAGTTTTGGACGAACTACCTCGCGGGAGACCTGGTGGACGTTGGCGGCGCGCGTCTATTCCAGTCCGCCTTGAGCGTGGAACATGCCGGTGTGCAAATTCTTGGTCAGAGACAATTGCCAGAGCCGGACCCAATGGTTCTCGGCGAACCGTGGCCAGCCGAGAATAACTACCGCTGGGTGACAACCGAGGGGCGGGTAAAGTTCATCGGCGCCACGGAAAACGCGGCCTGGTTCGAGCTTGCCGGCGAACAGGGGCAGGTTCAGGTGTGCGCGCCGCGGCTGGTCCCCGCATTGCTGCGGCGCATGCATAACGCCCGCGTGCGGATCGAAGGAGTTTGTGAGGGCACGTTGGATGAGAGCGAAAATCTGGTGCCGGGGACAATATGGATTTCAGGCGCGAGCAATGTCCGCTTCATTGAAAACGCCAGGACAAATGATGATGCCATAGTGATTGAACACGCGGATGCGGCCTCAACGAGCCGGACCAATATCCCGATGCAGGGTTTCTACAGCACCGGCGGCGTGGTGACTTTCAACGATCGGGTTCTAGACAAGGATTACCTCGTGGTTCAAGAGGAAGGATCCGCCGTGCTGGTTGCGGGGGGAGAAACCGCTTTCTTTCAGAACCAACTGAAAGTCGGGGAACAGGTCGAATTGGGCGGTGCCTTGCAGCCGGGCAAATACCTTCCGGTGCTGGCCCCGTTGATCATCGCCCAAAATGGACAGGATGCCCTGCCCGAACCGGTGACGGAAACGTTGGGCACTCCCGTGGCCGCGAACCAGGCCGGAAAATGGAGCGAGTTTGAAGGCGTGGTGCATGCCGTGAATTCAAATGGCACCCTTTCCGTCGCCGGCCGGAACGGGCCGATCTATTTCTGGATCGGTCAAATGCCCGCCAACAACCTGCCGCGCTACGTGGATGCGAGGTTGCGCGCCCGGGGCGTCCTGTTGTTGAACGTGCTGGACGCTCCCCTGTTACTGGTGCCTTCCCCGGTTTTCGTGGATGAGGAGGAACCGGCGCCGGTGAATCCCTTTGGAACGCCCAGGAGTTCCATCGCCGATGTGGTTTCTGTTGCGACGGAATCTCTGTGGTCCCGCCGGGTCCACGTCGCGGGCGAAGTGACTCATCGGGATGCTCAATCATTCATCATGCAAGATGACTCCGGCGGAATTCGCGTCCGGCTTCCAGGCGAACCCGCAGTCCGCGTGGGCGAGACGGTGGAAGTCCTTGGCTTTCCCGTGACGAGCGGCGCGGTGCGGAGCCTGACCGAGGTCGTGGTGCGTCCCGGCGGGTTGCCCCAGGACATCCAGCCCAGAAAACTGGATTTAAGTGAGGCGCTGTCTTCGAAGCAGAACGGCTCGTTGGTTCTGGTCAACGCCACGTTGCTCGCACAAAAAACCGACGGCACCAGCCAGTTGCTGGAGCTTCAGGAACAGCAGCGTGTTTTTACCGCGACGTTGCCGGCCAGCCAGGGCAGCTTGCCGGCCATTGCGCCAGGAAGCCGCCTTCGAATCATCGGTGTCAGCGACAACGAAACGGCGGCTTCGCCTCCCGCCACTGAATTTTTTCCGCGAGTGCAATACCTGTCGTCCCTCAACATCCTGTTGCGAAGTCCTCGCGACGTAACGGTGTTGAGCGGTCCTCCCTGGTGGACTTGGCAGCGGGTGGTGTGGCTGGTGGGCACCCTGCTGGCCGTGCTCGCCGTGGCATTGCTCTGGGTCCACCTTTTGCGGAGGCGTTTGGAACGGCAGCAGGCGGCGCAACTCGCATTTTCGCGGCAGGTGCTGGAACGGCTGGAGGATGAACGCCACCGGATTGCCGTCAATTTGCACGATAGTCTGGGGCAGATGCTGCTCGTGATCAAAAACCACGCCTTGCTGGCCATTCAACGCCCCCCGGATGAGCAGGGGCTGCGCCAGCGTCTGGATGAGATCTCTGGCGCCACGTCGCAAGCCATCGAGGAGGTGCGGCAGATCACGCACGGCTTGCGGCCCTACCAGTTGGACCGGCTGGGACTGACCCAGGCGATTCGCGCTTCGGTCAACCGCGCGTCCGCGAACAGTTCCATTTCGTTTGCCACGCGGGTTGAGGAGATAGACGGGTTGTTCGACAAGGACGCGGAAATCCACGTCTATCGAATCGTGCAGGAGGCCGTCACGAACGTGGTCAAACATTCGGCGGCGACGGAGGCGGCGGTGGTGATCAAGAAACGGGCGGCGACGGTTTCGCTTTCGATCCGGGACAACGGCCGGGGCTTCGATGCGGCCAAACCGTTCGCGCATTCGCACAGTCTGGGATACGGGCTTAGCGGCATTGCCGAGCGGGTGCGCATTCTCGGCGGGACGATCACCATTGATTCGCGGCCGGGGTCGGGCACGAGTTTGACCGTCGAGGTTCCATTGCTTGAAAGCAGAGATGAAACAAGAAATATCAGTGCTGATCGTGGATGACCATCCGCTCCTGCGGCGCGGGTTGTGCGATGTCATCGGACAAAGCGCGCGGTTCAAGATCGTGGGCGAGGCTTCGGATGGGGAAGAGGCCCTGCGCCAGTGCGGCATTTTGAAACCGGACATCGCGATCATTGACATAGACATGCCCCGGCTCAACGGTCTGGAGACGATCCGGGCGCTTCGGCAGCGGGCGTCGGGGATCAAAACCATCATCCTCACGATGTATCGGGAGGAAGACATGTTTAACGCGGCGATGGACCTCGGGGCCAGGGCCTATGTGCTCAAGGAAAACGCCGCCAACGACATCATCGCGGCCCTGGAGAAGGTGGCCCGCGACGAGGCCTTTGTCAGTCCGCTGATGTTCGAAGCCGGACAGCGCCGCGGCGAACGGGTGCGGGAATTGCTCTTGAGCAAACCGCAAATCGAATCCCTGACGCCTGCGGAACGCCGCATTCTCAAGCTCGTGGGCGAGGACTACACCAGCAAGGAAATCGCCGCGCTCCTCGACTTGAGCGTCCGAACCGTGGACAATCACCGGCAGCACATCTGCGACAAATTGAAACTGCACGGAACGCACAGCCTGCTGAAATTTGCCTTCGACAACAGCGCCTATCTTTGAGCAGGCACACCCGGCTGCAAAAACAGTCGAAGGGGGGAGTTCACGATCTGGTTTGGCTGAGTTTCGGCGCTGTCGGTGCGGTTTCCTGGCCAAGTGCCTGGTTGCTTTCAACAGCGATAAGCGTTCACGGGAGTTGCGTGTGGGTTGCCATGATCGCGCGCGATTTGGGAAAATTGCCAGTCGAGGAGAAAGCCAAAGTAGACGTTCCCACCCAGTTTCACCGCTCCCCCATGAGGGACGAAAGTGATTGAAGTTATCGGCGTTGAAAGGCAGATTGCAGACTTGCGCCGGGCGATGCGGACGGCGGACTGGCATCGGGGCGTCAGCGTCCGAACGCACCGGGATCGCACCGGGATGTGAGAATATGAAATTGAAATCCATAATTCTGATGGTTTTGTGCAGCGCGGTCATGTGCGTGGCCGGTTGCAAGACCTCGCACACCAACAATGCCACGGTCAACGTGCCGGTCGCCTGCATTCCGGACGATTCACACCGGACGCAGACCACGGCGCGCGTCGGCCAGGTGCTGGGCGAGGCGGGCATCGCGTCGGTCATCGGCAAAGACAGTTACACCGCCCGATACAACATTTCGGTGCCTTTGCCGCGGCGGCAGGAGGCGATCCGGCTCCTGAAGCAGGACGCGCAGACGCGGCAATATGACCTCGATTTTTATTGAGCGGCTGGACCGGAGGCTGGGGAAGGGAAAAGACGAAAGATGTCCGGACATTGATCGAAAAGTGTAACCTTTTGGGCCGGCCAGCGGTCTGTAGAACGAGTTTCCCAGTTTGCCGCAGCGATGCAGATGGGGGACGATGCAACCAAACAACCAAAAAAACAAGACATGACAACCAGTAAAATTGTGAAAATTGTGGCGGGCGCGGTGCTGTTGACGGGGGTGTTGACCCAGGCGCAGGCCCAGGACAAAAAGGCGGACCCGACGGGGACCTACATCTGGACCCAGGCGGGCCGCAATGGCGGACCGGATCGGACGAACACTCTCGTGTTGAAGGTGGAAGGCGACAAGCTGACGGGCAGCGTGACTTCCCCCGGTCGCGGTGGCGCGGCACCCACGCCCACGGCCATCACCGACGGCAAAGTCACCGGCTCACAAGTTTCGTTCAGTGTAGTGCGCGACTTCAACGGCAATACCATGACGACGAAATATTCCGGCACCGTGACCAACAGTTCGATCATGGGCAAGATTGAAATGGACCGCAACGGCCAGCCGACCTCCCGCGATTGGGAAGCCAAGCTGCAGAAGTAATTTCGGTTTCCATCAAAGCAACGTCGCGCGCAACCGGGTGGTTGCGCGCTTTGCATTTTGTGGCGGCGCTGAAGCAGGCGGCTGGCTGGTTTCGAAACAACGTGATGCGGTCAGGCGGCAATGGAAGGGTGATCCTCGCGGTCGTGAAGAGACTCGACGTTGTGCGGCTGGATGTCCGGCAAGACGTGATCGTGGTGCGCACGTTGCTCGGCGTCGAACCGGGCGACTTCCTTGTCCAGTGCAAGACAAATCAAAAACCCGCCGTAGAGGATCGCGGCGAGCGGAAAGACCACGTAAAGACCGGGGATAGCGGCGACGTTTATGACGCCGGTCAGGAACAGCACTGCGGCCACCGTGCTGACGACCAGCGATGCGAGCGTGAATTTTGTCAGTTTGCTCATGCCTCAAAACTCCGTGTTGATTTGACGTTGCTTCGCCGAAGGATGCTCAAACAAACGGACCAGCCAATTCCCGCCTGCGCTTGCGCCCGGGTGGCGGACATGGCTAAATGGGTTGAGTGATCCATCAGCAAACCGACATTCCAGCAATCCGCGGTGACTGTCCGGCATCCGTTTTATCACCAATGAACGTGAAAAGCGCCTTCTGGCTTCCATTGCTGTTGCTGCTGGCCGCCACGGGCTGCGCCTCGAACCGCTACAAATTGGTCTGGCACGATGAATTCAAGAAGAACGGGCGGCCGGATGCGCAGAACTGGAATTACGAGCGCGGCTTTGTGCGCAACAACGAATTGCAGTGGTATCAGCCGGAAAACGCCGTTTGCACGAACGGGCTGCTGGTGATCGAGGCCCGGCGCGAGCACCGGCCGAATCCGCAATACGCGGCCGGCAGCCGGCGCTGGCAGGCCGGCCGCGAGTGGATTGATTACACGTCGGCGAGCCTCACGACGCGCGGCTTGCGCCAGTTCACTTACGGCAAGTTCGAAATGCGGGCGCGGATTGACACGCGGCCGGGAAGCTGGCCGGCGTTCTGGACGCTCGGCGCGACGCCCGGCCTCGGCTGGCCCGCTGGCGGCGAGGTGGACGTCATGGAGTCTTACCGGGATATGGTCTTGGCCAATGTCGCCTACAGCGTCAACGGGCGGGCGGTCTGGTCATCGCCCAGAAGATCCATCGCCGATCTCGGCGGGGCGGCTTGGTCGAAGAAATTCCACGTATGGACGATGGACTGGGACACGAACAAAATTGACCTGCTGCTCGACGGCAAGGTGCTGAACCATTTTGATCTCGCCAAAGCCGACAAATCAGACCGCGGCAATCCGTTTCATGGCCCGATGTATTTCATCCTGAACCAAGCCATCGGTGGCGATCAGGGTGGCGACCCGTCGTCAACAAAGTTTCCAGTCCGTTACGAGATTGACTGGGTGCGGGTGTATCAACGGGGGAAATGATTCGGGCCAGCCGGCGCGGTTGCGTCCTTTAATTTTCCGGGCGTTGAATTATGCTTCGCGCCTGTGTTCCGGACGCTGCGCAAGGCCGAATACGCCGAGTTGATGATATTATTCTTCATCCAGTCGGCGGCGATGGCCATTTGGTTCGTGCCGCTCGGCCCGATTCTGGATGCACACGGGCTGCATGACATCAAGCCGTTCGCCTTTGCCGCGTCGGCGGTGGCGGCCTTCCTATCGCCGCTGGCCTTCGGCGCGATGGCCGACCGGCACGAGGCGCCCGCCAAGGTGCTGCGCTGGCTCGCCGTGGCCACCGCCGCAATCCAGGCGGCGATTGCGACGGCCATCAAGGACGGCTGGAACGCGTGGCTGGTGCTGGCGCTGATTCAGCTCTTTTACATCACCTACTCGCCAATGTTCAGCGTCTCGACGGCGCTGGTTTTTGCGCGGCTGGAGGATGCCAAGAAGGAATTCGGCCCGATCCGCTCGCTCGCCACTTTCGGCTGGATGGCCGGCGGGATTCTTGTCGGGCTGCTAAACTTGGACCGGTCGGCGTTCGCAATTTTCTTCGGGGCGGTGTTCTGGCTGCTGATGGCGGCATTCACCTATTTCCTGCCGGCGCTGGAGGTGCCCGCCTCGGCCCAGCATCTGTCGTGGCACGAACGGCTCGGCCTCGACGCGCTGACACTGTTGAAGAACCGCGACACGCGCGTGGTGTTTCTCACCACGACGCTTTTTACCATCCCGCTCTCCGCGTTTTACCCGTATGCGCCAGCGCACCTCCACGATCTTGGCTTCGTCCACACCAGCGCGTGGATGGCCCTGGCGCAAACCACCGAAATTGTCGCCATGTTCAGCCTGGGATGGCTGCTGCTGCATTGGCGGTTGAAATGGATTTTCGCCTGCGGCCTCGCCATCGGCGTGGTGCGGTTTGCCTTGAGCGCGGCGGACACCAAGGCTCTGCTGCTGTCGGGCATCGCACTTCACGGAGCGTCGTTTGTGCTGGTCTTTGTCACGGCGCAGATCTACCTGGACCAGCGGGTTGACCCGGCGTGGCGCACGCGGGCGCAGGCGTTGCTGACGCTGATGAACAGCGGCGCGGGCAGCCTCATTGGCTACCTCGGCACGGGCTGGTGGTTCGCGGCCTGCGCGCGGCGGGGAGGCGAATCATGGCCGTGGTTCTGGGGCGCGCTCGCCGCGGCGGTGGCGGCGGTGCTGGTTTATTTCCTGACGTATCGCGGCCGCGGCGCGTCGTGGCGGACCAGCAGTGCATCAAGTTCGTAACGCTGGCGGCCCCGGTCAAAAGAAATTCGAGGTTTGGCCGGAGTCTTTGGTGTTTGGAAGGAACCGGATTTGCGGAATCTGAAATCTTGCGCCGGCGGCGGTTTTTTAGCCAAACTCTTGGGCGCAAAGCCGGTTTTGGCGGACGATTTTGAAAATTGAAGACCATGACTTCCAAGGCTCGCAGCGATCCGGAAATGGAGCAATTGCGCCAACTCGTCGCCAGAACGAGTTTGCGCCTGGCGGAGGTGGAGGTGGAATTCGCCCGGGAGAAAGCGCGTGTTGAGGCGATGCAGGCGGTGCTGTTCCGGCACTTGCGCGGGCACAACCAGAGGCACGACCGGCTGCGGCTCGGCGTGCATTATCGCCAGAAATTTTTGTATTCATTTGTCCGGGACGACCCCGATGAAGCGGAACAAGCCGAACGGGATTTGGCGCAAGCCAAGGTGCGGTTGGACGAAGATTACGAAACCTTGGCGGCCGCGGCGGAGAAATCGAGGCCATTGACCGCCGAAGAGGAAGCCGAACTGGGGCGGCTCTGGGAGAAACTGGCGGCGTTGCATCAACCCGATCGCTTCGCGCGCGAACCGAACAAGCTGGAAACGTTCCTTAAATTGGCAGCCGCCATCCATCGCGCGAAGGAGAGCGGTGACATGCCGGCGTTGCGCGAAATCGCGGAGGACCCGCAAGGTTTCACGCTGCGGCAGGGGTGGACAAAATTGGATTTTTGCGACATGGAGGAACCGGCGGAGTTGGCGCGGTTGCGCAAGACGCTGCAAGCGAAAATCACGGCGGTCACGGAATCGCTGAAGGCATTGCGGGAAAGCCTCGATTACGAGCTTTGCCGGCTGGCGGAAACAAGGCCGGGCCGGCTGGGGGAGCTGGCCGCGGAGCGGGTGAGGCAGGTTGAAGCTGAAAACGCCGAGTTGGAAAAGCAGGCTGAGCACCTGGCCGAGGAGATCAGGAAACTGGGCGGCAAAGCCTGGTGAGAAAGCAATAATGGCTCATTGCCTGATGCAGGCTTGAACAACCGTGTCACCAATTTTGATTTGGTTAGTTTTCAGTAGATCAGACGATAATACACGCTGCCATTGCCCGGGTTCATCGGCATTACCATGCTGTTTGTCAGCGTCGAACCGGGCACATCCACCCAGTTGGTGTCCAGTCCGGCATCAATGGCATTCGCCTGAATCTGCAAGCCCCAGCCAGTGTAACCGGCCGGCCAGGACAAATTTATGTTCGTGCCACTGACGGCCCATGCCAGGTTTGTTGGCACAGTTTGAACCACGCTGATCAAACCGTTACTCAAGACGGAGGTGTTCCACGCCAATCCGGCATTCAAAGCTGGCAGGGAATTTGAACTGAACAGACCTTTGATCGAGCCGGCTTGGAAGAGTTGGAAACTGTCGCCCGCTGTGAACGTGCCCGAGAGATTGGCGATTACAAGCGTGCCGCCAAAGGTCAGCGTGCCCGTGACAACCAACTGGTCGTTGGTCTGCGGTGAATTGCCGACTTCCATCACCGTCGCGCTGCCGGATTGCAGTGTCACATTGTTGTTGGCGGTGAGGACGCCGATGCTGCTCCCGGGTGACAATGTGCCGCCGGATTGCACGGTGATGGCGCCGCCGATGACACCATTACCACCAAGCGTGCCGGCGGCGACGGTGACTGCCCCGGGGCCGATTGAGCCGTTGACCAGCAACGTGCCGCCGTTGACGGCGGTGTTGCCGTGATAGGTGTTGGCCCCGGCGAGAACAAAGGTCCCGATCCCAAGTTTTGTCAAGTTCAGTGCGTTGCCCGGCGAGTCATCGCCGATGGCGCCGGCGAACGAAGCAGTGCCGCCGGCGTTGGAAAAAGTCAGCGTTGCCGGCACGCCGCTATTGGTCAGGAGGCCGCTGCCGGAAAGTGCGGTGAGCGTTTGCGCGTTGCCCGCCAGATCCAAAATACCGCCGGCAGCAATGTTCACGGGTGCGCCGGGCGGCAGAACGTTGGTAGGAACATTGGTGACGATGTTGTTGTAATACAGCGACCGGACCTCCGCCTGGCTCAACGCCCGGTTGAACATGAAAACTTCGTCAATCAATCCGTTCATTTTCACCGCGCCGGAATCGTAATCAGGCGAGCCGCCGATCCAAATCTGGTTGGCGCCGCCCGCCAGCGGGTTGGCCATCGTGGAGGTGACGGCGTCCACATCGCCGTCCACGTAAATCGTCTCCGTTCCGGTGTTGTCCACCAGCGTGACGAAGTGCCACGCGCCGTTGTTGAGCGCCGCCGTGCCGGTTAGAAAACCGCCGGCCCAACGCACCGCACCGGCACTGGCGCCGGCAATGCTGCCCGAATTTGCGTTTAACAGGAACGTCGTCTGACCTGCGCTCGTCCAAGTGCCATCGCCCTGATACAGGACGACGGCCCCGGCCGTGCCGGTCTTGATCCAGTAACCCACGGTCCAGTTTCCTGACGCATCCGTGTTCATCACCCGGTTATTGATCAGCACGATATTTGTCGCCGACGTGCCGCCAACGCCATTGAGATTCAAAGCATTTCCAAACCGGCCGCCACTCGCAATGGTCGCACCGCTGCCGACCATGGTGCCGTTCATGGCCGGGCCGCCCAGACCCGCGTTGGTGATGAACGTCCCGTTGCCGCCGCCCACCGCGTTATCGAAGGTCAGATGCAGAATCGGCGTCGGCGGCGCCGGTTGCAGCGCGAGGGTGCCTTGATTCACAGTCGTTCCGCCGCTGTAGGTGCTGCTGCCGTTCAGGAAAAGCGTGCCGCTGCCATTCTTGACGATGCGCGTGGTGCCGTTGCCATCAGTGACCGCGCCGAGCAGATTCATATTGCCACTGCCCTGAAACGTGAGTGTGCGCGCGCCGCCGGTCGCGTTGGTGATCGTTCCAGCCAGGTTCAACACGCCGGCATCCGCTTGAACCAGATAACTCCCGCCGCCGGCGTTGAGCGCGATCCGGCCGACCAGCGAGTTGGTGCCGGCGATGTTTTCGATGGCCGGAACCGGGTTGTTGCGCCCATTCAAGCTGATGTCGGGAACGCTGACGACTCCAGCCGTGCCGTCCAACTGAAGCGTTGAACTGCCGGAATTGTTGTTGCGGATTTGGATGGCCGTGGTGCTCGCGAGGGAACCGGGGCTGCTGGCGCGCACGCTGCCATCGGACGCCGAGCTGCTGGCGCTGTCAATGAAGACCGTGCCCGACGGCGAGGCCGGATTGCTCAACACGAGCGTGCCGGAACCGCTTTTCGCGAAACCATAAGTGCCGGCCAGTGGCGCGGAAATGGTCGAGTTGTTTTGGTTTACGATGATGGCCGGGGCATTGGTGGAAATGGAGTTGAGGGTCAAGATGCCGCCGCCGGCCAGCGTCCAGTTTTGCGAACCGGCCGGGTCGCCGAACCTCAACCCGCCAATGCCGCGGTTGGTGTCAAGCGTAACCGTCCGGTCCGCCGCAATGTTGAGCGTGCTGAAGTCGGCGCTGTAATTCACGCCTTTGCCGCCGCTGGCGATGACCCCGCCGTTCCAGTTGTTGCTGACGCCCCAGTTGCCGCTCGCGTCATTGGTCCAGACGCCGCTGGCATAAGGTGGAGGCGGCGATGGAACATTGTTATAGAGCGCCGAGATTTGCGCAGCCGTCATGGCATAATCGGCGATTTCGACTTCATCGAGTTTCCCGCTGAACAATGGATCGGCAGCGAACTGGCTTTTGCCGAGATAATTTTTTATCGGACTGAATGCCGATGGGGCAATCGAGGAGCCGGTTGAGGAGGCGGCTGGCGCGCCGTTGACGTAAAGGATCGCGCTGTTGCCGTTGAGGGTGATGGCGACGTGCTGCCAGGAGGCGGACGCCAGCGCGCCGGGCTGTTCAACGATTTGTTCCCCGCCGCCGTTGTTGATGGCGAAGCGCAGGGTGCCGCCGCCGGAACTGGGCGTCAGGAAAAGATAGTGCGACGTGTCGTTGCCGAAATCGAAAATGCGCTGCCAGTTGCCGCCGCCGTTCCAATAAACCCACGCGGCAAAAGTGAACGCACCAGCCTTGGCGATGTTGGCGGGGAGTTGAAGGTAGCTGTTCACGCCATCCAGGACAACCGCCGGCACCTGGTTGTTGTGGCCGGCGGCATAGGCCGGCGCGCCAACGCCCATGCCATTATTACCGTAGCCGGAAGTGTCGAGTGTGTTGGTCGCAAACAGATATTGCGCGATGCCGTGCGTGCCGTTGTCGGGCATCGCCTGCGAATAGGCGAGGTTGGAAACCTGATTGCTATAGACAACCCCCGCGCCGGTGAGCACCCCGTTGGTCGTCACCGCGCGCGGGTCCTCCACCCAATTGTAAAGCGCATAGCGTTCCACGAAGGGTGTGTTTTCGAGCATCTGCACCATGGCAGCGATGCACGCCTGCTGCTGGTCATAGGTCGGAGCCGGCCACGGATTATTATCGGTCCAGTTCGCGCCGTTGTTCCATTCGGTGACCCAGATGGGGCGGTGCGTGTTATTCCAAATATTCAACAGGAAATTATACATTTGCGAGGCGCAGCCGGCGGAATCGGCCGGATTGTGGGCTTGATAATAATGTTGGGCCACGAAGTCCACCCGCAGGCCGGCCGCATCAGCCTGCTGAATGAAAGGAAACAGCCACCCCGAAGGACCGCCGTCCGAGGTTGCGGGTGAACCGACGCGCAGGCCGGTGCCCAGCAGATCACCCCAGGCCGAAATGGCTGTGCTGACGGACAGGTTGGCTTGGTTCGCCTGGTCCGGTTCGTTGTAGCCGAGCACGGTGTTGATGCCCAGCGATTGCCAGTCCTGCCCCAGACCGGGCCAATATTGATTCTGCCGAATTGCGACGTATTCCAAATCGCGGGAGGAACTGGAATTGATGTTCCAATTATACCACCAAACCAAGTTCAGCAGGGGAATGCCCGGATCGCTGGCGATGCCTTTCTTGCTCGTCCAGCGCCACGGCGTGACATAAATGAACTGCACCTGCTTGTCGAGCGTCGCCGGCAGCACGCCGATTTCCAGGTCGCCGTCCTGCGCCACATAGCATTTGCTGAAATACTTGCCGTCGGCACTTTGGGCAAAAACCACTTGGTAGCCGCGCTTCAATCTAAATGAGCTGAAACTGCCGATTCCGCCGCCCGTGTAATAAGTCCATTGACCGTAGGCCGTGGCCGCGCCGCCGAATTGCGGCTCGCTGAAAACCGTCAACGGCTGAAAAGTCGGCGGCTGCGGAATGACAACCGCGCCGTTCTGGCCGTATTGCACCACGCGCACATTGTTGTCGGCGAACGCGCCCGTCCCATTCACACGCACCTGCCCGAGGTAGGTGGACGCGACGACCGACGGCTTGATGCCCGGCAGAAACAGCCACGCGTCAACGGAATTCAGATTGACGATGCAGCCGGAAAGCGGTGTGCTGGAATTGGTGACCCACAACTCGCACCGGCCGCTCATGTTCACCGTGGTGCCCGCAAGCGAGGCGTATTTCTGGACCCCGCTGGTGATGGTAATTTGCGCGTCCGCCACCAGCGGCAGACACGCCATGATCACAATCGCCGATTTCTGAAACAATTTCAATTTCACGGTCGAGTTTTCATTGATGGGCGCCGATGGAATCTGCTTCCCGTGGCGGTTTTGCAATTTGGTAACGATACGGGTAGGTTAGCATAGTTTGCGCTTCAATGAATAGTGCGGTTTTATGCCCTAATTTCCTTCAAATCCCGTGCAATGCAACATTGGAAACAAACGCATTGGAAACAGATGCCCTCCCAGCGTGTTCCAATTGCATAGCGGAATTCCGGCGGAATTTTGAAACTTGATAGTTGAAACCTGAACCTTGAAACTCCACCCATGCGTTTTATCGGCAACGTCATCGAAAAATTGCAGCGGCATCCGAAGCGGGCGGTTTTTCCCGAAGGCGACGAGCCGCGCGTTTTGCAGGCCGCGCGGCAGTTTGCGGCGCTGCGTCTGGGCGCGCCCATCCTGCTCGGCGACGCGGACAAGGTGAAGGCCGTCGCGCAGGAACTGAACGTGACGATGGACGGCATCCGCGTCATCAATCCCGCGCAGAGCGAGGATTTGGAGAATTTCACCAAGCGCTTTTATTCGTTGCGGCGTGAAAAGGGATTGCGCATCACCGAGGCGCGCGAGGCGATGCTCCAGCCGAACTATTACGGGACGATGATGCTGGCGATGCACCAGGCCGACGGCGTCATTTCCGGCGCGTCGCACATCACGAGCAGCCTGTTGCGGCCGCTCTTCCAAATCATCAAGGTCGCGCCGGACATCCAGACGGCATCAAGCTGCATGGTCATGGAAGTCGAGGACTCGCGCGTCGGCGAAAACGGCGTGCTGTTCATGGCCGACTGCGGCGTGATCCCCGATCCGACGGTGGAGCAACTCGCCGACATCGCGGTGGCCACAGCGCGGCTCGCGCGGCACCTGCTGGGCACCCGGCCGCGCGTGGCGATGCTGTCTTTTTCCACCAAGGGCAGCGCGGCGCACGCGTCCGTCGGCAAAGTGCAGGCCGCCACCGCCCAGGCCCGGCGCCGGGCGGAGCAATTGTTTTTGGAGGCCGATTTTGACGGCGAATTGCAGGCGGACGCCGCGCTCGTGTCGGAAATCGCGGAAAGAAAATTGCACGACAGCAAGGTGGCCGGGAAGGCCAACGTGCTGATCTTCCCCGACCTGAATTCCGGCAACATCGCGAGCAAGCTCGCCCGCCTCGTCGGCCACGCGAACGCCTACGGCCAGATCCTGCTCGGCCTCAACCGTCCCGCCGCCGACGTTTCGCGCGGCTCGAACGCGCACGATATTCTTGGCGTAGCCGCCATCGTCGGCGTGCAGGCGACCGATTATCAAAAGCTTTATCCGGGCGCCGACGCGCATCTGCCCGCGGAATGATTTGCCACTTGATCCTGCCGGTAAGTCCAATCCCGGCCGCAGAACTGGATTAAAGCGAAATTGCGGTTAAGATTACGCTGAAATGAACACTTCAACGCCCAGAGTTTTCATCGCTGCCACACGCCAGAACGACGGCAAGACCACCGTCTCCCTCGGGCTCATCGCGGCGTTGCAGGAGTTCTTCCCGCGCATCGGCTACATCAAACCCGTCGGCCAGCGCTTCGTCGAAATTGAGGAGCAGAAGATTGACGAGGACACCGTGCTGATGGATGCGGTATATCGCCTCAACTGCCCGCTCGTGGACATGAGCCCGATTGCCGTCGAGCCGGCGTTCACGCGGAAATATCTCCAGGCCGCCAACAACGAGGCGCTCGTCAAGCGCATCAAGGATGCCTTTGACCGCGTCTCGTGGGAAAAGGATTTCGTGTTGTGCGAGGGCAGCGGCCACGCGGGCGTCGGTTCGGTGTTCGATTTATCGAATGCGCAGGTCGCAAAAATCCTCGGCGCGAAAGTCATCATTGTTACGCAAGGCGGCATCGGCAAGCCGATTGACGAAGTTTGCCTGAACCGGGCGTTGTTTGAAAAGGAGGGCGTCGAGGTCATCGGCGTGATCATCAACAAGGTGCTCGGGGAAAAGATCCCGGAAATCACCCAATTTGTCCGCCGCGGCCTGCGGCGCAAAGGGCTTGAATTGCTCGGCGTCCTGCCACATGAACAAATTCTCTGCAACCCGACGGTGGACCTGATCCGCGAGGAATTACGGGCCGAATTGCTGAACCGGCCGCCGACGCTGCACACACCGGTGGACGATGTGGTCGTGGGCGCGATGGGCGCGCAGAATGCGATGAAATTCTTCAAGCGCGGCGTGCTGCTCATCACACCCGGCGACCGCGAGGATATTTTGCTGGCCGCCGGCGCGATGACCGTGCCGAACAGCGACGAGCAGATGGCCGGCATCGTGCTGACTGGCGGGCTGCGCCCCGGCGACGGCGTGATGAAGGCCCTGCAGACACTGCCTTTCCCCGTGTTGCTGGCCAAGGCCGACAGCTATCAAGTCGCCTCCCGGGTCCACAATCTTACCGTCAAAACGCGGCCCACGGACGCGGAAAAGATCTCGCTCATCCGCGACCTCGTCGCCAAAAACGTGAATGTGAAGAAAATCAGGGAGTCGCTGTAATTATTGACACAGATTTCACAGGTTGCCGCCGAAACCTTTTTGAAATTCAATTCGTGAAAATTCCTGCAATTCGTGTCTAAAATGGCTCGATGAATTTACCTGTTTCTCCATTTCTAAAAAATCTGCCGGTGTATCAGCCGGGACGGCCGATCGAAGAAGTCGCGCGCGAGCTTGGTTTGCCCGCCGAGGGCATCGTCAAGCTGGCGTCGAATGAAAATCCGTTCGGGCCGTCGCCGCTCGCCGTCGCCGCCATGCAAAAGGCCGTCGCCGGCGTGAATCAGTATCCCGACGGCAATGCGTTTTATCTCAAACAAAAACTCGCCGCCAAACTCGGCGTTGAGCCGGCGAATTTGATTCTCGGCAACGGCTCGAACGAAATCATCGAGTTCGTCGGGCACGCGCTGCTTGCGCCCGGCGACGATGTGCTGGTTTCGCAATATTGCTTTGCGGTTTATCCCATTGTCACGAAATTGTTCGGCGCAAACCTCGTCACCATTCCGGCAAAGAATTACGGACACGATTTGCCGGCGATGCTCCGCGCCATCACGCCGCGCACGCGCATCGTTTTCGTGGCGAACCCGAACAATCCCACCGGCACGCTCGCGCCGCGCGAGGAACTCATCCAGTTCGTCAATGACGTGCCCGATGACGTGCTGCTGGTGATGGACGAGGCTTACGTCGAATTTCTCCAAGACCCGCTGGATTTGGTTTCGCTCGTCAGGCTCGGCGCGCGGAAGAACCTGATTCTGATGCGGACGTTCTCGAAGATTTACGGACTCGCCGGACTGCGCATCGGCTACGGAGTCGGGAATCCGGAATTGATTGCCGCGCTGGAGAAAATCCGGCAGCCGTTCAACATCAACTTGCTCGCGCAAACCGCCGCGCTCGCCGCGCTGGACGACACCGAGCATGTCCGCAAAACCCGGCAGAACAATTTTGCCGGGCTGGAGTTCTTCGAGCTGGCGTTCCGCGATTGGAAGCTCGAATTCGTGCCGTCGCACGCCAATTTCACCCTCGTCCGCGTCGGTGCCGGCCAGAAAGTTTTTGAGGCGATGCAAAAGCAGGGCGTGATTGTCCGTCCGATGGGCGGCTATCAATTGCCGGAGTGGATCCGCATTTCCATCGGCACGCCGACGGAAAATGAGCGGTGCCTTCGCGTATTGAAAGAGGTTTTATGAGCGCTTTTTCGCGCATGCCCTTTGGTGCCCTGGAGAATGCAAATAACTTCTTGACCCCCTCCGCCATTTTTAGAATACTCCCGCTCGCACTCCATGAGCCACTGGGGATCAGTCGGAAGCCTCATTGAAAGCCACCGCGCGAAACGTTCGCACCCTGACCGCAGCAATTTTATACCCAAGCCCCGCCGACCGGTGTGTTGTCCTCCGTTTTCGCGCCGGCGTCTCCGATTACAAAGCCCGGTCCCCCTGGCGCGATGCACTTTCCGCTTTGCGCGACCGATTTTCCCCAATTTTTGGACGGCGTTCCCCCTTGCGCGGCCGGTTTTCCCCTTTGCGCGCCGGGCTTCCCCTTTGCCCGAGGGTTCTCCCCTTTGCGCGACGCCTTTTCCCCTTTGCGCGATGGATTTTCCCCCATGTTCCGACGATTTCCCCTTTACGCGGCCGGTTCTCCCCCTTGCGCGATGGGTTTTCCCCAATTTCCCGGTCATTTTCCCCAACGTTTCCGCGCCCGTTCCCATTTACAATGCGCTGTTCCCCAGCCATTTATGCGCAATTGCCGCAAAAAGGCGCAAAAACCATGAGAAATCCGGCGGCGGTGGGGCGCGTGACTCCATGCGCGACGCATTCCCGCAATCCAGCCCCGGCGCGCAGGGGACTGACGCGCCCTGCCTGCCTGCGGCTTTTCAATTTTCGACTCCTGATTAACAACCATAAACCAATCAAATTATGAACCACATCCCGCACTGCCCCGTCCCCGTCATCGCCTACAATGGCAACCTCATCGTCGCCGCCGGAACCAAATATCCCAAGGTCGCCGCGCGATTGCCGGCCAATTACCTCCCCGACACCACGGCCGCCCTCGACAAACTGCCCGCCGACAGCACCGGCCAGAAGATTGCCGAGGGCGAAACCGCCGGCCTCACCCTCGTGCAGCAGAAAAATCTCGATCTGCTGCTGCATTGCATGGGCCAGGCGCGCAAGACCGCCAGGCTCGCTTTTGCCGGCCAGCCTGTGAAGATGCGACAGGAATTCCAGATCGGCATCCACGCTTCCCACAAACTGCCGGCGGTGCTGGACCGCGCGGACATCATCCTGGCCTCCACGCAGACCACGGAGAATCTGGCCGCGATGAAACTCAAGGGCTGGACGAACGCCGAGACCGCCACCTTTACGGCGGCGCGCGGCACGTTTCCCGCCAGCAGCACCGCGCAGAAATCCGGCCAGAGCGACGCCATGAAGGCGACCGGCGTGAAAGCCGTGGACGCCTCCGACGCCTACGAACGCATTTTGACCATTCAAAACGCGGGCGACCTGGAATTCCCGGCCATCGACCCGGCCAACGCCCCCATCCGCGCCGAATTCCGCCTGGACATTTTTCCGCCGACCCATCACCTCCCGCCCGCGGAGCCGCCGCCGCCGCCGCCACCTGCGACACCGAAGCCGTGAAGGAATAATCGTTGACGAGATTTTAACCGGCGATTGCCGGGATTTTGAAAGAATTTAGACTGCCAATTTTCACGTCACGGGCAGTTCGTCAAAGATTTTCCGGATCACCGTTTCGGAAGCTTTAACGCAAAGACGCAAAGGCGCAGAGAATTTCAATTGTTCAGCCGCGTGAAGGCGCCCTTGCGGCGGGAAACGGCTGGTGTAATCTTTCATCATGTCGAACGAACAATTGCTCGCGCGGATCACGATGGACCCGAACATCTGCCACGGCAAACCGTGCATTCGCGGCCTGCGCTATCCGGTGGAATTTCTTCTGGAATTGTTGAGCGGGGACATGACAGAGCAGCAAATCCTGGCGGACTATCCCGACCTCGAAGCGGCTGATTTACGCGCCGCCATCGCTTACGCCGCGCGTTTGAGCCGCATCAAAAGCATCGAACCCGTGGCGGCATGAAATTCATCGTGGACGCGCAATTGCCGCGCCGTCCGGCTCGGGAACTGGCCGCATCCGGTCACGACGCTGTTCACACTTTGGATTTTTCAGCAGGAAACCGCACGCCGGACGAAGAGATCGTCGCGGTGGCCGTTCGCGAAGGCCGGGTGGTGATGACGAAGGACAATGATTTTGTCGCTTCATTTCTTTTGCGGGGCACGCCGCCGAAATTGCTTCTGATTACCACCGGCAACATTTCCAACGATGCGCTTTCAAAGCTCCTCGCGGCGAATCTGGCTGCCTTGGAAAGCGCTTTTGCAAAGAACAACTTCGTGGAATTGGGCGTTTCAACCATCACCATTCACGCTTGAGAAATTATTTGCATCATCCGGCAGCCGATTGCTTTGAAATTATTGTTTGAATCGCGCCCGAAACCGGCTAGTTATTCCGCGTTGAAATGAAACCGACCGACCTGCGGGGCATCCTGCAATACATTCCGCAATTCCGCGAGAAGACGTTCATCCTCGCGGTGGACGGCGCCATCGTCACGGACGAAAACTTCGCGACGCTGCTGGTGGACGTGGCGGTGTTGCGGTCGCTCAACATCCGCGTCGTGCTCGTCCATGGCGCGTCGGCGCAAATCAAGGCGCTCGCGTATGAGCAAAAAATTTCCGCCTCGAACCTCGACGGCTCCGGCATCACGGACCCGGCGACGCTGCAAATCGCCTTGACCGCCGCGAACCGGCTCACGCATGAGATTCTCGAAGGGCTTTCGGCCAACGATCTGCGCGCCGCCAGCACCAACGTCATCATCGCGCATCCGGCGGGCATCATTCAGGGCGTGGATCATCAATTCACCGGCAAGGTCGAGCGGGTGGATACCGAATTGCTCCAGACGCTGCTGAACCAGGGCATCATCCCCGTGATTCCGCCGCTCGGTTTCGACGGCGATGGCCGGACGTATCGGTTGAATTCCGACGCCGTGGCGGTCGCCGCGGCGGAGGCATTGAAGGCCATCAAGTTGATTTTCATCACCACGCAGGACGGCATCCTCGTCCAAGGCCGGGTCATCCGGCAGATGCCGGTGGCCGACCTTGAGTCCGTTCTCGCGCTGCAAAAAAACGACATCACACCGGAGCAGGTCTCCAAGGCAGTCCACGCCGTCGCCGCGTGCAAGGCCGGCGTGCCGCGCGTTCACATCATCAACGGGCGCGTGGACGAGGGCTTGCTGGCGGAGGTGTTTTCCAACGAAGGCATCGGCACGCTGATTTACGCGAACGACTACCAGCAAATCCGGCGCGCGATGAAGAAGGACGTGCGGGCGATCCAATTGCTGACCAAGGCGGCGGTCGAGTCCGACGAGCTGGTCAAGCGCACGCGCGCCATGATTGATAAAAACCTCGGCGACTATTTCATTTTTGAGATTGATAAAAATCCGGTCGCCTGCGTGGCGCTGCACGTTTATCCCGAACAAAAAAAGGGCGAGCTGGCGTGCCTCTACGTCAATCCATTGCACGAAAACCGCGGGATCGGGCGGAAGCTGATTCAATTCGTGGAAACCAAGGCGCGCGAAATGAACCTGACGGAACTCCTCACGCTCTCGACGCAGGCTTTCACGTATTTCCAGTCGAAAGGCGGCTTTGCCGAAGGGACGCCGGACGATTTGCCTCCCGCGCGCCGTGAAAAATACGAGCAGAGCGGAAGAAATTCCAAGGTGCTGGTGAAGAAATTGAAATAACCGCGCCGTAAATGATGCCGATCGTTGCCTGCCCGGCGTCGAAGACGTTGGACTTGAATCCGGCTGCGCCGGGCCGAAACTCGACCGCCATGAACGTGTTGATAAAAACCTCACTGCTGTTGATAGGCAGCGTCGCCCTGGCCGCCGCCGCCGGCCCCCAGCCGGATTTCTATTCCGTTCTCGACTTTGGCGCAAAGGCGGACGGTAAAACAGACGACACGGCCTCTTTCCAAAAGGCGCTCGATGCCGCCGGCCAATCGGGCGGCGGCATCGTTTACGCGCCGCGCGGCAATTACTTTTTTGCCGGCCATTTGACCGTTCCGGATGCCGTGACCTTGAAGGGCGTTTGGGAATCGGTGCCTTCGCACAACGGTCTTCGCGATCCGGACGCCCCCAGGCCAACGGACAACGGGACGACCTTCTTGGTCACGGAAAACCGGGGGAACGAAGACGGGCCGCCCTTCATCACCCTTCACACGGACAGCACGCTCAAGGGCGTCGTTTTGTATTATCCCGAGCAAGACGCCGCGGCCGAACCGAAACCCTATCCCTGGGCCATCGCAATGCGCGGAAAGAATCCCGCCGTGCTCGCGGTTGAACTGTTGAACCCTTACAACGGCATTGACGCGAGCCAGAATGAACGCCACCTCATCCGGGACGTTCAAGGGCAGCCGCTGCGCCGCGGCGTTTTTGTGGATCGCATTTACGACATCGGCCGGATTGAAAATGTTCACTTTAACCCGTGGTGGAGCATGAAGCCGGGGTTGTTCCAATGGCAGCAGGAACACGGCGAAGCCTTCATTTTTGCGCGCAGCGACTGGCAATATGTTTTTAACACCTTTTGCTTCGGTTACCACACCGGTTACAAGTTTGAGAAAACCGGCGGGGGCGTCTGCAACGGGAATTTTCTGGGCATCGGCGCGGACGACTGCTGGACCGCCGTGGAGGTTGAAGACGCTGCGCCATTCGGCCTGCTCATTGCGAACGGCGAATTCACCTCGTTTCATGGGCCGGACCCGACCATGGTTCGCGTCGGCACTAACAATTCCGGCAGTGTGCGCCTGGTGAATTGCGCGTTTTGGGGGCCATGCCATCAGATCGCGAAAATTGCCGGGCGCGGCACGGTCGGATTCAGCGACTGCACTTTTGTGCAGTGGGACTCCGGCAAGGAAGGCCGCAGCGCCATTCAGGCGAGCGGAGGAACCCTGCTGGTCAACGGCTGCGAATTTCGCGAAGACAAACCACAAATCGAATTGGGGGAACAGGTCCGCCGCGCCGTCATTTCCGGAAACGTGTTCACCGGAAAACCACGTTTGAGCAACAACAGCCGGCATTCCGTGGTGATCAGCGACAACGCCAGCGATTGAACAACCAACAGCCGTCGGAACCGCCGATT
Source organism: uncultured Verrucomicrobiae bacterium (assembly GCA_963764035.1). Taxonomy (GTDB): domain Bacteria; phylum Verrucomicrobiota; class Verrucomicrobiia; order Limisphaerales; family UBA11358; genus UBA11358. Next base: position 294,094 of record CAVXQV010000009.1, read on the forward strand.
GATTTTTCTTGTCACTCTTGCCGTATGGCTTAAGAAACTCCGCCGATATGAATGCGACGTTGAAATTGAAAATGCCCACCAGACATATTGAAGCTTGCCGGCGATTGCAGCTCACATCCACGCGTTTCGTAGTCATCACCAGCATCGCCGGCCAGACTGTATCGCTTTTTGAGAATGGCGAATTCGCGAAAACATATCCCTGTTCCACCTCCCGTTTCGGCATCGGGCAGGCGGAAGGCTCGAATTGCACGCCGCTGGGGTTGCATCGCATCGCGGAAAAAATCGGCGCGGGCGCGCCGGCGGGGACGGTTTTCAAAGCGCGTCAAGCCGTCGGCCACACGTCGCAGCCGCAATTCGCGGACGCCAAAATCACCACGCGCATCCTATGGCTGGAAGGACTCGAACCCGGCTTCAACCGCGGCGGCAATGTGGATTCGCATAACCGTTATATTTACATCCACGGCACGGCGGACCAGGCGAGCATCGGCCAACCAGCCTCGTGCGGCTGCATTCATCTGGCCGACGTGGATTTGATACCGCTCTTCGATTTGCTGCCTGTCGGCACGCTGGTCTGGATTTCGGAATCGTAGCCGCCCACGCGAGGAGGCGCATGGTTCTTCGAGTTGCGATCTGCGGTTGAGATGGCGCGCCGGCACCGTGAAATGGTCTCAAATTAGACCGCGCAAATTCAGTCAGAGCCTCGTTACCCCGGCTGCTACAAAGAATTATTTGGGCTTGTGGTTCGGCAGATTTGGTTTAAGGTGTCCCCGTGCTGGTCCGGCTTGGTAAGTTTTTGGTTGTCATCGCGCTCGCGGCGACGCTGGGCGCGCATTGGGCGCTGCTGCAATCCGTCGCGTGGACGACGATGCTCGCTGGACAATCTGCGCACGCACTCGCTCTCCGAATCCGTGGCCCGCACGTTTGACGGTCAATATCCCTGCCCGATTTGCAAAGCCATCGCCGCGGCCAAGAAATCGCAAAAGAAAAACGAGTTCACTTTGCAAACGCAGAAATTGGAATTCCCTCCGGTCAAGGAAAACCCGGTTTTGTTCGCGCCGGCGGATTTCCAACTGTTGCCGCAGATAGATTTCTTCACCGAATCTCTCACGCAGAAGCCGCTGACACCGCCTCCGCGCGGATTCCCCGCCTGATTCGATCGTGGTTGGTTGCCCGAGCCGTGTTGGCGCGGGCTTGAATGTTTTCCTTTAACCTTGAGAGCGCCGTGGCGCGTTCTCGCAATTACGAAATTTTAATATGAAAAAAAGAAACAAAAAAAGTAATTCAGCGGCGGTAAAAATGGGTTGCGGTTTGTTGGCCGGAGTGCTCGCACCGGGCGTGGTTCATGCCTGCGCGTGCGGCTGCAGTGTTTTTGACGTGGCGACGAGTTCGATGCTGCCGAAGGGCCAGGGCGGGATGGCTTTTCTGCAATATGCCTACCAGAACCAGAACCAGAACTGGAGCGGCACCTCGGAGGCGCCGGCGGTGAACAATGACGACAAGCAAATTGAGACGGACTTTGTTACTCTCGGCGTGCAGTATATGTTCAACGACCAATGGGGCGCGCAATTGGAGGTGCCGTCTGCCTACCGCTATTTCAAGGCGGACGACGGCACCGGCAACATCGCCTCGCATAATTGGAGCCAGCTGGGCGACATCCGCATTCAGGGGATTTACACGGGCTTCTTCGCGGATTTGTCGGCGGGCGTGACGTTCGGACTGAAATTGCCGACGGGCAGTTACACGGAAGACCCGGATTTGGTGGATCGCGACACGCAAATCGGCACCGGCAGCACGGACCTTTTGCTCGGCGGTTTTTATCGCGGCAACATCACCAAAGATGAAAAATGGGACTGGTTCGCGCAGTTGCAACTGGATGTGCCGGTGCTGATTCAAGCGGGATATCGTCCGGGTGTCGAATTGGACACGGCAGCGGGGGTTGATTACAAAGGCTTTTCGATCGGACGAATGAGAATCTCGCCGGTGGCCCAGGCGATCTTTTCCGAGCGGGCCAGCGACAGCGGTTTCGCCGCCAATCCCGACAACTCCGGCTACCAGCGCATCCTGCTTTCGCCGGGAATCGAGTTCCACATTCATCCGGTGAAAATTTACGCGGACGTGGAATTGCCCGTTTATCAAAACTTCACCGGCAATCAACTCGCCGCGTCGGCGCTCTTCAAGGTGAGCGCGAGCTGGATGTTTTGACTGAAATCCCAACCAGAACCAAACATGAAAAAATTGAAAATGATCCTTGGATTCATCCTTATTGCAACTTGCATTGCCATTCCGCTGTCGGCTCGCGCCGACAATGCCACCAACGCACCGGTGAAACCGTATCCGCTCAACACCTGTCTGGTCTGCGGCATGGAGCTGGGCATGATGGGAGAGCCTTGCATTTTTACCAATGCCAACCAGGAAATCAAACTGTGCAGCAAGTCCGAGAAGGCGAACTTTGACAAAGATCCCGACAAATACTTGAAGAAACTGGCCGACGCCGAAGCCAAATTGAAAAAGTAAATTATATGCCCAGCAAAACCGGTTCCAGACAACGAACGATTCGAAATGAAGAACGGTTGTTTGCCACAGTCGCCGTCATCGGGTCGTTGGTATTTGGAGCCGGCTTTTTCTGGCTGCTGTTCGCATTAAACAACCGGGACCAAACGCAAATCCCGCCCGCAGCAGCGAATCCTCAAGCCGTCGCCATCACACCGGACTATCCGCGCCAACTGGCCAATTTTACGTTGACGGATCGCACGGGCCGGACGGTCACGCAGTCGGAACTGGCCGGCAAATTCTTGGTGGTGGATTTTCTGTTCACCAGTTGCTCGCTGACGTGTCCCGTCGTGAACAGTCACATGGCGCAAATCCAGCAGCTCACGACGAATCAGCCGGACATCCGGCTGGTTTCACTGACGGTGGATCCGCGCGACGACACGACGAATGTCCTCGCCGAATACGCCTTGCGCTTCGGCGCGGATACCAATCGCTGGCTCTTTCTGACCGGCGAGAAGACTGAATTGTATGGTTTGATTGCCAACAGCTTCCTCACGCAGGATGCCGATAATCAGTCGGGATATATGCCGGGGAATTTCACACACACCGAACGGATCGCCATCGTGGATTCGCACGGACAGGTGCAAGCCTACTTTGACGGGCTGAACGACGATGTGGCAACCGCCGTTGTCGCCGAACTCAATCGTCTGCGGCAACCCATTCCGCGAAACCAATGATCATGACAAAATTATGAAAAAAACAAATCTCGGGATCACACTGCTGCTGTTTCTGGCCGCCGTCGGCAACGCCATTTCCGCCGAGCCAGGCGTCGGCGCCCCCAACACCAAATCCTATTCAGCGCAGGGTGTCGTTGAGCAAATCGCGCCGGACCGGCGCACCCTCACGATTCACCATCAAAACATTCCCGGCTACATGATGGAAATGACGATGGATTTCAACGTGAAAAATACGAACGAGTTGAACGGCATCTGGCCCAACGCAGAAATCACCTTTACGCTCGTCGTGGGTGAAAATGACGAATGGGTCGAAAACATTCATCGTGTCGGGCAGGCCACTGAAGCGATGACCAACAAGATGTCCATGCCCATGGACAAGTCCCACGGCATGATGACGCCGGAACTCAAACCGGGCGATCTCCTGCCAGATTACGAACTGACGGCCGAGGATGGAAGACAAATTCATTTCGCCGATTTCCGGGGAAAGGTGGTGGCGTTCACTTTCTTTTATACCCGCTGCCCGCTGCCGGATTACTGCCCGCGCATGAGCAATAATTTTCACGAAGCGCGGAAATTGGTTCTGGCGACGCCCAACGCGCCCACCAACTGGCAATTCCTTTCCATTTCCTTCGACGCGGAAATTGACACGCCGGCCGTGCTGTCGAATTACGGCAGCGTTTATCGCGGGGACGACGACGACCGCTGGATCTTCGCCTCGGCTTCCGCAAAAACTCTCGCCAAGCTTGCTCCGAGCGTTGACCTGATGATCATGCGTGATGGCACAAACATCATGGCACACGGTTTGCGAACCGTTATTCTCGATGCAGAAGGGCGCATTTTCCGCCAATTGGACGGTAATGAGTGGACACCACAGGAACTTACCGACGCCATTTTGGAAGCCGCGCGCGTTCGGCCACAAGGTGTGCAACCATAATGCGGTGGTTTTCACCAGGGTGTGCAAAAAAAGATTCGGGCGACAGTCGCCAAGGAGGTGGGGATGGAGAATCCCGCTGAAGAAACGACTGTCCGCCCGAATCAAAACCAAACAAAGAAACTGGCTAATCCGATCCAGTTCCCAACTTCTGTTGCATGAGAAAGAACCACGACTGTTCCCACACCAATACCGGTTAAATCCTGCTGCGACTATTCAATCAAAACGGGAATCACGCTCTCCCTTTTTTGCCAAGCAATTAGTAAAAATTGCCATGAACAATTCAAATCTTGAGCGATTAATTTGTTGCTGCCGTTCCGTTTGTGGCATTTGGGTTGCTTCCGGCCTTGACGTATGATCGCTCGGCGGTTCATGTTTCGTCATTCAATCCAACAACTTGCGCAAGGAGTCGTCCAAACGAACCGGAAACCCGGCCGAAACCGCCGGCTGCAATGGACCGCACCCATCCGCTATCTGGGCGGTTCTGGCCAGCCACACTTCGCGCTTTTCAGTCTGGTTTTTTGGCTTACCTTCTCCCTCATGAGTTTAACGGAGCAGATGACGCGACTGGCCCGGCAGGCCAAGGCGGCGTCGCGCGAACTGGCGAAACTGACGACGGCGGAGAGGAACACCTGTCTGCTGGCGATGGCCACGGCCTTGGAACAGAACGCCACCGCGCTCAAGGAAGCCAACGCGCTGGACCTGGAGGCCGCCGCGAATTTCGGCCTGTCCCCGGCCATGCTCGACCGGCTCAAGCTCGACGACAAACGCATCGCCGGAATGGCCAAGGGCCTGCGTGAAGTGGCTGCGTTGCCCGACCCTGTCGGAAAAATCCTGGACGAGCGCACGCGGCCCAACGGACTCAAGTTGCAGAAGATCTCCACGCCCATCGGCGTGGTGGTCATCATTTACGAATCGCGCCCGAACGTGACCGCAGACGCCGCGAGCCTGTGTTTCAAATCCGGCAACGCGACCATCCTGCGCGGCGGCAAAGAGGCGATGCACTCGAATCAAATCATCGCCCAAACGATGATTGATGCAGGCAAAATCGCGCTCGCGCAATTTCCTGAACACGCCATTCAGGTCGTGCCCACGGCCGATCGCGAGGCGATTCCCGCGCTGTTGTCGCTGACGCAATACGTTGACCTGTGCATGCCGCGCGGCGGCGAGGGTTTGATTCGCGCCGTGGCCGATTGCTCAAAAGTCCCCGTCATCAAACATTACAAGGGCGTCTGTCACGTGTTCGTGGACGCCGAGGCCGACTTGAAGATGGCCGGGGACATCGTGATGAACGCGAAGGTCCAGCGGCCCGCCGTCTGCAACGCGATGGAAACGTTGTTGGTGGACCAGGCGGTCGCGGGTGAGTTTCTTCCCGCCATTGGCGCAAAATTGTTTGAGAAGCACGTCGAAATTCGCGGCGATGACGCAGCGCTGGCCAATTTGAAATCGCAAATGTCAAATTTCAAATCGGCGAGGTCCAAACCGGTGGTGGAGCAGGATTATTTCACCGAGTATAACGATTACATCCTAAACGTCCGCGTGGTGAGCGGGGTGAAGCAGGCGATTGACCATATCAACTACTACGGCTCTTCGCACTCGGACAGCATCGTCACGAAAAACGAGGCGCACGCGAAACAATTCCTCGCGGAGGTGGATTCGGCGGCGGTTTACTGGAATGCCAGCACGCGGTTCACCGACGGCGGCGAATTCGGCATGGGGGCGGAAATCGGCATCAGCACCGACAAAATCGGCGCGCGCGGCCCGATGGGGCTGGAGGAATTGACCAGCTACAAATGGATTGGGATTGGCAGCGGGCAGGTGCGGACTTGAGGGCGCCAAACTTCTTCCCGTGAATTCACAGGCTGACAAGGCGCGCTTCGTTCGTGAACAAGTTCCACCCGGCGGTTTGTTTGCCGGGCTTGACTGGAGAATTTCGCCAGGACCATTTCCACTCGACGAAAATCTGACGAAGGAAATTGAATCGCTGGGCCGCGTGCTGCTGCAATTTTACCGCGCGGTCAATTTGCTTTACCGAAAATCCGTCGAGGGCAAACAGCCGGAATGGATCGCGCGCTGGCTCGACCTCGGCAAACCGCGCGAGTTGATTGAGTTGCAACGGTCCGCAGCGTTCAAGGCGGATGTGCCGCGCGTCATCCGGCCGGATATTTTGCTGACGGAAAACGGGTTCAGCATCACGGAACTGGATTCGGTCCCCGGCGGCATCGGATTGACTGCGTGGTTGAACCAAACCTACTCGCACTCCGAACTTCGAACTCCAAATTCCGAACTCATTGGCGGCGCGGACGGGATGATTCGCGGGTTTGAAAGCATTTTTGGCGATGCGAAACAGGTTCACATTGTCGTTTCCGAAGAAGCCGCGACTTATAAACCGGAAATGGCTTGGATTTCAGGGGAGTTAAATCGGCGCGGCGGAGCAAACTTCAACCTTCAACCTTCAACCTTCAACCAGTTTGCCGACGGCGACGCGGTTTACCGCTTCTTCGAACAGTTTGACCTGGCAAATGTGCCCAATTCAAAGCGGATTTTTGAACTCGCGGCGGACAGGAAAATCCGCCTCACGCCTCCGCCAAAACCAATGTTTGAGGAGAAAATGGTGTTCGCATTGCTGTGGAACCGGAACCTGCAAGCCTTCTGGCGGCAGGAGCTCGGCGAAGGCTTCTTCAGCCGGCTCAAGAAACTGGTTCCATACACCTGGATCGTGGATCCAACGCCGCTGCCTCCCCAAGCGGCGATTCCCGAATTGAACCTGACCGACTGGCATCAGCTCAAAACACTGTCGCAAAAGGAGCGCGAATTGATTTTGAAAGTGTCGGGCTTTTCCGAGCATGCCTGGGGCGCCCGCGGCGTTTTTCTCGGCAGCGATTTGTCGCACGCCGACTGGAGTGCGGCTGTGGACCGCGCGATTTCCAACTTTGGAACCACGCCGTTTGTCCTGCAACGGTTTGAAAAGCCAAAAATGGTCGAGGCGCAGTGGTTTGATTTCGACAGGAACGAACTCACGCCGATGAAAGGCCGGGCGCGGTTGTGTCCGTATTATTTCGTCGCGGGCGAGGGCGACGCGGCACGGCCGACGCTCGGCGGCGTGCTGGCGACGATTGTCCCCGCCGACAAGAAAATCGTCCACGGCATGAGCGACGCGGTGCTCGCGCCGTGTGCGCGCGAGCTTGCCAAACCGGCCGGCGCCGCGTAAATAATAGTCCTCCGGGCCAGTTTAGCTCAGTGGTAGAGCAACGGTTTTGTAAACCGTCGGTCGTCGGTTCAAATCCGACAACTGGCTCCACTTCCAGATTCCTTCTCGTCCCCGGTTATTCATGGCTGCCCGCCTGCGACGTGGACAGAGAAATGACGCCAGCCGGCTCAACCGCCAAGCCGCGGGCGGACAGGAATGGCGCCAGCGGATCGCTTTTCGAGCCCTTCAATCCCGCGACGACGCATTCGGCATTGATGACCGCGCCGTCCCAGCCGGTGTGCAGTCTTTCACTCGGCGACGGCACGTAAAGCTTGTCCACCACGTTCGAGCCGAGGCTCTCGTATTTGCGCGCAATCAATTCGTAAAGATCCACGAAAGGCACGTTGTTCGACTGCGCGATTTCGGCGGCCCACGCCGCGTGGGTGGTGTTGTCCCGCCGGAAATGGCCGTCGTCCGTCCAGTTCTTGCGCGGCGTCAGCGAGCAAATGATGGGCGTGGCGCCCTGCGCGCGGGTCTCGTTTACGATCTGCTGCAAATACCAGCCGAAGGTGTGGACGGTTTCCGTTTCGCCGTTCCGCGTGACGCCCTCGGTTTCCGGACCGATGCCGGGGAGCGCGCCCTTGCCGCGGGCGCCGCCGTTGTCGTTCGCGCCAAATTGCATGATGACGAAATCGCCCTGCTTGATTTGCGGCCGCAGGTTCTGCCAGAAGAAGCCGGCGTAAAAGGTGCGGCTGCTCGTGCCACCGAAGGCGCGGTTGACGACGTTGATTTTCTTCAGATCGAACATGGCGGTAATAGGAGCGCCCCAGCCCCATTGATTCAGGTTGGAGCCGTCGCCCAGCGTGCCGTTGCGCACCGTCGAGTCGCCGATGAGCCACAACGTGGGCAACGCCGGATTTGCAGGCACGGGCGGGAAATATTGGCCGTTGCCGGGGGTGCCGGCCGGCGCGGGAGGATGGCCCATCTGCGTCCCGCGCGGCACGTCGCTGATTTGGATTGGCGGAAAGTCAGGAGACGGGAGGTTGTCGCTCACGTATTTCGCGTCGGCGGCGGCCACTGCCCGGCCTTGGTCCGACAGCAACGCGATGAACGGGCTGTTCTTGAACGCCTTGAGGCCGGAGACGATGGACTGGGCGACAATTTCCGCGCCTGGCAGGTAAGTGTGATTGTGGTCGCTGTAAAGAAGGTTCACGGCGTCGCGGCCCATCGCCTCGTATCGGTCGGCGCAACAATCGGTGAGATCGAACACGGGCAGGTGCAATTTCTGACCGAGGTCCTTCGTCCATTGCGTGAACCGCCCGTTCCCGGTGCCGCGTTCAATCCGGTCCTGCTTGGAGTCGTAATCGGCGGGCAGCGGACCGATGGGTGTCGCGTCCTGGAACTTCACCTTGGGATTGGTCCAGATGTTCCGTGTGGTGACGGTCAACAGATAAACATGGGCGCCCTTTGTCTGCGCATCGGTGGCCATCTTGGACATATACCAGCCGTAGGTGTGAACGGCCTGGCCGTCGCGCTCGACGGTTTCATCGCCAAGCCCCGGCGGTGTGGAACCGTCGTTGATGCCGAAGACCAGCAGCACATAATCGCCCGGCTGGATTTGCGGCAGAACGCCCGGCCAGTCACCCTCGTAATAAGCGCGGCTCGACCTCCCGGCATGAGCGACGTTTTTGATGGCGACTTTGGCCGGGTCAAAGAATTGCACGATGGGCGTGCCCCAGCCAACGAGCGGGGCGCCGCTCTTTCCAAGGCCGGAATTCTTGGCCGTCGAATCGCCGCAGACAAAGATTGTCGGCTGGTGGTTGGTGCCTTGGGCGCGGCCCGATGCCGCAAGGCCGAATGCACCGAGCAGGCCCAGCAATATAATTCTTGTTTGCATGTTTCACCTCCAGCCAGCGGATTGATAGACGGACCCAAGACCGGATAACGCAGGCGGGAACCAATCCCCGATTACAACTTGAGCTTTTGCCGGGTCAATTCCACGGTGTTGGTCCGGCTTCCGTCCGGCGTGACCAGTTCCAATTTCAAGGTGGAGCCGACCGGCCCACCGAGGAGGCTGGCGGATTCCGTTAGCGATTTGCCGTCCAACGAGACGCCGTCCATTTTGCTGATGACCAGGCCGTTGGTGAGGCCCGCCGCCGCAGCCGGGGAATTGGGAATGACCCATTGAATCACGATTGCATGGCTTTGCGGGTCCTCCCGGATCGCGATGCCCACACCGACAAATTCCCTGGCGGGTTGGACACGATGGACGCGGGCCGGCTTGGGCGGCTGATGGAAATAGAGCACCAACCCGCCTGCCAGCAACAGGACGACGGCGGCGGCGATGGCAATTATGGTTTTCCTGCCCATCTCGATAACGCTCCGTTCGACTGAACGGGGATTGTAGGAGGATTCAATGCCGCGCCAATAAAAATCATTGAATAACGAACGATGATGCGCGAAAGTGATTCATAACAGGCATTCGCCACAGTTTAGGCGAGGTTTGGATAATTTTGAATTCACAAGTTTTGTGTCCCGTCTTCGTCTTCAATGTCCGGCTCGAAACAAACAGAGGTTTCAATCGGGATATGTTCTGACTTGCAGTTATGGTGCGTCCTGTTCCGACAACTTTTCCATAAGAACCATCCTCTTTGGCCAACGAAATTTTAAATCTTTTCAGTTTCATGGTTCCATTTGGTGAGCCTTTTCGTCAGGGTCACAAATTGATCCAAACTCAATTTCTCCGCCCGTTCCTGCGGCGAGATTTTCAATTCGGCGAACGCAGCCTCCAGTTTCCCTGGCGGCCAGTCGGCTTTCAACAGTTTCAGCATCATTTTCCGCCGCTGCGAAAAGGCGCGCTTGACGATTTTCTTGAAAGCGGCGCGGTGATTTTCCGGCAGCAACGAGTGCTCGCGCCGGTCCATAACCACGCAGGCAGAATCCACATCCGGCTCCGGGAAAAAGCAGCCCGGCGGAATTTTGAAAAATTCCCGCGGCTCAAAATCCAATTGCACGAGCAAGGTCAAAATCCCGTAATCATCGTCGTCCGCCCGCGCCATCAGCCGCCGGGCGACTTCGAGTTGGAGCGTGGCCACGATTTTCTCCGGCGCGCGGCGACCGCAGGCCAGTTCCACCAAAATCGGCGAGGCGACGGAATACGGCAGGTTGGCCACGAGCTTCCAATCGCTCCAGTCGCGGGCTTCCTGCTTGAGAAATTCCAGCGCGTCGGCGTGAAACAATTGGAACGCCGAACTCGGATTCGGTTCGGCGCATTTGCGCGCCGGTTCGCCCGCCGGGCCGAATCGGAGTTCGGTGCTCCAGTGCTCGCGGAGAAATTCCACCAGCCGCGCGTCCTTCTCGATGGCAAGGACTTCGCCGGCATTGGCCAGCAGCAATTCTGTGAGCGGGCCAAGGCCGGGGCCGATTTCCAGAATCCTGTCCGCCCTGGAAAGTGCCGCCGCGGCGACGATGCGCTGGAGTTGATGCGCATCGTGCAGAAAATTCTGGCCGAGGGATTTGGTGAGTTGAATCCCGCGCGCCGCCAGCACTTCCCGCATTTCCGAAAGTTTCATCCGGGAAAATTAAACCACGGATGGACTCGGATGGACACGGATAAAATAGGTGGGGCGCGTCACTCCGTGCGCGCCGCCACATGACTTTTCACAACCGGCGCGCACGGAGTGACGCGCACTACCCCAATTTGCATTTCAACTGTGTCCATCTATGGCCAATACTTCCGCGAGCGCGGCGACGGCCTTGGTCAGTTGCGCCTTGGTGATGGTGAGCGGCGGGGTGAGGCTGATGACGTTGCCGAATTCGCCTTCCGGCAGGAAAATGAATCCGCGCCTCGCCAATTCCTTGATGGCGGAGAACGTCTCGACGCAGGCGGGCGAGCCGTCGTGCCGGCGCAATTCGACGCCCGCCATCAGGCCGACACCGCGCACGGCGATCTGAAATTTCCCGTTCGCCAGTTTCGATTGCAATTCGCCGAGCAGAAATTCGCCGAGTTCGGAGGCACGTTCTGGCAACTTCAACTTTTCAATCTCCGCGATTTGCGCCAGCGCCATCGCACAACCGACCGGGTTGCCGAGGAACGTGCTGGTGTGCAGCGCCTCGCCCTTGGAAGCCGGCCACGCGCTTTCCATGATGTCGCTGCGGCCGACGCAGGCCGAGAGCGGAAAGCCGCCGGTGAGCGCCTTGCCGAGGCAGATGAGGTCGGGCGTGACGCCGGGATGTTCGCAGGCGAACATTTTTCCGGTGCGGCCAAAGCCGGTGTAAATCTCGTCAAGAATCAACAACGCGCCGTTTTCGTCGCAGAGCCTCCGCAACAGCGGCAGAAATCCCGGCGGCGGAACGTTGATGCCGCCGCGCGCCTGGATCGGTTCGGCGAGAATGGCGCCAACCCATTCGCGCCGGATGAGGTGGCGGATCTGGAATTCGACGGTGGTGAGGTCGGCGGCCCGCGCCGGGAACGGGACGAAGCGCGCGAATTCGCGGAGTTGCGGCAGGAACGGTTTGCGGAAAATATTCGCGGTGCGTTGCGTTGAGCGCACCGTAGCCCAGCCCATGATACGCGCCGGTGAAGACAATGACGCCGTGCCGGCCGGTGGCCAGCAGCGCCGTCTTGAATGCGGCCTCGACGGCCTCGAAACCGGAGTTGCAGAAAATTGTCCGGCCGATTTTCTGGCTCCAGTGCTCAAAGGTGATGCGGCCCAGCTCGCGGGCCAGTTCGGCCTTTCGCACATGCGGATGGAAATCGCCCATCGCGTGCGGCAACCGGGCGAGCTGCTCCTGGCCGGCCTCGACGACGCGCGGATTCGCGTGACCGGCGGCGGCGACTCCAAACGCGGCGGTCAAATCCAGATATTTTTTCCCGTCGGCGTCCCAAACAAAGACATCCTTGGCGCGGTCCCAGACAATCGGCCAAGAGCCGTCCGGCTCGATGAACGTGACGTTGCGCGACTCGGAGTCGCGAAGCTGATCGAGTATGATTTTGGCTTTCGACACAAATTTACGGCTAACGATTTACGATTTACGCGGCTCCGTTCTTTTCAGGAGCCAATCGTAAATCATAAATCGTAAATCGCTAAACTCCCCGCTGTTCCGGCGGCCAGATGATTTTGTGCAACTGGGCCTGAAACCGCACCGGCAGCGCATCGGCGATGATTTTTTCCGCCAGCTCCCGCCGCGAAAACGGCGTTTGCCCCGCCGGAACTTTTTTCAACGACGGATTTTGTTGTTCCGGCGCGAGCGGATGCACCCAGGAAAACAGCAATGGACATGCCAAATCCAGCCGGTGTTCGGAAATTTTTTGCTTCGCCCATTCGTAATCCTCCATCGTGCCGATGACGAACTTGATTTCGTCGGTTGCCTTCAGGTGTTTGAGGTTTTCCCAGCGGTTGCGTTCAACCTCGCCGCTGCCGGGACATTTCAAATCCATGATGCGATGGACGCGCGGATCCACCGGCGAAATGTCATGCGCGCCGCTGGTCTCCAGCAGCACGGTGAAACCTTCGTCGCAGAGCAATTTCATCAGCGGCAGGGAATTTTTCTGGAGCAGCGGCTCGCCGCCCGTGAGTTCCACAAGCGGGAGTCGCAAAATCTCATTAACACCGGGCTTTAGCCCGGTGATTGACGCCGCTCCGCCGGCAACCGCTTCAGCGGTTTGTCCGATGCGGGAAGCCGTTGAAACGACTGGGAATCGCTCCGTTTGCGCTGTCACCGGGCTGAAGCCCGGTGTTAATGGGAGGAAGCGGTCTGAAAATGGCGCGGCCAGCTTCGTAATTTTCACCAGAATTTCCCCCAGCGACATTTTCTTGCCTTCGGTGAAGGCATAGGCGGTGTCGCAATAGGAGCAGCGCAGGTCGCAGGCGGTGAGCCGGATGAAAATGCACGGCAGCCCGGCAAAGGTGCTTTCGCCCTGCAGGCTCAAATAGATTTCGTTGATGACCAGCGCGGTCGGACATTTCCCCCAAGTTAAGGCAGAACCGGCGGAATTCGATAAAATTTTCAGAAACGCCATTTGGCATCCGGCGCGGGATGGATTATTTTCCGCGTGAAACCTGAACAACGAATGAAACGGACGTCTGCGCTGATGCTCATCCTCACAGTCTTTTGCGGCGGCCTTCTTCGCGCGACAAACCTTGATACCATCGGCGTGACGGTATTGCGCGCGGTGACGACGAACCTGAACGGCGCGGGCATCCGCGTGGCGCAACCGGAGGCGATTGAATCTGCCGGCACGACGAATTTTGAAGTCAGTCCCGGCGTGCCCGGCCAGCCGGCGAGTCTCTTCACCTACATTTCCAGCAGCGGCTCGGCCAACAATTTTCCGAACACCGTGGGCGGCGCCTCCGGTCATGCCGGCGGAGTCGCGGGGAATTTTTACGGGTTGTCCGGCGGCGTGGCCACCAACGTCGCGCACGTGGACAATTATGACGCGGATTACTTTGTGCAGGAAAACGTGCTCGTCGTCGGAGGCACGACGAATTACATCGTTACCCTGCCTGCGACCAACATCAACGACCCGGTGGTGAACCAGAGTTTCATTTTTTTGAACGAGGATTATTCCCACGTTTCGACCAACGAGGAGGAAGCCATCAACTCGGCCTACGACGATTACGCGGCGCAATACCGGACGCTGTTTGTGAGCGGCGCGGGCAACGGCGGACCGGTAAATCCGCCGGCGTCGTGCTACAACGGGCTGGGCGTCGGCGTTTCCGACGGCAGTTCGAGCTACGGTCCGACGCTGGACAATGGCCGCTGCAAGCCGGACCTCGTCGCGCCCGGTGGGGCGACCAGTTTTTCGACCCCGTATGTTTCCGGCGCGGCGGCGGTTCTGATGCAGGTCGGATTGCGCGGAGACGGCGGCAGCGACACCAATTCCGCCGCGGACATCCGGACGGTGAAGGCGCTGTTGCTCAATGGTGCGGTGAAACCAGCGGATTGGACGAACCAGGCGCCGTCACCGCTCGACCTGCGTTACGGCGCGGGCGTGTTGAACGTGTTCAATTCCTACGAACAGCTTGCGGGTGGCAAGCGCGGTTACATTGCTTCCACGACGGTTTCCGCCGGCGGCACGCATCCGCCCAACGCCGCGACGGGCACGGTTGGCGTTTTGAACGGCTGGGATTTCAACACGAACACCAGCGGCGGCTTTCCGTTCCCGTCCGACGCGGTCAACCACTATTATTTTGAAGTCACCAACGCCGACAGCGGTGCCATGTTCGCCGCCTCTGCGACGCTGGTCTGGGAGCGTCATCAGAACCAGACCGCCATCAACAACCTGGCGCTGTTTCTCTACAACGCCGCCAACAGCAATCTGGTGGCGTGCAGCACCAGTCTGGTGGACAACGTCCAGCACGTGTTCGTGCCGTCGGCTCGCGCCCGGCCGCTACGATTTGCAGGTCTGGAAGGCGGGCGGAAACAGCATCGTCAGCGCAGCCGAGGCTTACGCGCTGGCCTGGTCGTTTGTTTCAGAGACGCTGGCGGCAACAAAATCGGGGACGAATCTGGTCTTGTCGTGGCCGGTTTATCCTGACGGTTTTCATGTTGAGGCAGCAGCAAACCTGGCGTCGCCCAATTGGAGTTCCAGCAATATTCCACCGGCGGTGTTCACAAACCATCAGAACGTCTTGGTGGTGGGCGCGACGAACGGGCCGCAATTCTTCCGGCTGCGAACGCCGTGAGTTCAAGAATTGCCGAGCGCAAAATGATTTCCGACGCGGTAACTTTCCGAGATGGCCCGGGTGACAAATTGTTTACCGATTTGAACGGCCTGCGGCAAATCCTTTCCCAGCGCCAGCGCCGCACAGATGGCCGCGGAATAGGTGCAGCCGGTGCCGTGTGTCCGGACGCTCTTCACGAACGGCGCGGTCAACAACAATTCGGTCTTGCCGTCGAAAAAAATGTCCGCCGCTGCCGAAACGCCGCGCAAATGCCCGCCTTTGACCAGCGCCGCGCAGCCGAAACGCAAATGAATTTCCCTTGCCGCGGCGCGCATTTCCGCCACCGAAGCCGGTTTGCCGCCAATCAAAATCCTCGTTTCCTCGAGGTTTGGCGTGACGAGCGTCGCGAGCGGCAGAAACCTTTCCTTCAGGATGCTCACCGCCACCGGAACAAGCAATTTTGCGCCGCTGGTGGAAACCATGACCGGATCAACAATCAGCGGAACTCGCGAGTGGGCCGCTCGCGCTCCGAAAAATTCAGCGACGACGCGGACGTTTTCCGCCGAGAATAGCATTCCGGTTTTCACCGCGACCGGCGGCAGTTCCTCGAACACGGCTTCGATTTGCCGACGCAGGATTTTGGGCGAGGCCGGCTCCACGCCAACGACCCGCCGGGGATTTTGCGCGGTGAGGCAGGCAATGGCGCTCGTGCCGTGGACGCCGAGCGCGGCGAACGTTTTCAAATCCCCCTGGATGCCCGCGCCGCCGCCGCTGTCCGAGCCGGCGATGGTCAGCGCGACGGGCATATGTTTCCGTTTAATCACAGCGCGGAAAAATTAACGCAAAGGCGCAAGGATGCAAAGACGCGAAGATTTGAAAAAGAATTCCTCACGCCTTTGCGTGTTGGCGTCGTGGCGTTAAAAATTTGAATTTGAGGAATCGCACTTGCATATTTTGCGGCATGGACAAAGACAAGGTTGCGGAAATCCTGGTGGAAATCGGCACGCTGCTGGAATTGAAAGGCGAAAACCCATTCAAAGCCCGCGCCTACGCCAACGCGGCAAGAACAATCGAAAGCCTGAACGAGCCGCTGGCTACGCTGGTCGCTGAAAAACGGCTGGGCGAAATCAAGGGCATCGGCGAGGCGCTGGAACAGAAAATCACCGAATTGGTTGAGACGGGGCGGTTAAAATATTACGAGGAGTTGAAGGCATCCATTCCGCCGGGCTTGATGGAAATGCTGGAAATTTCCGGACTCGGCCCGAAGAAAATCCAGGCGCTGAACCAAAAGCTGGGCATTGACTCTGTGGAAAAGCTCGAAGCGGCTTGCAAGAAGGGCACGGTGGCGGAACTCGACGGCTTCGGCGAGAAAACGCAGGCGAACATTCTGGAGGGCATCGAGCGGCGGCGCACCTACGCGAGCAAGCATTTGTTGAGCGACGCGCTGGCCGCCGCGGAGCCGCTGCTGGAAAATCTGCGCGGGCATCCCGACGTGATCCGTTGCAGCATGGCGGGCAGTCTGCGCCGGTTCAAGGAGGTCATCGGCGACATTGATTTGCTGGCGTCGTCATCGAAGCCGGCGGCGGTGATTGATTTTTTTGTCAAACAGGACGGCATCCTCAAGGTCACGGCGCAAGGCGACACCAAGGCGAGCGTGATTTTGGAGGGTGGCATCCAGTGCGATTTGCGCGTGGTGAGCGACCGGGAATTTCCGTTCGCGCTGGCGTATTTCACCGGCAGCAAGGAGCACAACATTGTGATGCGGCAGCGGGCCATTCAGCGTGGCCTGCGGCTGAATGAATACGGGCTGTTCAAGTCCAAGGAGGAAACGCGTGACCCAAAGCTGCTCGTGCCGTGCCGGACGGAGGAGGACATTTTTGCGAAACTGGATCTGCCCTGCATCGAGCCGGAATTGCGCGAGGACCACGGGGAATTCGCCGCTGCGGAAAAGGACGGTTTGCCGAAGTTGATTGAGTGGACGGATTTGAAAGGCGCGCTGCACAACCACTCGACGTGGAGCGACGGCCACAATACACTGGAGGAAATTGCCGCGCACATGGAGGATCTGGGGCTGGCGTATTGGGCCGTCACCGACCATTCGAAGTCATCGTTTCAGGCGAATGGATTGGACGCGAAACGATTGCGGGAACAAATCAAGGAGATCGGAAAGATCAATGAGAGGTTGGCAAAACGCGGCAGTGATTTCCGGCTGTTGACGGGGACGGAGGCGGACATTCTGAAAAGCGGCCTGGATTTTGACGACGAACTGCTGGCGGAGCTGGACGTGGTGGTGGCCAGCCTGCACGTCCCCTCCAAAAACGAGGCCGAGAACACCAAGCGGTTGATCCGCGCGGCGGAAAACAAGTTCGTCCACATCATCGCCCATCCGACCGGGCGATTGCTTCTGGAACGCGAACCGTATCCGATCAACGTGCAGGCCGTGATTGACGCGTGCGCGGCGACCGGCACATGGGTCGAGCTGAACAGCAATCCGCGCCGGTTTGATTTGGACTGGCGCCTGTGGCCTTATGCCAAAAGCAAAGGCGTCCAATGCGTCATCAACCCGGACGCCCACCGGAACGAGCACGCCGGGTTTCTGCGCTTGGGCGCCGGGATTGCGCGAAAAGGCTGGCTGGAACAAAAGGACGTGGTCAACACTCTTACGCTCAAGACATTGCTGAACGCATTGAAACGGAAGCGGGAACTACAGACAGGATAGACCGTTGATGGCGTTTAGGGCACGGATTGGTTGAGATGAAAAATTATCACAAAATACCTTTGACAAGATTGTTGCAATTTTGCTAATTTGGCAATTGTCAACGGTTCTGGATTTTTTAATTTGAGCAAAAATGCATCTGGTGCCGTCTACAGAATACAGCGTATGAAGAAACTTTTTGTCTCCTTGGGGCTGGCTGGCAGCCGGAACTGCCAGTCTTCATGCCGCGTATGCACCGGATTCTTCGGGGGATAATTCCAAGATGTGGAGCCTGTCAGGCACCCTGCGGGGATTCTACGACGACAACTACACCACCACTCCGCAAAAACAGGGCAGCGCCGGCTTTGAGGCGAGCCCGTCGTTCAGCTTGAACGTGCCGCTACAGCAGACGGAAATCGGGCTGCGTTACACTTACGGAGTTTATTATTATCAGGACCGGCAGAACAACGGGTCAAATCCGATTGACCAGACCCATCAATTTGATCTGTGGCTGGATCACGCGTTCACGCCACGCTGGGAAACCAGGATTGAAGACACGCTGTCGGTGCAGCAGGATCCGGCGTTGACATCCGCCGGCACGGCGGCACCACAGCGCGTGGAGGGAAACAACCTCGCCAACACTTTCAACGCTTCGTTGCACACGGACTGGACGCGGCAATTCAGCACCGAGTTGACCTCCCAGACTTCGATTTACGACTACGAAAACAGCAATGGCACGGCGGCCGATCCGAGTTATGCCGGCACTTTGAATCGGGTTGAATTGCTCGTGGGGCCGGAGTTGCAGTGGGCCTTTTCCCGGCAGACGGTGGGACTGGTTGGCTACAAATACGGACAGGTCTGGTTCACCGGAGACGAACCGATTGCGCCGGGACCTACAGTGGGTTCGGCCCCTTTCATGAGCAACAGCCGTGACAACCGGTCGCAATACGGCTATGTGGGCGTGCAGCACGAGTTTCTGGATAACTTGAAGGGAGTCGCCAAGGTGGGTGTGCAATACACTGATTATTACAACGACCCGAGTTCGTCCAGTTCGTTAGGACCTTATGCCGACGCTTCCTTGCTTTACACCTATGCCTCCGGAAGCTATGCGCAGGTGGGCGTGACACAATCGCGAAACACGACGGACACGGTCCAAGTCAATTCCAGCGGTCAAATCACGCAGGATCAGGAAAGCACGGTGGTTTACGGTTCCATCAATCACGCGATCACGCCAAAACTCACCGGCAGCTTGTTGGGGCATTTCCAGTATTCCGTTTACAACGACGGCGCGTATAACAGCCAGTCCGCCGAGTTTTACAATGTGGGCGTGGATCTGTCCTATGCTTTCACCCGTCACTGGTCATCGGATCTGGGTTACAACTTCGATTGGTATACCACCCCGGCGTCGGGGCAGAGTTACACGCGCAACCGCATCTATTTGGGGGTTTCGGCGACTTATTAGTTCTTGAGTCAAGCCCGGGTGTCTGACAGAATAATTTGAACGATTTGAACGGGAGCAGGGTCATTACCCTGACTCCCATTGTTTTTCGACCTATGGAACCAGCAAAAAGCCAGCCGATCAACCAGCCGCCGCCGGAAACCAGCCTGCATTTCCTAGATTATTGGCGCATCATTCGCATCCGCAAAACCGTCATCATCTCCGTCTTCCTTCTCATCGCGATCACCGCCACGGTGGTCACCTTCGTCCTGCCGGAATCCTATTCCAGCACCGCCCGCATTGAGATCAATCAGGATGTCACGGACATCCAAAGCATGTCCGGCATGCAGTCCCCGTATTCCCCTTATGATCCCTATTTCATCCAGACGGAATTCAGCATCATGCAATCGGAGACGGTCCTGAAACGGGTGATTGCGGACTTGGATCTGAACAACAAATGGGGCGTCAAATACAACAGCGGCGTGCCGCTCAAGACCGAAGATACCATGCAACTGCTCAAACAGCGCATGGGCTTGAGTCCAGAACGCAACACCAAGCTGATTGATATCACGGTTTACAGCGAAGACAAGGAGGACGCCGCGCGGCTGGCCAACGGCATCGCGGTGGCTTATCAGAAATACCGACTCGATCTGCGCAGCACGAACACAATGGCTGGCATCGCAGTGTTGAAAACAGAATTCGCCAAAGAAGACGAAGAGATCGCCGAGCTCCAGACCAACGTGGACCAGTTGCGCAAAGATTTGAACATCGTTGATACTGATCCCCAGTCCACCGGACCAACTCCGACGCTAAGCCAGGTGCAGTTGCAGCAATACAATATCCAGCAGATTGACCAGGAAAAGGAATACAGCAAAATGAGCGTCCAACTGGCCAAGTTGCAGTCGCTGCAAAAGACGAATCCCGCGGAACTGCGGAACGTCCTGCCCACGATGATGCAGGATTCCGACTTGAGCAGTTTGTTGAGCCAAATGAACCAGACCGAACAAGCGCTGGCGACGATGAAAGTGGATTACAGCACGAACTATCCGGACGTGATACGCGCGCAGGCGGCGGCTGATAAATTGAACGCCCAGATGGACGCCCGCGTCGGGGGCCTCATGATCACCCTTGCCAATCAGGCGGATTCGTTGAAAGCCTCGCTCGACGTGCAAAACGCCACGGTCCAGGCCGCCATCAAGAAAGACCAGGAAGAAGCCGAAAATGGCCAGCCATATTGGGAATTGAAACGCACGCTGGAGAGCAAGCGATTGATTTGCACAAGATCCTTGAGGCAAAAATCATGCAAGAGACGATTGACTCGGCGCTCCCTCGGACGACCATGGTGACCATTGTAGATCCGGCCTCGCCCGGCAAAAGCCCCGTCCGCCCCAATAAAACGCTGAACATCATTCTCGGGATCGTCATTGGCCTGATGGTCGGCGATCGGTCTGGCCTTCTTCATTGAATATCTGGACACGAGCGTAAAGACCATTGACGACGTGGAACGCGCGCTTCAGGCGCCGGTGCTGGGCGTCATTCCCCAGAACGTCGGCCGTTTGATTGACGAAGGAGCCGAAAGCCAGCACGCCGAGGCCTACCGCGTGTTGCGCACCAACCTCTTGTTCTCGCGCAAGGACGACCGGCTCAACTCCATCGTCGTCGTCAGCGCCGGCGCGGGCGAGGGCAAATCCACCACCGTGCTCAACCTCGCCACCGTCTTTGCGCAGTCCGGCCAGCGCGTGCTGCTGGTGGATTCGGACCTGCGCCGCCCGACGCTCCACAAAGTGCTCAAGGTCAGCAACAACCTCGGTTTGACCAATTATCTGCTCAAACAGAACACCTTGGAAGAGGTCATCCAACGGACCAGCATTCCCACGCTCGATCTCCTGGCCAGCGGCAAACTGCCGAGCAGTTCCATGAACATCCTCGGTTCCGCCTCCATGAAGGACTTGGTGGCCGAATTGAAGCAGCGCTATGATTTCGTGTTCTTCGATTCGCCGCCCATCATGGGCGTGAGCGACGCCGCCATTCTGGCCAGCGAGATGGACATGGTCGTCCAGGTCATCCAATACCGCCGCTACCCGCAGCCGATGAACATCCGCGCCAAGCAGATGATCGAAAAAGTCGGCGGCACCCTCATCGGCATCGTCCTCAACAACATCAACATGTCGCAGGACGAGAGCTACTATTACTACAGCGGCTACTACCACGGCTATTATTACTACTCGAAGAACGAGGAGGAACAGGACGCCGAAGCCAAGGAAAAAAGTCCCGGCGGCGACACCGACCGGAAGGAAATCAAACAAAAGTATTGATTGCGCCGCCATTTTCGCAAGAATTAGCGCCCATGAAATTATTTGTTCGCGGATTATTCGCCTGTGCGACGATGGCTGTCCGGGCTGGTCTTCACCGGCTGCAGTTCGCCATCGCCAGGACCCGCTTCTTGGACAATCCTCCCTCGCCCCGGCGTGCACCGACCAATCGCTGACGAATGTGGCCCGCTTTCCATGTGGGCGACGCGGTGATCCGTGTACTTTTTCCGGCTCGCCGACCCAGATTCCCGAGCATGCCGAGTCCATCAAGGAAGACGGCACCATCACCCTGCCGCTCATCGGCTCCATTTACGCCCTCGGCAAGACCGCCGGCGAATTGCAAAACGAGATTTACACCAACTATGTCCCCAAATACTACGTCCGCCTGACCGTCACTGTGAGTATCCGGCAACCGCGTTTTTTATGTCGGCGGCGAAGTCAACGGCCACGGACAACGCATGCAATATACCGATGGCACCACCGTCACCAAGGCCATCCAATCCGCCGGCGGCCTGACCGATTTTGCCAACCACGGAAAAGTCTGGCTCATTCGCGCCAGCAGCGGCCAGCGCATCCGGGTGGATTACGATGAGGCCCTCAAAACTCCGGCCAAGGATCCGCCGGTTTATCCCGACGACCAGATCAACGTGGACAAGCGGATTTTCTGATGATTCAACTCAACGTTCTTTCGGGAAAAAAGGCGGGCAGCCAAGCGGTTGTCCGCCGTTTTCCTTTCCGCGTCGGGCGCGCGCCGGACAACCATCTGCAACTCGACGACGACGGCGTCTGGGACCAGCACCTCGCGCTTGAATTGCGGAAGGACGGCTTCAATCCTCGCGCGTTGCGCCGGGCGCCCTGGTCGCCGTCAACAGCGAGCCGTTTCAAAATCAAATCCTCCGCAACGGCGACATCATCACCATCGGCTCCGCGAAACTGCAATTCTGGCTCGCCGCCGCCCGGCAGCGCGGCCTGCGCTTCCGCGAACTTTTTGTCTGGGCGCTCATCGTTGCTCGTCACCGCTCGGCCAGTTCGTCCTGATTTACTGGCTGCTGCTATAAGTCCACAGCCCACGGTCACGAGTCCACAGTCGAGCTTGGCAAACAGGCTGTGGACTGTCGAGGAGTGTAGGACTGATTCAATGCCGGAAATGCCGCGTGCCGGTGAACGCCATCGCCATGCCCGCGCGCGTCCGCCGCCGCAATCACCTCCGCGTCCCGCACCGAGCCGCCCGGCTGGATCGCCGCCGTCGCGCCCGCGTCCGCCGCCGCGAGCAGCCCGTCGGGAAACGGGAAAAACGCGTCGCTGCAAACCACGCTGCCTTTCAAGCGCCAACTTCGCCTCGCCCGCCTTCCAGACCGCGATGCGGCTGGCGTCCACGCGGCTCATCTGGCCCGCGCCCACGCCCAGCGTGCGGTCCGCGCCGCAATAGAGAATCGCGTTGGACTTCAAGTGCTTCACCACGCGCCAGCCGAACAGCATCGCCTTCAATTCCGCCTCCGTCGGCTGCCGCTTCGTCACGATTTTCAAATCGGCTGTCGGCGGTCGTTTTCAAATCGCGCTGCTGCAGCAGGAATGAATCCGCGCCCACGCTCCGCACGTCCCACGGTTGCGCCGTCGTCGGGCACTTCAAGATTTGCAGCAGCCGCAGGTTTTTCTTCTTCTGCAACACCGCCAGCGCCTCCGCCGAGAATTCCGGCGCGACGATGACCTCGCTGAAAATTTCCGCGATGGCTTCCGCGCACGCGCCGTCGAGCGCGCCGGTTCACCGCGATGATGCCGCCGAACGGCGCCTGCCGGTCGGTCGCAAACGCCTTGTCCCACGCCTCGCGCAGGCTGCCGCCCTGCCCGACGCCGCACGGATTCGTGTGCTTCAAAATCGCCAGCGTCGGCGGGTTTATCGCGCCGGAGCTTTGCACAGGCGGATCATTCTTGAATTCGGCAATCAGATTCGCCGCCGCCGTCAAATCCAGAATGTTGTTGTAGGACAGTTCCTTGCCGTGGAGTTGCTTGAAATAATCGTGGAACCTGCCGTAAAGCGCCGCCGTCTGGTGCGGATTTTCCCCGTAACGCAACGGCTGCGCCAACGGCGCGGAAATCGTCAGCGCTTGCGGCAGGGTGCTCTTGTCGGCGGCAAATTCCTTCTGCAAATGCGCCGCAATCGCCGCGTCGTAAGCCGCCGTGCGGGCATAAACTTTCGCCGCCAGCCTGCGGCGCAGTTCCAGCGTCGTGTTGCCGTTTTCGGAAATCTGTTTGGCCACCTCCGCGTAATCGAGCGGGTCCACCACCACCGTCACGCTGTCGTGGTTTTTGGCCGCGCTGCGCAGCATGGAAGGGCCGCCGATGTCAATGTTCTCAATCGCGTCGTGCAGACGACACGTTCGGCTTCGCCACCGTCGCCTCGAACGGATACAGATTCACCACCACCAGATCAATCGGCGCGATGCCGTGCTGTTTCACGGCGGCTTCGTGCGCGGCGTTGCCGCGGATGTAAAGCAGGCCGCCGTGGACTTTCGGATGCAGCGTCTTGACCCGGCCATCGAGCATTTCGGGAAAGCCGGTGTGCATCGCTGATGTCCTTGACCGTCAGCCCGGCGTCGCGCAGGGCCTTGGCCGTGCCGCCGGTGGAAATGATTTCAATGCCGGCCTGGGCGAGGATTTGGGCGAACGGGATGAGGCCGGTCTTGTCGGAAACGGAGAGCAAAGCGCGTTGAATTTTCACGCGTGACAAAATCCACGAAAACCGCCGCCGCGGCAATGGCAAATGGCGGTTGCGCGCTGATTTTGTCCGCCACCCTTAAACGGGATTGCAGCCTATGCTCGTGTTAGCCTGCCAACCGCCCTTCGGTCGCCGCAGCTTTTCGGAATAGCCTGTTTCCCGCAAAGCGTGGCGGATGCGGTGGCTCATAAAAAGGGCAGTGCCGTAGCTGCCGATTTTCAGAATCCGCTTCAATTGCAGCGATCTAATTCCCTTTTTGGAACTGCAAACCAGATACCAAGCAATTAGCCATTTCCGCAACGGGATATGGCTATCCTCGAAGATTGTGCCGACGGTGACAGTGAATTGCTTCAGACACGCCCCGCATTTATAGACACCAGCACGGACGGCCTTCTTGCTATCTGAACGCGGTTCGAGCTTGTAAATCGGCTTGTCCGTGTGGTTTTTGCAATGCGGGCAGACTGGACCGTTTTTCCAAAGCACGGCCTCAAGATGTTTCCGTGCCGTCTCATCGTCGGGGAATTGGTCAATGATTTGAATGAGGGTCAAATCTTTCAATGGCGACTTGCTTTTCAAGCCGAAAGTTACCGCAGCTATGTTGGTTTGTAAAGTGGATAATCCCAAAAAAACTTAAGGTGTTGTAATTTGGACCGCCTAATGCTCCTTTCTCCAACCTTAAACCGGCGAAACTGTTGCTGCGCCTGACGGCCACCATGACGAAGGCGTATCAAATGCAGACCAGCGTGGACGGCGGGAAGACCTGGAGCAAAGCCGGCATTTACACCCAAGCCCGCCGGATTGTGCTGGAAGACCTCGCGTCAACCTCGACCGTTACGGTGCGGGCGCGGGCCGTGGGTGGCAGCACGGGCTACAGGCCGTGGTGCAATTCCGGCAGCATCGTGGTGACTTAACCGGCAGGGACGGCGCGCCGCGCCGTCCGGTCATCGCAGCGCGATGACCCTACCTTGGAAAATTACCCGGGGAACCGGCGATGGGTGGTGTTTGGAATCCTCCTTCCTTTTCACCGCCTGTCGCCCGCTTTTTTTGCCGCATGTGGCTGCGACGCCTCGTCGCCAGGGCTGGCGGGCGAACCAAATGATGTGCCGGGAGTTTCGCGCGACGGGGGCGTAGCGGCCACGCGCTTGGGCAACCACATGGTTCCGGTTCGGTTTGGGTCGCTTCCCAAAATATGAGCAAAGCCGCCGGGTCATGGTCTAAATTGCCGTCCGATGGAAGAGCCGCAGGGCCGGTGAAAAAATGTTAAAACCGTCTGGCGGATTGACGGGATTGGCGCATTATATCCGCCGTTGCTCATTATTATGAAAACAGGATTTTTATTTCCGGGCCGCAGGCTGATTCTGGCCGCCGTCGCGCTGGCGGTTTGCTCCGCGCGCGGCGAAACCAACCGCTATGCCGGCAGCGAGTTCTCCCTGGTGGACGCCAAGCCGGTGATGGCGGCGGCGGCGGAAATCACGCCGGCAAAATATCCGGATTGCGACTCGGTGACGGTGGACCAAAAGTCGGTCCGGGTCTATCGCGCGGACGGCACGGGCGAGTGCCAGGATGAAACGTTCACCAAGGTGCTCACGGAAAAAGGCAAGCGCGACAACCGCACGCTGACGCATGAATTTCATGCTGCCCTACACCACGGTCGACGGTGCCCACGCTGGAAGTGATCAAGCCCGACGGCACGGTGGTTCCGGTGGACGTGGCGGCGAATTCCAAGGAGTCCATTGATGACAGCCAGATGGCGGAGAACATTTACGACCCGAACATGCGGGTGTTGCGGGTGAACATCCCGAGCCTGGACATCGGCGACGTGGTCCATTCCGTGGAGCGCGAAACCATCGAGCGCCCGATCATTCCCGGCCAATATGCCGAGGAAAATGTCTTTGAAGGCACCGGGCTTCATCCGGCACATCACCTACGAGGTTCACGCGCCCGCAGGACCGGCCGCTGAAACGCATTGCCCTGCGGGACGAGGTTCCGGGAACGGTCACCTCTTCGACACAAGCCCGGCGCCGACAACACCATGGTCTATCGCTGGGAGGTGAACAACGTGCCGCGCATGTATGACGAGCCGTCCATGCCGCCTTACGAGAGGTGTTGCAGCGGCTCTTTGTCAGCACCCTGCCGGACTGGGCGGCCGTCTCGAAATGGTATTGGAACTTGAGCCAGCCGCACCTGGACGCGACGACGCCGGAAATGAAACAGAAGGTGCAGGACACTGACCAGCGGGCGCGGCGACGGACATGGACAAGGTCAAGGCGCTGTTTTATTTCGTCTCCAACAAGATCCGTTACATGGGCATCACGCCGGAAAAGGACCGGCCCGGCTTCGAACCGCATGACGTGTGCATCACCTTCGACAAAAAATACGGCGTCTGCCGCGACAAGGCGGCCCTGCTGGTTTCGATGCTGCGCCTGGCCGGCTTGAAGGCGTATCCGGTGCTCGTCAGCGTCGGCACCCACAAGGACGCCGAGGTGCCCGATCCGTTTTTCAACCACGCCATCGTCGGCGTCGAACTGGAGAAGGGCCAGATCATGCTGATGGATCCGACCGACGAGAACACGCGCGAACTGCTGCCGGCGTAGGACCGCAACCAGAGTTATCTCGTGTGCCGGCCCGACGGCGACACCATCCGGTTAAGCCCGATCCAGCCGCCGGAGGAAAACATGATGCGGATCAAAACGACCGGGACCTTGAACGCGGACGGCGTGATTGAGGCGAAGTCGGAATTGTCGTTCCAGGGCGTCAACGACGACGCGTATCGGAACGCCTTTTCGCAACATGAAGCCGGACGACGAGCGGCGGTTTTTCGAGCAGCGCCTCCAGCAGGCGGTGCCGGGCCTGCGGCTCAAATCGCTTGAACTCACGCCAGCGGACATGCGCGACGTGTCCACCGGACTGCGGGCCGAACTGGAATTTTCCGTGGCCGGCATGACGGCGAACGGCGGCGGCGAATCCGTCGTGACCGTGCCGTGGATCGGCAAGCGGCTCGGCGTGGTCAATTTCATCCTCGACGGCACCGGCCTGGAACAGCGGAAATATCCGCTCGAAACCGAGGTGACCTGCCGGCGTGCAGGAGGACATCTCGCTCAAACTCGCGGGCGGCTTCACCGGCGCGGCGGCGTTGCCGCCGCCTTCATCGGTGGACGACGATTGCGTGAGCTATCAGCAGCAGTTTTCAGGCCGCGAACGGTTCGCTCGAATGCTCCCGCACGTTGAAATTGAAGACGGTCGAGTTCTCGCCGCGCCAATATCACGACCCTCAAACAGACTTTGAAGATGCTGGCCGATGATGGCCGCAAGACGCCGATTCTCGCCCTCGCCGGAAATCCCGCCGCCGAACGGCCGCGACCGTGACCGGCAATCCGCCCGTCGCCGCCGGTGGAATCCAACGCGCAGATTCTGGACAGCCAGAAGGAACTCGAAGTGACCGGCCCGCACTCGGCGGTTTACCGGGTGAAATACTCCAAGCGCATCCTGACTTACAGCGGCAAGATCCGGGAAGCCGAGGTGAAAATTCCCTACAATCCCGCCTGCGAAGAGGCCCGGCTCGTCCGCGCGGTCGTGACTTCCCCGTCCGGCGAGCGCCAGGAAATTTCCAAGGACGAAATCAACGTGATGGACGAGGGTTGGAACGCCTCGGCGAAACGCTACACGGGCGGCAAGATCCTGGTCGCGAGCCTGCCGGGCGTGGAAGTCGGGTCCACCATCGAGGTTGAATTTGAAATCACCTACACCAACAAGCCGTTCCTGGCCGGATTTGAATCGTTTCAATTGCCGGACGAACTGGAGCAGAAAACGTTCACCTTGACCGCGCCGGCGGGCGTCAAAATCCAGCGGCTGGTCAGCGGCGCGCCGGGCATCGTTGACGAGCCGGCACAACGAACAATGGCGGCCGGCAGGAATTTCAATGGCAGTCGGGAAAGGTTGCGGCGCTGCCGGCCGAAACCCAGCTTCCGCCGGAATGGGTCTATGCCGCCGGCGTGGGCTATTTCGTCGGCGATGCGACGGATTATCTCAAGGAATTGAACGCAGACGATGCTGGACCGGTCGCACCAATCCGCGAAGGCCGCGGCACTGGCGCGGCAACTGACCGCGACATGCCAAAACCCGGCTCGACGCGGTGAAGGCCATCCGCGATTTTGTCGCCAAGAACATCCGCAATGCCGGGCCGGCGTTCACCGAACTGCCATTGAGCGAACTTGTCCGCCGCCGACACGACGCTGGCGGACGGCTACGGCCACGCGGCGGACCGCGCCATCCTGCTCCACGCGATGCTCGCGGCGGCGGGTTTCCAGCCGGAATTCGTGCTGGCCTCGGACCTTGCCGGCCATCGCCGGCATCACGAACGTGGCGATGACGTTCCCCCTGCCGCGATGCCTTCCAGACGCCGCTCGTCCGCGTCACGCTCGACGGCGCAGAATTATTATCTGAACGACACCGACCAATACGCGCAACTGGGTTCCACCAGCCTTCGATGGCCATCTGGGCATCGCGCTCTCCACCGGGGCGTGGGAAGTCATTCACGCCGCCAAGGACTGCGAGGACGCGACCCGGACGGATTACACGCTGCTGCTGGACGACAGCGGCCGGACGCTGCTCGAGGTTTCGCGCTGGTATTACGGCGATAATTACAACGCCAAGAACCGGTTCTTCTCCGAGCTGCCGCCCGAGGAGCGGAAACGGTATTTTCAGGAAGCCGTTTCCGGCATGACCCAGGGTGCGCAAGCCGTGGGCGATTTGACGACCGAGTTCAACACCTATCCCGGCCTGGAACAATTCTCGGTGATCATTGACAACTACGGCATCGCGGATGGAAAATATTTTTACTTCAATCTGCCCTCCACGCCGCCGCTGCTGCCGGCCGGCGGCCGACCAGCGCGCGCTGCCCATGCTCATTGCGCAGGGGAACAAAAACACCGTCCGGGTCGCGGTGAATTTGCCGCCGGATTACCCGGCACGTGCTCGTCGCGCCGAAGAACGAAAGCCTCGCGGCCGGCGCGGAAACGGCGCGGCTCACCACGCTGCACCGTGCCCGGCGGATGCGTCATCACCGATGAATTTGACCCCGCCCCGGCCATCATCAGCCCCGCCGATTACCAGGCGATGCTGAAGGTGGAATCCGCTCTGGACCGGAAATCATCCAAGGTCTTTCTGCTGGAACAGAAGTAACGCGCCAGGATTGAGCCGCAAGCGAACAAGAGAACACGGCGCGGCGGGGCCGCAAAAGGAGCGCGGACAGCCTTGTCCGCGAGCTGCGAGGGTTGGGGAAGAAACACGCGGACAAGGCTGTCCGCGCTCCGGGACAATTTGGCACGAAACGACGATGTTCAGAGATAGCGCGGCCAAACGGTTTGTTTACATTATGTCCGGGGCGCTCATTTGAGCAAAATGCTCCTGGTTGAGACGGGGCCGTTTGGTCAAGGCATGTTCAGGATGGTGTTTCGTTTGCTAGCGCCTCGGGCGTTGGCGGTATCGTTGAGGGAAGTTTGCAGGGTGCCGACCGACGTTTGTTGGACGCTGCCGTCGGCCATGCCAAGATTGCCGGCGTCCTGGTGAAGATCCGAATCCGACCATTCCCACGGAAACGCTTTAAGGTTGGGTTGGGGAGTCACGCCTGAAATCGCAACTTCGGCATAACCGTGGTTGAACATGTTCATGCTTGAAGCCGGCGATGTCTGACTGGTCGTAGTCCCGATATTGCGGTCCCCAAAAAGGATCATCTTTGGATACCGGTCCGACGCGTTCCCCTCGACAAAATAACTCAAGTTCGGCCGGTCGAACGCGGCCCAGTTCGTCGCCGCACTCATCAACGGTCCGGTGGCCGTCGAACTGGTTTCATTGGGCAATGCCGTTTTGGAAAAGTCGGCGGGGCACGCCAGAACTTTGGGCGTGCGCAACAGATTCGACATGACGCAGAAGACGTTGGTCAGGCCGTATCCGGCCAATGCGGAACCGCCAGCCTGGCTGAAGATGTTCTCCATCGCTCCGCCGTTGGCCGTGCTGACGGCGGTTGGATATTTACCCCCTTGGTTGCCTTCCCAGACGTGGAAGGACAGGTTGATGAGTTTGAGATTGTTGAGACATTGGGTCCGAAGCGCCAATTTGCTGGTTTGGGTAAGCGCCGGCAGGAGCATCGCCGCGAGCATGGCGACGGTGGCAATGACCACCAGCAATTCAATCAGAGTAAATCCGAAATGCCGTCCGCGGCCCGCGCCGGTATTGATGGTTTTCATTTATTGTTGTGAGCCATTCAGCCCGTGGATACGGTAAAAGCGGCCGGGATAATTCGTCCACTGCGGATCGCTGAAATAAACCGAGCCGCTGGCGGGCGTGCCGGCGATGATGTTGGTGCCCAGCGGGGTCCAGACGGGATTTGCCAAGTCTGGACAGGCTTCAACCACAACCGTTGTGCCGCCGGCCCAATTAATGTTGAATCCGAATTGATTCGTCTGGGTGCCAAAACTCACGTCGCCGTTCAGCATCCGCGGCAGCCACAGAGCCGTCGGAAGACCAGTAATGTAATTCGTTACAGCTCCCGGGAGATAATACGCAGTCGGCATGGCAACAGCATTGGTAGGATTCCATACAAAGGAGGGAGAATTACCCCGGAGATAAATGGAAGTCAGATTAGGACAATCAGGAAAAAGGCGATACAAACTCAACGGGACGGAAACTAAATTGTAAATCGTCACGTCAGTCAGGCTGGCGCAACCGTCGAATGCATGATATCCTCCGATGTTGCTACTAGAAATTGAAATGTTAACACTTTTCAGGCTGCTACAGGATTCGAACGCATAAACACCAATTGTGATCAAGGTGTTTACAATGGTTACGCTGGCAAGTTTTGGCAAGGAGGTGAACGTCCAGTCACCAATGTAGGTGGAAATGTTCGAAATGACCAAGTCAGTCAGCCCGGCGCAAGAATCAAAGGCAAAGTTCCCAATCGAGGTGACGCTGCCAGGAACGGTGTAATCTCCGGCTTTGCCCCCCGGATATTGAATGAGCGTGGACTGCTGTAAATCGAACAGCACTCCGTCCAGGCTGCTATAGTTCGTGTTTTGCGGATCCACTGAAATCGCGGTCAGGCTGCCACACGCGCCAAAGGGGTCCGGGCCGATGCCTTTGACGACGATGGATGGACTCGGGCTGATGTCTTTGACGCTTGCGGGAATCGCCACGCTGGCAAGACTGGCGCAATTCTGAAACGCAAAGCCGCCAATCGAGTTGACGCCGTCTGGAATGATCACGCTGCCCAGGCTGACGCAATTTTGGAACGCGGAATTGCCGATAATGGCGACGTTGTTCGGGATGTTCACGTTCGTCAGGCTGGTGCAGGAATCAAATGCGGAAACTCCGATGTTTTGAATGTTGGTGGACAGTGTGGCCACGGTCAGGTTGCTGCAGGCGTAGAACGTAAAAATCCCAAAATCGGTGACGCTGTCAGGCATGGTGACGCTGGTCAAACCGCCGCAGAAGGCGAACGCGCCATTGCCGATGCTGGCGACCGGCAGCCCACCGACCATGCCAGGAATGGCCACCGCGCCACCAGAACCGGTGTAACTGCTAATGGCGATCGTGCCGTTGGTGATCGTGTAGAGGTATGGCAACTGCACGGTCGGCACTCCGGCCAAAGTCGAACTCCAGCCGGTGGTTCCCGGCAAACAATAAACCAAAACGTTGTCGTCGTTTGAGAAAGCCGTGGCATCGGCGCCGGGGGCGTTGCCCGCAAAGAAGACGCTGATCAAATTGCTGCAGTCGGAGAATGCATGGCTCCCCAGATTCGTGACGCCACCGGGGATGACCACCGTAAGCAGGCTGGAGCAGCCGCTGAAGGCGTTGGTGCCGATGCAGGTGACGGGCAGGAAATTTGGCAGACCGGGCGGTTGGGAATAGGATCCGCCACCAAGGTAAATGCTGGCGGGAATGGACACCACGCCGTCGGAGCCAGTGTATCCCGTAATCGTAATGGCGCCATTATTGGTCGTATAATTGAACGGCACGGCCGGAAGATACAGTGCGGTCGGCGCACTGCCGTAGGTCGTGCCCCAACCGGTGGTCCAGGGCAAATAATAAACCACCGCGTGAGAATCGGGATAGAACGAGTCTCCTGAATCCGAAGGCCTGTTGCCTTGAAAATAAGCTCCGGTCAAGCCATAGGAATAACCAAAGGCATAGGATCCGATGGTCTGGGCGCCGGCGGGGATCGTAACATTCACGAGGTTGGAGCAGTATTCAAAGGCATAGTTCCATGTGACGGTGACGCCGCTGCCGAGGGTGACATTGGTCAGGCCGGTGCAATTGTAAAAGCCTGTTGGGAAATTGTGACGACGGTGTCAGGGAGGGTCACGCTCGTCAAGTTGGTCAAGTTGGCAAACGCGCTGGTCCCGATAGTGGCGACCGGCAGGCCGCTGATCTTCTTCGGAACGACCACCGTGCTGTTGGAACCGGTGTAACCCGTGATGGTGATGACGTTATTGGTGCTGACAAAAATAAACTGCGCTTGCGCCACAGAAGACACCATCGCCGCGCACAGCAACCCGAGTTGAATCAGTTTTCGGCCAGCTTTCATTTCAAGCCTTAATCGCTTCAGGCACGTCTCATCCTCTCACACTGGCCAACGCATTTCAATCCACGTTTTTTGCCGCGCGGACCGCCAAATAGGATGATGTTCATGCGCAAACGGAATCCTCCCGTCCCCCGCCCCGCCCGGGTGTGGGCGGGGGAATAATTCTTCGACCGCTGCAACGCGGGACGTCCAGGTCAAGGCATGTTCAAGACGGTGTTCAAATGGCCGGTGCCTCTGGCGTTGACCGTGTCATTGAGCGCCCGTTGCAGGCCGCCCAGCGACGCCTGCTGGACGCTGCCGTCGGCCAGGCCAAGATTGCCCGCCCCCTGGTGGATATCCGGATCCGACCATTCCCACGGAAATGATTTAAGCGAGATCGCGGGAGTCAGGCCGGGAACCGCAATTTCGGAATAGCCGTTGTTATACATGTTCATTCCGGTGGCCGAAGAGGACCAACTGGTCGTGGTCCCGATATTGCGGTCCCCCATGAGGATCATGCTCGGAAATTTGTCATAGGCGTTCCCCTCGACAAAATAACTCAAATTCAGGTTGCCGAACCCGGCCCAGTTCGTTGCCGATTGCATCAGCGGTCCCGATGCGGTGGCGCCGTGTTCCGTGGGCAACGCCGTCTTGGAGATGTCGGCGGGGCAGGTCAGAATCTTGGGATTGACGATTTCGTTGGACATGACACAAAAGACGTTGATCACGCCATATCCGGCCGGCGCGGGACCGCCCTGCTGGCTGTAGATGTATTCCATCGCGCCCCAGCGGGAAGTGCTGACGGCGGTGGGATACTTGTCGCCGTGGTCGTTTTCCCAGACTTTGAAGGCGAGACCGACCTGCTTGAGGTTGTTGATGCACGATGCGCGCCGGGCGGCAGCTTTGGCCTTGGCCAGCGCCGGCAACAGCAGGGCGGCCAGGATGGCGATGATGGCGATCACCACCAGAAGTTCAATCAAGGTGAACGCCTTGAGTTGGGATTTTTGAGATGTTTTCATTTTAGTGATGGGGTTGTGGTTTAATGTGCGGGTGAATCCATCGCGGCCGCATGCGGCAACCGTGACCGGATTGATTTGCCTGCCGCGAATGGCTGTTGTTTTTTTCATATTGAAACCATAGTCCTCCCTTGAATTGCGGCTATCGCCAATACTGATGAGATTGCCATCGCCAATTCTGGCGATGCGGACCGGGGGTGATTCATCAGAGCGGACGGGGCGGGCCGCGCCGATGGATCGTTTTTGCCGAAGCATCGTTGTCGTGCCCGCTTGCCGGAAGGCGCAAGGCGGCCAACTTGCATCCGTTACACAGATTCGCCGACCGCAGGAGAAAAGACCGAACCCAAAATGTTCCGTTGGGCTTCGTCAGGGAGCTGGCAGGAGAATGACCCGGTAGAACTGCATCGGGGTCGAGCCGAACGGTTCAGTTGCGGTCGTGAGGATCCCGGTGGCGGTCAGTGTGGCGACGTTCGTCCAGTTGGGATAGCTCAAATTGTCGGCGGATTGAACCTGATAGGTCAGGCCGGAAAAACTGCCCCAAGTGAGTCTTGCGGCGCCGCCGTTTATCGTGACTGGCTGAAAAACCGGGGGCGGAACGGGTTCCACGGTCACGTCATCCAGCCCAAATGCGGCCGGGTCGTTGTTGAAATCAAATTCAAGAGTTGTGTGGGCGGCGATGGCCGGCGCTATGAACTGCAGGTTGGTCCAGCCGAAGGCGGGCAGGTTGTTGCCGGAGTAAAGCACCGCGTTGTTCCATTTGGCGGTAAACTGGTTGTTCGTCGTCACCCCGTTCTCGTCGGGAACACAAGTCAACCAGAAGGACACCAGGAATTGCTGGCCCGCCTTGGTGGCCAGGGACTGCGAGAGTGAACCCACCGCCGGGGGAACCGGCGACAAGTTCGGGCTGGCCCATTCCCCGAGGACTGCGCCGTAAAGCCCCGAGCGCACAAACTGCCCGTCGGGCTGGCCGGTCACGGCCTCACTGCCGGCAATGTCCGCGGTGTCGGCTGACAGGGCATAAACAAGCTGGGTGCTGCCGATCAGGGTCCAGTCATCGAGGCCGCCGGTTTCGAAACCGCCGTTGCCGACATACAGGTCAAACTGGAGGTTTTGGGTGGTGCCGGCGGTGAGATTGTTGATGACGACGTTGCCGCTGGGATGCGCGATCAAAAAGCCATTTGCGGCCGGGTTGAGGCTGATGGTGACCGTGGTGCTGGCGCCGGCGCTCAAATTGCCGGAGGCGGAGGAAACCGTGAGCCAACTGGAGGTGTTGACGAGGCTCCAGCTCAAGGGCGTCGGGCCGGTATTTGTCAGGTTATAAGTCCGGGAAGTCACCGTGAACGGCCCGCCACCGGGTCCGAAAGAAGAGAAGCCCAGCGGCGGCGTGACGAGCAGATTATCCAATGGGGGCGACAGAAGCGCCGGGATGAGATTGTCGCCATTGGGCGTGCCCAAGCCCGTGCAGAGGTCGTAACCGGCAACCGCATAGTATTTGGTCGGACTGGAGGTGTTCGTGTTCATACCGGTGGTGATGTCGTGAAAGCAGGATTGGTAGCTGGCGCTTTTTGCAATGGCGTAAAGAACCGGATTGGCAAAGCCGACGGGCGGCTGGCTGTTGTCGGCGGCCTGTTCGTTCGCCAGCGCGATCAAACCCGCCCAGAGGGGAGCTGCGAAACTGGTGCCCACCTCCGGCATGGGAAACGAGATTCCAAAAGCATCGTTGCCCCAGAAGACAGTTATGTTGTTTGCCACCATGGAGACGTCTGGTGAGTTGCGCATGGTAGTGGAGCCTTGGTTGGCATTCATGCTGATGCCTTGTTGCCAGGACGGAATGGGGTAAACGAGGCTCACGCCGCCGCCAGTCGCATACTCGGGGGTAATATCGCCCATCCCATCGTTGCTGGCAGGCGACAGCCAGGCGGTTTCCGCCGTCCATGCGCCAGAAGAAGAGTCCGTCGTCAACGTGGTGCCGCCCACAACCGTGATGTAGGGATCGTCGGCCGGCTCGTCAACAGGTCCCGAATAAGCCCCGAAGTCACCGCTGGCGAGGAAAAAGCTCTGCCCTTGCGCGGCGAACTGTTGGAAGATTTGCACCGTCGAAAGATTAATATCGAATCCGTAGGAGCAGCTAAGTTGCTTGGCCTGGCGGGAGTCAGTGGCCATGCTGTTGAGCACATCGTTGATTTGGGCAGTTGTGGTTGCGTCCTGGACATAGTTTGTCCCCAAAGGCGGCAAATCTGTTGGCGTGGGTCCTTCATAGACCAGCACGCTGCTCAACCCCGGCGCCATGGCAATGGCCATTTCAATGTCCGCCACAACCTCCACGGCATATTGAGCGTAACCAGTAAAATTACCCTGATTATCAATGTAAGTGAAATTCGCAGAATCGCCCGGGCCGCCGTCAATCGGAACAGATGTCACGGTGACGTAGGAGATGCCGGCATCGTCTTCGTAGTCCGTGATGTCCTGGGGGTTGAAACCGAAAAGTTCAAAAAGACCGACCGACTGTCCGGTGCCGTCCTCCGAAACGTTGGGGGCATAAGCGTTGAGGAAATCATAGCCCTCGAAAGGGCCGGTGTTGCCGCCACCGCCGCCGCCACCGCCACCGCCGCCACCGCCGCCACCGCCGCCACCACCCAATGGCCGGACCCTCGGCAGAGAAGACTTGCCTGCCGGGTGTATATGCGGACGCGGCCTCACATAATTGTCCAGACCGCTGATCGCCAGCACGGGCGTGTTGAGATCCAGGGAAGGTTCAGCATCCGGCGCGAAAAAAGTGCGCGCTTCGACCGGGTGTTGATAGACACGCATGTGGACGTGGAAAGCCTTCTCAATGTTGGCGACCGGCCCTTCGACATCCAGCAAAGTGCGGTTTGGGTGGGTTGCTTTGACGATCAGCCCGTGGGACTTCGCGAAATCAATCACCTTCTGGTAGTCGTCCTGGCTGGGGCCAAACGTGGCGGCAAACTGGTCTGGCGTGAGAAAATGGCGGAAGTTCGGGCTGGACGGATTATAAATATCTTCCAGCAGATTCGTGAGCTGATCACGATTGCGCAACGGCAAACCGATGGACAAGTATAGATGCGCGCTGCCATCAAGCTGGCGGATGGAGGTGAGCCGTTTGGTTATCGCGGGCACGTGGCCTTTGAGAACCTGTGGCGCCGCCGGGGCTGGCAAAGAGGAGAACATCCAGCACACCACCATCAACTCCAATGCGGAGAAACGACGGCATGAAAATTCGCCCAACTCCCGGTTTCGGGCGGCGCGCAGGGGAAAGGTCTTGCCTCGCTCGACATAGGGGCTTCGTTGCATGTTGCAAACTAGCACACCCCCTCAACCCCCTCAACCAAATACCAGCGCGGGGTGCGGGTTTGCGCTCCCTCCCGGCGAAAATCCTGGCCCGTGGCAGCGAACGCCAGTTCGCTCCATCCAAATTTCTCCCGGCCAAAAGAATGAGCCGGTTCACATCGTCTCGCGCTAAATAAACCAGCACCGCCGCATCCTGCGCCGACTGATCCAGCCACAAAAGAACACAGGGATCGCAAAGAAAATTCCTTCTCCCATCGGCTGGGAGGAGGTGGCCGAAGGCCAGATGAGGGCAAATCTCTGCGTTCCTTGCATTCTCTCGCGGTAATAAAATCAGTAAACCAAAACGAGGACGGCGGCGTCTTGGGCAGATTTAACGACTTGCTCAAACTTCCGGTCCGCCGTGACCGGCGTTTTCAGCTTGGCCGAAACCGCTGGCGCCGATTCCAAGAAGCTCCCTCACCCGTCCTGACGGATACCCTCTCCCATCCGATGGGAGAGGGATGGGGTGAGGGCGCGTAATTGACATTCTCCGGCAGCGCCCCGCTTGTGCCAGCGTGCCCCCGCATTGGTGGCCGTGCGCCAGCACCTTGGGCGCGAACCCCTGCAAACCGATGTCGGGAAAACCGACCGTCGCCACCGTGCCGCCCAATTGCGCCGACCGGCTGGATGAAATGGGCAATGAAGAAAATTTCCCGTCCGCTTTGAGCAAGGCCAGATCATTCGCCGCATCCACCTGCACCACCTTGGCGTCAATCAAACCCGCGCCCGTGAGCAAACGAACCTTCGTCGCATCCTTGACCACATGCTAATTGGAATGAGAGACGGACCAAGTAGAGTCAGAGCCGTTTTTGGGGTAAAACGATCAAAAACAGGGTCCGGCGGGCTTGGAAGCACAGAATCCGATGCTTTGCACCCCCATGCACCGGATGCATTCTCGCCTTGATGAATCCTTTTTCAAGTTAATCAGCGGATAAAGAGAACCCTATTTTTATGGAACGCTAAATGCTATAGTTGCGGGTGCAGTAAACCGGGTTAAGCGCGAAGCCGGATTGGCTCCCTCCAGATGCCCCCCATTTCTTCAAACCATAAATAATTGAAAAATTATGAATGATAAAAATGTAGTAAGGGCCAGTCTGGCCTATAAAACGGTGCCAGTGCAAATGGCGTCCGCCTTCATGGGATGGAACATCTCGTGCATGACCGGCAACCCGGCGTTTCCCAAACCGCCCGTGCCGATCGTGCCCCCGGTGCCGCCCGACCCGACGGCGCCCGTGGACCTGACCACCCGCAAGGCGTCCCTGGACGCGGCCATCTCGGCCGCCCTGGACGGCGGGTCCGTGCTCACGTCGGCGCGAAATGTCGCGTGGCAGTTTGCCCTGGACTATTTGGATGCCAATGCATTCTACTGCCAGATGATGTCAAGTTATAACTTGCCAATGTTCCTCGCCTCCGGTTATCAGGCCGTGAATTACAATCACGGCCAATCACAACTGGACACGCCGTCGGTGCTGGGCATTGGCAATGACATCTCCACGCAACTGGCGGTGCATCTCTCCGCGATAACCAATGCGGTGGGTTACGAGGTGCAGACGTGCATTGGCACAGGCCCGTGGACGACAGTCAAGTTCTCGACGCAGGCGCGCAACATCATACTGATCGGTCTCACGACCGGCACGGTGGTGCAAGTGCGCGCCCGTGCGCTGGGCGGCAGCACCGGTCAAAGCGACTGGTCCATGCCCGGCTCCAGCATCGTGGACTGACCAAGGCAAAAAGCTGAAACGCTGAAAGCTGAAATTCAGCAAGCCGACAGAATCAAAGCCGGGACGGGAAACCGTTCCGGCCATTTTTTGCTGGCAAAAAAGGCCGGCCCGGGGTTAACTGGGCAGAAGCAGCCATTTCCTGATTTATGAAAAAATATCTCGTTGAATTCATCGGCACGTTCTTTCTCGTCCTCACCGTGGGCATGACCGTCATTGATCCGGTCGTGGCGGCCGGATTCGCCCCGCTGGCCATCGGCTCGGCGCTGATGATCATGGTTTATGCCGGCGGCCACGTTTCCGGCGGCCATTACAATCCGGCGGTGACGCTGGCCGTGTGGCTGCGCGGGCGCTGTCCGGCGGCGGATGTGCCGGGCTATTGGATCTCGCAATTCCTCGGCGCGGCGGCGGCGGCATTCATCGTCCTGTATCTCAAGGGCAATCCGGCGCTGACGCGGAAAGGAAGTCGTCGTGGTTCCCGCCCTCATCGCCGAATTGATCGGCACCTTCGCGCTCTGCTATGTCGTGTTGAACGTGGCGACGGCCAAGGGGACGGCCGGGAATTCCAACTACGGACTCGCCATCGGCTTCACCGTGACGGTGATGGCCTACGCCTTGAGCGGCATTTCCGGCGGCGCGTTCAATCCGGCGGTCGCGGTCGGCGGCACCGTCATGCATCTGGTCAAGGCGTCCAACCTCTGGATTTATCTCGTCGCCAACTTCGGCGCCGGCGCGGTCGCGGCGCTCACGTTCAAGTTCATCAATCCGGAGGACAAGTGAAATGGATTGATGGAGGATGGGATTTATGGATTATTGGCTGGAATGTCCGCCCATTTATCCAACAATCCAAAAATCCATCCATCCGATTTGCCGGCATTTCTCCGCGCCCAGCCGGACGGCGTGCTGCTGTCGCTCAAACTCCAGCCGCGCGCGTCCAAGAATGAAATTGGGGAGCCGCTCGGCGACGAATTGAAAATCAAAGTCACCGCCCCGCCCGTGGACGCGGCGGCGAACCAGGCGCTGATTGAGTTGCTGGCCGAAAAGCTGGATTGCCCGCGGGGCCGGGTGGAGTTGATTCGCGGCCACAAATCGCGGCACAAGACCGTCAAACTTCACGGCTTCACGCCGGAGGAAATTCTCAACCGCCTCGGCTGATCTGTTCCGCCAGTTCTTCCGCCGGATAGGTCCAGATTTCCGCCGCCACGAAAATAAACTTGTCACCTTTTGCCAATCAGCGGCATTTACAGGCAGATGCAGGAACTGGATGACAACGCACTCTTGCGCGAATACCTCGAACGCGGTTCCGACGAGGCCTTTGCCGCGCTCGTCACGCGGCACGTTCACAAGGTCTATTCCGTTGCGCTGCGGCACACCGGCAATCCGTATTCCGCCGGGGAAATCACCCAGGCCGTCTTCGTCATTCTGGCGCGGAAATCCCGGCGTTTGGGCCGGCGCGTCATCCTTTCCGGCTGGCTCTATCAAACCGCGCGGCTGACGGCGGTGACGTTTATCCGTAGCGAAATCCGCCGCGCCCGCCGCGAACAGGAGGCTCAAATGCAAACCGCCTTGAACGAAAATGAATCCGCCCTGTGGACGCAAATCGCGCCGCTGCTGGACGCGGCGATGGCCGGATTGAATGAAACAGACCGCACCGCCGTCGTGCTGCGGTTTTTCGACGGCAAAAGCATGGCGGAAATCGGCGCGGCGCTGGGCGCGAACGAAAACGCCGCCAAAAAGCGCGTGAACCGCGCGCTGGAAAAGCTGCGGAAATACTTTTCCAAACGCGGCGTGACTTCGACGGCGGAGACGCTGGCCGGAACGATTTCCGCCAACTCGGTTCAAACCGCGCCGGCGCTGCTGGCCAAAACCGCAACCACCGTCGCATTGGCCAAGGGCGCGGCGGCGGGCGGTTCAACGTTGATTCTTGTAAAAGGGGCGTTGAAAGCAATGACATGGGCGAAACTAAAATTTGCCTGCGGTGTCGGCGCAGCCGTTTTGCTGGCCGGAAGCACAATTAGCATTGCCGTTGCAACTACAAATTCAGGAGAGCCTGACCCAGTGGCTCTTTTGAAGAAAGTCGCCTCCGCGCGAGAAAAAATTAAATCCGGCGAGATGGAATTTATTGTAGCTCGCCACGACTACAAATGGAACATCCAAACGAATTATTCTTTGCTGAAAGTTGTGTTCGATGGCGAAAAACGGCGCTTTGAACAATTACAGCGTGAATCGGCTTATGTTTCGACTAATGAAGCATTCGTGGATGCCAAACGCCTTGAATTGAATGGCGACGATGATGCTTTGGCGCAAATGGGATTGATAAGGTTTCAGGACGCTCATTATCGCACAGTGTATGATGGCAAGGAACTCATCCGATTTGATCCACGTCAAGATACGACCATTGATGATCCAGCTAGAGGGAGCGTCACTTATATTTTTGATCCTCGAACGTTCGGACTCGCAGATAATTTATCCATCGGAAGTCCCATTGAAGACTTTTTCGGCTATCGAACCGCGCAATCGATTGCGCTGGTTGGCAAAGAAACCGTGGGAATCATCGCCGCATGGCATATTCGTGTCCGAGTCGCTGATTCTTGGAGATACGAATTTTGGATTGATGTTAATCACCCGACACATGTGATTAAAGAAGAGTCCCCAAATGTTGGAACAACCATCTTGGCGAGATTTGACGACCAAAATCCCAGCGACCCGCTGCCAGTGGAGGTTGATTCCACGGAACATTTCGGTGGCGACCCGCGTCCGTGGGAAACGCGAATGATTCGTGTGAACACACGATATAATGTGCCAATTGAGCCAAAAGCCTTCACGCTCGCTGGCTTGGGAATGCCTATCGGCACGTCGGTTAATGATATTCGCATCCAACGTCGGATTGGTTATTGGGCTGGCTCAAATCTTTCAGAAAATTTTCCGCGCAATACTCCATCTCGACCTCATAACATGGCAAGCGTGCTGGAAAACAATGTTCAGTCTTTGGAAAGTGTCAAGGTTGATGGAAGTTTCATAGACAAGCGTAAAATTGTTTTGCGGCGGGCGAAAATTGGAACTGGTCTGCTCATTTTGATTTTCGTTGCAGTGATGATGATTAAACGTCTGGTCCCAAAATTTCATTAAACCCACTATTTGCCTGCCATTGCCTGCGCCCAATAAACCCGTGCCGCGAATGTGCCCGAACCCGTGTGCGAGGCGCTGGCAAATGTCATCCGGCAACGAAGGTGAAGATGCAGGTAGGAGCCGACGTGAGGAGGCTCTAATCAATTTCACCATTTTTGAAATGAGCCTCGTTACCTCGGCTCCTACGGATGACTAAATTTTCTCCGCCAGTTCCTCCGCCGGATACGTCCAGATTTCCGCGAGCGTCGGATGATAATGCGGCATCGCCGCGAGTTCGTGAACGGTCATGCGCTTCGCCATCGCCGCGACGATTTCGTGGATCAGTTCGCCGCCGACCGGCCCGACGCAACTGCCGCCGAGAATTTCGCCGGTCTTCGGATTCGCCAGCAGTTTCACAAAGCCGTCCTTCGCCTCCATGATGAGCGATTTGCCGTGGTCGTTGAACGGATAGCTCGCCGCGAGAAATTGAATCCTGCGCGCCGCCGCTTCTTTTTCCGTCAGGCCGACAAACGCCACCTGCGGCTCGGTGAACACGACGGAAATCAGCAGCCGATAATCCATCGCTGAATTCGGCAGGGCGCGTCACTCCGTGCGCGCCGTCGGCGGGCAGAGGACTGCCCGCCATCATGTCGGCAATATTGTGCGCCGCGATTTCGCCCTGCTGGATGGCGATGTGGACGATTTCATGCGGCCCGGTGCAATCGCCCGCCGCGAAAATGTGCGGCGCGCTCGTCTGCATTTTGTCGTTGGTGATGATGCGGCCGTTTTCCGTTTTCACGCCGGCGTTTTCCAAATCCAAGCGACGCCGTGTTCGGCACGCGGCCCAGCGCGAACAAAATTTCCTCGGCGGAAACGGAAATCGTTTTTCCATTTTGCTCGAAGGAAACCGTTTTCAATTTTCCTTTGCGCTTCGCGTCCAGAAGTTTTGTGCCGGTGAAAACCTGGATGCCTTCGCGCCGGAAAACTTTTTCGATTTCCATCCCGGCATCGGCATCAAACTCCTTCAAAATATGTTCGCTGCGCTGGATGAGCGTGACCTTGACGCCGAAGCGCGCGAAGAATTGCGCGAACTCGCACGCAATCGCGCCGCCGCCGAGGATGATGAGCGACTTCGGCAGTTTTTTCAGCGCCACCGCGTCGTCGCTGGTGATGAAGCCGACTTCGTCCAGTTGCGGCAGCGGCGACGGCGCGACGCGCGAGCCGGTGGCGATGACAAAATGTTTGGCGGTGAGTGTGGTAGCGCGCGTCAGTCCTCTGCGCGCCGTCTTGATCCGTTCCCTGCGGCGCGCACGGAGTGACGCGCCCAATCAATTCCACCGTGTGCGCGTCCAGAAATCTTGCGTTGGCGCGGATGAATTTGAATTTTCCGGCGTTGAGCTGCTGCACGCGGAAATCGGCAAAATCCTTGATCTGCGCATTTTTCCGCGCCATGACTTTGGCGAAATCGAAGGAGACTTTTCCGGCGCGCACGCCCCACGTTTCCGCGTGTTCGGCGAGATGCTTCACTTCCGCCGCGTAAAGCAGCGCCTTCGTCGGCATGCAGCCGCGCAGGATGCAGAGCCCGCCGACTTCCTCGCCGCCTTCGATGACGACGGTTTTCAATCCCGCGCCCGCCGCCGTCCGCGCCGCCGCGTAACCGCCGCTGCCGCCGCCGATGACCGCCACGTCAAAATCAAATTGTTTCATGCCGGAGAAGATGGAAGCGGTTGCCGGAAATGCAAATTTCAAATTTGAAATTTCGCGGCATCTGT
Source organism: uncultured Verrucomicrobiae bacterium (assembly GCA_963764035.1). Lineage (GTDB taxonomy): Bacteria > Verrucomicrobiota > Verrucomicrobiia > Limisphaerales > UBA11358 > UBA11358. The sequence goes on from CAVXQV010000009.1 coordinate 337,789, forward strand.
TGGATGATCAGCGCATGAGCGAACTCATTTATCCGCGCAGCCCGCGCGAAACCATGGACGGCTGGCATTACCTGCCGCGTTACATTGACAAAATCCGCCTGCACCTCGCCGGCAAACTGCACTCCGATTACACGGAAAATTTCGGCAAGGGTTTTGACGGCATGTGGCTCAAGGCCGCCGGCGTCACGCACGAACAGATGATCGAGGTCGTGAAAAATTCCATCACCGACGGCGAGGTCTGCGACTGGGTGCGCCAGAACGTGAAGAAGTCCCCGGCGGAAAAGGCCGCGCACTGGCAGGATATGTTGAGCCGCCCCAAACCCGACAATGCGGAGGCCATCGCGCGGTTCAAGATGCGCAAGGAGCAATGCGGCGGCGCGCACCGCGACGACGTCAAGACGTTCGTGGACGTGATTGATCTCGACGAGAAGCGGATTTAGCAAAGAGCCGGAACTGGTAAATCACTGCGCGCCGGTTCCGGGCGCAGCCGGCAGGCGCTTCAGGATTTCAATGCCAAATGCGCCGCTCTGGAGCGGTTCACTCCCGATAAGCTCAACCGGTTTGTAATTCTGCCGCACCCATTGCATCACATCATAGCCGTAGCCCTTTTGCTTGCCGAAATACGGCACGCCATACTCGGAGCTGTCCCGCTGGACGAGCACGATGTAATCCGGTGAATTCTTTTGATAGGCGGCGAGCATGGTTTGTTCGCCGTAGGCCCACACCTCGAAGGCGAACACGACGTAAGGCGTCGGGATTGTTCCGGCGCGTGAGATAATTCAGCATCACCCCTTCCGGCAGGACGGCCAGCGTGTTCGTCGGCGCCGTGTGGGTTTCAATCCAAGTGACCGCCGACGCCATCGCCGCGCCCGTCGGGGCCGACTTGGGGTTGTCCAGCCTCGGATCGAAGGTGACCATCCGGTCGCCGCCCGACCCCAACGTGTAATCCTTGTCGCGGTAGAACAGTGCGGATTGAATCGCCAGCCGCGCCAAGCCCGCCAGCAAAATAATCAACATGGCGATGCGGAATGATTTTAGTCCGCTGTCCACCGTCCACGGTCCGACTTGTCCCGCGCCCGATGCCCAGTCCGACTGTGGACTGTGGACTGCAGGCTGTGGACTTTGTAGCAAGCGTGGCAGCAAATGAAGCAGCAGGTAAATGGCCGACAGAAAGGCGGGCATCGCCAGAAAGACGCCGTAGTGCGAAAGACGCGGGTTGAAGCCCAGCTTCGCCAGCAGGAAAAAACTGAACGCCAGCCACAAGATGCCGATTTCCGATTTCCGATTTCCGATTTCTGATTTCCGACGCCATTCCTGCCACCACAGGATGGCCGCGACGACGACCAGCAACGGAAGGCAATGGCCGCCGCCTTGCCAGCCGTAGTTGATGGACGCCCCGCCCGCCACCACGAAGATGATCAGTTGCTCCAGCGGTTTCAATGTTGGCCGCGTCAGCCGCCAGGCACATATCCCGACGATGGCCGCCAGCCCGGCAAACTCAACCAGCGCCTGCCCGATGTGAAGCAACGGCGCGTCCATTCCCGTCATGGCCCGGTAAATCGGGAATGTGCAGGCCGGTCGAATGCAGCAACGGCAGCCACGCGCCGCAAACCGCGCGCAGCGCATCCGACGAGTTCATTTCCGACCGGAAACCGACATAGAATCCGGCAGGCGGAATCAAAGCGCTGACCGCCGCGAGCAGCAACGATTTGACCAGCGCCGGAACCGGAACCCGCCGCCATTGCAGGATCACGGCGACGACACAAGGCGCGACGGCCCCGACAAAAACCTCCGGCTTGGTCATAAAGATCAATCCCAAACAAACGCCGGCGAGCGCGAGCGGCGGTTTCCGTGCCGTTTCCAGCCAGCGGGCAAGGCAGGCCATCATCACGACGGACAAAACGATTCCGTGAAATTCCTCGTGGGAATACGGGCAGAGATAATTGTAATTGCCCACGTCGAGCAATTGGCTGAAGGCCAGCACCGTCAGCGCCAGCCCGATGGTCGTGGCCGTCCAGACATCGGCGCATTTCAGAAACAGGCGGTAAACCAGCCCCAGCAGGAAAATGAGGATGACGAAATTCGAGGCGAGGATGACGTTCAGCGACACGCCGAAGACTTTGAACAGCGCGGCGTGGTAGCAGACCGAGAGGCAGCCATAGACGTAGCTGACGTCTTGATAAAGGACGGCACCGCGCGCGAGTCGCCAGGGCACATAAAGCTGCTGGCCGAAATCAATCAGCGGGTCCGGCCACTTGCGCCAGGACAGCGCGGCCAGCGCGACGAACGCCGCCGCCACAGCGAGCAGCCCAAACCATTGCGAGTGGCGGCGGATGAAATTTCCGGCCCGCGCCGGACGCCGGAGTTCCGGTCCGTCTTCTCATTGGGCGCGGGTTACAGTCACGGGAGAGTGCGCCGGTGTTTTGGATGGTGGACGGGTCTTCAGGTTCATGCTCCGCGCCAGATTAAACCCGGCCTTGTCCCAACCGCCAATGAAAAACCAAACCGGCATGTTGATTGAGGCTGCATTTTACCGGTGAGGGGCGCCGGCAACGCCGAACATTTCGGCTTTCCTTCTTCCGGCTTATCCTGACAATGACGTTCATGCAACGCAACGAAACTTTAATTTCCTGAAATGATTCGGTTATTTTGATGGTTGTGTAGTTTCTCGGCGCCGTTATGCATTCGCGCGCGGACGATTTCAAGCCGGAGCCGGGCTATGTCAGCCTGTTCAACGGCACCGACCTGACGGGCTGGGGCTACCGCACAAATAATTTCGACGGCAAGACCGCGAGCGACGACGGACGTTACTCGGCGGGTGACGGCATCCTCACGGTGCATCCGCGCACGCCCCGGAAGGTCCAGGTCATTTGGACGACGCGCCAGTTCTCCAACGATTTCAATCTCAAGCTGGAATTCCGCGCCGCCACGAACGCGGACAGCGGCATCTTCATCCGCCGGCCGCAGTTGCAGTGCCGCGATTACCTCGTCGCCGGGCCTTACACCAATCTCGTGCATTACCTGCCGCAGGATTGGAACCAGATCGACATCACGGTGTCGAACGGCGTGGCGCATTGCACCTGCAACGGCGAGGTGCTGGAAAATGCGCTCAAGGTTCCGCCCACCGGGCCGATTGGATTTGAAGGCGACCGCGGGCAGATGGAGTATCGCCGGGTCCGCCTCAAGGAATTGCCGTAAATGAAGAAACGCGGGCCGAAGCCCGCGCTTCGATCTCTTCGTGGCGGCGTCTCGGCAGAGCGCCGCATTTCCTGTTCAATCATCGGCGCTCTGCCGAGACGCCGCTACGGATTACACGTGTAAGTGCTCGACGCCGTCGTGCCGCCGCGGCCCGTCCAGTTGGTGTGAAGGATTCGCCGCGCGGCTCGTCCATGCGCTCGATAGGTGTGCGCGCCGAAATAATCCCGCTGCGCCTGGAGCAGGTTCGCCGGCAGGACGGCGCAGCGATATTGATCGTAAAACGCCAGCGCGGTGCTGAACGCCGGCACCGGAATGCCGCTTCTTGGCCGCCGTGGCCACAACATTGCGCCAGCCCTTCTGGCAGCGCTTGATTTCGCCGCGGAAATAATCGTCCAGCAGCAGGTTCGTCAGCCCCGGCTTGTTGTCGTAGGCTTCCTTGATTTTGCCGAGGAAGCGCGAGCGGATGATGCAGCCGCCGCGCCACATGAGCGCGATGCCGCCGTAGTTCAAATTCCAGCCGTATTCCTTGGCCGCCGTGCGCATGAGCATGTAGCCCTGCGCGTAGCTGATGATTTTCGAGGCGTAAAGCGCGTCGCGAATGTCGGCGATGAACTGTTTTTTCTTGGCGTCCACCTTGACGATGCTGGTCAGCGTGGGGCGCGGGCCTTTCAATTTCTTCGCCGCCTTCACGCGCTCGTCCTTCAACGCGGAAACGCAGCGGGAATACACCGCCTCGGCGATGAGCGTGATGGGAATGCCCATGTCCTGCGAATTGACGACCGTCCATTTGCCGGTGCCCTTCTGGCCGGCGGTGTCGAGAATCTTGTCCACCAGCGGCGAACCGTCGGCGTCCTTGAAGGCAAGAATATCGCGCGTGATTTCGATCAGATAGGAATCCAGTTCGCCCGTGTTCCATTCCTTGAAGACCTCGTGCATTTCCGGCGCGGTCAGGCCGAGGCCGTTTTTCATGATGTTGTAGGCCTCGCAAATCAATTGCATGTCGCCGTATTCGATTCCGTTGTGGACCATCTTGACGTAATGGCCGGCGCCGTTTTCGCCGACCCAGTCGCAGCAGGGAACGTTGCCTTCAACCTTCGCCGAGACGCCCTGGAAAATGTCCTTCACGAACGGCCACGCGGCGGGCGATCCGCCGGGCATGATGCTCGGGCCGTGCCGCGCGCCTTCCTCGCCGCCGCTCACGCCGGTGCCGATGTAAAGGAGGCCCTTGCCCTCGACGTATTTCGTCCGGCGGATGGTGTCCTCGAACAGCGAGTTGCCGCCGTCAATGATGATGTCGCCGGCTTCCAGGTGCGGGAGAAGCTGCTCGATGAATTCGTCCACGGCCTTGCCGGCCTTGACGAGCATCATCACGCGGCGCGGCTTTTTGAGCTTGGCCACCATTTCTGCGACGGAATGCGCGCCGAGCACCTTGGTGCCCCTGGCTTCGTTGGCGAGGAAGTGGTCCACCTTCTCGACCGTGCGGTTAAAAGCCACGACGGCGAAGCCGTGGTCGTTCATGTTCAAAATGAGGTTCTGGCCCATGACGGCCAATCCAATCAATGCAATGTCAGCTTGTGGTTCCATGTTTATTCAATTGTTGAAAATTTCAAAACTGCGACGGATTACGATACAGGAACGTCCGCCGCCAGCCAGCAGTTTTTTGCGAAAGCCGGGCGCCGGGGCGCATCCGCGCATCGTTCTCGTGGCGCAGCCGTCCACGGCTGCGGGTTCCGGCAGCGTCCCGCTGCCCGGATCGGCCGTCCGCTGGATGCACGCGGCGAGACGCCGCTCGAACCCGCAGGCGAGGACGCCCGCGCCACACTCTTGCCATGCGACGACAAGAACAATGCGTGGATGCGCCCCGGGCGCCGTGTTGATTATTTCCTTTGCTCTCTTCGGAAAACCCATATGCTCGCCGCGAAGCAACTTTTTGCTGGCATTGGTTAGAGGACGATGCACCCGATCCAGATTCTATGATCAAAGGAAAATCAGCGCTGGGCCATGCGCGGCAACGCCTGTTCAATGGCGGTGGTGGAGCGGTGCGGGACGTGGCGATAGCAAAATCGGAACGCGCTGACCGTCACGACGAGCGTGCTGGCGGCGAGCTTCCGTTGGCGCAATAAATGGACCAAATACTGTTTGAGTTCGTCATCACTGATTTGATCTGGTGGACGCTGATAATGTCTGGTCAACGCGGAGATGATACCTGCATGGTTTTTTGCGTCAGTAGTGAGCGACCCCGCAGTTGGAGTTCGTTGATGAATTGTTGGGGTGTGGTTGTCATGGTGGCGGGAGTATCGCCATGACAGCGGGCAAGCAAAACTTTTCGATGCGGGAAGCCGGCGAAAACCATGTCGCACAACCTATATCTACAACTTCCCCATGTTCCTGCTACAGCTACAACAAGGACGAGGCCAAGGTGAAGTTGCGCGGGAAGATTGAATAAAACAAATTTAAATATCAGAATCTTGCTGGAATAATCAATCCAGCGCGCTGCGCACGGCCGCCAGCAATTGTTCCGGCGGGACCGGTTTGGCCAGCACGCAATGCGCACCGAGGTGTTTGGCCATGCGCAGGCAAAGTCTGTTGGACAGCCAGTTCTCCTTTGCCATGGCGATGAATTTGACGGGTGCGGAGTGACGCCGCAATTCCATCAACGTTTGGAAGCCGTCCTTATCTTCCAGGATAAGTTCCGTTATGATGAGGTCGAAGGGGTTTTGATTGTGCAACATTATGGCGTTACTTCCGTTGTCGTCGTGACTGACAGAGTAACCTTCACTGGCCAGAATCAGGCCCAGCATGGTTCGCAACTCGTTGTCGTCATCCAGCATAAGAATGCGGCGTTGGGGACTGTTGTAAAGCTGGGGCATAAATATGTCTGGCAATCAATCGTGATCGGCGGCGGGGGGAGTGTCGCCGAACATTTCCCGGACGAGTATCATGCGCAAGGTAAGGATGTTTCCCTTCAAAATGAAATACGTGGCACCGGCATCACGGGCTGACTGCCGCAAATGCGGCTCGTCCAAATTGCTCACAATGACGACGCGCGCGGACGGATGCTCCAACAGCAGCGCCTTGGTGGACTGAAATCCATCGAGTCCCGGCATCGTGATGCCCATCGTCACCCAGTCAGGTTTGAACTCCCGCACCCGATCCAGCGCCTCGTTGCCGGAGGTGCATTCGCAAAACGTAACGCCGGGCAATGTCAGCATTGTCCAGATCATTTCCCGCGTGCCGGGGTGGTCGTCCACAATCATCAACCTCATGCTGGTTTAATTGTGCATGAGTAACAGGCGGTGCGTAATTGTTGACCACACATATTTTGGACTAGGTAGGCACCGCTATTTTTCTAGGTGGAACTACCTAGACGGTTTTAGCGGAAACGGAAAGATCGCCTTAAATGGCCGGGCGGTTTTCGAGGGCGAACTGCAACAGGCTGTGGCTGCCGGTCAGCTCGAGCTTGGCGCAGATGTTCGCGCGGTGGGCCTCGACCGTGCGCGGACTGATGAACAGTTCCGCGCCGATTTCGCGGCTGGTTTTTTTCTCGGCGATGAGCTTGAGGATGCGCCGCTCGGCCTTCGTCAAATCGTCGAGGCCGGGCATTTTTGCCGCGAGTGATTCAGCACGATTGCGGCGGCGGACAAGATACCCGGAAATCGTCGAGCTCAAGTAATGTTCCCCCCCGGCGACGACGGTGATCGCCTTGAGAATTTCCTCGACGGCATTTTCTTTCAGCACGAAACCCTTCGCGCCGAAGTCCAGCGCGCGGTTGCAGGTCTCCTCGTCCTTGTGCATGGTCAGCATGATGACGTGCGTAAGCAGGCGTTCGGCCTGCAATTTGCGCGCGATTTCGAGGCCGGACAAACCGGGCAGGTTCACATCCAGCACGGCCACGGCCGGTTTTATTTCCTGGATCAACTGCCACGCCGCCTCGCCGTCGCCGATGTCGCCGACGAGTTCAAAACGCGGATCGTCAACGATGACCTGCCGCAGTCCGCTGCGGAAGAGCGGATGGTCGTCAACAATCAAAACTGTGATGCGCTGCGCCATGGGTTGAATTTTTCACAACGGACTTCGCCACTGTTTTAACCGTGTTCGGCGGAAATGGGAATCGTTATTTCGATGCGCGTGCCCTGGTCCGGCTCCGAATCCAGTTTCATTTTCCCGCCAATCATCCGCGCTCGCCCGGCGATGTTTTTCAAGCCAAGGCCCTTCCTGCCGCCGCCCTCTTTGCCGGTTTTGAAACCGCAGCCGTCGTCTTCGATTTTTAGCAGCACCTCATGCACGTCGCGTTCGAGCGTGATGCGCGCGTTTTTTGCGCGCGAATGCTTGAGGATGTTGTTCAGGCTCTCCTGGACGATACGGTAAACATTCGTCGCGGCTTCGCGCGGAAAAAGGTCGTCAACCGAATCGAATTTTCCATCAATGGCAATCGTGCCCGATTCACGGGTGTTGTCAATCAACGCCCGGAGCGCGCGGCTGATTCCCAAAAGGTCAAGCTGGTGCGGATGCAAATCGTGTGAAATCTGGCGGACTTCGGCGATGGTCTGGGCGGCAAGGTCGTTGATGCGCTCGATTTGTTCGCGCATGTTTTCGGGGGCATTTTCGTCTGCCAGCGCAAGCTGGGCGCGGTTTTTGATGAGCAGAAGATTCTGGCCGAGGCCGTCGTGAAGTTCACGCGCGATGCGTGTGCGCTCGGCCTCCTGCGAGGCGATGAGTTGCAGGGTATATTCCGCGCGCGCCTGTTCCGCATTTTTACGCTCGGTGATGTCGCGTAGCGCCGTCATCCGCAGCGTCCGGTTTCCGACGCGAACCATTTTTGCCCGCGCTTCTGCGGAAAAAATGCTCCCGTCCTTGCGCACCAACTGGTGTCCCATGATCGTTTCCTCTCCGGCCCGGATCCTCTCGGCCAAGGAATCACGCCATTCCGGCGTGACGAGGTCTATGATTTGAAGCCCGATCATTTCGCTTCGTTCATAGCCGAACATTTTCAACCCTTGATCGTTCATGTCCAGAAGCCGCCCGTTTTCGCTGATGAAGATTCCTTCAAACGCCGCCGCCACGAGATTTTTGAACCGCTCCTCGCTTTCGCGCAATTCAGTCAACGTCCGCCCCCGCTCGCTGACAACGATTGCCGGGATCAGCGCGACGAGGCCCGCCATCGCCAGCACCACCTGCATCGGGAAGACATATTCGCCCGACGCGACCTGTGCCGTCGTGAGGCCGACGGAAAATCGCGTGGTAAAATAAGCCAGCGACAGCAGGAGAACGAGGCTGAAAGCCGATGCGCCGCGCGGGCCGAACCGCAATCCCGCCCACAACAAAAGCGGAATCACCCAGACCCGGTTGATGGACATGAGGCCATGGCCCCAGACCAGCAAAAACGTTTCAAAGACGACCAACGCCAGCAGCAGCAGGATCGCCTCCGCGATTTTATTTGGCCGGTCCAAATGATGGCGCGTTTCATTTGATTTTGAAAACCAGGTGAGGATGAACGGCGTCAACACTAGAATCGCCATCGCATTGCTGCCCCACAGGACTTTCCATGATTGCTCGAACGACTGGCTCAAACCAAAATAAACCAGCGCAGCCGCAGTGATGACCGCGCCCAACATCGCGCTGAAAATCGCGGCAAGGCCGATCAGCCCGAAAAATTCCTTGAGCGTGGCCAGCATTGGCCGTTCCGCCACAAACCGCCGCACCAGCCATGCGCCGGTCACAGCCTGCATCGTGTTTACGCAATAGAAGGCAAGGGTCATGCGGAATTCTGTCCCATAAAAATAATCGAAGAGAAGATTGGCTGGAAGAACCGCCAGCACCAGCCACGACCAGTCGCATGTGCGATTTAAGAGCAGCACAGCCGGAAATAAACCGGCCGGAAGCCAGAAGGTCAGAAATGTTCCGCCGCGCGCTGACAAATAACTGCCGGCTTCGGCGCAAACAAAGTAAGCCACGCCGAACAGCACCGCCCTCCACCAAAGCGGATAAGGGTTGTCGCTTTCGTTCATGTCCATGATGCCCTCCTTCATGAATTCTTCCAATTCCCGGTTAGTTTGCACATTTGATTATTTCCTTTGCACTCTGCGGAAAACCAATATGCTCGCCGCAACGCAACTTTTTATTGGCATTGGTCAAAGAACGATGAACCCGATCCAGATGCTCTCCCCCTTCCGACTACCCCCTCACCCAATTTGCCTGACGATGAGGGGATGAAGGAGGAGGGTCACATTTACGCTGACTGCCGCCACGGCAACAGAGGATTTTTCAGGCCGGCTCTCAAGATTTGACGGCGACCTTTGCCAGTCACGCCGTTCCCTTTGAACAAAACGCCGTTCCCTTTGAAGGTCACGACGAAACCTTTGAACTTCTCGACGAGACCTTTGAAGGAAATTGGGCAAATTTAGCCAATTTCGCGGGGCGTGTATCAAAACCGGACAAAAAGTCTCCCACCACTGTCAAAATAATGGGACAGATGCCCGACTTCCGCTGGAAGCTTGGTCTAAAATCTGACTCGCCTCAAGGGCCGCGATGGCTTTGTGGCTGCGTTTGAATTTGTGTTTAATGCAACGCTGAATCCCTTCCAGTCATGTTCACCACGGCACAGGGAGGCGGAATGCAAATAATTACTGTTTGAGTCTTTGGTCGTTGAGGCATCCCACCGCCCCCGCACCAAATCGGGCGCACATTTCATGCCGGTCTTTTCCTAGATGTGAGTGTGGGGTGATTACAGACGAATTAAAGTGAAACCTGCCAGCTGTTAATTAATCCCAAAGGAAAGAGATTGAGCAATTTCAAGGCCACCGGCCGTGTCTGGCCGGGTTGGTGAGCTGGCCGATCAGGTCGTTCAGCCTCCCCAAGTTCGGCGGTTTGTCCACCAAAGCATCCACGTCGGGCGGAACCTCCTTGTTGTCCTTCATCAATTTTCCCCAACCGGTCAGCATGATGATCGGCATGCCCGGCGACTCGCTTTTGATCGCTTTGGCGACTTGATGACCATCCACGCCGGGCAGGCCCAAATCGGTGATGACAATTTCGTAGGGCTGATTTCTCAATTTCGCGGCGCGGAACAATTCCAATCCTTTTTCGCCGTTCGAAGAAATGGTGACGCGATGGCCGAACGATGGCAGGCAATCACCCAGGAGTCGCAGCATCTGTGGCTCGTCATCGATGCACAGAATGTTGAGCGAAGAGTGCTCGAGTTTGCGTGGAGGATGAACGCCGGCCACGTTTTGCGAAACCGACTCGCGGATGGGGAACAACAAGTGGATGGTTGTCCCTTTGCCTGGGGAACTCTCAATGTCAATTGTTCCGTCGTGGCGTTGCATCATTCCATAAACCATCGGCAGTCCGAGGCCGGTGCCGCCGCGCTGGGCCTTGGTGGAAAAGAACGGTTCGAGACAGCGCTGGCGGGTCTTTTCGTCCATGCCCACGCCGTCGTCGCGCACTTCGATCTGAAGCAGGCGCTCGCCGGCCTTCCCTCCGGCAGAAGCCGGACGGTTCAGGGAGCGCGTCGCCAGATGAATTGTGCCGCCCGTGGGCAGGGCGTCCACGGAATTGAAAATCAAATTGATCAATGCCTCGCGGAGGTCGCTGGGATCGCTCAACAGCAGCGGCAAACCGGGTTCCAGTTCGCATTGGAGGTTGATGGAAATGCCGTCGTGTTGGGAAACGTCGCGCCAGCGGGGACGGGTCAATGCGATGACTTCTTCGACAATGTGATTCAGGCTCACCTTGGTCAAGGGTTCAGAGTTAGACCGGCTGCGGTAAAATTCCCGCATTCGGGCAACGATGTGAGCAATATCATGGCCGGATTTGTTGATGATTTGCAGATACTCCAAAACTGTTTTCGGCAGATCCGGCTGCGTGGTCAGCAGCAATTCGGAATACGCCGTGATGGGAGACAGCGCGTTATTGATGTCGTGCGCGATGCCACTGGCCATTTGTCCCAAGGCCCGGAGGCGTTCTTGCTGCACCACAACCTGCTGGGTGCGGCGCAGTTCCTCGTAGGCTCCTTGCAGACCTTCGGTGAGGCGCACCTGATCATACAGGGTTCGGCACTTTTCCTCGGTGGAGAGGATTTTGACCTGCAACGCCTCCTTCTCCGAACGGACCGAGGCAATTTCCTCGCGCACCCGCTCGGCGTTGTAGCGCGCCTCCTCCAGAACGAGCACAATCATGCTGACCGCGATGAACAGTTGCAGCACGGCGGCGGCAAAAAACGCCGTGCTGGAGAGATCGTTATACCTCTGCGAAAACGGGTAGAGCGCCAGGTAGCCGCCCCACAACATGAATCCCAGGGACAGCATTCCCGCGCCGACAAAGAGCATTTTCCGCCGCAACCGGTAAAAGCTGACGCTGGCGAAGACGCTGCCCAAGCCGATCAGAATGAAGATCGGCAGTTGAATGAGGAGCTTGTTGTTGGAGAGGGCTTGCGGACTGGCGACGGTCCACACCAGCAAAAACAGCAGAAACAGGCCAAACAGCGTCTGGCGCACCGGGATGCTCAAAAAACACAGGCTTCCCCACAACAGAAACACCGCCGAAATGGCCACGCACCACAGTTTGAATAGAAAGACAATGCCACCGGGTTCGGCAAACGGTATTTCAAGATTCAGCGTCAGCCACAATGCGTAAAACAGCCAGGCCGCCGTCCAGATGGTGAAATAATTCCGCTTGGTATAACGATTGAGATAATAGAAGAGACCGACCAGCACCCACACGCTCAACAGCGACACCTGCAACGCTGCGCGGAGATATTCCTTTGGGAACACCAGATTGAAGCCTGACGGGTCCATGGCGTAATGGTTTACAAACGCGCAGCAAGGGCGTGTTCAGACGGCGGTGCGTTCCGCCCGTTCGTTGCCGGCAAGCCAAGGAGAACCTCTGAAACGTGATAACGCTCGAGTGCAATGCAGGTCAGGCGCAGGTGCATCGCGGAGAGGCCTTCATCCCCAAACATGATGCGCGCAACCGCGCTGGCGACCTGGTTGATAGCATTGCCATTAACCGGGGCGGTCAAGGAGCCATTGCCCCCGGCGCCCAAACCGGAATTGCGGTTGATGATTTCAGGGACGTTGTAACGCTCCAATGCAATGCGTGTCAGGCGCAGAGACATCTCGGAGGCGCTTTCATCGCCAAAGATGATGCGCGTGACCTCGCGGGTGATCATTTCGAACGGCTGATTTTCGTTTTGGTTCTTCATATACACTTCGTGGTTTGCGCCCACTTCCGGCGCGGTGATTGGGTTGATAGACAATGGGTCTGGAGAGTAAAGCACAGGCGCGGAAGATTCTGCTTCGGGTTGCGGGCAGGGGCGTGCAGTCCGGATCAAATCATTTGCCTCCGCAAGCACGATGGCTTCCTCATCCTCCTGCTCGACCTTGGAGCATTCCTTTTCCGCTGCCGGGGGCGTTTGCCCGCCGTTCACCTTGCTTCCTGCAGCCCTGCCGGGAGCTGCCGGCGAAGATGCTGAACGCGCTTCCCCGGCAGTGGGCAGGTTAACTGAACGCCCCTCGGGAGTCTCGATAAGGCGCATGATGGTCTTGAGAACGAGTTCCAGGGGAAAAATCGGCTTGGCGATCAGATCGTTGCCGCCGCTCAAAACGGCCTGCGCCCGGTTTTGGAACTCGCTGTAGGAGGTTACGAAAATGATTGGCGTCAGTTTGTAGTGAGGCAGCTTGCGGATCTGTTTGCAAAGCTCGAACCCGTTCACGCCGGGCATATTGATGTCGAGAAGCACGATGCCGAACGGCTCCGTTTGGGCCAGCTTCAATGCGGTTTCCGGCACCTCGGTGCTGATGGCCTCAAGCCTGGCACGCCTCATGGCGGCCACGTTCGTGAAATTACAGATCGGGTCGTCGTCCACGATGAGCACCTTCGCCTTGAAAAGATTGTCAGCGGAACTAACGTCGCCGTTCTGAAGCAGCCGTCCCAGGCAATCCACCGCCTGGGCGACGGTTTGCAGAACGGAGGGTGACGGGAGTGATTTTCGGGTGATGATTTCCAAAATCGTCGCCTCCAGCGCACTCACGAGCTGTGCGGCTCTTGGAATATTTCCCGAGGTGACGCGCGCGCAAAGGAACCGCACCCGCCGATACAATTCGCCAAGATGGTCCTCGCTCACGGCTGAACCGGCCGTCTTTACGAAGGCCAGGCAATGTTCCCGCAGTCGGATAATTTCTTCGGAGGCGTCGTTGAACAGGTTGTTTCGCGCCTCCTCCAGCAAGACATAGTTCGCGTCCTCCAAGACTGTGCCAGGCTGCGGCTGGCCCTGCGCCAAGGGAGCAATCCCCAGCAATTCGCGAACAGCCGTGATCAATTTTCCCGGCGTGCATTCCGTCTTCAACATCCGCCGGTTCGCGCCCGCCTCCATGACCTTCGAGGCTGGTTCATTCATGTAGGCGTTCGACAAGATCATCACCGGCGTCGCTTTGAGGTCGGAATCCTGACGGATGAATTTCAAGACATCCAGCCCGTTCAACCGAGGCAGCATCAAATCCAAAATCACCAGATCGGGCTTTAACTGCGGCAATTTCTCCAGCGCCGCCAGGCCGTCCTCGGCCGATTCAACCTGGAAGCCGTCGCGCTGCAGCCAATTCCGATAAATGCCCAGGACAAGCGGGTTGTCCTCGACAAATAATATGGTTTTTCTCATGGTATTCATATACTACCCACTGCATCTAAAACCAGAAGCAATTAAGATACCAAATGGATTTTGAACCTTTTTATCAAGGAGTAGTTGCATAGCCACATCACATCATAGCCACATTTGACTTGGCCTCATTATTTCGGATATGCCGATGTAACAATTTGCAGGTCATTGACTAACAGATCCACCGGGGAGTGGAAGAAGGATAAACGACACTGGAAACACCGAATGAGAAATAGGCGCAGAATGACGGAAATTGCTCAAAGTCTTGTCATTCATTGCCCTCGCTCGGCCCTTCCATGCAGTCGGAACAATGTCATGATAATGGACAAACCGCGCATGGATTTTTAGATACGCGCCAAAATCATCATCACCACCGGAGAGAAGCAAGAACAGCGGTTGCCTTATCAATTGCCGCAATTCGACATGAAGGTTCATCCATGTCCGTTGCCACGAATGCCGTTGAGACCGCTAATACCTGCGGCGGTGGAATGCCTGTAACTGTGGCTCAGTATCGAACCCGACGATGAATTCTTCATGCTGCGTTGCGAGCAAAGGCGAACAGTGTGCGTTCAAACCCGGACAGGTGTGCGAGCAAAGGCGAACACTTCCAGCCCTGCGGGCCTGGAGGAGGCCGGAGCGTAGCGGAGGCCGACGGAAGGCCCGCAGGGCTGGAAGTGTAGGCTCGTTATTTTGCTGCTATCCCTGCATCTTCGCCGCGATGAAGAACATTATCGCCAACTGCCCCACCGCTTGGGCGCACCTCTGATTCGTGAAGTTCTCGCCGCTTTTCGACGCGGCGAACTGCCCGCTCCCCTGGCCACCGAACAACTCAGATTGGGCCGAACCCGCTTCTACGAACTTTATGCCGATTACTTGCGTGCCGCTGCCCGACATCAACAACATCGCTGGACTCCGGGTCAGTCTGGCGGCGATCACGCGCCGGACTGGCCCCAGGGCACCGAAGCACTCGTGCGCAAACTCCTGTCCGCCCGCCCGCCGGCTCCTTACCGCTTTGCCGCCTCCGAAGTTCATCGTCGCCTGGGTTTTCAAATCGACCCCGCCACCGTGCGCCGATGGGCCATGGCCAACCAATTGGCTCATCCCGTGCCCTCACGACGCCAATCTGCTTCGCTCCGCCGCTGGCAGTGCCTCAAAATCGGCGCTCTCTGGCAACTCGACGCCACGCCTCACCGCTGGTTCCCGGGCGATAAACGAAACTATCCCCTGCTTGATCTGTTAAATGACTGTTCCCGCGTCTGCACCGGCGCCAAGATTTATCACGCCGAAGACTTGCTGGCCTACTTGGATTTTCTTCCCGCCGCTTTCACCGAACATGGTCTGCCGCTCGAGCTCCATGTAGATTGCCATGGCTTTTTCTTCCCACAGCGTCCCGAGGCGCTGACTCAGCTCGGAGCCGCCTTGCACTTCTACGGCGTCTCCCTGCGTTACGCCCGCACGCCCCAAGCCAAAGGTAAAATCGAACGGCAGCACCAATACTGGCAGGGGCGGCTTCCCGCTCTGTTCGCTGCCGAAAACATCACTGGCCCGGAAGCCGCCAACGCACTGCTGCCCCAACTGCGCCGTCATCGCAACGCCAAGGAAATCCATCGCGAACTGGGGCGCACCCCCGATGCCGCCGCTCATAAAGCGCTCCGGGAAGATCGCACGGTCCTGCGTCCGGCACCCCGTTGCCCCTGGTGGCCTTACATCTGGAGTGTGCGCACAGCTCTAAAAGTCGGCCCCGACGGTCGCGTCCCCGTCGGCTACGAACGTCTGCGCGCTGGCGTCGCCGCTGGCACCCGCGTCATTCACTGCCTCCATCCTGATGGCAACATCACCATCCTCGCTCAAGAACCCAAAGCAAACCAAAAACCCGCGGTTCTCCTCCACGTCCAAGCCCATTGACTCTGTCCGCCTTTGCTCGCACGCTTTTGTTCGCCTTTGAAATCCTCACGACAGACGATGAATTCTTCATTGCCAATTAATGTTGAGGGACCAAAAATGTTGAGTGGAACGCCGTTATGCCGAACAACTCCCTTGCTGGTGTCCGCGCTGGGCGTATATGCCGCGGTGCAATTGGCGCTGCCGCTTCGTTCGTTTTTTTGCGCTGAACGGCCGGCGTGGACCTGCGCCGGTTTCAACTGCGCCTGACGCGTGATGATCGTGGAAAAAACCGGCTACGCCGAATTTTACGCCTTCGATCCGGCCACGGGCGACCGCTGGAAATTGCCCGTGAAGACCTATCTGACGCCGCGCCAGGAAACGCTGATGGCTCGAGACCCGTATCTCATCCGCGAAATGGCGCGCCACTTCGCGGCGGACCTGAAAAGGCACGGCTTTCCCGGCGTGCAAATCCAGGCCAGCGCCTTTGCCTCGCTGAACGGCCGCCCCAGCCAGCCATTGATTGATCCCCAGATTGACCTGGCCCGAGCCGCAGGCTCCGACTAGATTGTGCCCCTGACGCATTGAACATCACTGAAATCCGGGTCCGCATCAACGCGGCGCGGCGCGCGGGTCAACCTGCCAAATGCGCCTGAAGCCGGGGTCGGCGAGGGGGCCGGGAGCGCGGGTTTCGCCGGTGCCGTTGGCGAACAGGTCATTGTCAATGCGGTTGAAGACGTTCACCTTTGGAAGCGGCTCCACGCTGTTCATCGTCAGCTCCAACCGGTCAGGGTCGAAGTCCAATTGCAGGGAAGCCAAAGCCCCGTGTTCGTCCCAGCCGAAGGCCTCGCGCCACGCCGGCAAGTCAAGCGATTGATTCGTTTCGGCGGTGAGAAACCCCAAATAACCTCCCGGCATGGAAACATAAACATTGCCGTCAGCCTCGTTGGTCCGGTTGATGAACACGATGGCCGCGTTGCCGCAACCGGCGAAGATGTTGTTGTAGATCTTGATTCTCCTGGCCGGTGCCGCTGTTGGTGCGGTCCGCGCGCAGGATCGGAAAAACGCCCGCGTTATCGCAGTGGCCGATCAGGTTCTGGGCGATGATGACCCGATCGGTGGCATGGATCGAAGACGCCGGATCCGGCGGCGCCCCGCTGGCCGGGAGTTCCCGGCTCGGCGTTACGGACATTCCAGATCACGTTGTTGTCAATCTGGTTGGTCGTTGCGGTTCATCTCCATGTGGATGGCGGCGCTGACGGTGAGCACGTCGGCGATCACGTTGCCGGTGATGCGGCAGTTGGAGTTGCCGCTGTCAAGCCAAAGGGCATTGGCGTGGCGGATGTGGCGGATGACGTTGTGGCGAAAGAGCAGGTTGCGGGCGCCGTGGAACTTGGCCCCGGCGGCTTCCCAGGCGCGCTCGGCGTCCGCCCAGCCGCACCACTCGATGAGATTGTCCTCGATGAGGGCGTTTTGGGTTCCCATGCCGGCCATGCCCTCGACGCCGCAATAGCGGATCGTGTTGCCGCGAATGATTTGATAAGCCCCGGCCTGCGGCACGGGCGTGCCTGAACCGCCGCCCCAGTTGCCGTTGCCGATGTCGAGTCCGACCCCATTGGCCCATTCGATGGTGTTGCCTTCGATGATCCAGTGATTGCCGCCGGCGGTGGAGACCAGGCCGCGCTGCGGGGGCGGGTAGCCGTTGCCGGCGTGCTGGAAGGTGATTCCCTTGACGCGGATGTAGGCCAGCCCCGGCTGCAAAGGGACGAAGGCCTGCTCGCGGGTGGTGATTTCGATCAGGGGCTTGGCGGAGGTATTGGTGGGCACGCGGATGTGAATGGCGTTGCCCGTGTTTTCCACCCAGAACCTCGCATCCGGCGACCCGCCGACTTCCTGCATGATCGCTCCGCCGCGCAAGCGAGCGGGCAGTCCATTGCGGCCAGTGGGTTGATTGGTGGACGGGGCTGCGGGTATCCAAGAGCGCAACGGCGAGTTGCCCAGTTCGCGGGACTGCTCCATCGGTTCCAGCGGTTTGCCGTCCAAAAAGACCAGCCCGCGCCGGCGGAAATACGGTCCCATGTCCACTTTTCTGGTGTCCAGCCAGGACCAATCGCCCGGCACGCTGGCCAGGCTGAAGGGGTTGTAGGCATCGGGGAACATCGCGCCGGTGAGTTCGTGTCGCCATGTGATCAACGGGATTCCGCCGCCGCGACCGCGCATCGAAACGGAGCCGGGCTGCCAGCCCTCGTTGAGAATCTCCGATCCCTTCACGATGACGGTTGCCCCCGGCGCGGCCTCGTAGCTGATCATCTGAGTCCGGGCCCGTGCCGCCGCGTGCCGGGCGGACACACTCGCGGTAGGTGCCGGAAGCGATGACCACGCGCTCGCCGGGCTGCAGGACCTGGGCGGCCTGGTTGATGGTGCGGAAAGGCTGGTCGCTGGTGCCGGGGCCGTTGTCGTCGCTTTTGGCCGCGTTGCCGTCAACATAGTAAGTCTTTGAAAACTGAAACGGCTGTTCCCAAAAAACGAAATTCGTGCCGCTCGGCAGGCGCGAGTCCATTGCCGCCGCGGGCTGGCATGCCGAGAACCACAGATCGGACGCCAGACAATACGCCGTTGCGCAACCCCGCCGTGTTCTTGCTTCGTCGGTTGTCATACATCATGCATCCGCCACGAGGACGGGAGCGGTCAACTCGATTCTTTGCCCTGCAATCGTGAAATCGTTCGCGGACCGCAAACTTATTCCGAGCAGCGTTGGAAAACGGGCATTTTTACCCGCCAGCATCGAATAAAACCTTTTATTTAGAAGGCTTGGAGCGTCTGTATAACAGCACTCGAACTTTCTTTCAAGGACATAGCGTCCTTCCAGCCATGACGGCTGCGCTCATCCAGTCTGGGCGTTTTGCCCAGCGAAGCGACGATTTCCTGCCACAGCCCCTTGGCGGTGCGGACCGTGCGGACCAGAGTCCAGTATTCGTAAGTCTCACCGTCGGCGATGCGGCGCAGAAACATGGCTGGATTATGCCGCAGGACCGCGCCGCCTGACAACCGGCGGTTCTCCACTACCGCGCCTTGAGGGGATCCAACCCGCAAGATTCCCGCGAGAATCCGGGGCGTTGTCCGGCGCAGGACCTCAAAAAAATGGTTTCGCCTCGCCTGCTGATGAACTTGGGCTAATTCCGCCGTCCGCTTCCGTCCAGAAATTATTTCGCCGTGGAGTCTGCCCCCCGTAGCAGCCGACGTGAGGAGGCTCTTACTATAGTTTTCCTGTCAATTTGAGCCTCGTTACCTCGGCTCCTACGATTATTTAGTCGCCGCCGATTGCACCATATCCGCGCCGATGGCGCGTTGGAACCGGGCGCGAGCGGCGTCGTAATCGTGCAGCGCCTGCACGTTCGTGCTGCGCGCTTGGGTGAGCGAGGTTTCGGCGTCGAGCACGTCCAGTTGCGTGCCGGTGCCGGCATCGAACCGGGCGTTGGCCTCGCGCAAAGCTTCCTCGGCCTCCTCCAGCACGGTCTTTTGCGACTCCAAAACCTCCTGCGCTTCGAGGAAATCGGAATAGGCCGTGCGCACCTCCAGTTCGATGTCGCGCGATTCCTCGTCCACGGCGGTCTTGGATTTGGCGTAAAGCGACTTGGCCTGGACGACTTTGCCGTGCGTGAGCAGGCCGTCGAAAATATTCCACGTCATCTGGCCGCCGGCGTTCCAGCCGTTCAAGGGAACTGCCGACATCGGTGCTGAACTGCTGGTTGAACCAGTTGTAGCCGGCGAAGACCTGCAAGTTGGGTTTGTAGCCGGCCTTGGCGTTAACGACGCCCAGCTGCTGCAATTCCTCGCCTTTGCGCAGGGCGACAAGTTCGGGGCGCTTGTCCAGCGCCGTGTTGCAGCGCGTCGGGCAGGTTGATTTGGATACGGCGTCGAGTCGAGCGTGTCGGTCAGTTTCAGCGGGATGTTTTCCCAGATGTCGCGCGGCAGGTTGTAACCGAGCAGATTGCACAGGTTGTTTTTGGCGATGCGATAATTGTTCTGCGCCTGAATCAACGGCGGACGCGCGTTGGCGAGGGAAACGCTGGCGCGCAGGACGTTGAAATGCGGCACGGTGCCGGCGTCGTAACGGCGTTGCTGGTCGTCCAGTTCCTTTTGCAGCAGATTGACGGACGCCTCGTTCACGGTGATTTGTTCCGCCGCGAGCAGGATGTCGTAATACGCCAGCCGCACGGCGAGCAACGTGTCCGCCAGCGTGGCCTGATATTGCGCCAGCGCCTGCTGCTTGGTGACTTTGGCGGCCTTGACCGCCGCCGTCAGCCTGCCGCCCTGGTAAATGGACTGGACAATCTGCACGCCCACGTTCCAGTTCTGGTTCGCCTGCGGATAGGTGATACCGTTGGGCAGCGGCGGCTGCTGCAAGCGTCGTGATTTCGCTGTCGGTGTATTTGCCGGTGGCCTGCACCTGCGGCAGCGCAATCGCGCGCGTCTGCACCACCACGCCGTAGGAGGCGTCGAGATCGTTCTGGGCCTTGAGAATCGTGGGGTTTTGCTGCAGGGCGATGTTCAGCGCGTTCAGCAGCGACAGCGGCTGGGTGAGCCACGCGGGCGAGTTGGTGCCGGCGTCCTGCGCGGCAAGAATATTCGTGCCGGTGCCTTGTGCGGACAAGGTCGCGAGTTCGCAGCGAAAACGGCCACCGCGAGTGACAAAATGAATTTCAATTTTTTCATGGTGCCAAAAAGGATTCAATGCTCCGTCGCGGGGCAGGCGCTTCATCGCCGCCAGTGAAAATTGCGTGATGTGGTCGGCCAGCCGCTCGATGCCGGCGGCGTCCAGCGGCGGTCCAGTTTCGGGAACAGCCGCGACACCACCGGACGGCAATGATGATAAAACACGCACTGGCTGACAACGCTGAAGGCGCACAGCCGCACCCGCTCGTGGTTCAGCGGGCAATCCAAAATGTCCGCCACGATCTGCCAGAGCTGCCGGCCATCGGGCGCATCCGCTCCTCGACCAGCGAATCCAGCGCCGCCGTCGGCTCGATCATTTCGCGCGACATGAGCTTTCCATGCCACGCCGCGCGCCCTTTGTCAAAAATCCGCAGCAGCAGCGAATGCACGAACGCGCGTAGTTTCTTCTCCGGCGGCGCGTCGGCGGCGACGTCCAGCAGCGGCGGATATTTTTCCAGCGCCTTGCCTTGCGCGTAACGCAGCACCTCGGCGTAAAGCGTTTCCTTGTCGCCGAAATGATAATTGACGGCGGCGATGTTCGCGCCCGCGCGGCGGCAGATTTCGCGCACCGTCGCGTCGCGGAAGCCGGCTTCGGCGAACACCTCGCCCGCCGCCTCCAAAAGCTGGCGGCGCGTCTCGGCGTGGCTGGCGATCCCGGTTCCGATTGGTGGCTTCGATTTCATTTTCAAACGGATAATTCAAACAAATGTTTGACACGTCAATAAAAATCTTGTTCAGTGGGTTTGCAATAAGGAAACGGCAATGAAAACGCGGTCCATCCTGGTTTTATTCGCGGGCGCGCTCGCGGCGGCCCTGCTTGCCGGCTGCTCCGGCGGTTCGTCCGGCGCGTTCCAAGGCTACATCGAGGGCGAATACGTCTATGTCGCCTCGCCGCTCGGCGGCGCGCTCACCAATCTCGCCGTCGCGCGCGGCGATTCCGTGAAGACCGGGCAATTGTTGTTTGCGCTGGAGCGCGGCTCCGAGGCGGACGCCGTCCTGCAGGCGGAAAAAAATCTCGCGCAGGCCCAGGCGCAATTGGACGGATTTGACGAAGGGCAAACGCCCGACGGAAATCGCCTCGCTCGAAGCGCAACTGGACCGCGCGAAGGCCAATTTGAAACTGGCCAGCGACGATCTGGCGCGGCGCGAAAAACTCGGCGGCGCCGACGTGATTTCCAAGGAGGAATTGGACCAGGCGCGCGCGCAACGCGACGCCGACCAGGCGCAGGTGGACCAGCTTACGGCGGACCTGGAAACGGCCAAGCTGGGCGGGCGCAAGGACGTCATCCGCGCCGCGCAGGCGGCGGTCGCCTCGCAACACGCCGCGCTCGACAAGGCGAAATGGTCGTTTGACCAGAAGCAACAATTCGCGCCGACGAATGCGTTGGTTCAGGACACGCTGTATCGCCAGGGCGAATGGGTCGCGGCGGGAAATCCGGTCGTGGTGCTGCTGCCGCCGGCGAACCTCAAGGTGCGGTTTTTCGTGCCGGAAACGGAACTGGCGAAAATCAAAACCGGCGAAACCGTCATCGTGACGTTTGACGGCGCGGCGCATCCGTATTCCGCGACGGTCAATTACATTTCCACGCAGGCCGAGTTCACGCCGCCGGTTTTATACAACCGCGAGAACCGCGCGAAGCTGGTTTACATGATCGAGGCGAAATTTTCACCGGCAGACGCGGCGGACTTGCGCCCCGGCCAGCCGGTGGATGTGAAGATTCGATAGTTTTTGCCGATGAAAAAGGCTCTGCGATGACTGCAACGGCATTCACGCTTGTTGAATTGCTGGTGGTGATTGCCATTATTGGGATTTTGTCGGCGCTGCTGCTTCCGGTCCTGCAACGTTCCAAACTCACGGCGCAGCGTTCGGTTTGCGTCGAGCAATCTGAATCAGATTGGCTTGGCGGTGAAAATGTATGCCAACGATCATGGTGACGCGATTGCCGGCGATCGGCAAAGCCACCGGCTGATTATTGGAAGACAAACGGAATTGATGTTTGGAACGTCTATAAGTCAGACGTCAAAAGCTATGTCGGATTGAAAGGTCCAATCCTTTCCCGACGACCAAAGTTTTCGCGTGTCCGGCGGATAAGTTTTATTTCACCGGACATTGACTGAGCTTCTTTCACCAATGTGCCGTTGCACGAACAGACGCGCTCCGATTTTTCCAGCTATGACTTACAACACGGGAAATCTGACCGAGTTGAATTCTCAGCCGGGAATGAGCTGGCTTCCCGGCATTGCAGGAGAAAATGATAGTTCCATTCTCGAGTCCGACGAAAACAATCCTTGTCGGCGAAATGCCGGCATGGATTGGGTTCTCATGGCACAACCGGCAGACAGACTGCAATTTAACAATGCCATGAACCAAGTGCATTTTGTGGACGGTCATGTCGGCTATGTTCCGATTTATTGGGACGACCAAGGCGAAAACGCGATAACGATTCCTTGGCCTACGATCCGCCGGCCGGTTACGAATACAGATGGAGCGGCCACTGACGAAAATTCCGAATGAACGATTCCGACTTCGCCATTGACGTTCGCGGCGTCACGAAGAAATTCGGCGACCGCACGGTCGTCAACGACATCGCCATGCAGGTGCGGCCCGGCGAGATTTACGGCTTCCTCGGCCCGAACGGCAGCGGCAAGACGACCTTTCTGCGGATGCTCTGCGGCTTGCTCCGGCCCGACGGCGGCAGCGGCAATTGTCTCGGCCTGGATTTCCGCCGCGAATCCGCCGAGATCAAAAAGCGCGTCGGCTACATGACGCAGCGGTTCAGCTTTTACGAGGATTTGACCATCGAGGAAAATCTGGATTTCATCGCGCAGCTTTACGGAATGCCGCAGCGCAAGGCCGCCGTGGAAAAAAGCCTCGAACGCCTCGGCATGGCCGACCGGCGCCGGCAGCTTGCCGGGCAGCTTTCCGGCGGCTGGAAACAGCGGCTCGCGCTGGCCGCCTGCCTGATTCACGAGCCGCAATTGCTCCTGCTCGACGAGCCGACGGCGGGCGTGGATCCGAAGGCGCGCCGCGATTTCTGGGAGGAAATTCACCAGCTCGCCGCCGACGGCCTGACCGTGCTCGATCACGACGCATTACATGGACGAGGCGGAGCGCTGCCACCGGCTCGCCTACATCGCCTACGGCAATCTGCTCGCCAGCGGCACGGTGGACGAAGTCGTGACAAGCCGCCGGCGCTGACGACGTGGGAAGTAACCGGCGAAAATCTTGCACGCGCTGGCCGAAAAAATCCGCAAGCTGCCCGGCGTGGAGCAGGTCGTCGCGTTTGGCACGACGCTGCACGTCAGCGGGCGCGACGCGGAAAAATTGCGCGCCAGCGTCGCGCCGTGGATGACCGGCGCGCTATCGCTGGGACGAAAATCGAATCGGGCCTGGAGGACGTGTTCATCAGCCTGATGGAAACCGCGAAGGACAATTTTTCGTGAAAGCAAATGGAAAACATCCAACACTCCAACATACGCAACATCGAACATCCGAACGGCGCGCAATTCTGAGCATTGCTTGCGACGTTGACGTCGTTGCAATGTTGGGTGTTGAATGTTTCGCGAAAGGGATTTGCCATGAACCGCTTCTCCTTCAACTGGCGGCGGTTTTGGGCGATGGTCGATGAAGGAATTCATCCAGATGCGGCGCGACCGGCTGACCTTCGGCATGATGGTCGGCATCCCGATGATTCAACTCATCCTGTTCGGCTACGCCATCAATTCCGACCCGAAGCACCTGCCGACGGCGGTTTATTCCGCCGACAACAGCGTCGTTTTCGCGCACCATCGTCTGGGGCCTGCGCAACAGCAGCTATTTCGACATCACCCGCGAGGCGAAGAACGAGGCGGAAATCCAGCAAATGCTCGCGCAGGGCAACGGTCCAGTTCGCCGTGGAAATTCCCGTGGATTTCTCGCGCAAACTGCTGCGCGGCGAAAAACCGGATTTGCTGCTCGAAGCCGACGCCACCGACCCCTCCGCCGTCGGCTACGCCATCGCCGCCGTCAACCTCGCTGGCCACGCACCGTGCTCGACCGCGACCTGACCGGGCCGCTGGCGAAATTGCGCGGCAGCGCGCCGCCGTTCAACCTCGTCACGCACCAGCACTACAATCCCGAAAACATCACGCAATACAACATCGTGCCCGGCCTCATGGGCGTGATGCTGACGATGACGATGATCATCATCACCGGCGCTGGCCATCACGCGCGAACGCGAGCGCGGCACGATGGAAAACCTGCTCTCCACGCCGGTGCATCCGGGCGAGGTCATCGTCGGCAAAATCGTGCCGTACATCGTGGTCGGCTACGTGCAGGTGTTCTTGATTCTGCTGGCGGCGAAATTTCTGTTCAACGTGCCGATTGTCGGCAGCGTGCCGTTGCTGGTGGCGCTGACGTTTTTGTTCATCGTGGCGAACCTCGCGGTGGGCATCACCTTTTCGACCATCGCCAAAAACCAGTTGCAGGCGGTGCAGATGGCGTTTTTCTTTTTCCTGCCGTCGCTGCTGCTGTCCGGCTACATGTTTCCGTTCCGCGGGATGCCGGGCTGGGCGCAGGACATCGGCGAATGCCTGCCGCTGACGCATTTTCTGCGCGTCGTGCGGGGGATTTTGCTGAAGGGCAACGGCCTGGCGGAAATCGCGCCGGACCTGTGGCCGATCGTGCTGTTCGTGGTGGTGATGCTGGCCATCGGCATCAAACGCTACCGGCAGACGCTGGATTGAACACATTTCCCTGATAGACAAAGGCTTTCCGCGCTGAACTTGCAAATTGGCCCGGTTTTGGTTCTCATTTGGGGAATGTGGCGATGGAGCGATCTGGCCTTAACGGTGATGATCGCGCTGGCGGGCAAAAGCCTGTCCGGCGCGGAGTCCGCCGAGGTGAACCTGGATTACGTGGCGCAGCGGGCGCTGGAGCGCGCGCAGAAGCCGTTCCATTCGCCGCGCGCAGAACCTGCCCAAGGTGCTGCGGCAGGATAACCTGGATTACGACAAATACCGCGAAATCCGCTTCCGGCCACGACAAGGCGCTGTGGGCGGCGGATGATCTGCCCTTCCGCGTCGAGTTTTTCCATCCGGGCTACATTTATCAGGAGCCGGTGCATATCAATGAATTCACGCTCGACCTACGTCCAGCCGATCCGGTTCGTGCAGGATTTTTTCGATTACGGCGAACTGCACATCCAGAACCAGATTCCGGCCAACACCGGCTACGCGGGGTTCAAGGTGCTCTATCAGTTGAACGAGACCGAACAAATGGGACGAACTGGGCGTCGTTCCTCGGCGCGAGTTATTTCCGGCTGCTGGGCAAGGGACAGCGTTACGGGGCGTCGGCGCGCGGGCTGGCGATCAATTGCGGCGGCGAACGGGCCGGAGGAATTCCCCATCTTCACCGACTGGTGGCTGGGCAAGCCGCAGCAAGGACGACACGGAGCTGCGGCTTTACGCGCTGCTCGACAGCGTGAGCTGCACGGGCGCGTATGAATTCGACATCCGCCCCGGCGAAACCACGGTGGCGGAGATCGAGGCGGATGGTTTATCTGCGCGCGACCAACCTGGTTCGCCGCGGACAGCAAGGACCAGCCGGCCGTCCAGACGCTCGGGCTGGCGCCGATGACCAGCATGTTCTGGTTCGGCAAGAACTCCGAGCGCAAGTTTGACGATTACCGCCCGCGAGGTCCACGACAGCGACGGGCTGCTCGTGCACATGGGCAACGGCGAAGATGCTCTGGCGGCCGCTGGACAATCCGGCCGGTGATGCGGCACCAGGTTTTTCACGCGCCGAACATCCGCGGCTTCGGCCTGCTCCAGCGCGAGCGCGATTTCGCGGCGTATCAGGACAGTTTCAACCTGTACCAGCTGGTGCCGAGCGTGTGGGTGGAGCCGCGCGGCGACTGGGGCGACGGCGAGTTGCACCTGGTGGAGTTGAGCGCGAACTACGAGGGACTGGACAACATCGTCGCGTTCTGGGACCCGAAGAACAAGCCCGCGCCGCTGCAGCCGTTCCGTTTCGGCTACACGCTTTACTGGCAGTCGGGCGAGGCGGACGTGAAGCTGTCGGAAAACCGCGTCGTCGCCACGCGCATCGGGCTGGACTACCGCATTTCCGGACGCGCGGCAGTTCGTCATTGATTTCGTCGGGCCGAAACTGGATGCCGTGCCGGAAGACAATCCGCCGGTGGCCATCGCCAATTGCAGCGCCAACGCCGCGATTGTGGACAATCTCGTCCTGCGCAACCCGTTCCTCAACGGCTGGCGCGTGGTGTTGAAAATGCAGCCCAAGCCCGGCAACACCGACCCGGTGGACCTCCGCTGCACGCTGCAACAGGGAACGCAACGTCTTGAGCGAAACCTGGACCTATCAATGGAGTCCGCCGTGAACCCGCCGAAGATTCTGACCGGACGCCTCCGGCCGGCTGGCCGGACGCCCGCTGGAAGAATGGAACGCCGCCTACGTCAAGGTGGAAAATTATTTTCACGCCCTGCGCGTCCGCAACAAGGCGCTGCTCGGCCAGCTCGTCCTGCGCGTGCTCGACCGCGCCATGCGCCGCGCGCCCGCCGAGCCGCGGCCGCTCCGCCACCCAGCTCGCCGCCGAGGAGATGGACCGCCTCGTCACCGAATGGTTCGCCGAAGTGCTGCAATCGCCGCCGACCAAGGCCGACCAGACGCTTTCGACGCGCGGGCGGCTCGCGCTGCTGCTGGCCGACATGCCGGGCCGATGGCAGGAACAATTTCTGCGGCCCGGCCCGTGGCCGGAGGAATTCACCACCGCCATGCGCGAGGCCTTTCTGCGCGCCGGCCCGGATTTCCAGCTTTCCAAAATGACGCCGCGCCCGCTGGACCTCGGCCCCATCGCCACGCTGACGAACCTGGGGCGGACTGCCGTATTTGCGGATGATCGCTGGTCTGGACGCTGTTCGCGCTGCTGCTCGTCGCCATTTTCTGGCTCACCCACGGGGGATTCGACCAGTTAAAAGCCAATCTGTCGCTGTTGATTGACTGGTTCCGGCAACTCTATCACTGACATGGCTGACGCTCCGACCATTTCCGTGGCGACGGTGCCGCGCATCCGGCGCGGCTGGCGGCTGTTTATTTTCTATTCGTGCGCGCTGCTGCTGACCGGGCCTGGTTTCGATGCTCTTTGCCGATCTGCTCTGGCGCACGGGCTGGTCCGCCTCGCGCACCGTGCTGCTGGTGCTGTTCGTGGTGCTGATGTGGTTCGCCGCCGTCGGCTGCATGCACGGCGTGTTATGGCTTCGTGCTGCGCATCTTCGGCACGCGGCAGCGCATCACCGCGCTGGGAAATTATCGCGACCAGAAGATTGACGGCACGAGCACGGCGATTGTCTTCCCGATTTACAACGAGAACGTCGTGCGCGCCTACGAGGGACTGCGCGCCACCTACGAATCGCTGGAGCGGACCGGCCAACTGGAGCGCTTCGACTTTTTCATCTTGAGCGACTCGACCGACCCGGACAAATGGGTCGAGGAGGAGCGCCGCTGGTATGAATTGATCCGCGAACTGGACGCGCTCGGCAAGATTTATTACCGCCGCCGCCTGAACAACGAGGGCCGCAAGAGCGGCAACGTGCGCGACTTCCTCAACGCCTGGGGCCGCCGCTACCGCTACTTCATGGTCTGCGACGCCGACAGCATCATGCGCGGCGAAACGCTCGTGGATCTGGTGAAATTGATGGAGGCGCACCCGACCGCCGGCTTGATCCAGACCGTGCCGGCGGTGGTGAACGCGGAATCGCTGTTCGGCCGCATCCAGCAATTTGCCAACCGGCTTTACGCGCCGGTGTTCATCGCCGGGCTGAATTACTGGGCGCTCGACCTCGGCAATTACTGGGGCCACAACGCCATCATCCGCACCGAGCCGTTCATGCAGTTCTGCGACCTGCCGCAACTGCCCGGGCCGCAGGCCGTTCGGCGGCCAGATTTTGAGCCACGATTTCGTCGAGGCCGCGCTGCTGCTCCGCGAGAACTGGGAGGTCTGGTTCGCCTACGACCTCGAAGGCAGCTACGAGGAGGCGCCGCAGACGATGATTGAAAACGCGCAGCGCGACCGGCGCTGGTGCCAGGGCAATCTGCAGCACGGCCTGGTGCTTTTCGCCAAGGGCCTGCGCGGCGTGAGCCGGCTGCATCTGGCGCTGGGCATCTGCGGCTATCTCTCCGGCCCGTTGTGGCTGGCGTTCCTGCTCACGTTCAACTGGATTTACTGGTTCCAGCAATACACCGGCCTGTCGCACATCTCCCGCTCACTGCCCGCGTTCACGCCGTATCTGAACTTGAGCGGCACGGCGCACGCGCTGCTGATTTTCGTCATTTGCATGGTGGTGATTCTGCTGCCCAAACTCCTCGCGCTGCTGGATCTCGCGCACGACTGGCCGCGCCGCCGCGCGTTCGGCGGCTTGGGCCGCGCCACGGCGGGCGTCGTCTGGCCGAAACCGTTTTCTCCACGCTGCACGCGCCGCTGCAAATGCTCTGGCACACGCGCTTCGTCATCACCAACCTGCTCGGCACCAGCGTGGGCTGGCTGCCGCCCAAGCGCGATTGACCGTCGGCACGTCGTGGCTCTTTGCGATCCGGCGGCATTGGGGACACACGCTCATCGGGCTGGTCTGGGGCGCGTTCATGTGGCGGCTGGACCCGACGCTGTTCTGGTGGTTCACGCCGGTGCTGGCGGGCATGGCGCTGTCCGTGCCGTTGAGCGTGCTGACCAGCCGGCGGCACCTCGGCGCGCGGTTGCGGAAAATGGGGCTGTTCCTCACGCCGGAGGAAACCGCGCCGCCGCCGGAACTGGTTTCCCTGCGGTCGCAAATGAAAATGCACGCGCTCACCGCCCCGGACATCCGAAACCGGGCCGCGCCGCCCGCACGCCGGCCTGGCCGAGGCCGTGCTCGATCCTTACGTCAACGCCATCCACGTCTCGCTGCTGCGCGAAAAGCAGCTCAACCCCACCTATGCCGAGCAGCTGGCCAAACTCGGCGCCGGCAGCGAGGCGCTCGGCGCGCTCGGCGAAAAACTGCTCGCCTTCGGCCCGGACAAATTGACGCCGGCGGAGCGCATGGCGGTGATGGCCGACCAGCGGGTGATGGTCTGGCTGCACCAGCAGGCGTGGCTGCGGCCCGATGAACGGCTGTCGCTCGTGGTGGAAGGCGATGATCCGCGAATTCAGCCAGCGCGAGACGTAACTTCCGGCCCGGCGCGGACAATTTCCGCAAAGCCATTGGCAATATCGGTGTTGCCCGCCGGGCTTGCGACATGGGAGACTTGTCGTGTGACTGCCGCATCCGCTGCCGGCAAAAGGAATCCTCTCTCGCGGGCATTGACGGGACAAATCCCGCCGCCCGCACCGCAGGCGGCGCTCCCGACGACCCCTATCCGCCCGCAAAACCCGGCGGCGGCAATCCCGCAAGGGCGTTCCCGGCCGGGAACTTTGCCCCTTTCGGGCCCGCAAGCATCATCCTGCCCGGCCAGGCTGCCCCTTTCGGCCCCGCAAGCATCATCCTGCCCGGCCAGGCTGCACCTTGCGGCCCCGCAAGCGCCATCCTGCCCGGCCAGACTGCACCTTGCGGACCCGCAAGCGCCATCCTGCCGGGGAAAAGTGAGACATTCGGGATGCCGCAGGCAACCATTTCCGCCGGTTCTTTCGGGGCGCAGGTGTTCACCAACGCGCCGGACCCGGCCACGAATAATTTCTGGGGCATCCGCCCGTGCCCTGACCCATGTCCGAAGTCAAACAAACCAAAACAAACCATCCGCATTAAACGAGAAAGTTAAACATCATGCCCTATCGCCGTTTGCCCAATAGCATGCCCGCCGTCCTCCGCTGCCTCATCGCCGCGCGGGACGAGTGGAAAAACACCCCCAACGCCGCCGACCGCGCCATCTCCGCCGACCAGTGGGCGCAATTGGACGACACCGCTCCCGCCGGCCTGCTGAACCGGTTCATCACCGAGGCCGGCGCGGTGAACCTGGACCTCGCCGGGCAGGGACCGGTCGTGGACGCCGCCGCGCAGTCCGCCGCCCGGCTCACCCTGTTCGTCTCGCACTTCCACCAGGGCTTCGACCGGGGCGTGGCGCGGGGGACGTTCACGGCGGGCGCGCGCGAGTATTACGGGCGCGACATCCATTCGACCAGCATCCCGGACCTTTCGACCTTTGACGCGGTGCAGACCGCGGCGCAGAACATTGTGGACGGCGAGGCCGCCCGCGCCACCGCCGAAGGCCCCGCCGGCTACGTGGCGATGGCGCTGCCGAGCGCGGCGGAGGTGGACGCGGCGCTGACGGCGTTCAAGGCGCTGCACGCCACGAGCGGGCAGGCCCAGAGCGCCACCAGCCGGCAGCGCAAGACCAAGCAGGGCCTCTACCCGCAGGCGCAGGCGCTGGCGGTGGACATCTGCGACACCGTGGAATTTTTCTACCGCAAAGACGCGAGCGCCGCGAACCGCCGGGCGGATTGCCGCCGCTGGGGCGTGGTGTTTGCGAGCGACGCGGCCGCCGCGCCGGCCCCGCCCACGCCGCCCGCGGGCGCCGCGCCGGCGAAATGAAACTGTGAATTTGCCGCCTATTAAGGTCACGGAGAGGACATCGTTCAGGGTGGATGCTGGCGGCTGGTGTTGGTAAAGCGCCATCCGACATAAAACGCCGCGGGCGACGGTGTGAATGCCCTCATCGCCCAAAATTGAATCCCGAAGGTTCCGGGCGCCTCCGCGCATCGTTCTTCTGGCGCGGTGCCGGCCGGAACCGTGCGTGGAAGCGCCCGAAGGTTCAGGCAAATGCGAATCGTGCTTGACGCCGGGCGCGGTTTGGATTGGACTGTGGCCAATATGAAAACGAAAATTTTGGCAGTGTTGGCCGGGGCGGGCATGCTCCTCCTGGCCGTCGGGTGCGTGAACACGGTTGGCGGCACGAGAACGCCGGCGATGTCGTTCGGCGAGGACAGTTATTCGGGGCGCTACGAGCGGACGCCGGACCAGGTTTACCGGGCGTCCGTCAAAGTGCTGACCACGGACGGACAGTTGATCACCGAATACATCCCGCATGACACCACCAACAACCTGCGGGCCATGTATGGCAAGGTGAACGAGCGCAAGGTCTGGATCAGCGTGGCACCGGTGGATTCGAAAATCACCGAAGTCACGGTGCAAGCCCGCACCAGCGGGGGATTCCGCGACCAGGACCTGACGCACGAGCTGGAAAAGGAAATCGCGCTGCAACTGCAATCAATGCAGTGAGCCGTATTTCAAGCCGATATTTTGTTCGTAAACGCCGGGTTTGATGCCCGGCGTTTCCTTTTGCCCCTTGATCTCGAGCTTCAGATGGGCCAGGCGCGACCGCGCGAGTTCGGCCGCGGCGCTGCCGGGGAAACGGGTGGCGATTCTCTCCAGCGTCGGGCGCACGGTGTCATAGTCCGCGCCGCCGTGAACCTGCAAATCGGCGAGCAGGTTCAGCCAGTGCGCCACGCTCCGGGGCGGATGTCCGGGCATTTCCGCCAGTTGGTTCAATTCACCCGCCGCCAGGTCCAGGCGGTGATAGTGGTTTGCGTAAATGACGGCCAGCTTCTCGCGCGCCTCGGTGTCGAGCGGGTGCTGCGCCAGATGTTTCACCAGTTCCCCCGCGACCATTCGGGGATCGGTTTCTACCGGGACCAGATCCTTCATTGTGTCGCGCAACCCGGCGCTCTTCATCCCTTCCGGCAGGGCCACCGGCTGGCGGTCGCGCGCGGCGAGCATGATCTTTTCCACGCCGCCCAGGTGGGCGATGCGCTGCGCGGCCGCCAGCGCCAGATCGGTGCCGGGAAATTTGGCGATGATCCTTTCCAGCGCGGCGCGCGCGGAGTCGGCGTCCTGCGCCAGTTTGAGCTGCCAGTCGGCCAGCAGGGTGAACGCGGCGGCGACCTGCCGGGGCGGCGCTTCGGGCTGGTCGCAGAATTCGGTCAGCGTCATTTCCGCGCCGGGCAAATCCTTCGTGTCCTCGGCCTGCACGGTGGCCAGCAGGACGATGCCTTCGTAATCATTCGGGAACCGGGCGAGCTGCTTGCGGATTTCCGCCACGGCTTCCAGCGGCAGGCTGCGTTTCCGTTTGGCGAGCGCGATGGAATAAAACGGCTTCGGCTCCGGCGGCAGGGAGCCGCCGTCAAAAAGCGACGTGATGGGGCTCGAGATCATCTCCATGAGGCTGTCCCTCCAAATCATATAGATGATGAGGCCCAGGGCCACGGTAAGAAATAGTCCACCGATGGCAACCGCCGCTCCGCCAAGGCCGCCCGCGGCAAAACCGGACTTCATCATGCGCACAATGACAACGAACAAGGGAATCCCCAATCCCAGTGTCAACACCCATTGCCAAGCCAGGCTCGCGGGCGCGTTGCTGCGCCGGAATGCGCGAATGAAAAGCCAG
The DNA here is from genome assembly GCA_963764035.1 of uncultured Verrucomicrobiae bacterium. Classification (GTDB taxonomy): domain Bacteria; phylum Verrucomicrobiota; class Verrucomicrobiia; order Limisphaerales; family UBA11358; genus UBA11358. Next base: position 370,644 of record CAVXQV010000009.1, read on the forward strand.
CCTACCAATACCAGAATGGCGATGAGCGAGAGGATATTCACCACGATTGACTGGATGTGACTCATGGCCGATGGCTCACACTCGTCCGGTTTGCGCGCGGGTGCAAGCATTTTTGCGCGGCAAATCCGCTTTACTCGACTGCCACCGCCGTTCATTTTGGGCGGGCCGAAAATGAATTCTGAAGCATGGGACAAATACTGCGAGCGCGGCATACTGGCGCTGGTGCTCGCCATCCTGGTTTTCGGCCCGCTGGCGATGGGCGCGGTGGACACGCCGGAATTTCTCGTCCTCCAGGGATTCACCCTCGGCGTGATGCTGCTGTGGGCGCTGCGGATCTGGATCAGCCCCCGGCCGCAACTGCTCTGGCCGCCGATCTGCTGGGTCGTGCTGGCGTTCGCGCTTTACGCCGTCGCGCGTTACCTCACGGCGGACATCGAATACGTTGCGCGCCTGGAAATGGTCCAGGTGCTGATGTATGCGTTTTTGTTCTTTGCCATCGTCAACAACCTTTACCGGCAGGAATATTCCCAAATCATCAGCTTCACGCTGATTTTCCTGGCGATGGCCATTTCCGCCTGCGCGGTTTATCAATTCTTCACGCACTCGAACCGGGTCTGGCATTTCACGTCACCGTATAAGGGACGCGCCTCGGGCACCTATATTTCACCGAACAATCTGGCCGGTTTCCTCGAAATGCTGCTGCCGCTGGCCACGACCTACGTCCTGGCCGGCCGGATGAAACCCGTGACGCGGATCTTCCTGGGTTACGCGGCGCTGGTCATGGCGGTGGGCCTGGCGGTGACCCTGTCGCGGGGAGGCTGGGCGGCGGCGGCCATCGGTTTGTTCGCGGTGATTGGCATCCTGGTCGGACACCGTCAATACCGGGTTCCGGCGCTGTTGCTGCTGGTGGTCCTGCTCGGCGGCGGCGCGTGGTTCACCAGTATCTATCTGGGGAAAACGCTCTCTTACATTTCACGCGTGGAAGGAACGGTAAACGCGGGCCGGGTCGAACTCGATTTCCGGCGCGACATGTGGACGGCGGCGGAGCGGATGTGGCGGGACCACTTCTGGTGGGGCGCCGGCCCGGCGCATTACAATTATTTGTTCCCCGAATACCGGTCGGAGCGTGTCCAGCGCCAGCCCGACCGCGTCCACAACGACTACTTGAACCTGCTGGCCGACTGGGGCACGACCGGCGGTCTCATCGTGCTGGCGGGCATGGCGGCGTTTGCCGCCGGCCTGCTGGAAACGCGAAAACACGTCCGGCGCGCGGAAAAAGACCTGGGCCGGCACGGCAGCTCGAGCAACCGCTTCGCCTTTTTCCTCGGAGCAGCCGGCGGCCTGCTCGCGCTGGCGGCCCATTCCGTGGTGGATTTCAATCTACATATCCCGGCCAATGCGATTTTGGGCGTGACGTTGCTGGCGTTGCTGTCCAGCAACCAGCGGTTCGCCACGGAGCGTTATTGGGTGAACCTGCGCCTGCCCGGCAGGATGCTGGCGACCCTCGCGCTGACGGGCGGCCTCGCGTATCTGGGCTGGCAAGGCGGGCGGCGCGCCAATGAATTTGTGTGGCTGGCGCGCGCGCAGTCGCCTTCGCTGCTGGTGCTGGACCGGGCAGCGCTGTTGGAGAAGGCGTTCGTCATCGAGCCGGCGAATTTTGAAACCGCCTACAACATCGGCGAGGCCTATCGCCGGCAGAGTTCCGTTGGCAACCTTTCGGATTATGCGGCCCAGGCGGAAACGGGGATCCGCTGGTATGCGCGGGCGATGGCATTAAATCCGTTCGACGGCTACAATTGTTTGGGCACCGGCATGTGTCTGGACTTGCTGGACCGTCACGCCGAGGCCGGCCCGTTTTATCGCCGGGCCGAGGCGCTCGACCCCAACGGCTATTTCACCGTGGCCAACATCGGCTGGCATTACTTCCAAGTGGGCGATTATCTCGCCGCCCGCGAATGGATGGAGCGCTCCCGGTGGCTGGAATGGAACGACAATATCATCGCGAATTCCTATCTCCCCTTAATTGACCAGAAACTGGCCGAAAAAGCGTCCGGCAAAGGCCCCGTGCTGCCCAGGCTTGTGAACAAAAAAACCGGGAATTAATGGTTGACATTTGGCGTCCAGCTTCTATACTGGCCGTGGAAAGTCGAACTGCGAAAAAACATTATGAAATTGCTTCAAACTTTCGTTTCGGCGTTGGTGGCGGGCGTTGCTTTGACGTTTGCCGCTGACGCGCATGCCCAGGCCAGCACCAAACAATTCGCCACGGTCGTCCGCATTGAGGGCGAGGCGCGTTATTCCGCCGGCGACAATGTTTGGCATCCGCTCGTGGTCGGCAAGGTTCTCGGGCCCGGCAACGTGATTCAATCGGCCGCCGATTCCAAAGTGGATTTGGTCCTCGGCGACAAAGTGGCGACCCGGGTTGTGCCCTTTCCGGACAAGGTGGGATACGCACCCGACCCCAATGTCCGCGGCCTGACTTCCTACAAAGCCGAGGCGATGCAAAACGTGGTCCGCCTGCAGAGCAACACCGTGCTGGCGATTGACAAATTGTCGGCCAGCGACACGGGCGTGGATTCGGCGAGCGACACGGAATTGGATCTGCGCCAGGGAACCATCTTCGGCAGCGTCAAGAAACTCTCCGCCGCATCGCAATATACGATCAAGACGCCGAACGGCATCGCCGGCATTCGCGGCACAACCTTCGTCTTGAGCGCCGATGGCAAAATCTCGGTGTCGGACGGTTCGTGCGTCATTTCGGTGGTCATCAACGGCCAAACGATCACACAGACCGTGCTGGCGGGACAGCAGTTTGATCCCGCCACCGGGCAGGTCACCCAGCTCACACCGCAGGAAATGAGCACTGCCGAGCAAACCGCCACGGCCACTTTCACCGTTATTCAAGGTGTCATCTCGTTCGCGAACGACACAACCATCATTTATGTCTCGCCGACCGGCGGCAACCCCAACGACGACAATCATCCGGCGTGGCCATTTTGATTGACGCCGCTTTTTCAATCAAACCAGAGCAGCCTTGAGTTGCTCTGGTTTTTTGTTTAATCCGATGCCGTGAAATTCAAGCGGCTCAAGCCCGCGCCGGTTGTTCTGGCGGTCGCCGTTCTCGCGCTCGTCTGCGGGCTGCGGCTCGCGGGGCTGGATTTCTTCGAGCGACTGGAGCGGATGACCTATGATTTGCGGGCGCGAACCGCGTTGTATTTTCCCAAACCCGTCGCCACCAACCTCGCATTTGTCGCCATCAGCGAGGACAGCATCAAGGCGGTAAAGAATGGATTCATCGGGTCCGACAAATCCCAAAAAATTGGCCTTCAATTTGGCCTCTACTGGCCGCGGGAAGTTTATGGAAGGCTCGTCGAGGAATTGTCCGAAGAGGGAGCGGAAGCCGTCGGCATGGACGTTTTGTTCAGCGAACTGCGCCCGGACCAACAAATGCTGGTCCAAATGGCCGACGGAAGCTTTGTGGTGTCTGATGATTATTTTGCCCTGCAAATGTATCACGCTGACGATGTGATTCTGGCCGGCACCGTCGATGCGCCGTTGCCCGCCTTGTTTGCCACCAACGCCCTCGCCGTCGGTGATGTCACCACCGAGAAGGATTCCGACGGCGTGCTGCGCCGCGTAAAAGCCTTCCGGATTTATCGCCGCTGGAACCCGGCCTTCAAGCAAGTCGAGGCTGATCCCGGATTTGGCGTGGATTTGACACGGGCAAAAATCGAACCGGGCCGGATTATTTTGCCGCGTTCCAACGGCGAAGAAATCACCGTGCCGATTGACGCGGCGACGAACTTTGATCTCGCCGCTTTTGACGCCAAGGCGCCGGGCCAGGCCAAAGCTTTCACCGACGAACGCGTCTGGCAGATGGGCATGGTCCTGGCCGCGCGGGAATTGAAACTTGATCTGCAACACGCCGAAATTGACCTGCCCGGAGGGAAAATTGTGCTGCGCGGGCCCGCCGGCATCGAGCGCACGATCCCCGTGGACCATGACGGGTATTTCTATATTGACTGGCGGCTGGAACCAAACGATCCGCGCTTGTTGCGCGCGCCGATTGAAGGCCTGCTGGCGCAGGACTTCCGCCGGCTGGAGGGCGCAACCAACGATTTGCGCGATGATTTTCGGGGCAAGCTCGTCGTCGTTGGCTCGACGGCGCAAGGGAGCGATTTGACTGACCGCGGCGCAACACCCTTGCAGCGGGACACGTTCCTCGTCAGTAAACATTGGAACGTTGCCAATTCGATCATCACCGGCCGGTTCATCCGGCGCGCGTCGCTGGCGCTGGCGCTGGCGCTCATCGTCCTGCTCGGCGCGCTCACGGCGGTTCTGGCCTGGCAACTGCGCGCGTTCTCGGCGGCAGGAGCGGCTTTTCTGGTTGCGGCAGTCTATGTTGCCGCCGCGTATTATGCTTTCGCTCAATTCTGCTTCTGGCTGCCGGTCGTGTTTCCAATTGCTGGCGCCATGCTGACGCTGTTGATGCTGGTCATCTACCGCGTCGTTTTTGAAGAAAGCCAGAAACGGCACGTCAAATCCGTTTTCTCGAAAATCGTTTCGCCCGATGTCGTCAATGAATTGCTCCAGGCCAAAAAGCTGTCGCTCGTCGGCGCGCGGCAGGAGGTGACGATCTGGTTTGCCGATGTGCGTGGATTCACGGAGTTCACCGACCAGAGCCAGGCGAAGGTTTTGGAATACATCCGCTTGAACAACCTGTCCGGCGCGGAAGCCGAGGCCGCCATCAGCGAGGAGGCAAGCGAAACGCTCGCGACGGTGAATCTGTATTTATGCATCGTCGCCGATTCGATCAAAAAACACGGTGGCACGCTCGACAAATACATCGGCGACTGCGCCATGGCGTTCTGGAATGCGCCGTTGCCGCATCCGAAACATGCCGCCGCCTGTGTGCGCGCCGCGATTGACGCCCAGCGCACCATTTACGACATCAACCGGGGGCGCGCCGCGGAAAACCATAAACGCGACCTCGAAAACGTCATCCTCCACGGCGGCGCGCGGCCAAAATCGAAACTGCCCATCCTGACGCTGGGCAGCGGCATCAACACCGGCATAGTCACCGTTGGACTGATGGGTTCCGACGAGCACCTGTTCAATTACACCGTGTTCGGCCGCGAGGTGAATCTGGCCAGCCGGCTGGAATCGGTTTCCGGCCGCAGCCGCATCGTCATCAGCGAGGCCACCTATGAGCGGTTGCGCCGCGACGACCCGGAACTTGCGGCGTCCTGCGTCGCGTTGCCGCCGGTGAAGGTCAAGGGCATCGTCGCCGAGGTGATAATCTACGAGGTGCCGTGGCGTCCGCCGGGCGCGTCGCCGTTTGACGAGGATTTGTTTTCCGGCAAGCCGGCGGAAGGCACGTCGTTCACCGGCCTCGTCCAGCGCGAGGGGCGGTGAAGTTTTCAGTTTTCAGTTCCCGGTTTTCAGTCTTTAATTATGCACAAATGCGCACGGCGATTTATCCGGGAAGTTTCGACCCGCTCACCAACGGCCACTTGGACGTGATCCAGCGCGCGGCCAAATTGTTCGACCGCGTCGTGGTGGCCGTCGCCCAAAACGACTCCAAGCAGCCGCTGTTCACGCAGGCCGAGCGGCTGGAGCTGGTGCGGCAGGCCATCGGCCACATGCCCCACGTGGAGGCCGACAGCTTTGACGGGCTGCTCATCGAATACGTCAAGCGCCGGAAGGCCCAGGCCATCGTGCGTGGGTTGCGCGCCGTCTCGGATTTTGAATTTGAATTCCAACTGGCGCTGATGAACCGCAAGCTGAACGAAAACATCGAGGCGATATTCATGATGCCCAAGGACACCTACACGTTCTTAAGTTCGCGCATCGTGAAGGAAATCGCGCGGCTGGGCGGCGACGTGAGCGCCTTTGTGCCGCGCCACGTCGAGGCGGCATTGCGAAAAAAACTGAAGCCGAAGAAATGATTTCGAGTTTATAATTTTTGGTTTTTGGTTGAACGGCACGGCGGCAGTTTGATTCCAACTTGAAATTAAGAATTTAAGATTATGCTCACCGTCAACCTCCGGCACTTGGAAGAACATGAAATCTGCTTGAAAGGCGAATTGCCGGCCGCCGAGCTGGATTTTGGCGTGCAGGACGAAATGATCCGGGTGGGTAAATCCTTGCGATACGATTTGACGGTCGAAAAGCTGCACGAGGCGCTGCTGGTGACCGGCTCGTTGGAGCTGGTCTTGGACTGCCAGTGCGTCCGGTGCCTTAAACCCTTCAAACACAATATGTTGCTGGATGGGTGGGCGTGTCATTTACCGCTGGCCGGCGAGGAAAAGGTGGCCGTAAACAACGATTGCGCGGACTTGACGCCGTTCGTGCGGGAAGATATGCTCCTTGAGTTTCCGCCGCATCCCTTGTGCAAACCGGATTGCGGTGGGCTGAAGAAAATCAAAGCCCCAAAAACCGGAGGCGCGGACAAACCAAAGTCCACCACTTGGGCTGAACTGGACAAACTGAAATTGTAATTTGAATTATGGGTGTTCCTAAACGCAAACCGTCAACGAGCCGGCAGCGCATGCGCCGCGCCTACAACAGCGTGCTGAAACTGCCGCAAATGAACACGTGCCCGCAATGCGCCGCGCCTTATGTGCCGCACCGGGTCTGCCCGGCCTGCGGCTTTTACAAGGGACGCCAGGTGTTGTCCGTCACGGCGGGCGCCTAATTTTCCAGTCAGCCTGCGGACTGTCTCCGCGTTCGTTCATCTATGCGAATTGCAGTGGATGTCATGGGCGGCGATCACGGATGTGGTGTTGTCATTGCCGGCGTCAAGCAGGCCTTGGAGGACAACCAAAACATTTCCGCCGTCTTTCTCGTCGGCAACCAGGCCGAAATCCATCGCGCCCTGCCCGATCGCGGCTTCCGCGACCACCGCATGCGCGTCATCCACGCCAGTGAAGTCGTGGAGATGGACGACAAACCCGCTGCCGCGTTGCGCAAGAAGAAGGATTCCTCCATTGCCCGCGCCGCCGAACTGGTCGCGGAAGGCAAGGCGGACGCGCTGGTTTCGCCCGGCAACACCGGCGGCCTGTTCGCGGCGGCCACGTTCAAGATCGGCCGCATCTCCGGCGTGGACCGCGGCTGCATCGCCACCGTCATCCCGCGGCAGGGCAGTGAATTTGTGCTGCTCGACGCGGGCGCGAACATCGAGTGTAAGCCGCTTCACCTCGCGCAATTCGCCGTGATGGGCAGCGTCTATTCCCGCGAAGTGCTGGGCCGCAAACGCCCGCGCGTCGGCGTCTTGAGCATCGGCACCGAGGACAACAAGGGCAACGAATTGACCCTGGCGGCCTTCAAACTCTGCCAGAAACTGGATTTGAATTTCATCGGCAACGTCGAGGGGCACGATTTGTTCAAAGACCACGTGGACGTGGTCGTCTGCGACGGCTTCGTCGGCAACATCGTTTTGAAGACCTCAGAGAGCCTCGCGGTGGCGATGTTTTCGATGTTGAAACGCGAGCTGATGCACAGCACCCAGCGGCAGATCGGCGCGTTCCTGGCCAAGGGCGCGTTTCAGGCCATCCGCAAACGCATGGATCCGGAAGTTCACGGCGGCGCGCCGCTGCTCGGCTTCAACGGACCGGTCTTCAAGGCGCACGCCGCGGCCCGCGAGCGCACCATCGCCAGCGCGCTGCGCATGACCGCCGAGGCCTTGCAACACCGCGTCAACCAGGCCATCGCCGACGAAATCGCGAAGGCGAACGAAAGATTGTCAGAAGCCGAAACCCTTTCCGCATGAGCCTAAAATTCAAAAATCCGCGCGCCCAATTCAATTTCCAGGGGCGCACCTGCTCCGTTGCCGGCATCGGTGCCTACGTTCCGGAAAGAATCCTGACCAACGCCGAATTGGAAAAAATGGTCGAAACCTCGGACGAATGGATCACCACCCGCACCGGCATCAAGGAACGGCGCATTTCCGCCAAGGACGAATTCACCTCCGACATGGCCGTCAAGGCCGCCCAGCGCGCAATGAAGATGGCCGGCGTCACCGCCGACCAGATTGACCTCGATCATCGTCGCCACGATCACGCCGGACATGCCGTTTCCGGCGACCGCCTGCCTCGTCCAGCAGAAACTCGGCGCGAAACGCGCGGCAGCTTTTGATCTCGAAGCCGCGTGCTCCGGCTTCATCTACGGCCTCGAAATCGGCCAGCAGTTTATCATGTCCCGCACCTACGACACCGTGCTGGTCATCGGGGCGGAAAAACTTTCGGCCATCACCGATTGGCAGGACCGCAACACCTGTGTCCTGTTCGGCGACGGCGCGGGCGCGGCGATTTTGCAGAACCGCGAAAATGCGCACGGCCTGCTGACGGCGGTGATGGGCGCCGACGGCGCGAAGGCAAACCTGCTGTTCATGCCCGCCGGCGGCAGCCGCTGTCCGGCCACCCGGGAGACAGTGGACGGGCGGCTGCATTTCCTGCGGATGGAAGGCAAGGAAACCTTCAAAAATGCCGTGCAGGCCATGTGCTCGGCGGCGCAGGAAGTCTTGCGCCGTTGCGAACTGGACATCACCCGCATCAAGTGCGTCATTCCCCACCAGGCCAACCGCCGCATCATTGACGCCGTCGGCGACCGCCTCGGCGCGACGCCGGAGCAGATGTTCATCAACGTGAACCGCTACGGCAACACCTCGGCGGCGTCGGTGGCCATCGCCCTGGACGAGGCGGTGGCCACGGGGAAGGTCCAGCGCGGCGACCTGATCCTGCTGGTCGTGTTCGGCGCCGGGCTGACCTGGGGCGCGGCGGTCATTGAGTGGTAAATCTAATTTGTCAAATGGCATCGGCTAATTTGACGGATTCCAGCAACGTGCTAGTGTAAATCGAATTTATGAGCGCAAAGAAATTCGTCGGCGACGGTTCAGTTTGAGCAACCCGTGACGGTGGAAGCGCGGCAGGCGCGGCTGGAATTGTCCGCCGATACCGTGGTCATCCACAAAAGCGGCATCGAGTTCCGCAGCCCCACCCCCTTCAATCCGTGGACGGAAATGACCGTGGCGCTGCAACCGCCCGGCGGCGGCGGCCGACTGCACTGCCACGGCGTGGTCATTGCCTGCTCCGGCAGCAAACACGCCGGCTACCACGTCTCGATGGTCTTCACCGGGCTGTCGAAACAGGTCCAAACGCGGCTGAATTCGATGGCGCACTCCGATTTGGGCGCGGGTTGAGCGCAAGATTTTTAGGTAATTTCGCAATTTTTGCATAGCCTCCGTGATTGCCACGGAGGCTTGTTTTTTCCATCCTGAAGGGCCGAAATCATTTCGACACAATTTATGAAAATTCTGCTTACGACCACTTCTTTTCAAGACACTCCCGGCGCGCATCACGATTTGCTCAAGCAAACCGGCTGGGAAATCGTCACCGCGCGCGGCCCGCTCAACGAGGCCGACACGCTCAAGCTCGTCGGCGACGCGGAAGGCTACATCTGCGGCGACGACGCCATCACCCGCAAGGTGCTGGAAAAGGCGCGCCCGAAGCTCAAGGTCATCAGCAAATACGGCATCGGCGTGGACAAGATTGACGTGAAATCCTGCACCGAAATCGGGATTCCCGTGCTCTTCACGCCCGGCGTCAACCACACAACCGTGGCCGAGCACACCTTTTTGCTGCTGCTTGCGCTGGAGAAAAATTTCCTCTACGGCGTGGACGCCAGCCGCAAGGGCGAATGGAAGCGCAAGACCGGCCACGAGCTTTTGGAAAAAACCATCGGCATCGTCGGATTAGGCCGCATCGGCAAGGAAGTCGCCATCCGCGCCCGCGCCTTCGGCATGAACCCGATCGGCTTCGACATTTATTGGGACGAGAAATTTGCCAAGGAACACGGCGTGAAATGTGCGGCGACGCTCGACGAGATTTTTGCCGCCAGCGATTATATTTCGCTGCACACCAACCTCACGCCGGAAACGCGCGGCATGATCAACGCCAAGTCGTTCGCCAAAATGAAGAAGGGCGTTTTGATTTTGAACTGCGCGCGCGGCGAAATCGTCAACACGAACGACCTCGTTGCCGCGTTGAAATCCGGCCAGGTGGGCGGTTATGGCACGGACGTGCTGGACAAGGAACCGCCGCCGGCCGACCATCCGCTCCTGAAACTGCCGAATGTCATCGTGCACGCCGCACATCGGCTCGCGCACTTACGAAAGCGTGGTGCGCCAGGCGACGACCTCCGTGAAAAATCTCATCCTCGCGATGAACGGCGAAAAACCCATCGCCCAGGTCAATCCCGAAGTGCCGGTGAAGAAAGTGGTTTGACATTTTGAGATGAACATCCAACAACCAACAACCAACATCGAACGCTCAATTATTTTCGGCGCAAGGCTTTATTGGATGTTGGGCGTTGGATGTTGGATGTTCGATGTTTCCATGTAATCTTATGCCCGAAACCTATTACATCGTTTCCAAGGAAAAACACGACGCGCTCGTGAAGAAGATGTATTTGTCGCGCGGTTACACCGCCGACGAGGCCGCCGCCGGCGCGCGGTTTTGTTCCAGCGCGTCGTATTACGGCATCCGCACGCACAACGCCATCAAGGCGCTGCACCTCGACGAATTGTTCGGCAGCAAGGTCGGCCGCTGGAAGCCCGGCGCGAAAATCGAGAAGCTGCCGTCGCGCTTCGCCGCCGCCGAAATCTGGAACGCGCATTTCAAGCTCGGCCAGGCCGTCGCCTACGAGGCGATGGACACCTGCATGAAACTCGCCGACAAATTCGGCGTGGGCATGGTGAGCGTGGACAACGCGACGCATTATCTCTGGGGCGGCGGCTACGTGATGGACGCCGCGCTCAAGGGCTACATCGCCTACACCAACTGCACCTCGGCCACGTCCGAAGTCGTGCCGTTCGGCGGCAAGACGCCAACGATGGGCACCAACCCGCATTCGTGGGCGTTCCCGACGCAGGATGCGATCGGTTTTCCCATCGTGATTGACTGGGCGACCTCGACCGTGGCGATGGGCCGCGTGCAGGTGATGAAACGCGAAGGCAAACAGCTTCCGCCCGGCGCCGCCGTGGATGCCGAAGGCAATCCGACGACCGACCCGAACAAGGCCGTCGCGCTTCTGCCGTTCGGCGCGCACAAAGGCTACGGCCTCGGTTTGATTGACGAACTTTACGCGGGTTACATCGGCGGTTCGCTGCCGGAAATCCGCGGCACGTCGCGCGGCGGCGACGGCGAGAAACGCGGCTCGACGTTTTATTTTCAAGTCATCCACCCCGACGCGATGCAGCGGCAACGACTACGTCAAAGGCCGTTCGCAAGTCCAGAACGTCAAGGCGATCATCGAAGACGTGCTCGGTCACGGCAACGAGAAGTGCCTGCTGCCCGGCCAGCCGGAGGCGCGCGCTGGCGAACTTTCCAAGCAACACGGCGGCTTGCTGTTCACGAAGGCGGAGATCGAGGAACTGAACCATCTCGCGCACGAAGTTGGCGAGGCGGCGTGGAATCTGGCTGATTTCAAATCGGTGCAGGTCTAACAACATTGACACGGATTGCACGGATTTTCGCGGATTGGAATTGTTTTTAATCTGTGTCAATCTGTGGAATCCGTGTCAGCAATTTAACGACTAATTTTATGGCAATTCAATTACGCGACAAATCCTCCTGCAAATACGACCAGATTTCCCTCGGCGAAATCATGCTGCGGCTCGACCCCGGCGAAGGCCGCATCCGCACCGCGCGGCATTTCACCGCGTGGGAAGGCGGCGGCGAATACAACACCTCGCGCGGCCTGCGCAAATGTTTCCGGCACAAGACCGCCATCTGCACCGCGCTGGTGGACAACGAGGTCGGCCACCTCATCGAGGATTTCATCATGCAGGGCGGCGTGGACACGGACTTCATCATGTGGCGCCCTGACGACGGCATCGGCCGCAGCATCCGCAACGGCCTGAATTTCACCGAACGCGGCTTTGGCGTTCGCGGCGCGGTCGGCGTGCCGGACCGCGGCAATTCCGCCGCGTCACAGCTCAAGCCCGGCGATTTCGACTGGGACCACATTTTCGGCAAGGTCGGCGCGCGCTGGTTCCACACCGGCGGCATTTTCGCCGCGCTGTCCGCCACGACTGCCGAACTCACGATCGAGGCCGTGAAAGCCGCCAAGAAGCACGGCACGATTGTCAGCTACGATTTGAATTACCGCCCGTCGCTCTGGAAATCCATCGGCGGCCAGAAGAAGGCGCAGGAGGTGAACCAGGAAATCGCCAAATATGTGGACGTGATGATCGGCAACGAGGAGGATTTCACCGCGAGCCTCGGCTTCGAGGTCAAGGGCGCGGACCACAACTTGAGCAAGATCGAGACGGATGCGTTCAAGGCGATGATTGAAACCGCCGTGAAGGCATATCCGAATTTCAAGGTCGCCGCGACCACGCTGCGCCGCGTCATCACCGCGACGAAGAACGACTGGAGCGCGATTCTCTGGCACGACGGAAAATTTCACGAGAGCCGGAAATATCCGGAACTGGAAATTCTGGACCGCGTCGGCGGCGGCGACAGTTTCGCCAGCGGTCTGCAATTTGGCTTCCTCGAATTCAACGACGCGCAGAAGGCCGTGGATTACGGCGCGGCGCATGGCGCGCTGGCTTCGACCACGCCCGGCGACACCAGCATGGCCACGCGCAAGGAAGTCGAAAAGACGATGGGCGGCGGCAGCGCGCGGGTGCAGCGATGAGCCGTGCCGCAGGACAGGCGTCACGTCTGTCTCCATTTTTGTTTTCAGACTGCAACAACCGGTTTAGACTGATGCCGCTCAAGCGGAAGATTTTTTAATTTAGAGGCAGGCGCGACGCCTGTCCTACGCAAAAAACATGAAAACACCAGCAGAATTGTTCTCACTCAAAGGCAAGGTGGCGGTCGTCATCGGCGGCACGGGCGTGTTGTGCGGCGAGATGGCCGAAGGCATGGCGGCGGCGGGCGCGACGATTGCGCTCGTCGGGCGCGACGCAGCCAGAGCGCAGGCGCGGCTGGATAAAATCGCCAAGGGCGGCGGCAAGGCGGAGTTTTTCCCGTGCGACACCACGTCCAAGGCCGGGCTGCAAAAATTGCTGGCCGACGTGCTCGCCAAATTTGGACGCGTGGACATTTTGGTGAACGGCGCGGGAGTGAATTCGCCGACGCCGTTTTTTGACATCGCCGAGGAGGAATTCGACAGAATCATCACGGTGAACTTGAAGGGTCTCATGCTGGCGTGCCAGATTTTCGGGAAGCACATGGTCGGACAGCAATCCGGCAGCATCATCAACGTCGGTTCCGCCTCCGGTCTCACGCCGTTGTCGCGCGTGTTCACCTATTCCGCGTCGAAGGCGGCGGTTCACAATCTCTCGAAAAATCTCGCGCGCGAATGGGCGACCACCGGCGTGCGCGTGAACATCCTCGTGCCCGGATTTTTCCCGGCGGAACAAAACCGCAAAGTGCTGAATCCCGAGCGCGTGGCGCAAATCATGGGCAAGACGCCGATGAAACGTTTCGGCGAGGCGCATGAACTCGTGGGCGCGACGCTTTTGCTGGCGTCGGACGCGGGCAGCTTCATCACCGGCGCGGAAATTGTGGTGGACGGCGGTTTCAACGCGATGAGCATTTGAACCATGAAATTCTGCGACAAAGACTTCCTGCTGTCGAACGGCGTGGCCCGCGAGCTTGTATCACGGCACGGCGTCGAACCAACCCATCATTGATTACCACTGCCATCTTTCGCCGAAAGACCTGGCGGAAGACAAACGCTTCGAGAACATCCACGAACCGTGGCTGGGCGGCGACCATTACAAATGGCGCGCGATGCGGGCCAACGGCGTGCCGGAGAAACTGATTACCGGCAACGAAACCTCCGCGCGCGAAAAATTTCAGGCGTGGGCCAAGACCGTTCCCAAAACGCTGCGCAATCCGCTGTTTCACTGGACGCATCTGGAATTGCAGCGCTATTTCGGCATCGAAAAACTGCTGGAAGAAAGCACGGCGCAGGAAATCTGGGACGAAACCAGCCGCCTGCTCGCGCAGCCGGGTTATTCCGTGCGCGGCCTCGTCGAAAAAATGAACGTCAAAGTCATTTGCACGACGGACGACCCCACCGACAATCTCGAATATCACAAGGCCATCAAGAAATCCGGCTGGAAGGTGAAGGTGTTTCCGGCGTTCCGGCCCGACAACGCGCTGCGCGTCAATCAGCCGGAGCGGTTCAAGAAATGGGTGAAAGCCTTGAGCGACGCTGCGGGCACAAACGCGACCACGTTCAAGGGCTTTCTCAAGGCGCTGAAGCAGCGGCACGATTTCTTCCACGCCAACGGCAGCCGGCTTTCCGACCACGGCCTGAACCAGATGCCGTCGCTGGATTGCACGGAGGAAAAGGCCGGCGCGATTTTCTCGGCGGCGCTCAAGGGCAGGGCGGCTTCGCCGGAGGACGCGGACCGGTTCGCGTCGTTCATGATGGAATTTTTCGGCGTGCTGGACGCGGAGAAGGGCTGGGTGAAGCAGCTTCATCTCGGCGCGCTGCGCGACCCGAACACGCGCATCGCCGCCAAGCTCGGCGCGGACACCGGCTGCGACACCATCGGCGATTTCAAGCAGGGCGAGGCGCTGGCGCGGTATCTGGACCGGCTGGACCGCATCGGCAAATTGGGCAAGACCATCATTTACAACCTGAATCCGGCGGACACGTATTTGTTTGCGGGAATGCCGGGCAGTTTTCAGGACGGCTCGGTGCCGGGGAAATTGCAATACGGCGCGGCGTGGTGGTTTCTTGACCAGGAAAACGGCATCCGCGCGCAACTGGACGCGCTCTCGGATTTGGGCTTGTTGAGCCGGTTCGTCGGGATGCTGACGGATTCGCGCTCGCTGCTGTCGTATCCGCGCCACGAATATTTCCGGCGCATCCTGTGCGACACGCTGGGCGCGGACGTGGAGAGCGGGCGCCTGCCCGACCGCCGCGACTGGCTCACGGAACTCGTCGAAGACGTTTGTTACCGGAACGCGAAGAATTATTTCGGCCTGTCAAAATAGGCATGCCGCACGGACAGCCCGGGGACAAAAGCCATTGGGCGGCGATTTCAACTGGAATTCCGAAAACAGCCCGTGGGTGGCACTGACCCCTTCACGGAAATATCGCCGGCAAAATCCCGAAAATCAGAAACAGGATAAAGCGACGACTTGGAATTGTTTGTGATGTGGCCATGCTGGCTAACTTCCAGATATAAAAGGGCCAGTCCTGGTTCCATTCAAACTATCAAGCTTGGGACTGACCCCTTCATGCTTTGTCATAACATCACTTCTTCGCAATATCGTGAAGAAAAGCATCTATCTGTTTCTGCTCCGCAATCCAATCCTGATATTGCATCGTCTGCTGTGGATCGCCGAAGTTGGTTGTGGACGTGTCTATCGCTCTTGGATTTTTGTCCCGGTAGCGAGCAACCTTGACTAAAGCTGCGTCCAGCCTCGCGCGCTCGTCGTCTCTAAGCAATGGTCTGCGACAAATGGCATCATAAGTCGCCATGTCCAACAGCGCTTCCAATTTTGGTATGGCGTTCGTCGAACCTCCAGCGCGCAATAAAGCCAAAAGCGACTCATCCTCCGCCAGCGGCAAGCCGTATGTCGGCCATGCACGGTTGAAGGACACGGGATATCCGTCAACGGAATAGGTGATGACGCCGCGAGAGTCTGCCAGCCGCCCAACGAAGAACGACGCCAGACACAAAACAGCCGTCACAATAATCCAAAGTATCGTTCGTGTTCGCATAAGACGCGCGTGAGCAGGCTAACAGGTGGTTAAGAAGAAGTCGGTGGAACCGGAGTTCTGCCTGGTTCTTTTTGGTTTCATGGCTCGATTCCAGCGTTCATTCTGCCCTGTCAAAGCAAATTCTTGAACAGGGCACTCATGCCGTTCCGGGAAAGCCCGGAACCCGGCGCGTTTTCGTTTCACGGCACCACGATGGTCACCGTGTCGCTGGCCGCGGCCTGGCCGGCGTCGTTGGCGGCGATGACGTAGATTTTCAACGTCTTGCCGCTGGGCTGGGCGGTCAGCGTGGCGTCGCTGTCGCTCACGGTGTTGATATTGACGGGCATGGGGTCCACGCCGTCAATCTGCTTGAACACGCGGAAGCGCGCGGCGCGCGGCGGCGTGTTCCAGTGCAGGATCACGGTGCCCGCCGGGCCGGCGGTGAGCACCAGGCCGTCCACGGAATCCGGCAGGCTGGTGGCGCCGGGTTCGTTCAGGCCATAGGCCAGCCACAGCGGGTCGGTGTCCTCCAGCAACTGGTCGAGTTCGGTGATGAGTCCGCTCAAACGGTCGCGCAGGGTTTGTTCGGCGGCGTCGCGGGTGACTTTCTTCTTGCCGGCATCGCTGTTGCCGTCGGCGGCGGCCACGCGGGCGGCGGACAGCGCGGTGAACAGGACGCCGGCCCGGACGGCGGTGACGACGAGCTTGGTCGTGTTGACTTCGTAGGTGGGGTTGGCGGTGAAGTAATTCTTGAGCGAGAGCAGGAGCGCCTGGCGCTGGGCCTGCGTGCCGGGCACGGCGGTGGAATTGTTGGGATAGCCGGTGGCCACCCAGGCCTGGCTCCAGTTCTCGCCGAGGCAATTGGCGAGCACGCGGCGGGCGGAGCTGATGAACGCCTTGCCGTTGGAATCGGCCACGATGACGGCGGTGCCGAAATCCGTCTTGGCGCTCAAGGCGGTCTTGTAAACGGTCTGCGCGGCGACGGCGGCGTCCAGATCGGGACGGACGTTCGCTTCGAGGTTTTGTTTCTGCCCCACGGCAGCTTCATGGTTGTGGCAGCCGTCGGCCATGTCTTCGCCAAGCGTGAATAATTGATCCAAGGGTTTTGGGAGTTCATTTGAGGCCATATGATTATGGGAGTTGTGAGTTTGGAGTTGGGATTTAGGATTTAGGCGGGAAAATGGGCAAAAATGCTGCAACTGGCTGTAATTTAACCGGTTCCGAAAAAATTTCTGGCAAAACGACGGTTTTTTTGGGGCACGCGGTCCCGCGCCAGGCAAAAAAAGACCTTTTATGGGCTGGGGCGGAGCCGCCCGGGCGAAAAAAGATCTTTTGCCGGCCAGCGCGGGCCCGCGGCGGGCGAAAAAAGACCTTTTGCCGGCCGGGGCGGAACTCCCCCGGGCAAAAAGACAATCGTTTTAGGGCGGTCGGCTCCGCGCCGGGCAAAAAAAGACCTTTTGCCGGCCGGGGCGGGACCGCGCATGGCAAAAAAACGACTAGGCCGGGGCGGGAACCACCGGGGAGGGTGGCCGTTTTTGGCGGTGGCGCGGTTGCGCTGCGTCGGACATCACCACATGCCACGGTTCCACTCATGAAGTTGCGACTACTAAACGGGAAAAGCAGCTTCATGTCAAGACCTAATTATTGCCAATTGCCATTGGGCGGCGATTTCAACTGGAATTCCGAATACGGCCCGTGGGTGGGAATGACTCCTGTCCGACTGTTCAGACTGTCCGCATATTAGGCGTCATGGTAATTTATGATTCGGCTCCTTGTCACCAAGCGAGCAAATCGGCTGCACACCCACCCGTCCCAAGGTGTAAGTCCCGCCTTCGGGACAAACCGGAACGCCGTTCGTGAACCAATTATTCGTAAAGGAAGGCAGGTAGATATACGGAAATAGGTCAGGCCATGTGGGCGTATCGTTGGTCGTCTTGCCCTGCTCAATCGCCCATTCCTCTTTTGCGCCTTCAATTAGTCTCAGCCGGTTGATGCACGGAGCGGAGGAGCGGATTGAACGCGCTCTGATAATAATGGCCGAAACTCCAACTGAGAGAGCCGCCACCACAATCACCGCCAACACAATGTTGAGCTTCTTGGCCATACACGCGAATGACACCTAACCTTGTTCTTCTACCGCACGGTGCGGTGCGATTTTTTTCATGGTTTGGATCCTAATTTTTGCCTTCCAGTCTGTCGAGAACTTCCTGGCGCGTCGGTTCATGCAATCCGCGGTATTGAGAATTACCGCAGGCATCCCGTCCCTCACCCGCGTCTCCGGCTTGAAGCCGGTTGCAATGGGATGCCCGTTGCGGCGAAAACTTCAGCGGACTTTTTGCCGGGGCAACCTCACAAATCGGTGATGGGCTGGTGCCGCGGCACGAGCACTTTCATCATCGCCCAGGCGACCAGATAACTCAACGCGCAGACGCTGAACATGACGAGATAAGCCGTTTGCGGCGCGCCCTTGAAATGGTCCGTGAGCGCGCCGGCCATTTTCTGCACAATCACGCCGCCGATGCCGCCCGCGGCGGTGCCGATGCCGATGACCGAGGCG
This sequence comes from uncultured Verrucomicrobiae bacterium, assembly GCA_963764035.1. Lineage (GTDB taxonomy): Bacteria > Verrucomicrobiota > Verrucomicrobiia > Limisphaerales > UBA11358 > UBA11358. The sequence goes on from CAVXQV010000009.1 coordinate 388,933, forward strand.
ACGGTTTTTTTCGGGAACATGTCGGAGACGGTGGTGAACAGGTTTGCCGACCACGCCTGATGCGCCGTCGCGCCGATGCAAATCGTGGCCACGGCGAGAATGGCGGCCATGCCGCCAAAACGTTGCACGTTGCCAAAATACTGCGTCAGCAGCACGGCCAGCGGGAACAGGGCAATGATGAACATCGTCGTCATGCGCGCCCGGTAAACGGTCATGCCGCGTTTGATGAGCGTCATGGGGATGCTGCCGCCGTAAATGCTGCCGATGATGGCGACGCCATAGACGATGAACGTCGGCATCATGACCTGCTCCTTGGTCATGTTGAATTGTTTGATGAGATAGTCCGGCAGCCAGAACAGGTAAAACCACCAGACGCCGTCGGTCATGAACTTGCCGAGGAAGAAGGCCCAGAGCTGCCGGTAGCCAAAGAGTTTCAGCCAGGGAACTTTTTCCGCCTTGTCGCCGTTTTCTTCGACGGCAGCGGTTTTTTCCTCGTCAATGTGGATGTAATCGTATTCCGCCTTTGACAGGCGCGGATGGCTGCCGGGCGGGTGGTAGAGCCAGAACCAGAAAATCAGCCACGGAAAACCGAGCGCGCCGGTGACGATGAACGCGATTTTCCAGCCCTGCTGGTCGCCGAAATGAACCATGATCCACGGCACGAGCAGCGCGGCGACCATCGCGCCGGAATTGGAGCCGGCGTTGAAAATGGCCGTGGCGAGCGCGCGTTCGCGCTTGGGAAACCATTCGGCGACGGTCTTGATCGAGGCCGGGAAAGTTTCCGGCCTCGCCGACGGCGAAGGCGCTGCGGATGGCCATGTGGGCCGTGACGAGGCTGCCGACAAACGCATTCGCGATGCCGCAGAGGGACCAGACGATGAGCGAAAGCGCCAGGCCGAGTTTCGTCCCGATTTTATCAATCAACGGGCCCACGGCCAGGGTCATGCCGGCGTAAAAGAAAGTGAACGCGGAGGTCAGGTTGGCGAAATCGGAATTGCTCCAGCCAAAGCCGCCCGTGTCCGGCGGCGCGCAAAAAAGCGGCTTCAAATAGCTGATGACCTGCCGGTCCATGTAATTGACGGTGGTGGAAAAAAACAGGAGTCCGCAGATGACCCAGCGGACATTGCTCGAAGCCGGCCGGCTCTGGCTTGGGGAGTTCATCAGGGGAGACGATGACGAAAAGCTGAAACTGGTTCAAGCCTCGAAATCCAACTTTACATGGCCGGCGGATTCTGCGACGTTGGCCGCATGAATTTGAAAAGATTTCTGCCGTTGTTGCCGGTGTTGTTCCTGGCCGGCTGCTCCACGACGTTCACGCGGCTGACCCCGCTGGAGCAGCCGCGGAACCCGAACAATCTTTACCCCGTTGAAGTGCAGTTCAACACCACGCAGCAATCGCTGCGGCAGGACAGCATCAAGCCCTTTGTGCTGGCCAATGGCGAATTGTATCCGTTGACCCCGGTGCCGATGGTGGAAAACCGCTGGGAAGGATTCCTGCCCGTGCCGGCGGCGTCCAGTCAGACGACCTACCGGTTCAAATTCGAGTATCTCTACAACAGCTTTGGCACGGCGCCCAAGTCGAGCAGCGTCTGGTCGCCGGCGTATCAACTGCGGATCGTCAACCCGTAGGCGTCAGTGCCGGGGCCGGAGCAAAATGGCCTTCTTATCGGTGCCGTCCACTTCGACGCTGTGGGTTTCCACGTCGGGGTCGTCCCTCAACGCCTGATGCACAATGCGGCGGTCGAAGGCGTTGAGCGGCTCCAGTTCCACCGCGTCGCCCCAGCGGCGGACCTTGTCGGCGGCATCCTTGGCCCGTTTCACGAGCGCCTCGCTGCGCCTGCGCGCGATAACCGCCCACGTCCACCATCGCCTTCGGCGCGCTGGTGTCCTGCTGGAACAGCAGCCGGTTGGTGAGGTATTGCAGATCGGCCAGCGTCTGGCCCTGGCGGCCAATCAGCCGGCCGGAGTCCTCGGTCTTCACGTCGAGCAAAAGCCCGTCCTCCAGCTTGTGCTCCTCGACGGTGGCGGCAAAGCCGAGGGACGCGAGGATTTTTTCCAGGATTTCTTTGGGTTGCGCGGGCATGGCCGTTTGATGGTTGAAGGTTGAGGGTCGGGAGTCAACTCACTTTTTCTTCTTCGCGAGGGGCGCCGGAGCCGGAGCCGGCACGCGCGCGGCGGGGTCTTTCAAGTTTTTCGTCAGCTTGGTCTGCAAGACGCCCAGCAGCGTGCTCACCGTCATGTAAAGCGCCAGCCCGCCCGAATAATTGTAAAGGAACACCAGAAAGATCAGCGGCATGTAACGCATGAGCTTCGCCTGCGTCTGGTCCATGCCCGGCGACGGCGGCATCAGATGCGACTGCCAGAGCATCGCGCCGCCCATCAGCAGCGGCAGGAGGTTGAACGGAAAGTTGATGCCCGGGATCAGGAACAAGCGTGTCCGGCTTGGACAAATCCGCGACCCAGAGGAAATGGGCGCCGCGCAGTTCAATCGCGCTGCGCAGCATGGTGAAAAACCCGATGAACACCGGCATCTGCAGCAGCATCGGCAGGCAACTGCTCATGGGGTTGACCTTGTGCTTCTTCCAAAGTTCCATCTGCTTCTGGACGAATTTTTGCTGGTCGTCCTTGTATTTTTCCTTGAGCGCCGCCACTTCCGGCGCCAGCGCCTGCATCCGCTTCATCGAGCGCGTGCTCGACGCCATCAACGGCCAGAACATCCCGCGCAGCAGGATGGTGATCAAAACAATCGCCCAGCCGTAACCGACTTTCGTCACGTCATGCAAGGCGTTCATGGCCAGCAGCAGGATTTTCGCAAAAAACGTCCCGACGCCCCAAAAGCTCGCGAACCCCGTGCCGAAATTCATCGCCCGATCGGCGTGGTTTTGAAATTGCGCGCCGATGTCCGCCAGCTTCCGGTATTCCTTCGGCCCGGCATAGAAGACAATCTGCCGCGTGACGCTGGAATTCCCCGTCAACGTCTGCGCCGGATAAACCAGCATCGCCTGGATGCCCTGCGGCCGCGGCGTGCCCGGCGCCTGTTCCACGTTCGCAAACGCCGGCAGGATCACGGGTTGGGCGATGATTTTTTCCGCCGGCCGGTCCGGCATTGCCACCAGCGTGAAGAACTGGTTTCCCACCGCCGCCCAGACGACATTGCTCGCGCCGGCGACATATTCGGTTTGAGGAACCCGCGGGAAGACGCCCAAAACCGTCCTGCTGGGGTTGAAATAAGAAAGGTTCACCGGCGCGGCCTTCGCGCCGTCGAACCACAACGCGCCGCCGTAATAACCGAACGTATTGTCGTCCACGTCCATCGGCGTCGCCGTGCCGACGACCCACTCCTGCGCCGGGACCGTCACCGGCTGTTCCAGGCCGTTCTTCAGGCTTACGCTGGCGTTGACGAGATAATTCGAGCTGAAATGAAATTCCTTCGACACCAACAATCCGTCCGGCAGCCGCATTTCCGCGCGCGCGCCGTCGGCCGTTTTCGCCAGCGTGAAATTGCCATCGCCGATCAGATTGGTGTCGCCCAGCAACGCGAGCACGGGCACGAAAGCCCCCGTGTTCAACGAGGCCACCGCGTCACTCGCCGTCTTGGTCTTCGTCCAGCGCGCGGAAATCGTTTCGGGATAATCCAGAAGGTCCACCCGCTGCAATCCGCCGCCGCGCGACGTGAAGGTGTAGCGCGCCCAGTTGAAACGCGGGCGGCCGTTGGTGAGCACGAGCAATTGCTCCGGCGCGTTCGTGTCGAAGGTCGCCAGGATGGCGTCCGGCGCGGTGCTGGCGGCCGTGGCGGTTGACGTGGCCGGCCGGCTTTGCGCTGCAGCCACCGTGTTGGTCGCGGCGAATTGCGCCTGACGCTGCGCCTGTTGCTGGGCGAGTTTGGTCTGCTCGATAAACCCAATCACCAGCAGCGCGGCGCAAATCGAAACAGCGATGATTCCGGTGCGATCCATGGCAAATTAAAATCCGCGGGACGAATGGCCGGGGGAAAGTTTGTTTTCCGTTGTGCGCTGTCCGCCGTCCGCTTTTGGAACGGGGTCATGTCCGCCGTCGCTCCACGGATGGCAGCGGCAGATCCGTTTCGCCGCCAGGACGCCGCCCGCGAGCGCGCCATGTTCCCGGACCGCGTCCAGCGCGTAACGCGAGCACGACGGCGTGAAACGGCAGCCGGCGGTCGGGCCGAACAAAAAGGTTTGCGCGGGGGAAAGGGCGAGCTGGTAGGCGCGAATCGCCAGCGTCAGAACCTGAATGACGAATGACGAATGGCGAGCGGCTCCGTCCACGCCAGAACTCCATTCGTCATTCGTCATTTGACATTTGTTGGTCATTCGGATTTAGGAATTGGTCATTTTCCAAAGCCCCGCCCGTTTCAGCGCCGCGAGAAAATCCCTTTCCACGTCGGCAAATTTTTTTCCGGCGATGGAATTGCGCGCGACCAGGACCAGCTCGACCGGCTGCGCAAATTCATGCCGGTGCCGCCGGAAAGTTTCGCGGAGCAGCCGCCGCGCCCGGCTCCGCGCCACCGCCCCGCCGATTTTCCGGCTCGTGACCACGCCGAGTTTGGCCGGCGCGCCTTCGGGCAACTTGTGCCAGTTGGCGATGAGGCAGCCTTGCGCAAGCCGTTCGCCCTGTTGCCGCACGCGCGCGAAATCGCGGCTTTGCGCGAGCCGCGAGGCGCGGCCCAGATGCAGGCGTTTCGACGGGTCGGCGCACATGGCCGGATCAGACGGGCGTCAGGCGTTTGCGGCCCAGCCGGCGGCGGTTGCGCAGGATGGCTCGGCCGCTCTTGGTGGATTTTCGAGCGAGAAACCCGTGCTGGCGTTTCCGGCGGATTTTCGATGGTTGATACTGGCGTTTCATAAATTCAAATTCCGTTTGCGCCCCCGGCGCGAAACGAGCAGTGGAGCATAACAATCAAATGGCGGGAGTCAAGGCGCGGTGTTGGTTTTGGCCGGCTCCCCGCGGCCGCCGGCATCCATTCGCGGATGACTCATTGGGTTCCCTGCAACAGGCTTTCGATGGGCGCGTAATCGTCGGTCAGCAAGGGCGAGTCGCCGGCATTTGGCGGGGGCTTATTGGTGAAAGACCTCACCCGGAACAAAAACGTCGGCAACGTGACCGTCCCAGCGTCCATCAGCTTGCTCGCCTCCGCCGCCGCGCGCGAGTAGGTGAACGGCTCCGCTGATTTCGTGGCCACAAAGACGACGTTCTGGCTTTCCACGGCGGGGAACAGGTAAACGCGCGGAAAAACCTCGCTCAATGTGCGATACATCGAGCCGATCAGAGTGGCGCGGTAACCCTGGATTTGGCCGATGACGTTGTAGGCGAGCACGCCGTTGGTGCCCAAATGCCGGCTGGCCAGCGTGAAGAATTCCTTTGTCACCAACTGGCGCGGCAGGGAGGAACCGTAACGCGTGGTGGAATAGGCGTCCATCAGGATGACATCGTAAACGTTGGTCGTCTGGCGGAGGAAAACGCGCCCGTCGTTGGTATGAATTCTCAACTGGGGCGTTTCCGCGACGGTGAAATACTTCTTGGCAACTTCGACGACCACGGGGTCAATCTCCACCGTGTCATCCATCGTGTTGGTGTAATAATGCTGGAAGGCGCGCTGGGTGCTGCCGCCGCCCAATCCCACCATCAGCACGCGCCGGATGTCGTGGTTCCACAGCCACGGCATCTGGAAATATTCGGTGTATTCAAAATGCCCGGCCAGCGGATTGGACAGCGACATCGTTGATTCCCAGGAACCGTTGAAACTCAATGTCCGCGTCCCGTTTTCATCATAAACCTGGATATGGTGGTAGGCGGAGATGCGCGACAAACTGCACCACCCTTTGCGCGCCGCAGAAAAGGGGCGTCAGCAGGAGCAAAAGGCAGAGTGCGCGGCCACGGATGGCGGTTCTCATGTCCATTTGTCTTATTGGACGTTATTCAGCAATGATAAATTACAGGCATTCCCGCCGCGCGTTTATGCCGGGCGATTTTCACAGGGCTTCCGGGCGCTTCGAATCCCTTGCGACACGCTTGCAGTTGCCGCCGAGCCAGAAATCCAGCGCCAGACTGATTGCGGCCAGAAACAGAACCAAGACGCCCATCGCCCGGAAAATGGCCGTGACGGTCAGGTAATCAATAAAGATGTAGCCGGAGACGAACACGCCGCCGATGCTGCCCGCCGTGCTGGCCGCGTAAATCAAGCCGCTGATCATGCCCACCTTGTCCAGTTGCCGCGCCGTGATGCGGATCATGTAAGGCGACAGGATTGCGAGCACAAAGCACGGCAGGAAAAAGATCACCGCGCTGCCGAACGCCGGATCGAGTTTCATCCAGACCATGGATATGTCCTGGCCCGGCGGATGGCGTTGGATGATCGCGTTGATCAGCGGCGGCGTGATTTGCGGAATGAAGAATATAAAAATTCCCGCGATGGTCAGGGGCGCGGCCAGAAAAGCCGTCCGCTGAAACCGGTCGGCCAAGGTGCCGCCGATGGCGTAGCCCAGCGACAGCGCCGTCAGGATCATTCCAATCTGGCTCGTCCAGACGTAAAACGAGCCGCCAAAATCCTTGGCCAGATACAGCACACCGATCATTTCCAGGACCATGATCACGAACCCGCCCAGGAAAACCAGGGCGACGGTGGCAATTCGGAGCATGAGGCAGTTTGGAAGGAACGGAACTGCGAGGCGAGCCTGAAAACAAAAGGCCGTTCGGAACTTGCGGAGCGCGGGCGGCCCGCCCGCGAGCTCCGGTTTTGCGCGGACGGGCCGTCCGCGCTCCTCATTTCACATTCAATTCGCGCTGGATGCCGAATTTCTCGATGCGTTTGCGCAGCGTGGCGCGCGTGATGCCCAGCAGCTTCGCCGCCTGAATCTGGTTGTCGCTGGTTTCCTTCAGCGCCTGGATCACCAGTTCGCGCTCCACGGCGGGAATGATTTTCAGTTTCGGGTCGCGCCTGGCCCACTGGAACAATTGCCGCGCCAGGGCGGCGGCGTCCGTGGCGGCGACGCCCCCGTCGCCGGCACGATGGCGGCGGAGGCGCCGCTGCCACCCTGCCCGGAAATTTCCGGCGGCAGATCGCCCAGCAGAATCGCGTCGCTTTTGGCCATGACGTGCGCGCGGCGGATGACGTTCTCCAGTTCGCGCACGTTGCCGGGCCAGTGGTATTTCTCCAGCGCCTTGATGACGCTGGCGGCGATGGATTTGGGCGGCGTGCTGCTGCTCGCGTCGCGAACTTCTTCGAGGAAATAATTCACCAGCAGCGGAATGTCCTCGCGCCGGTCGCGCAGCGGCGGAATCTGGATGCGCACCACGTTGAGCCGGTAAAACAAGTCCTCGCGGAACTGGCTTGCGCGGCCACGGCGGCCTCCAGCGGCTTGTTCGTCGCGGCGATGACGCGCACGTCCACCTGGATCGGCTGGTTGCCGCCGACGCGCTCGAACGTGCCGCTCTGCAGCACGCGCAGGATTTTCGTCTGCGTGGCGCGGCGTCATGTCGCCGATTTCATCGAGGAAAATCGTGCCGTGGTTGCACTGCTCGAATTTGCCGATGCGCTGGTTGGTCGCGCCGGTGAACGAGCCTTTCTCGTGGCCGAACAATTCGCTTTCCAGCAGTTGCTCGGGAATGGCGGCGCAGTTGACGGCGAGGAACGGCTGTTCGTTGCGGTTGCTGTGATGATAAATCGCGCGGGCGACCAGTTCCTTGCCGGTGCCGCTCTCGCCGGTGATGAGCGCGGTGGCGTCCGTGCGCGGCGACCTGGCCGATGAGCTTGAAGACCTGCTGCATCGGCTCGCTGCGCCCGACGATGCCCAGCTCGTAATCCTCCGATTCCAGCAGCGGCTGGTAGGACACGACCTGCTTCATGTCGCGCGCGGCCTTGAGCGCGTTGGCGACGATTTCCTTGAGCTTGGGCACGTCGAACGGCTTGAGCAGGTAATCGTAGGCGCCGAGCTTCATCGCCTCGATGGCGGTCTGCGTCGTGCCGTAGGCGGTCATCAGGATGACCAGCAGCTTGGGGTTGCTCTGGCGGATGCGGCGCAGGGTTTCCAGGCCGGTCATGCCGCCCATGCGCACGTCCATCAGCACGAGGTCGGGCTTGAACTTGGGAATGACCTTCAGCCCTTCCTCGCCGGACGAGGCGGTGGCCAGTTCGATGTCCGGCGAATCAAAAATCCGCTGGAACGAATACCGCACGTCCTCTTCGTCGTCAATCAACAGCAGCTTGCTCATCGGGCGGAGGATAACGGAACCGGCCGAAAGAAATAGCCATTTTTGCGTTGAATTCGCCCGGCAGTTTTGGCAATGTTGATTCGTTCCCGTAACCGAACCAAAATTCTACTATGAAAAAAAATATTCTATTCAGCATGATGGTCCTGGCGGCCGGCCCGTTGCTGGCAGCTCCCCAGGATGATGTGAAGGCCGCGGCGACGAAACTCGCGGACGGCGGCAATTACACTTGGAAACAAACGGTTGACGCCGGCGAAGGCGGTTTCGGCAGCGGCGTCACTCAAGGCAAGACCGCAGCCGGCCTCACGTGGACACAAACGCCAGGCTTCGCCTTCGGCGGCGGCGACGCCCCTCCACCCACGGAGCGCTTATACCAGGGCACGAATAGCGCCACGAAGAACGCTGATGGCCAGTGGCAGACGGCGGCGGAAATCGCTGCGGCAGCGGACGCCAACGGCGGTGGCGGCGGTTTCGGCGGCGGTCGCGGCGGCGGGTTTTTTGGTCGCGGAGCACTGGTGCTTCCCACGACCACGATCACGAATCTGGTTGCGGGCGTCAAAGACCTCAAGGATGACAACGGCGTGCTCGTCGGCGATTTGACCGACGATGCCGCCAAGGCAAACGTGTTCCCCGGCGGTCGTGGTCGCGGCCGTGGCCCCGGCGGTCCTGGTGGCGGCGGTCGCTCCCGAACCAACCAATGCAAAGGGTTCAGTGAAGATCTGGCTCAAGGACGGAGCACTCATCAAGTATGAGTTGAAGAATTCCGGAACGATGTCCTTTGGCGGAAACGATATTGACATCAACCGGACGACAACCGTTGAGATTAGCGACGTAGGTAGCACCAAGGTTGACGCCCCGGCCGACGTCGTCAAGAAACTGGCCGGCAATTAATTCGGTTTGACCGCCGCAGATAGATTGATCCGCTGCGGGTCGCAGTAATTCACACCTCCCGCCTGGGACTCCGGGCGGGAGGTTTTGTTTTGTGCGCCCGGCAGGGCGCACTGACTTGTTGGTTAGAGTCCAATGCACACCCGGCAAGGGGAAGTGCTAACCATAAATATGAGTCAACGTATCAGCAGACTCCTCGTCCACTGCCCAGCTCTGGTAATATTTAATTTGAGTCAAGTCGCGCAAAGAAGAAATTGCAATAAAGGTTTGACGATCGTGCCGGGCGGGTTTTAAATCCGCCCGGCATTTTAATTTTGGAGGAGGTTTTATGAAACGATTCATTTGCACGCTGGCCATTTTGCTATTTGCGGCCCTCGCCCTTCCGGCCCAGGATTGGGCGAAGGCGAAACTGGGACAATCCCCGCGCCATCAGGAGTGGGTGAAAATCAAACACGACTCGCGCGAGGTCCAGTGCTTCGTCGTTTATCCCGAAGTGAAGGACAAGGCCACGACTATCGTGCTCATCCACGAAATTTTCGGGCTGACCGACTGGGCGTGCGAAATGGCGGATGAACTGGCCGCCGAGGGTTACATCGTCATCGCGCCGGATTTGCTGTCCGGCAGCGCGACCAACGGCGGCGGCACGGAGGAATTGATCAAGACCGGCGGCAATGTCGGCAAGGCTATCTCGGCGCTGCCGCCCGCGCAAATCACCGCCGATCTCGCCGCGGCGGTGGATTACGTCACGAACATTCCCGCGGCCAACGGCAAGGTCGTGGTCGCCGGATTCTGCTGGGGCGGCGGACAATCATTCCGGTTCGCGACGAACGACAAGGACGTGAAGGCCGCGTTTGTTTTCTACGGCACGCCGCCGGATGCTGGTGACATGGCGAAAATCACCTGTCCGGTCTATGGATTTTACGGCGGCAACGACGCGCGCGTGACGGCGACCGTCCCGAAGGCGGCCAGCGACATGAAGGCCGCCGGCAAAACCTACGAGCCGGTGACCTACGACGGCGCCGGCCACGGCTTCATGCGCGCGGGCGAAGCGCCGGACGCGAACGACGCCAACAAAAAGGCCCGCAACGATGCCTTCCAACGCTGTCTTGCGCTATTGAAGGGCATTTAGGCTGCCATCCAGGCGGAGTGAATCTCCTCGCCTCACCGGCTGTCTCTTTTTGCCCCCTCCCATTTTTACAGGAAAATGGCAGTTTTTGAGGTTTTGAGGCTAAAGTGCTGATTTTCAGACTATTCCGGCATTTCCACGGTCTCGTAAAATGAAAATTCAATGTTGAATTACAATAATTCAACATTGAATTGCTACAGTTCAACATCTTTTTCCCACAGATCAACGTTGAAGTGCTCCGGTTCAATGTTGTCCTTTTGTCTCGCAACGTTGAATTGTTTGGGTTCAATGTTGAACCGCAACGGCTCAAGGTTGTCCCTTTGTTTTTCAACGTTGGATTGCCCCACTTCAAGGTTGAAATGTGCCGACGCAACATTGAAGGGTGGCGGTTCAAGGTCGAACCGGGCCGGCGCAAACGGGTTGCAGTGTTCTCAACCCCAGACTGCCGCAAATGACAATCCTCGGCCAATGTTCTCCAAATAGGACGACGCTAAATTAAGACACGGCCGACAAATTTCATTGTTTGACCTTCCCCGGTCGCCTGCTATACTCGCGCTCCTTTTTTACATGAAAATTGTCGTTTGTGACCCGATTTCGCCGAAGGGCATCGCGCTGCTGCAACAGCGGCCTGAATTTCAAGTCGTCGTGCTGCCGAAACGGCTGCCGGAGGCGGAATTGCTGCCGCTCGTGGCGGACGCCGTCGCGCTCGTCGTCCGTTCGGAAACCAAAGTCACGCAAGCAAAGTCATCGAGGCCGCGCCGAAATTGCGCGTGGTCGGCCGCGCCGGCGTGGGCGTGGACAACGTGGACATCGAGGCCGCCACGCAGCACGGCACGGTGGTGATGAACACGCCCGGCGGCAACACGGTGACGACGGCGGAATTGAGCTTTGCCATGCTGCTCTCGCTGGCGCGCAAGGTGCCGCAGGCGCACGCCACGATGGTCGCGGGCAAATGGGACCGGAAACTTTTTCAAGGCGCGGAACTGGCCGGCAAAACGCTCGGCGTTCTGGGCATGGGCCGCATCGGCACGGAAGTCGCCAAGCGCGCCATCGCCTTCGGCATGCGCGTCATCGCCTACGATCCTTATCTGACGGAAGACCGCGCAAAGGCCATCGGCGCGGAATTTGCCGTCGAGCCTGGACGAAGTTTATCTCGCGGCGGATTTCATCACCGTCCACATGCCGGTGACGCCGGAGACGAAGCACATGCTGAACGCCGCGGCGTTCGCCAAGATGAAGCCCGGCGTGAAAATCGTGAATTGCGCCCGCGGCGAAATCATCGTCGAGAACGATCTGATTGCCGCGCTGGAATCCGGCAAGGTGGCCGGCGCGGCGCTGGACGTTTATGCCGTCGAGCCGCTGCCCGCCGACCATCCGTATCGCAAGCAGCCGAATTTGATTTTGACGCCGCACCTCGGCGCGAGCACCAACGAGGCGCAGGAAAAATGCGGCATCGAGGTGGCCGAGGTCATCGCGGGTTATCTGCTCACCGGCGAAGTCCGCAACGCGGTGAATCTGCCGTATCTCGACGCCAAGACCTACGAGCAGGTGAAGCCGTATCTGCCGCTGGGCGAGGCGCTGGGCAAATTGCTGGCGCAGCTTTCGCCCGCCGGGCGCGGACCGGCTTTACATCACCTACGGCGGCCACGCGCGGCAGTTGCCGAACATTGACCCGGTGACGCGCGCGGTGTTGCGCGGATTTCTGTCCAGCAGCAATCTCAAGGACGTGAACAACGTCAACGTCCGCAGCGTCGCCGCAGAGCATCGGCATCACCGTCGAGGAAAAGAAATCGGACGAGCCGGTCACGTTCAACGAATGGGTGCACGTGCAGGTTTTCGGCAACGGCAAGAAATTGATTTCCGCGGGCGGGACGTTTTTCGGTTCGCCGAACAATCCGCGCATCGTGCGGCTGTTCAGCACGCCGGTGGAGATTCCGGTCAGCGGCACGCTGCTGCTGTTGAACAACAAGGACCGGCCGGGCATCGTCGGCTATCTCGGCACGCTGCTGGCCAAACACAAGGTCAACATCGCGAACATGAGCCTGACGCGCGACACGGCGGGCGGGCTGGCGTTGACGGTGTTGAATCTGGACAGCGCGCCGCCGCAGGCCGTGCTGGACGAGCTTCAGAAAGACGCTGACATCAGCAATGTGAAAGTGGTAAAGTTGTGAACGGATTGAATCCCAAATGAACCAAGTCAAACCAAAACATGAAAACAAAAATGAAAATGATTTTTTCCGCCGCGCTGGCCGCGGCCCTGATTGCCGCTGCCGCGCGCGCACGCCGCCACCAGCGGCGTCGCGGCAACGAACGCCATGGCCGACGCGGCCGCCGCCACCGCGCACCAACGCCAAGCCGGCCGACTGATGGCGGCGTTGTTCGGCGACCCGGTGATTGCCAAAGGCAAGGGCTTTGAAATCAAGCAGAGCCAGTTGGACGCGGTAATGGACGACGCTCAAGGCCAGAGCCGCCGCCGCAGGGCAGACGATCCCGCCGGAGGAGTTGACCAAGACCGCCTTGAACAGCCTGATCGCGAACCAGCTTTTGCTGCAAAAGGCGACGGATGCGGACAAGGCGCAGGGCAAAAAGGAGGCGGACCAATCCATTGAGCAGACCATCAAACGCTTCGGTTCGCAGGCGGAGGTGGAACAGCAATTGAAGGCCGCCGGCAAGACTTTCGACGGCTGGCGCACCGACATCGACACAGCAAACCACGGCCACGGCGGTGTTGATCCGCGAATTGAACGCCGCGCCCACGGAAGCCGAAATCCAGAAATTCTACGACGAACAATCCGGCGGATTCTGAGCTGCCGGAAAGGTTCATGTCCGCCATATTTTGCTGCTGACGATTGATCCCACCACCAGCCGCCGACGCCGCTGCCCGACGACCAGAAGCAGGCCAAGACGCAAACAGATTGACGACATTCTCAAGCGCGCCCGCGGCGGCGAGGATTTCGCCAGCTCGCCAAGAAATATTCCGAGGACACCCAGCACCAAGGACAATGGCGGTGAATTGCCGCCGTTTCACGCACGGGCAGATGGTGCCGGAGTTTGATGCGGCGGCGTTCTCGCTGACCAACAATCAAATCAGCGACGTCGTCACGACCGAATACGGCTATCACATCATCAAGTTGCTGGACAAAACGCCGGCCAAAAAACTGGCGCTGACCGACAAGGTGCCGCCGAGCGATACGGCGACCCTGTCCGACGAAATCAAGGATTTCCTGACCCGCCAAAAACTCCAGGAACAGGCGCCGGAATATCATGGACAAATTGAGCAAGACCGCCGGCGTGGAAATTCTTGATCCCGACTTGAAAGCGCTGCTGGCGGCGGCCACCAACGCCCCGGCTGCGTCCATGGAGTCCGCGCCCAAGTAATGGCCGCGGAAGAGCCGGAGGTTGCATTTCCGAACGGCATGGCGCGTGATCTGGGCGGCGTTGGCGGGAACACAAAATGCCGAAGCGGACTTGTCAAAACGGCCGGCGCGGCCATTCTTGGAAGCGCTATGAATGCAAAAATAGGGATTGCCACTTCTCATCGTGGCGTGCATTGGGCTGGTCGTCGCCTTGGTGACCCTCAAACATCAGGCGGACGCCCAGCAGGAGCAAAGCGCGTCCACCATCCGCGATTTTTCCAACCGGATGGTCGACGGCCAACGCGAACATCAATGATCTGAACCAGGTCAACCTGAAGTTGACCAACGATCTCGCCGCCAGCCCGGAAACCTCGCTGTCATTCTCCAACCAGATGGTCGTGACCACCAACCGGCTCGGCGACCCGCTCGCCGCCACCGAGGCCTCGCTCCAGGGCGCCCAGCAGCAGATCACCAATCTCAACACGCACATCGCCGATTTGGAGGCGCAGAACCAGGCGCTGGATCAGCGCGCCAATTCGCTCTCCAACACCATCGCCGTCGCTGGACGCGCAAATCGCCGAGCACGCAGATGAAACTGGCCACGTCCGAGACCAACAATGCATTCCTGCCAAACGAATTGAAGCGGCAGATGGCCGAAAGGCCGAATTGGAACGCAAGTTCAACGATCTGGCCGAGGTGCGCGCGCAGGTTCAAAAATTGCGGGACGATCTGCTTGCGGCCCGCAGCTGGAATGGATGCGCGAGGGCACCGACCCCACCAAGCCGATGAAAGGCGGGCAATTGCTCATGCAGCGCACGCTGCCCGTTCCCGACGCCGCGGCCGGCCCGTCGCCATTACAATTTGAACGTCGAGGTCGGCTCCGACGGCTCGGTCCACGTCATTCCGCCGGCGACCAACGCGCCGGCGCGACTAATCCGCCGTCGCACTGACGGCGATCGGAGCAAACCGTTCGCAAATTGCCCATGCCGACTTACGAATACGTTTGCGAAAAATGCGGGCACGAGTTTGAGGCCGTTCATTCCATTTCCGCCAAACCGCTGCAGACTTGCCCGAAGGAATTTTGCGCGCGGAAAAAATGGGGGCGCGGCCGGGTGAAAAGAAAATCAGCGCCGGGGCCGGCTTGCTTTTCAAGGGCAGCGGCTTTTACATCACCGATTACCGCAGCGAAGGCTACAAACAGGCGGCCAAAAAAGATTCCGCCGCGCCCGCGCCCGCCGGCGGTGATGCCAAGCCGGCGAAGGACGGGGCAAAACCCGCGCCGGCAAAGCCCGAATCCAAAGCGGCGAAGAAATGATGCCAACGTTGCAGCGTCGTGTCGCTGAAGCATTGAAACGCCGCGCCGGGTTGATGACAGGACTCCGCAGCATTTCAACGCTGCTCCTTGTTGCCACGTCCTGCTTCCCGCCGCCGCCCGCGCCGAGATGCCGCTGCTGGACACCGCCTTCACGCGCAGCAGTGTCTCCGGCCAGTTTGTCGTCATCGGCGTCGAACCCGTCCTCGTCGTCCAACCGCCCGCCTTTGCCGTCACCAACGCTGAATTGGTCCGGCTCGAACCGGCGCTGCTGGCCGTTTCCGCCGAGCGCATCAAACAGCCGCTCTGGCGGCAGTTGGGAGTTGACCTCCACGGCGCCGTGGCGCGGCCAGATTTTTCTCGCGCTGCATCCCGCGCGATCGCCCGATGAAGACTGTCGCCATCATCTCCACGCCCTTTGCCGGCGTCTGGAATTACCGCGTCGAACTGCCGGACGTGGTGTCGCGCACCGGTTGACCCGCGCCCTGACCGGCGTGGTGCTGCTGGAACTGGCCAACCGCGACAACCCGGGCGACCACTCCGCTGAAATTCCCGCGTGGCTCACGGAAGGCCTGTCGCAGCAATTGCTGGCCGACCGGCGCGCAGGAAATGATCCTGTCGCCGCCGGACAAAACTGGTGAACGGCCTGCTGGCAAACCGGATCACGGTGGACCAGCGCGGCGTGGATCCGCTCGCCGGCGCGCGCTCCGTGTTGCACGACCATCCCGCGCTGACGTTTGAGCAATTGAGCTGGCCGGACGACGCGCAGTTGCGCGGCGACGACGGCGGCGTTTATCGCGCCAGCGCGCAATTGTTCGTGAACGAATTGCTGGACTTGAAAAACGGCGCCGAAACATCTGCGCGCCATGCTCCAGATGCTGCCGCGCTGTTACAACTGGCAGACCGCCTTTCGCGCCGCGTTCCGCGCGGATTTTCCGCAGCCGATTGATGTGGAAAAATGGTGGGCGCTGCAAGCCGTCAGCTTCGCTGCGCGCGGTCCCGGCCCGCTGTGGACGCCCGCCGTCAGCCGCGACAAGCTGGACGAAATTTTGAGCGTGCCGGTGGAAATGCGGCCCGCGCCAACCAACCTGCCCGGTGCATGCCGGACATTTCCCTGCAGGCCGTCATCCGCAATTTCGACTTACGACCGGCAGAAGGCGATTCTCCAAACCAAACTGCGCGACCTTGAACTGGCGCAATGGCGCATGGCCCCGCAATTGGCGGTTTTGACCGGCGGCTATCGCCGTGCGCTCGCGGATTATCTTGACGAGGCCACTGCCGCCGTCCTCGCCCCCGGGAAGGTGCCCAAACCGTCACCGGGTGCGCCGTCGAAAAGGAAAGCAGCCGATGCCATGAAAAAATTGGACGCGCTCGACGCGCAGCGGCGGGCCATCGAAACCGCCGTCCAGCCGGACAACCCCGCCGGTGTGCCCTTATGATGCTTGAACGCGACGCACCTGAATCGGTCAACTTGACAGGGCGCGATTCCAATTTATAGTTTGTTACCGTTATGGATAAAATGAAGGAAGACAAATCATCGGCCAATGGCGAGGAGCCGCCATCAGGCCAGCGACTCCAGACTTTGAAGGAATTTCATTCCGCCGGCCGCGGCTTCTGGCATGACGTTTCCGACGCCGATTGGAACGACTGGCGCTGGCAGTTAAAGCACCGCATCACCACGGCGGAGCAATTGCAGAAGTTGCTGCCCACGCTCACGCCGGAGGAATTCGCCGGCGCGAAACTGGCGAACCCCAAGCTCGCGCTCGCCATCACGCCGTATTTTTTCAACCTGATTGATCCGGCGGACGAAAATTGCCCGATCCGGCTGCAGGTCATTCCCAAACTCGCCGAGACCCACACCGCGCCGTGGGAAATGAGCGACCCGTGCGGCGAGGATTCCCACTCGCCCGTGCCCGGCCTCGTGCATCGCTATCCCGACCGCGTGCTGTTTCTCGTCACCGACCGTTGCGCCGCGTATTGCCGTTACTGCACGCGCTCGCGGCTCGTCAGCAACGCCAGCGGCTACGATTTCCATCCCGAATTCGACCGGCAAATCGAATACATCGCGCAGCATCCGGAAATCCGCGACGTGCTGTTGAGCGGCGGCGACCCGCTGCTCTTGAGCGACGAAAAGCTGGAAAATCTTTTGAGCCGGCTGCGCGCCATTCCGCACGTGGAATTTTTGCGCATCGGCTCGCGCATCCCGACTTTTCTGCCGCAGCGCATCACGCCGGAACTGTGCGCGATGCTGAAAAAATTTCATCCGCTGTTCATGAGCATTCACTCGAACCATCCGCGCGAATTGACCACGGAAGTCCGCGACGCGCTGGGCCGCCTGGCCGACGCCGGCATCCCGCTCGGCAACCAGTCCGTGCTGCTCAAGCACGTCAACGACGACGCGGTGGTGATGAAGGCGCTCGTCCAGAAACTGCTCATGTGCCGCGTGAAGCCGTATTACCTTTACCAGTGCGACTTGATTTCCGGCTCGGCGCACCTGCGCGCCAGCGTCAGCAAGGGGCTGGAAATCATGGAGCAATTGCGCGGCCACACGACCGGCTATGCCGTGCCGCAATACGTGATTGACGCGCCCGGCGGCGGCGGCAAGGTGCCCATCAATCCCGAATACGTCCTCTGCCGCAACGCCGGCCGCGTGCTCATCCGCAATTACGAGGGCAAAATCTTTGAATATCCCGAAGCGCCCGACGGCACGCCGACCGGCCAACCGCCGAAGGAAATTGCGGAGACCGATCTGGCTTGTCAGGATCGTTGCGCCTGAAAAGAAAATTACAAGTTACCGCGGGTCTTCTCTTGCTTGGTGCTCTGGCGTTTGCCGTGTTTGCGTGGCACGAGGGAAGCGTGCTCATTGCTCCGAGCAATTGCGAAATCGGGCCGCCGCCATCCGATCTTCCGGTTCAAATGGTTCAATTTCCCAGTTCCAGCGGCGCAACCATCCACGGCTGGCTGGTTTCCGGAGAGGCCGGCAAGGGGGTGGTCATCTTGATGCACGGAATCCGCGCCAATCGGCTGCAATTGCTGGATCACGCCCGATTTCTGTTTCACGCCGGTTATTCGGTGTTGCTCTTTGATTTTCAAGCCCACGGCGAGAGCATCGGCAGACACATCACCGCCGGCTATTTGGAAAGCCGCGATGCGTCCGCCGCGGTGGAGTTTATTCATCAAAAATATCCGGGCAAAAAGATCTGCATCAGCGGATTTTCGATGGGCGGGGCGGCTGCCGTCCTCGCGAATCCACCGTTGCCGGTCAACGCCATGATTTTGGAATCGGTTTATCCGACCATTGATCAAGCCGTCACCGACCGCTTGGAAATCAGATTCGGCTGGCTGGGAAAACTGGGCACGCCGTTTTTGACGTGCCAGCTAAGACCGCGCCTCGGCGTTGGCGCCGCCGGCCTGCGCCCAATAGAACAAGTCGGAAGAATTACCGTTCCGAAGTTTTTTGTTGCCGGCACGGCGGACCGTGACACCACCTTGCAGGAATCCAGGGATTTGTTCAATGCGGCCGTTGAACCCAAGCAATTATGGCTGGTGGATGGCGCGGCGCATGTTGATTTGCACGAGGTCGCCAAGGGCGAATACGAAACCAGGATCCTGGATTTTCTGGCGCGGGCTTTAAATTGACGCGGCGCTCTCATTTGGATTTTTGCTTTGTGCCTCTGCGCCTTTGGGTTTAATTTTGGGGAAAAATTCAGGAGAGCTATATGCCATACACGTGGAAATTCTTCCGCGCCGGCGGATTCAACCAGGTCGTCCTCAACTCGGGGGCGGACCTCCTCAACCTCGACCAGCTCGACCAGAAACTCTGGGTCGCCCTGGCCTGTCCCACCACGGGCGTCGAGTTCGACAAAGCCACGCTCGCGCTGATTGACACGGACAAGGATGGCCGCATCCGCGCGTCAGAGTTAATTGCCGCCGTCAAATGGGCCGCCGGTTTGCTCAAGAATCCCGATGACCTGCTCAAAGGCAGCCCGACGCTGCGGCCGGCGGCCATCAACGACGCCCATCCGGAGGGCAAATTAATCGCCAATTTTGCCCGGCAGGTGCTCGGCAAGGCCGACAACGACGAAATCACCATTGACGAAGCCGCCAGCGCCGCCCAGACCTTTGCCGCCAAACCATTCAACGGCGACGGCATTCTGCCCGCCGATTCCGTCCCGACGACGCCGGCCAAGGCGGTCATCGCCGACATTATCACCTGCCTCGGCGCGGATACCGATGTAAGCGGCAAGCCCGGCGTCAGCCAGGCCAAGGTGGATCGGTTTTTCGCCGACGCCGCGGCTTACTCGGATTGGTGGAAAAAGGCCGAAGGCGACGCCGCCGTGCTGCCGCTGGGCGTGAACACCGAAGCCGCTTCCGGCGCCGTCAGGGCCGTCAAGGCCAAGGTGGACGATTATTTTGCCCGCGGCCGGCTGGCCGCCTTCGATCCGCGCTCGGTCAACGCGCTGAACCGCGACGAGAAGGAATACGCCGCCTTGGGCGCCAAGGACCTGACCAGCACCCACGCCGACATTGCCAGCCTGCCGCTGGCGCAGGTCGGCGCCGACCACGCCGTTGCCGCTGACGCAAGGCCTCAATCCGGCCTGGGCCGGCGCCATCGCCGCGCTGCAAACCGGCGCCATCGTGCCGTTGCTGGGCGCGCGGACGGTGCTGACAGAGGCGGATTGGAACGCATTGCTCGGCAAGCTCGCAGCGTTCGACGCCTGGAACGCGAGCAAGACCGGCGGCTCGGTTGAAAAAATCGGCCTGAAGCGCACGCGGGAAATCCTCGCCACGCAAGGCCAGGGACACGCTGACCGCGCTCATCGCCAAGGACAAGGCCGAGGAAGGCCATGCCCAGGCCGTGATCGGCCTGCACCGGTTGATTCACTATCATCGCGATCTGGCCAAGCTCTGCCGCAACTTCGTCAACTTCGCCGATTTTTACGGCCGCAAAGACAAGGCGATCTTCCAGGCCGGCACCCTTTATCTCGACCAGCGCAGTTGCGAGTCTGTGCCTCACGGTGGATGACGCCGGCAGACACGCCGCCATGGCCGGCATGGCCGGCACTTACCTCGCCTACTGCGATTGCGCCCGCAAAGGCACGGGCGAAAAAATGTCCATCGTCGCCGCGTTCACCGGCGGTGATTCGGACAACCTGATGGTCGGCCGCAACGGAATTTTCTACGACCGCAAGGGCCGCGACTGGGACGCCACCATCACCAAGATCGTGGACAATCCCATCAGCATCCGGCAGGCGTTCTGGTCGCCCTATAAAAAACTGGTGCGCATGATTGAGGAGCGCGCCGCCAAGCAGGCCGCCGCTGCGGACGCCGATGTAAACGCGCAACTGACGGCTGCGGCAAATACGCCCGTTGCCCCGGCGAGCAGCTCCGGCTGCCCCGGCAAAGCCGGCGTTCGATCCCAGCGTCATCGCCCTGCTTAGCTTGGCGTTGGGCACCTTGGCCGCCGCGTTTGCCGGCATTCTCGGTTTTCTCAAAGGTTTTGAATCCTGGCAGGTGCCGCTCGTCATCGCCGGCATCATGCTGGTGATTTCCGCGCCGTCCATGGCCATCGCGTGGCTGAAATTGCGCAAGCGCAACCTCGGCCCGATCCTCGACGCCAATGGCTGGGCGGTGAACGCCAAGGCCAGAATGAATGTGCCGTTCGGCGGCGCATTGACGGGCGTGGCGGCGTTGCCACCGGGTTCCACTTTTGGCGCGGCGGATAAGTTTGCCGAGAAACCGTCCGCCTGGCCAAAAATTCTGGCGGTTGCCTTTGTGCTATGGTTTATCTGGGCGTTTCTCAATGACAGCCAGGGCCGTCTCAACACTTGGACGGATGGCAAATACGGCAACCCGCCTTCGAAGGAAGTCTTGGAACAACGCGCAGCTGCCGACAAAAATAAAAAACCGACCGGGGCAACAGCCGGGACAACGGCTTCATCGGCGGCGGCAGCCGCACAGACAATGGTTTCAAACGCTCCGGTTTCCACCGCGACCAACGCCATCCGAGCAAAATAATCTTGGTCAAACTCACTCCATGAAAGTCACCATACCTGAAGAGTTAAAAAAGGACATGCCACAAACCCAATGGGGCAAAATCCTGTCGGCCACGCCCGTCGTAATGACGGTCATCGCCACGCTGCTCGCCGGGCTGGCTTCCAGCGAAATGACCCGCGCGCAATACGACCGCGCTCTTGGAGCGCAACTCCAATCCAAGGCCGGCGACCAGTGGGGCTATTTCCAAGCCAAGAAAATGCGCGCCGCTTTACAGCAAAACTCGCTTGAATTGCTGGAGGCCACCACCGACGCTCATCCGATTGCCAATCCCGTCCTGGAAAAAATTCCCGCCGTCCCCAACCCGGCGCCCGACGCCAGCCTGCAAACCGCGCTGTCCGCCATTCAGGCGGACAAACCGGAAACCGAGATTGAAGCGGACGCAAAGGCAGTGGACGCCACCACGCTCGCCAATGCGCTGCAAAGCGCGGGCGAAGCGGTCCGGAGTTTTGACGCCGCGCTCGCTCCGGCGAATCAAGTGCTCGCGCAGCTTGAAAAGGCGTTGCCCGCCGGCGACAAATCCGCCGAGAGAAATCTGACCGCCGCCAAAATGCAGTTCGCCGCCCTGCGTTACGACGCCGAAGCCGCGCTGAACCAGAACATCGGTTACATGCTGGAATTGCAGGTGCGCAAGGCGAACCTTTCCGCGGAGCGGCACCATAAACGCAGCCAGAAATTTTTCTTCGGCATGCTCGCCGCCCAGGCGGCCATCATCGTCTCCACGTTCGCCATGGCCGCGCGGCAGCGGAACTTGCTCTGGACGCTCGCTGCCGCCGCCGGCATCGCCGCCGTCATTTTTGCCATTTACGTTTACCTGCGGGTCTAGCCAACCGGCGACAAATGCCACGCGAAACCGCAGACGCCCGGGAGCAGCGCGCGCGAAAAATCATCGCCGAGCTTCGCAAAACCTATCCCGATGCGCATTGCGAACTGGCCCACGGAAGTCCGCTGGAGCTTCTGATTGCCACGATTCTCTCCGCCCAATGCACGGACAAGCGCGTCAACATCGTCACGACGGAGTTGTTCAAGAAATACCGCTCCGCGAAGGATTTTGCCGACGCTGACCTCGCGCAACTGGAGGATGAAGTCCGCACGACCGGCTTTTTCAAAAACAAGGCCCGCAACATCAAAGCGGCCTGCGCTGCCATCGTGGAGAAACACGGCGGCGAGGTCCCACGGACGATGGAGGAATTGATTCAGCTCGGCGGCGTCGGGCGCAAGACTGCGAACGTAGTTCTTGGAAATGCGTTCGGCATCAACGTCGGCGTCGTGGTGGACACGCACGTCGGGCGGCTCTCCTTTCGGCTCGGTCTGACTCGGGAAAAGACGCCGGAGAAAATCGAACAGGACTTGATGGCGCTCGTGCCGCAGCCGCAGTGGGCGTTGTTCAGTCACCTGCTCATCTGGCACGGCCGCCGGCGCTGCTTCGCGCGCAAGCCGGATTGCGCGAATTGCGAAATGCCGAAATTTTGTCCCCAGATTGGGGTGAAGAAATGAGGAAAGAACGTTCCACATCCAACATCCAACATCCAACGCCGGAGGGTTTGGATGACGTTCCGCCGTTGAGTGTTGGGCGTTCAATGTTGAATGTTGAATGTTTTCTTCTTCTGAACTCCGGCAAGTGCCATCCCGCGTTCAACATGGCGCTGGACGAGGCGCTGTTGGAAGCCGCATCGCGCCTCGGCCAACCGCTACTGCGCTTCTACGGCTGGACGGAACCGGCCGCAACGTTCGGCTATTTTCAGAAATACGCCGATGTGGAGCGCGCCACGCCTTTGCGTCCGCTCATCCGGCGGCCGACCGGCGGCGGCATCGTGCCGCACGACGCCGACTGGACCTACAGCTTCGTCGTTCCGCCCGGCCACGAATGGCATATGCTGAAGGCCGAGGAAAGTTACCGACGCGTCCACGAATGGATTCAAGCCGCGTTCGCCAACTTGAAAATTGAAACCGAACTCGCGCCAAGCCGGAGGAAATCGGAAATCAATTCCGCACTCCGCACTCCGCACTCCGCACTTCCTTCTGCGTGTTTCGTCGGCCACGAGAAATTCGATTTGCTCTGGCACGGCAAAAAGATTGCCGGCGCGGCGCAGCGGCGGAACAAACTCGGCCTGCTGATTCAAGGCTCCGTGCAGCCGCCGCTTGCCCGTCCGCGCCCGGATTGGGAGCAGGCAATGCGCATGGCTGCCGAAAACCAATTGGGCGTCCGGTGGCAAATCCTGGAAGCCGACGGGGAATTACTGGCGGCGGCCAAGAATCTGGCGCGGGAAAAATTCTCGCAAGCCGGCCACAATCGCAGGCGTTGACTTGGCCTTCAATTTTGCAATGCTCGCAGAGTGAAACCAGCGTGGAGCTTTCTTCTTCCGGTTGGCTTGCTTCTTCTCGCAGCCAGCCGCGCTTTGTCCGTGCCGCAAATCACGATTCTGACTTACAACACCGGCGGCAACGGCGTCGCCGATTGGAGCACCAACGCCGCACAAGTCCGGGCCATCGGGCGCGAAGTGAGTCATCTCCAACCGGACATCATCACGTTCCAGGAAATTCCGCTCACCAACACCTGGCAGATGCTGAATTTTGTGGCGGCGTTCCTGCCGGGCTATTACCTGGCCACGAACTCCGGCACCGACGGCTACATCCGCAGCGTCATTTTGAGCCGGTTCCCCATCAACCGTTCCAAAAGCTGGATGGCGCGTTCGAACCTCACCTATTTTGGCTACAACGGGCCGTTTACGCGCGATTTATTCGAGGCGGAAATCGCCGTGCCCGGTTTCCCCGCGCCGTTGCACGTCTTCACCACGCACTTGAAAGCCGGCACCGACGCCACCAGCCAGCAGCGCCGCGTCGCCGAGTCCGCCGCCATCTCCAATTTTCTCATGACCGTTTTTCTGCCGACTAACACCGCGCCGTATCTGCTGACTGGCGACATGAACGAGGATTTGATCCGCTCTTCGAATCCGAAAGCACTGGCAACGCTCACCAGCGCGCCGGCCGGCCTGCATCTCACGACGCCAACCAATCCGGTGAGCGGCAGCGAATTGACCATCTCGATTCAAACCGGACTTTACCATCGCTACGATTACATTTTGCCGTGCGGGTTGCTGTTCTCGAACATCGTCGGCGGCGAGGTGTTCCGCACCGATTTGCTGACCAATGTCCCGCCAGACCTGTTCAGCAACGACGACCAGACCGCCTCCGACCATTTGCCGGTATTGATGACGTTCGCCAGTCCTTACAACACGCCGTTCCGATTTTTGTCCGTCGGGGTGACGAACCGCGCCGTCACGTTGAAATGGGAATCGCAGAACAACCGGAATTACAACATCGAATCATCTTCAAATTTGACCGCGTGGTCGCCCTTCGCGACAAATCTTGCGACGACCGGCAGCATTTCTTTTTTTACCACCAACGTGCCCGACGCCGCGAAATTCCTCCGCATTTATCGCGTGCCCTGAACGCCTCGCGGCATCCGGTCCAGTTCCGGGTTGGTGGCGAACCGGGTTAACACCCCCCCGTCCGCCTTTGGCCAGAAAAAAGTATCACCGGCGGAAAGCGCGTTGCCGCCGGGGGCGTTCCCGTTTAACTTTTCGCCAATGGTTCGACTCGTTTTGTTTGACGTTGACGGCACGCTCGTCCACACCGGCGGCGCGGGCAAAATCGCCTTTGGCAAGACCCTGGCCTCGGTGTTCAATGCCCCGGAAAGCGTGGAAAAAGTCCGGTTCGGCGGGCGCACGGACATCAGCCTCGCCCGCGAATTGTTTGGGCTGAACAACATTCCCGCCACGCCGGAAAACTTCCGCCGGTTTTTTGAGCATTACACCTTCTGGCTCGACCATCTCATGGCCGGCAGCAAAGGCGGGACTTGCCGCGGCGTCTGTGAATTCATCCGCGATTTGCAGACCCTGCCGGACCCGCCGCAACTGGGTCTGCTCACCGGCAACATCCGGCTCGGCGCGGAAATCAAATTGCGGCGCTACGGACTGTGGGAACTGTTCGAGACCGGCGGATTCGCCGACGACGGCGAGGACCGCAATCACATCGCCGCCGCCGCGCTGGAACGAGGCCGGCGTGTGTTGGGTGGAAATCTGCGTGGCGGGGAAATCATCGTGATCGGCGACACGCCGCACGACATCCGGTGCGGCCGGCACATCGGCGCGCGGGTTCTGGCCGTGGCGACGGGCGGGGCGGAATTGGAGGAATTGCGGCACCATAGACCCGATTGGGCGGTGGGGGATTTGACGCGGGTGAGCGCGAAGCAGGTCTGCAACGGCGCGCTATGATTTCAACCACGGATGGACACGGAGTGACGCGCCCTGCCGCAATTCTTTATCCGTGTGCATCCGTGGTTGGAACCTCTTTCGGTTTGGCGGGATCGGGGCGGAATTCCAGAATTTCTCCCGGCTGGCAGTCGAGCGTTGCGCAAATGGCTTCGAGCGTGGAGAAGCGGATGGCCTTGGCCTTGCCGGTCTTGAGGATGGACAGGTTTTGCGGCGTGATGCCGACGGCGGCGGCCAGATCGTTCAGCCGCATTTTGCGCTGCGCGAGGACCACGTCCAGATTGACGATGATGGGCATAAACTTAAACCGTCAATTCCTGTTCCTCCTGAATCTTCCGCCCTTTGTCCATGATCCAAGCAACCAGGACGATCATCATGCCGAGCATCAGTTGGCCGAAATTGATGCCCGTGCCGAAATCGAAGGAGAAGAATCCCATCCGGAAAAAATGCGCGGACGTATCCACGACTTTCCATCCGCCTTCGGGTGACACAAGAATTTGTCGGTGCAAATGCTCCGCAATGACCGGAAAGAAATGCAGCGTCGTGGTGATCAGCCAGCCGGCGATAAACAGCAGCCCCAGAATTTTGATGCAGCGGATTGTTTCCGCCGCAAAAATCAAACCCCGCTCATAGAAATGAAAGAGCCGCGTGAGCTTCCAATACCAAAACCACAGGACGACTTGTAGCAAAATCATCAGCGCCATCCGTCCGGCGGCAAAACCAATCTTAAAACCGGGTGGCAAAGTCCAAGTCGGGAAAAACAACCAAAACCCGACCGAAAATGCCAAACCAACAAAACAAATATGCTTGGCAATCCGGCTGACAAGTCGAATCCGATTTAAGCGGGTATTGATGCTTTTAGAATGTGTTTCGGTCGCACTCATAAAATTGAGTCTGGTTAAACGGTCAATGCCTGTTCCTCCTGAATCTTCCGGCCCTCGTCCATAATCCAGGCGACGCAGATCAATGCAATGCCCGGAGCAATGCCAAGCAGCATTGCTAGAAGGGACATCGGTGCAGCCATAATCAAACCAATCGAAGGAGGAGCCTGACTGGAATGCATTAAAACGAACATGGAAATGCCGCTAAGGATTCCCTTGATTATGCCGACCCAGCCGATTTGGCGGATGCAGGAGACGATCTTGGGACTGAACAAATCACCGCGGGCGTAATGCATGAACAACCTGCCACAGAGCCAAAGCCCAACCGCCCAAATCAAATTTGCCACACCAGTTAGAACAACAACATGCGCGGGAGCCGACTGTTCAGGAACGTGGATTGGCAGCGCCCGCAAGATATAGACCAGTCCTCCTACTGCGGACAATATCGCCGCGAAGCGGAAGAAAGTCCGCAGCACCGCACTGAATCTTTGAATTCTCTTCATTCTAGGATCGGCTTTTGGAGTAATTTCATTCGCATTCATGGGCGCAGTCTAAACCGGTTAATCGCCATTGTCAACATATTTTTAATGATAATCGTTAAACGATTGCCGTTTAGCGTTTAATTTTGCCATTTCCGGGCTGGCAGACACTTCCGTAAGCTTACGGCGGTCATCCGCACCCGGCGGACGAGCATTGTAACGTTACGACGGTCATCCTTGCCCTGTGGATGAGCAATGTAAACTTACGGCGGTCGTCCGCGCCCTGCGGATGGGTATTGTAAGCTTGCGGTGGTCATCCGTGGCCGGCGGAGGGACTAAACATTTTTTGTCATGGCCTGGCAAAATAGGTTGTGGAATTTATTTTGACAGCGCCGGGGGTTCTGCAACGCTGGCAGGGTGATGAAAAAAAGCAATCCGGCAACATCATGGTCCGTCGAGGAAATTTCCGATAAGGCCACGCCCATGACGATGAGCCGGACCAATCCATCATTCATAACCATCCCAACTCTATGAGAGACCTGCATGTCTTCGTGACCAACCCGTTCGATGATCCCAACATCAGCATGAATGAATTGATCGCGTTTGCGCTGGATCATCAGGCGCGGCTGATTGCCAACAATCCGGGCGCGGTCTTCGCCGAGCGCATCACCGCCACGGGCGCGGTGCTGACCGCCGTGGAAAGCACGCACACCGACGACGAGACGCAACTGGCGTTGCGCCGGGCCAAGGTGCAGTTGAAGGAAGCCTTCCGCAATGCGCTCCCGGCGGCCATCGGCAAAATCCACGGCGCGGTGCAGAGCCAGTTCGGCGACCCCAGCGCGGAGATGACGGAATGTTTCCCGCAGGGGCTGTCGGCGTTCAGCCGCACGACGGACGGGGACTTGGCGGAGCAATTGCAGGTGGTCATCAACGGCGTCACCAAACTCCAGCCGCCGCTGGCCGCGTCGGTGATCACTGACGTCACGGCGCTGCTCACGGGCTGGAACACGGCGTTCTCGGCCCGGCAGACGGCCACGGGCGGCAAATCGTCGTCCAAGGACGCCAAGCTCCTGGCGCGCGCGGCGCTGCAACTGGAACTTTACAAAAACCTGCTGACGATCGGCCTGAATTTCCCGCGCCAGGCCCAGGCGCTGGATACTTACATGCAGCAGAGTTTGCTGTCGCCGCACACCCAATCGCCCGCCGCGCCCGCGCCCCCGCCCGCGCCGGCGGCGTGACTTTTTTGATTTGCCGCCTGGTTGATCACGGAGGGGACTCGTTTGAGGCGAAGTGGCGGCAGCGTTTTCCTGCTTCGCCTCGCAACTGACCGCCGCGGGCGACGGCGCAAGGTCCTCATCGCCCGTTTTCCTGCCGTGCATTGGGAGTTTCCTAATTTGTAGGAGACGAGGTAACGAGTCATTTGGGGCAGCACTCCTTACGTCGTGCCCTACTGCCAAATTAGGACACTGCCCATGAATTTGGGGGATGGCGTTTCGCGGCAATTCCATTTACACTGCGCGCGAGTTATGACCGATCCGCGTTACCCCAAACTGGCGAAGCTGCTCGTGAATTATTCCACGCAAAGCAACTGGCGCGCACGCCCTGCTTGCTTTGCTTAGGTTGAGGGCTTAAGCTGAAAACGTCGTGGAACAGCCATTCGTCAACGTCGAGGAAAAGATTGACCGCTGTGTCGGGCGGCGCACCCAGACGCCGGACGGGTTGAAGGCGGGGATGCAAATGCAAGCCGCCGGATTGGAGTTTCATCGGGCTTTCAAACACCACTGGCTGGCAAAGGGTGTGCATCGTTTCAAAACCCACGAGGAGGCGGATCAATGGATGATCAAAATGCTGGTGCGGAGCGGAATGCCGAAAGACTAGAGTGCCGTCCGCCGGTGGAGAACGATCTGGTCGCGCTTTGCCGCGAGTTGAACCAGCGCGGCGCAAAATATGTGGTTGTTGGCGGCTTTGCCATCATCGCGGCGGGGTTTCCGCGTTTCACCGGCGACGTGGATTTGGTCGTGGCGGCGGACGCGGAAAACGAGACCAAAGTTTTTTCGGCGCTCTCTACTTTGCCTGACAATGCGGTCCGCGAACTCCAGCCCGGAGAGCTTCGACAATACAATGTCATTCGCGTCGGCGACGAAATTCTGGTGGACTTGATGCGTTCGGCGGGCGGAATTGATTACGCCGAAGCCGCCAAGGATGTTGTCATCCGCGAAGTGGGCGGCGTGCCGATTCCGTTCGCGTCGCCGCGGTTGCTTGTGGCGGATGAAAGCCGTCACGCACCGCGCAAAGGACGCCGGGGATTTGGTTTTTCTTCGCCAATGGTTTGCCGAACGCGGTGAAACGCCACCGCAGGTTTGATTGTTCCGGCAATTTGCTTTACTCTTTCCACACATTTATGACCGATCCGCGTTACACCAAACTGGCCAAGCTGCTCGTGAATTATTCCACGCAAATCAAGAAGGGCGACCGCGCGTTGCTCGACATGATTGACGTGCCGGATGAGATTTGCCATCGAACTCATCCGCGCCGTGCGCGCGGCGGGCGGCACGCCGTTCGTCGAGACGCGCCACACGCGCGTCGGCCGCGAGCAGTTGCTGGGCATCAACGAAAAGCAGGCCGCGCGTCGTCCGCGACCTCGAATGTTCCGCATGAAGAAGATGCAGGCCTACATCGCCATCCGCGGCAGCGCCAACATCAGCGAAAATTCCGACGTGCCGAGCGACCGGATGCAGCTTTATTCGCGCATCATCCGCCCGGTGCAGGATTATCGCGTCAACAAGACGCGCTGGTGCGTGCTGCGCTGGCCGACGCCGAGCATGGCGCAGGCGGCGGGCATGAGCACCGAGGCGTTCGAGGATTTGTATTTCGACGTCTGCACGATGGATTACGCGCAAGATGGCGCGCGCGATGGTGCCGCTGGAGACGCCGGATGAAACGCGCGGACAAGGTTCATTTGAAAGCGCCGGGCACGGATCTGACGTTCAGCATCAAGGGCATCGGCGCGAAGATGTGCAAGGGCGACCGGAACATTCCCGACGGCGAGGTGTTTTCCTGTCCGGTGAAAAATTCCGTGAACGGCGTGATTCAATTCAACACGCCGACGATTTATGCGGGGACGAAATTTGAAAACGTCCGGCTGGAATTCAAGGACGGCAAAATCGTCAAGGCGACGGCGAACAACACGAAGCGGCTGAACGAAATTCTGGACACGGACGCCGGGGCGCGTTACGTCGGCGAATTTTCGCTCGGCTTCAATCCCTACATCCTGAACCCGATGTGCGACATTTTGTTCGACGAGAAAATCGCCGGGTCGCTGCATTTCACGCCGGGCCAGGCTTACGAGGAATGCGACAACGGCAACCGCTCGGCGGTGCATTGGGACATGGTGCTGATCCAGCGCAAGGAATGGGGCGGCGGCGAGGTGTGGTTCGACGGCGAACTGATCCGCAAGGACGGAATCTTTCTGCCGAAGGATTTGAAGCCGCTGAATCCGGCGAATCTGAAATAAAAAACGGGCGGCAATTGCTTGCCGCCCGTCTCAATTCAAGTTCCGGTTTAACGCCCTTCTTTGAGGATCGCGAGGAACTGCTTCATCGCCGGCGAGAGCACCTTGTTCTTCTTGTAGATGGCGGCGAGCGGGCGGATAGAAGTCGCCGTCTTCAAGCGGCACGGCGGCCAGCGTTTGCTTGGCGACTTCCTGCGTGACGGTGCCCTGCGGCACGATGGAAACGCCCGCGTCAATTTCCACCGCGCGTTTCACGGTTTCGATGTTGTCGAATTCCATGACGTTGTTCACGCTGACGCCGTGTTCCTTGAGAATCTTGTCGAGCGCCTTGCGCGTGGGGATGTCCGGCTCGAAGCCGACGAATTTCTGGCCCGACGAGCATCTTGAGCTTGACGTTCTTCAGCTTGGCGAACGGATGCTGCGGATGGCAGATGAGCACGAGCGGGTCCTTGCGGAGCGGGATGATTTCCAGCTTGGCGTCCTTGGTCGGATACGCGACCAGCCCCAGGTCCACCACGTTGCCGAGCACGTCCTCATAAACCTGGTTGGCGCGGCGGTATTCGACGTGGACGTTCACGGTCGGATAGCTCTTCATGAATTTTTTGACATACGGCGGCAGGTCGTGCAGGCCGATGCTGTAAATCGTCGCCACGCGGATGGTGCCGGAGATGATGTCCTTCAACTCCTGCAACTTGCTGTGGAGGCGATTCGTAAGTCTGGATGATTTGCTTGCTGTAATCGTAGAGCACCTGGCCTTCGCGCGTGAGGCGGAACTTCTTTTTGCTGCGCTCGATGAGCAGCGATTTGAACAGCCGTTCCAGCGAGCTGATTTGCTGGCTGACGGCGGATTGGGTGACTCCGTTGATTTGGGCGGCCTTGGTGAAACTTTCGGTTTCGGCCAGATCACAAAATACTTTCAAACTCTCAATTTGCATAAGCTGGATTAAACAACAAATTCACTTATTCGTCAACACCCAGATTTGCGGACAATGACCTGCTTCACTTTGGCCAGCAATTCCATGCTGGTGAAGGGCTTTTGCAGAAAAGGCGCGCCCGGTCTGTTTGTCCGCCGGCAAGCGCGTAGCCGCTCGTGCACAGGATGCGCGTCGCCGGCGACAGTTGCCGGATGCGCTCCACCAGTTCGCGCCCGCTCATGCCCGGCATGACCAGATCCGTGATCACCAAATCCACCTTCACGTCGTCGCGCGCCAAAATCGCCAGCGCCTTCTGGCCGCTGTTGGCCGTCAGAACTTTGTAGCCGAATTCGGTCAGGATCGTTTCGGCCATGCGTCAACAACAGGTCTTCGTCGTCCACCACCAGGACCGTTTCCGATGCCGTGCAGATTGTCGCCGGCGCCCGCGCTTTCGCCGGACGAGCTGCTTTTCCGCCGGCAGATAAACCCGCACCGAAGTGCCCGCGCCCGGCTGGCTGGACACCGCCACGCCGCCGCCGTGATTGGTCACAATGCCGTAGACCAGCGCCAGCCCCAGGCCGCGGTGGCTCTTCCCCTTGGTCGTGAAAAACGGCTCGAAAATCCGCGGCAGCACGTCCGGCTCAATGCCGCTGCCGTTGTCGGTGATTTCCACGCAGACGTAGGTGCCCGGCCGCCAGATGCACGTTGCGGTCCTGCGTCGGCTCGGTCAATTCCAGATTGCGCGTCTGCACGGTGATCTGGCCGCTGCCGCCGGCGACGGCCTCGACGGCGTTCTCCAGGATTTTCGTCAACGCCTGCTGCAACTTCGCCTCGTCGAAGCGCGCCGCGAACAGGTCCTTTTCCAATTGCAGGTTCCAGGTGATGGCCGCGCCGGCGCGCGTTGCGGAAAAAATCCACGCAGCGGTTCACCACCGCGTTCAAATTTCCCGGCGCCGCGCGGGGCGCTTCCTTTTCCTGGCGGCTGAAGCTGCCGAGTTCGTTGGCGATTTCCGCCGCGCGCTGCGCGGATTTTTCCACCTCCATCAGCGAATGCCGCCACGGATGCCCCGGCTCGGCCTTGCTCAGCAGCAACGACGTGTGGCCGAGGATGCTCGTCAGCGCGTTGTTGAAATCCAGCGACACCGTCCGCGCCAGTTGCAGCGCGCAATCCAGTTTTTGCTTTTGCGCAAAGCTCGGCTTCCAACGCCTGATTGCTTTGCGTCGCCTGGCGGCGGCTGCCGGCTTCGCCTGAAACACGAAAAATTTCTCCGCCTCCTTGTTGAAGGCGCAGATCGAAATGTGAAAACACGCCGGTGCCGCCGCCTTTGACGAGAAATTTGAGCGCCACCGTGCCCGCCGGCGAACGTCCCCAGTGCGCCAGAAACTGCTCCGGCGTCGTGCCGTTTTCGGGGGACCAGATGGCCGACAGCAATGGCGCCTCGCCTTCCAGCACCGGGCCCAAACGTTTTGATCGCCGCCGGATTGGCCCGGAGAATGGTGCCGGCGCCATCCACCAGGAGCGCCGGCCAGCCCGCATTTTCCAAACTAAAAACAACATCCGATTTCATCAACGATTCCTGTCTCTCAACTTAAATTTTAACATCGTTCCTCAATTGAATTTCAAGGAACCTGCCAGAAATGCCGCCGGCAGCAGTTCCCGCACGGTGAATTCCCTGATTTTGCCCAGCGCGCGGCTGTCCGCGACCAACACCTTCGCGTCCGGCGCGTATTCCGCCAGCAGTTGCCGGCACGCGCCGCAGGGCATCGGCCCGCCGTCGCAGCGCGCGACGACCGCCACCGCGACAAAATTCTTCTTCCCGTCGGTCAGCGCCTTGAACAGCGCCACGCGCTCCGCGCAGCACGTCAGACCGTAGCTGGCGCTCTCCACGTTCGCGCCGCCAATGATTTCGCCGGACTTGGTGAGCAGCGCCGCGCCGACTTTGAATTTGGAATACGGCGACACCGAGCCTTCGCGCGCCTGGCCGCCGCCGCGAATCAGCTTTTCCCGCGACAGCCGGCGTGAACTGGCTCCGGCTTTTTCATCATTCGTCATTCTAACTTTTGTCTTCGAGATAAAGTTCCGCAAAGTTCTTGAGCAGTTTCGCCGCCGCCGGACTTTTTCACCCGCTTCGGCCGTTTCCAGAACTTCCGCGTGCGACAATTTTTCCTTGCCGATGCCCGCCGCCAGGTTTGTGATGCACGAAACCGCCGCCACGTTCAATCCGCATTGCCGCGCCACGATGGCCTCCGGCACCGTGCTCATGCCCACTGCGTCCGCGCCGAGCCGGGCAAACGCGCGGATTTCCGCCGGCGTCTCGTAACTCGGCCCGCTCACGGCCAGATAAACGCCGCGCTGCAGCTTCAAGTCGACAGTTCTTTCCGGCCTGGAACAAAAGCCGCGTTCAGTCCTCGCATCGTAAGTATCGGTCAAATCCACGAACCGGTTCAATCCCGGCAACGTCCGGGCCGCGCAGCGGATTCGCGCCCATGAAATTGATGTGGTCGGTCAGCACCATGAAATCGCCGGCGCGGAATTTCCGGTTGATGCCGCCCGCCGCGTTCGTCAGCAGCAAATCGCGGATGCCAAACGCCGCCAGCGCCCGCACCGCGAACGTCACGCGCTCCATCGGATGGCCTTCGTAAAAATGCGCCCGGCCGCTCAAGACCAGCACCGGCGTCTTGCCGAGGTGGCCGAAAATACAATTCGCCCGCGTGGCCGCTGACGGTCGGTTTGGGAAAGCCGGGAATTTTCGCGTAGGAAATTTTTTTGTCCACGCGCAGTTCCGTCAGCACATGATGAAATCCGCTGCCGAGCACGATGGCGAGCGTCGGGCGCAGCGGCGAAATCTTTTTGAGCCGCGCGGCGGCGGTTTCAGGATTGGCTGGATGCCAGTTTTTTCACTGACTTGAATTTTGCCCGAAACAGGGCGAAGCCAAAAGAAATTTACTTCTTCGCCGCCAGCGACTGGACGTGGCGCTCGATGCGGTTGCCCGCCTCGATGAGTTGTTCGTAGCTGGTCGCAAAACACGCGCGGCAGAAACCGGAGCCGTTCGCGCCGAACGCCGTGCCGGGAACCATCGCCACTTTTTCCGTCTGCAACAGGCTGACGGCGAAATCTTTTTCATTCAGCCCGGTCACGGAAACATCCGGGAACGCGTAAAACGAGCCGCGCGGCAAATGGCATTTCAGTCCGATTTCATTGAACCGGCGCACGATGAAATCGCGGCGGCGATGATACTGGTCGCGCATTTTTTTCATCGCATCCTCGCCGCGCACGAGCGCCTCGATGGCGGCTTCCTGGCTGATGATGGACGCGCAGAGCATCGAGTATTGATGCACCTTCATCATCGCCTCAATGAGCGCCGCCGGGCCGCAGGCGTAGCCGATGCGCCAGCCGGTCATCGCGAACGCCTTGGAAAATCCGTGCAGGAAAATCACCCGCTCCTTCATGCCGGGAATGCTGGCGATGCTGGTGTGAACGCCCTCGAACGTCAGCTCGGAATAAATCTCGTCGCTCAACACGATCAAATCCTTTTCCACGGCGAACTTCGCGATACCCTCGATTTGCGCGCGGTCGCAGGTGCCGCCGGTGGGATTGCACGGCAGGTTCAGCATGAGCAATTTGCAGCCCGGCTGCCATGCGGCGCGGAGCGCCTCGACAGTAAGCGCAAAATTGTCCTTCGCAAAGGTCGGCACCGGCACAGCCACGCCGTGCGCGAGCGTGATGCTCGGATGGTAACTCACGTAGCACGGCTGGTGGAACATCACCTTGTCGCCGGGATTGATGAGCGCGCGGCAGGCGAGATCCAGCGCCTCGCTCACGCCGACGGTGATGATGACTTCGTTTTCCGGCGCGTAACTGACGGAAAAATTCTTCTCGACGTATTTGCTGATGGCGCGGCGCAGTTCGATCAAGCCGAGGTTCGAGGTGTAATGCGTTTTGCCCTTTTCGAGCGCGTAAATGCCGGCCTCGCGGATGTGCCACGGCGTGTCGAAATCCGGCTCGCCGATGCCGAGCGAGATGACATCCTTCATCTTCGAGACGATTTCGAAAAAGTCGCGGATGCCCGAGCGGGGCAAACCGACAACGTGCGTTGCAATGTAGCGAGAATGATTCATTTGAACTGCGGAGAATAAGTAAATCATGCCGTGTTCGCAAACGAATAGACACGCGCGGAAATTTTTTAACGCAAAGACACAAAGGCGCGGAGGTGCGAGCCGCACGGGCCAATGAATTAACCGCGAAACACACGAACGACACGAAATGAATGCCAGGCCGAGCTTCGACTGCGCTGAAAATCCCAACGGGATTTAATCAATCAGCCCGGTGTTGGTGCGCTGGTGCACCGTGCGCAAGCACCTACGCCGGGAAAACGTCCCACAAAATAATTCTCCCTCTCCTCGCAATCCTTCGCTCGCGGGAGCGGGAGACTCGAACCGTTTGGGAAACGGTGAGAGGAATTCGCAGCAGCGAAGGCCGCGAGGCCGAACGAGCGGGACCGAGTGAGTCAACGTGGTCGCAGACCGGATGAGGGTCGTCAGGGAGAAAACAAATCAGAAACGAGGAGAGGGCCGGGGTGAGGAGTCGAAACAAACCGTAGAGATGCGGAAGTTTGAGCCACAGACTTGTTGTCCTTGTAAAAGCAAATCTCGAATGTCCGCATCGCGGGGTCATTGTCGGAGAAAATGCGTATGCATCCGTTTACATAGTCGGCATAGGCATTCACGCAATTCTTTGCATAGTCGCCATCGTTGTCCCGCACGATTTGATAGGATGACTTTCTTTATTGTCTTCATGTTGCTTGCTGCACTTCGTGTGCCAGCGAACTGTATCAAACCCGGCCTTTGACGTAAACTTTACACATCGGTTCCGACTCCTCACCCCGGCCCTCTCCTCGTTTTTGATTTGTTTTTGCCCTGACGACCCTCATCCGGCCTGCGACCACGTTGACTCACTCGGTCCCGCTCGTTCGGCCTCGCGGCCTTCGCTGCTGCGAATTCCTCTCACCGTTTCCCAAACGGTTCGAGTCTCCCGCTCCCGCGAGCGAAGGATTGCGAGGAGAGGGAGAATTATTTTACGGGACGATACCCAGGGCGGCAGCCGCGTTCGCGTCTTTGCCCTGGGCTAATTTCTTTTGCCCCTTCAGGGCTTTGGTTTGGCTTCGCGTCTTTGCGCCTTGGCGTTAAATAATTCGCGTCGTTCGCGAGGGTTCGCGGTTGTGGCTTCGGTGTCGCGGGCGGTGTCGGCGGCATGGTGCCGTTGCCACTGCCGCCGCCAGCGTCACACCTTCATCGGCCGGTTGGCCGGGAGATCGAAAGTGCGGCGGGTGGGGCCATTCGAGCTGTCTTTGTAGGTGTAGAGGATGTCGGCGGCGGTCTGGACGGTGCGGCGGTCGGCGTTGATGAGGTCCACCATGTCGCGCAGGGCTTGGACGGCGTGGGCGTAGTTGTCCTGCGCTTCGCCTTGATCTTGGTTGGCCTTTTTCCAATCGTCCAGGGCCGTCTGGGCGGAGGTGGCGTCGGCGGGCAGGAGATTGTCGAGCGTGTCGGTCTTGGCCAGGGCGATGATGGCGCTGGCGTCGGCTTCGAGTGTGCCACGGTTTTTGCCGAAATATTTCTGGCCGATGAGGTAGGCGGCGCGGCGGGCCGGGTCATCCTTGTAGGTGTTGCCGGCGGCTTTCTGAATCAGCCGGAGGGCGGCGATGAGCGTGTCGCAGGCATCGTCTTCGTCCTCGGTGGCGACGGCGGCGGCTTTCTTGGTGTTGATGACGTCCTGGCAGAGATTGTGGTCGGGATCGTCCGCGGCGGTTTTGATGTTGCCGTCGAGGGTGGTGATGACGGCGGGTTTGACGCGGGTGAGGATGGGGGCGTTGTAATCGGCGTTCTTGGCGGCGGCCAGGACATCGCGTCCGGTCTGGATGGCGTCGAGGAGGCCCTTGTCAATGTCGCCGCGCGCGGAGTAGGCGCGTTTGGGTGTGGGAGTTGGTGCGGGGTCGGTGCTGCCAGTGGCGGGTGTCATAAGATTGCTCCGTGGTTGTAGTTGTGTTTTATGTGGTGACTTCTGTGAAGCCGGTTTAGCACAACGAATGGATGATGCAACTCTTTTTTTGGATTTTTTATTCACCGGGGCGCATCTCATTTTTTGCATTGGGGAGCGCACGCGCCCCGTGGAGTAAAGACCGGATGCGGCCACGGGCGAACAGGCGCCGAAATACTCCACGGGGCGCGCCTCGCGTGCGGCGGTGAACGCCCTCGTTCACCGCTTTGGGCGCGCCACCGCGCCAGTTTCAACGCGCGTTGGCGCACGTGGTTCCGACTGCGGGGCGCAGTCGGGAGCACGCGAGGGCGCGTGCGCCACCCATTTCCGGGTGTTTCCCTGGGCTTGCAAAAAGTGATGCGCCCTTCCTCGTGGAATCGGTGCTTTAGGCCGGTTTTTGCGCAAGTCATTGAGGAATTGATGTTTATGCCATCGGAATTTGGCTGGAGTTAATCGGATTTCACCTGGAGTCAACGGCAATTCAGGTGGAGTCAATGCGGATCGGCCCGGAGTGAACCGGAATTGGACTGGAGTCAATCTGGATTCAGCGCGGGATGGCGATGATTGGAATGGAGTTGACGGGAATTCAGACGCGGGCAATCGGGATTGGGTTCGGGGCAGGCGGAATCTGATCTGGCGCAACGAAAATTCAGCGGCGTTTGACGGGGATTGGGTTTGCCGCCTTTACAACGACACGTTCAATCATTCCCGGTTGCGCACGTTCAACGGCGAAAAGCAGGCAGCAACGGCTGGTGATACATCACGTTGTCGCCGGGATTTTCACGGTGCGACCTTGAGCCGTTCGTTTTCCTCCGCTTTGCCTTCGAGCAGGAAGCCGTTTTCCTTGTAGGAACGCAGCATGAAATGCGTGGCGGTCGAGAGCACGCCTTCGAGGGTGGAAAGTTTTTCGGACACAAACGCCGCGACGCGCTGCAGGCTCGCGCCGTTGACGAACACCAGCAAATCATAGCCGCCGGACATGAGATAGCAGGATTCGACCTCATCGAACTTACTGATGCGCTCGGCCAGGCGATTGAAACCGCCGCCGCGTTCGGGCGTGAGGCGCACCTCGATGGCCGCGCGCACGACTCCGGAATCCTCGTCGGCAAGATTCAACACCGGGCGGAATCCCAGCAGCACGCGCTTGTGTTTCAACTCGTCGAGCTGCCGGTTGACTTCGGCCTCGGACAGCTTGAGCACCTGCGCCATCTGCGCGGTGTTCAGGCTGCCGCCTTCGAGCAACAGTTTGACAATCGGTTTCATCGGACGGGCAGTTTCGCAGAAATTTGCCGCAAATCCACACCAAATTCGCGGTGGTCGGAGACAAATCGAGAAGCCGGAATTCAGGCGCTTTACTGCGCAACTTGATTTCTCCTGATTTTGCCCTATGATTGTTGGCTCGAATTATGGAATTGAACAATGACGAAATCCGCCGGTATTCACGGCACCTGATTCTGCCGGAAGTCGGCCTGGCCGGCCAAAAGAAAATCAAGGGCACCAGCGTCCTGTGCATCGGCGCGGGCGGTCTCGGCTCGCCCATCGCCATGTATCTGGCCGCCGCCGGCATCGGCAAGCTCGGCATCGTGGATTTCGACACGGTGGATTATTCCAACCTGCAGCGCCAGATTCTCCACACCGACGCCGACGTGGGCCGGCCCAAGGCGCAGTCGGCCAAGGAAACCATCCACGGCATCAATCCGAATTGCGAGGTCGTCATCCATAACACGCGCATCTCGTCCGAGAACGCGCTCGATCTCATCCGGCCTTACGACATAGTCGTGGACGGCACGGACAATTTCCCGACGCGCTATCTGACCAACGACGCCTGCGTGCTGCTCAAAAAGCCAAATGTTTACGGCTCGATTTTCCGGTTTGAAGGACAGGCCAGCGTGTTCGCGCCGCATCTGGGCGGACCGTGTTATCGCTGCCTCTATCCCGAACCGCCGCCGCCCGGCATGGTGCCCAGTTGCGCGGAAGGCGGTGTGCTCGGCGTGCTGCCCGGCATCGTTGGCTGCATTCAGACGACGGAAATTTTGAAGCTCGCCATCGGCAAAGGGACTTCGCTGGTCGGCCGTCTGGTTTTGTTCAACGCGCTGGACATGAAGTTCCGTGAATTGAAATTGCGGCGCGATCCGCAGTGTCCCGTTTGCGGCGAGCACCCGACCATCAAGGAGTTGATTGATTACGAACAGTTCTGCGGCATCGTGCCGCAGGCGGAACCCACGGCGAATCCCGACGAAGTGACCGTGCAGGACATGAAGAAGGTGCTCGACAATCCGGCGCTCGGCATCAAGGTCATTGACGTGCGCGAGCCGGACGAATACGAGATCGCCCACGTGGACGGCGTGCCGCTGTTTCCGTTGAGCACGCTTCAGCAAACATTCACGGAACTCGACCCGAATCAGCAGTATTACATCCACTGCAAAATGGGCGGGCGCTCGATGAAGGCGCTGGAATTTCTGCGCGGGCAGGGATTCAAGTATCTCAAGAACGTCAAGGGCGGCATTGATGCGTGGTCGGACGAGATTGACCGCAACGTGCCGCGTTATTGAGGGCGAAGTTTATTCAAGGCCGCCAGGGCTGCGTCGCTCTCGGCGGCCTTTTTGCTTTTGCCGGAACCGCGCGCCAGTTCCACGCCGCGGTGATGCACGGTGCATTCAAACATGCGGTCGTGATCCGGGCCGGTGGCCGAAATGGTTTGATATTCCGGCGCTTCAGTCGAACGCGCTTGCAACAATTCCTGCAATTCGCCCTTCGGATTTTCAATGGTGGGCGCCTCGGACACCCGGGCCGGAGACAACGCCGCATTGAATTCGCGCAGGACAAAGTCACGCGCCGCGTCAAATCCACCGTCCAGAAAAATCGCGCCCAGCAACGCCTCAAAGGCGTCGGCCAGCGTGGACGGACGCTCGCGTCCACCGTGCGTTTCCTCGCCCCGGCTCAAAATCAGGTGCGCGCCAATGCCGAGTGAGGCCGCGCGCTCGGCGAGCGAACGGCGGTTGACCAGTTTCGCACGCGCCTTGGTCAGCGGACCTTCACCGGAGGCGGGAAAATTTTCGTAGAGCTTCTGCGTCAGGATGAGCTGCAGCACGGCGTCGCCCAGAAATTCCAGCCGCTGGTTGTGTGCGGTCGCGACCCCGCTCTCGTGCGCGACGGACGGGTGCGTGAGCGCCAGGCGCAGCAGATTTGCGTCGCGGAACTGGAAGCCGAGACGGGTTTGGAAATCGGCAAGGGACATGGAAAATTGATGGTTTACGATTTTCGATTTGCGATTGGCACACCTTTCGCGTGCCAGCCGGAAAATCGTAAATCATAAATCATAAATCGTAAATTCAGCTTTGCGCCGGGGAATCAATCGTTTGGTCAGCCACAGCCGGCGACGGCGCGGTTTGATTTTCAGCCGGCGCGGGCGGATTCAAACCAAATTCGAGCAACGCGGCCACGTCGCGCTGAACCTGTTCAAGCTGATCCAGCCGCAAATCCGGGTCGGCGATGGTGAACATGTCGCCGGTCTTGGGCTGTTCGTAAATGAACACGCGCTTGCCGTCGCGGACGATTTGCTCCTTCACCTTGAGCACGCGCTTGCGTTCCAGCATGACAGCGAGAATATAGCCGGAGGGCGCGTAACGCGGGTCGTTTTGTTCGATGAGCCTGCGCAACAGCGTCTCGGCGGTCTCTTTTTGAATCGGGTCGGCGGCCGGCGCGGGGGCCTCGTAAATCGTTTGCCAGTGGGAGATGAAACCCTTGCGGTCACGCGCGCCGTTGCTGAACTGGCTTTGCCAGCAGGCGTCGCAAACGTCCATGCGGCGCAAAAACTCCGCGTGTTCGTCAAACAGCAGCGTGTGCAACGGCTGCTTGTCGGCAAACGGCTGGGCGCAGGCTTCGCAGGCCGAGGCGCGGGATTGGATGTTCCACTCGTTCATGGGCGGGAACATTTTGACACGGATTGCACTGATTGACACGGATAAAAAATTAGAGATTGCACATTAAAGATCCGTGTCAATCCGTGAAATCCGTGTCTCAACCGGAGAAATCAAAGTCCGAGCAGCTCATGAAATAATGGCAGTGCGGGCAGCGCAGTTTGCATTTCTCGTTGATCAACTCTTGCCGACACCGCGGACAAAACCGCCAATGCTCGCCGGAAGAGCCTGCCTCACTCAGAGCGAGGTAGGATATGTTCGCCGAGCCCTTAGCATTGGCTTTTGGTTTCTTCACTGCGCCCTCCCAAATTTTTTCTCCAATTCCCGGTAATTCATTTCAATCAGCGTCGGGCGGCCGTGCGGGCAGGTGTAGGGCATTGCGCAGTGGCGCAAGTCCTCGATGAGATTTTCCAGTTCCGGCCCGGCGAGCGGGTCGTTGGCCTTCACCGCGTGGCGGCAGACGGTCTTGGCCACGGTGTGCTCGCCCAACCGCGCCAGATTCACCTCGCGCCCGGCGGCGCGCAATTCGTCCACGAGATCGAAGACAAACCGGCGCGGATCGGCGGCCTTCACGAACGGCGGCAGCGCGTCCAGCAGAAACGTCCGCTCGCCGAATTCGCTCAAGCCCACGCCGAGCTTAATCAAAACGACAAGCTGCTCGCGCAGAAATTGCGCCTCGCGCGCCGGTAATTCAATCGTCTCCGGCAGCAGCAATTTCTGCGACGGCGCGGCGGCGTTCGATTCAATGCGGCTCATCATCTGCTCGAACAAAATCCGTTCGTGTGCCGCGTGCTGGTCCAGCAGCACCAGTCCGCGGTCGGATTCGAGCAGGACATAGAGCCTGCCGATGACGCCGACGAGCCGCAGCGGGACGTTGAGCAGCGGCAAAGCCGTGGAAGCCGGCAGCTGGGAAACCGCCGATGGAACTTTCTTCTCCGGCGAGGGTGGAGGATGGAGGATGGAATATGGCGCAGGGGCCACTTTTGAAATCCCCATTTGCAACGGCGGTTGCGCGGCGGGTTGCGGCGGCCATTCCGGAGTTCTTGCCGGCGCCGGAAATTCCGGCAACGACGGCGTGGAAAGTTCCGTCACGGATTTGATTTCCAGGGGCTTTCCAATCGCTTCAACCTGCTCTTCTCCGCGTCTTTGCGCCTTTGCGTTGGAACCTTTTGCCGGCTCGGAGTGGAACGCCAGCAGGGTTTCGCGGAGGGCCTGCGCGACCAGCTTCCGCACTTCGCCTTCGCGGTGGAATTTCACCTCGCGTTTGGCGGGATGGATGTTCACGTCCACGGCAGCGGGATTTATTTCGAAGAACAGGCAGCAAACCGGGTAGCGGCCCTTCATCAGCGACGTGTGGTAGCCCTCGGTGAGCGCGTAATTGATGCCGCGATTTTCCACGGGGCGGCGGTTGACGAAGACAAACTGGCCCTCGCGCGTCGCCCGCGAAACGCCCGGCGAACCGATCAAACCCCAGACCCGAATTTGAGATTTGGAATTTGAGATATCAGACGCCACGGGCTGCACCGGCGCGGCGCTTTCAAAAATGTCGGTTTCGTCAGGTGGCAATTGGCTGCCGTCGTCGGCCAGCGACGCGGTGAAATTCACGGGCAACAGCTTCTCCTCGCCGAGCAACGCCCGAAACCGTTCGCGCAAAGCCTCAATGCGGCTGGAAACGGCCGCGCCGGATTTCACCGCCGGCAGTTGCCAGACATTGCGGGCGTCCTTCACAAACGTAAAGGCGGTTTCCGGAAACGCGAGGGCGGCCAGCGTGAGATAATGCTGGACATGTGCGGCCTCGGTCTCCTCCGTGCGTAAAAATTTCCGACGCGCGGGCAGATTGAAAAAGAGCTGCCGCACTTCGATAGCCGTGCCGGGCGCGCTGCCGGCGGATCGGACTTCGGTGATTTTGCCGCCACTGACCAATATCTGGGTGCCCTCGGGCGAGGTGTCCTCCCGCTCGCGCGTGGTCAGGGTGAAACGGCTGACGCTGGCGATGCTGGGCAGCGCCTCGCCGCGAAACCCCATGGTGGCGATGGACGCCAAATCTTCGGCGCGCAAAATCTTGCTGGTGGCGTGGCGCTCCAGCGAGAGCAGGGCGTCGTCGCGGCTCATGCCCAAGCCGTTGTCGGTCACGCGAATGAGACTCCGCCCGCCGGCGCCGATTTCGACGGCGATTTTCCGGGCATCAGCGTCGAGGGCATTTTCAACGAGTTCCTTCACGACGCTGGCGGGCCGCTCGACCACTTCGCCGGCGGCGATCTGGTTGGCGACCTGTTCGGAAAGAAGGCGGATGCGGTTCATGTGTTTGCGTGAACCATGGATTCGTTAAACCGTTGCATGGCCAGCCCAGTTTGTCGCCAGTCCGCTTCCGATGCAACCTTTCACGATTCACGTGTCGTGAGGATTTCAAAGGCGAACAAAAGCGTGCGAGCAAAGGCGGACAGAGTCAATGGGCTTGGACGTGGAGGAGAACCGCGGGTTTTTGGTTTGCTTTGGGTTCTTGAGCGAGGATGGTGATGTTGCCATCAGGATGGAGGCAGTGAATGACGCGGGTGCCAGCGGCGACGCCAGCGCGCAGACGTTCGTAGCCGACGGGGACGCGACCGTCGGGGCCGACTTTTAGAGCTGTGCGCACACTCCAGATGTAAGGCCACCAGGGGCAACGGGGTGCCGGACGCAGGACCGTGCGATCTTCCCGGAGCGCTTTATGAGCGGCGGCATCGGGGGTGCGCCCCAGTTCGCGATGGATTTCCTTGGCGTTGCGATGACGGCGCAGTTGGGGCAGCAGTGCGTTGGCGGCTTCCGGGCCAGTGATGTTTTCGGCAGCGAACAGAGCGGGAAGCCGCCCCTGCCAGTATTGGTGCTGCCGTTCGATTTTACCTTTGGCTTGGGGCGTGCGGGCGTAACGCAGGGAGACGCCGTAGAAGTGCAAGGCGGCCCCCAGCTCAGAGCAATGGCAATTGCCAATACTGAAATAAACAGATATCTCACAAATCCCTTCCTGCCATATTTCCATTCCGGGCAAAAGCATCTGAATAACATTTAATCTGCCGTCAAGCCGGCTTTAATGTAAACGACCTGTCCTGCTGGAATCAGCACTTCACACTGAACCTGAAACAAGGCAGTTTGCGCCTGGCAACGGCTGTTTCAGGGCCGGTATTCGAATTCCGCCTCATCGAAGGCCTTGACTCCACAAGGACCCCCCATGTCGCCGTGTTATTTCCGACCCTGCCGTTCACACCGCAACAGTTCAACTCACAGCAATCAGCGAAACCTGCTCTTCATGCACATCGCGAGTGACGCCGGTCGCGTGCGGATCGAGCATCGAGTGGCCATCCACCAAAAACCGGTATTGATGGTGGCCGTGACATAGTTGAATTTTGGCGAACCACCAACCGTCAATCGTTCGTTGCATGGGCAGTGGATGCCAATTGTTAAAATCGCCTACGACCTCCACCGATTTGGCGTGGG
This sequence comes from uncultured Verrucomicrobiae bacterium, assembly GCA_963764035.1. Lineage (GTDB taxonomy): Bacteria > Verrucomicrobiota > Verrucomicrobiia > Limisphaerales > UBA11358 > UBA11358. The sequence continues at coordinate 433,383 of CAVXQV010000009.1, forward strand.
GCGCAGCACAAAAGAAATTCACCGGCTTGTGCGAATTCTCCGGTGAATAGCGCGCGTTAAGAGAGTCGTGTTGTGTGGTGATCATAAAAAACATCCTTTCATTGGTGCTTTCTTTCCATTTGTGATTCGTTTTCATTTTGATTCCTTGGTAGATGCAGCGAAATGTGCCGGCCGTTCCACGGAAATCGGGACAATGGCTGTCCGTCACGCGCCAATCCACCCCAATCCCTTGCGTGGGACTCAAATTCCGAGTCGCCGATTTCGCGGGTGTGCCACACCTTCGCGGATTCTTGCTGAGGATGCGGATGGACCGTGAACCGCACTATATTGGCCGGGTTCAGAACGCCGACACCACCGGCGTGAAGTGCGAAGATCAAACTTCGCGTTCTAAGTTGGGAAAAGGCTTCCGATAACCTTGCGGCTGAAAATCCCGCAATGACCGCCATCCATAGATACGAGTGCCGGCCATTAACCATTTCGACATCAAAAAACACAGGCAAGTCTCCAGGAGGGCACGGTTGCATCCATCGCAGCCGTTCGTGGACGATCCCGTGGAACTCACCCTCTGTCAGCTCCATCAAGGCCCCGAGGACGAAAGGGAAATCCCACACCGAAAGTTGGTCGGTGATTAAGTCAACTCGCGTTATCGAGGAAAGATTGAACTTGGCCACGGAATGGCTGCAAGAAGTGGCGATCCCTTCTTCGTTGAAAATCCTGGTTGGGTGAAATTCATTCAGGGTCCGATTCGCCAAGGCCGCGTCACTTTGGGTGATTGTTACCATGGAACCATCCACTTTGTGGATGTTTATTTGCAGGCTATTATAGGAATAATTCATAAAACCATCGGAAAGGTGGCGCCTTTCTTCGTTTTGCGCGCATCCAAGCTCAAAAGGGCTGGGCAAAGTTTTTGCACTTCCTCGCACTCGGTTCGGATCCAGGCGTCCAGCGCGACCCCTGGCGGGCAATCTTGGGCGAGCCAGAGTTGTTGGACCCGCTGCCCGATGTTTGTTTGTGCCCGGAGATGTTTTTCCGCGGCCAGAACAGCGGCGGGTGGAAAATGCGCATAGATCAACTGGACAACTCCTTCGCACCCGGTCTGTTGTTGCGCCTTGGACCGGCCGTCATGTGGCCTCCGAAGTGGAGATTGCCGGCATGCTCTCCGCTGGACATGGTTGAATCGCGCCTTCATGGCCGGACCTCCACGACGGAATTGAGGGAGCCATGAATATTTCGGCACATTTTCCGGGGCGTCGGGATTATGAATCCAGACGCCATTTACGATGAATTTGTATTCGTAGCGGCCCGGCTCCAGCGCCAGCCGTTTTTCCCAACAATGGTCTTCACCGTGGCGAACCATGGGCAGGCTGTGGGGAGTCCAATGATTGAAGTCACCGCAAAGATACACTTCGTTTGCCTCATGACTGTGTAAAACAAAAGCCACCTCCCGGCTGGCGGCGGTGGCCGGCCAGCCAGTCGGCGCGTTCGTCTCTTTTACTCTTCTTGGCATGTAAATAGATCCTTTCCATTTCGGAATCATGTTGTTCACGCGGCTGGCGTGATGCGCCTGGCACGCCGTGCGGATTCCATCGGGTGCCGGTTTCTCCCATCCATCCGAAGTAATTGACCATCCGAAGATTAAGACAGCGTGAATGGTGAATTAAAATGCACTGCTGAACAATGGGGAATGGTTTCTGAACGAATTTTAATCAACCATTTACGGCCTTTTAATCAACGTTTGGTCTATTCCGGTGTCAAAAGCTGCAACGTTTATGCGAATCCTGCTTGTGGAAGACGAAAAGAAGGTGGCCGACATCATTGTGCGCGGCCTCAAGGCGGAGCGCTATGCCGTGGATGTTTGCCACGATGGCCAAAGCGCCTGGGAGATGGCCGAAGCTTACGATTACGATCTTCATCATTCTGGATTTGATGCTGCCCGGTCTTGAGCGGCACGGAGATTCTCGAGAAAATCCGGCGCAAAAATCAGCAGGTGCCGATCCTGATCCTCACCGCGCGCGACGGCATGGCCGACAAGGTGAAGAATTTTGAAACTGGGCGCGGACGATTATCTGACCAAGCCGTTCGCCTTCGCCGAACTGCTAGTGCGAATCAAGGCATTGCTGCGGCGCGGACCGGTCAATCGCTCCAGCGTGTTGCGCGTGGGCGATCTGGAAATTGACCGGCTTTCGCAAAACGTGAAGCGCGCCGGAAAAAAAATCGAACTCACCGCCAAGGAATATTCGCTGCTGGAATATCTGGCCACGCAGCCGGGCCGCGTCTTTTCACGCACCATGATCATCGAACACGTCTGGGACCAGAGTTTCGAGGGGCTGACCAACATCGTGGATGTCTACGTGCGGCATTTGCGGGAAAAAGTGGACGACGCATTTCCCGTCAAACTGCTGCGCACCGTGCGCGGCGTCGGTTACAGCCTGAACGACGGGTTGCAGTCATGAACACGCGTTCCATCAGCTTCCGATTGGTCGCCTGGTATGCCGGCTGGCTCGCGGTGGCATTTTTTTGCTGCTGTGCGCGTTGTTATATCTCGACCTGCGGCATTTTCTGGAAAACGACCTGCGCGAATCGCAGTTGCGCCGCGCCCGTCAGATCGCCAATACCCTGCTCGCACACGTCAAACAGACAGGCGAGCATTACGTCGCCAGCCAGACAAAGGACTGGTATGAACCGGAAATCAACGACCGTTTCATCCGCATCACCCGCGCCGACGGCACGCTGGTTTACATTTCCGAGCGCGCCCAAAGGACGGCAGCTTCGATCCGGCGGAAGTTCCCGTCTTCCCGCCTTCGCCGAACCCGGAATTTTCGCGCAAACTGAAATTGTCCGGCGGCAACACCCTGCTCATCGCCGCGCTGAATTTCAAATCCTCCGGCAATCCCAGATTATATTGTGGAATTTGGCGCGTTGCTCGATCCGGTGGAATCAATGCTCAACCATTTGTTTTTGCAGCTCGCCTTGGGGCTGCCGCTGGCGGTCGTCATCATCACCGTCGGCGGTTATCTGCTGGTGCGGCGGGCCTTGACGCCGGTCGAACAAATCACCCGCGCCGCCGAACGCATCACGCAGCACAATTTGAGCGAACGCCTGCCGGTCTCACACACCGGGGATGAATTGGAGCGGCTGTCCGTTTCGCTCAACCGCATGATCGCGCGGCTGGATGACGCGTTTCAAAATTCAAAACGGTTTGTCGCCGACGCCTCGCATGACTTGCGCACGCCGCTCACGATTCTGCGCGGCGAATTGGAAAGTCTTGCGGAAGACGCAATGTCATCGATCCCGAGTTGCGCGAACGCGCGGCCAGCATGCTGGAGGAGGCCGTGCATTTGAGCAAAATCGTGGAGCAATTGTTCACGCTCTCGCGGCTCGACGCCGGCGAGGCGCAAACGGAATGGACGCGTTTCGATTTGAGCGAACTTGCCAGGACCACCGCCGAACAAATGAATCTGCTGGCCGAGGACAAAAACATCTCCATCGCCTGCGACGCGAATCAGCCGATTCTGGTCGAAGGCGATCGCGTGCGGCTCAAACAAGTCGTCGTCAACCTGCTCGACAACGCCATCAAATACACTCCGGAAAAGGGCGCGATTCAATTGCGCGTTCACGGGGTCAACGGCCATGCCATTCTGGAAGTGGCGGACAACGGCATCGGCATTCCGCCGCACGCGCTGCCGCATGTTTTCGAGCGGTTTTACCGCGTGGATCAAACCCGTGCCGCCGGCGCCGAAAGCGCCGGACTTGGACTGTCCATCGTCAAATCCATTTGTACGGCGCACGGCGCCGAGGTGGAGGTGCAAAGCACCGTTGGCAATGGCAGTTGCTTTCGCGTCAAACTGCCGTTGTCAAAAGGCTGAAAACATATCCAGCAATTCATGAAATTCAAAATCTCAAACTCCCAGTTCGGTCTCAAATCCAGACTGTTTGGAACCTTGACCGCGGTTTTCGTCATCGGCCTCGTTGCGTTTTGGACGGCGCATCATGCGCATGCGCAGTCTTCCGCCAGCGCCACTACAGCCGTCACGCGCCGACCGCCGGCGTGGCGAAGGTGACGCGCAAGAAGACCTTTTCAAAGAGGTGACGATTTCGGCGGAGTTCCGTCCATTATCAAGAAGTGGAATTGCACGCAAAAGTTTCCGGCTATGTCAGCAAAATGAACGTGGATTTTGGCGACAAGGTCAAGGCCGGGCAGCTCATGGCCACGCTCGAAGTGCCGGAATTGCAGGATGAATTGGACAATGCGCGCGCCACCGAACAGAAGGCCGAGGCGGATTACACCAACGCGCATTTGATTTACACGCGCCTGAAATCGGTCAACAAGGACCATCCCAATCTCGTCGCCGAACAGGACCTCGACACGGCCGAGGCCAATGATCTGGCCGCCGCCGCCGCCATCGCCGCCGCCAAGGCCGACGTCGAAAAATATCAGACCCTGATCGGTTACACGCAGATCACCGCGCCGTTCGACGGCGTCGTCACCCATCGTTACGCCGATCCGGGCACGCTCATCCAGGCCGGCACCTCGTCCGACACCCAGGCCCTGCCGCTGGTGCGCGTGTCGGACAATTATCGGCTGCGCCTCGATTTTCCCGTCACGGTGGATTACGTCAAAGACATCCGGCTGGGCGACCCGGTGGCCGTGCGGGTGGATTCGCTGGATGGCAAGACTTTCACCGGCAAGATTTCGCGCTTCACCGACGACGTGGATGAAAACACGCGGACGATGACCACCGAAATCGAAGTGCCCAATCCAGGATTTGAAACTGGTGCCCGGCATGTATGCCACCGTGGTCTTGAAGGTTGAAAAGCGGCCCCAGGCGCTGGCCGTTCCCACCGAAGCGGTGGTCGGGTGACAAATCGCCCACGGTTTATGTCGTCAATCAGGACAATCAGATTGAAGAGCGCCCCGTCAAACTCGGCTTGGAAACGCCGGACAAATATGAAGTCCTGTCCGGCCTGCACGAAGGTGACCTGGTGGTGATCGGCAACCGTTCAAAATTTCAAGCCGGCCAGAAAGTCGAGCCGAAACTCATCCAGCTTTCCATGCGCAATGAAAATTGAAATCAAACATTTCAACAGTATCGTGCGATTTACTCCGGCTATTGCTTTCTTGCGGTTGAAAAAGAATTTGAAGATTTCCGGCGTCGTCTGTGGCGGATCGAGACGCGGCCTGCATCGAAAAGTTTCAATTCCGGCAAGAACACATTGAATTCATGAGCTTGCCTTTGACTTCCGAACAATTGGAGATTCTTCGCCGAGCTGGACGCCTGCACGCTGGCCAACGCCATCGAAACATTTCACGAGCGGCTGCGCAACGAAGGCTTTGTGGACCATACGGTGCATTGCCTGTTTCCCGACCTGCGCGCCGATGCTGGGCTACGCCGCCACGGTCAAAATTCGCGGTTCGGCGCCGCCCACGGCCGCCGGCCCTTATCCCGACCGCACGGATTGGTGGGATTATATTCTTTCCCTGCCCGCGCCGCGCGTGGTGGTGGTGCAGGATGTGGCCACGCAGGTCGGTCTCGGCTCGTTGCTGGGCGCGGTGCATGTCAACATTCTGCGCGCGCTCGGCTGCGTGGGCGCGGTGACGAACGGCTCGGTGCGCGATCTGCCGGCGGCCGAAAAACTGGGCTTTCATCTCTTTGCCGGCAGCATTTCCGTCTCGCACGCCTACGTTCACATTGTGGAATTCGGCACGCCGGTCGAAATCGGCGGGTTGAAAATCCAGTCCGGCGATCTGCTGCACGGCGATTTGCATGGCGTCCAATCCATTCCGCTCGACAGTCGCCGGCAAGATTCCGCTGGCGGCGGCGGAAATCATCGCCCGGGAACAGGAATTGATCACGCTTTGCCAGTCAAAGGATTTCTCGGTCGAAAAATTGCGCGCCGCCGTCGCCAACGATCATCCCTGAAATCATTCTCATCTTCATGTCGCGCTTTGCCATCCGGTATCCATATCTGATCATCGTCATCTGCCTGATCACCTGCGTGGTGGGGGTGACGAGCCTGGTGCGGATGCCGGTGGATTTGTTTCCGCCCATCAAGATTCCCGTGGTGGTGGTGGCCACGTTCTATTCCGGCATGCCGCCCGAACAGGTCGAGAACGACATCACCGGACGGTTCGAGCGGTTCTTCACCCTGGGCAGCGGCATTGACCACATCGAGTCGCGCTCGCTGCCGGGCGTCAGCCTGATCAAGGTCTATTTCCAGCCGGGCGTCAACGCCGACTCGGCCGTGACGACCATCGCCAATCTGGCCATGGCCAATCTGCGCCGGCTGCCGCCCGGCACCCTGCCGCCGGTGGTGTTGAAGTTCGACGCCTCGAGCCTGCCGGTGTGCCTGATCACATTGAAAGGCGAAGGGCTTGAACGAAGCCAAGCTGCGCGACCTGGGCCAATACGACGTCCGCAACCAGGTGGCCAACGTGCCCGGCGCGTCCGTGCCGCAGCCCTTCGGCGGACGCTACCGGCAGATCATGGTCTATGTGGACCCGCTGAAGTTGGAGGCGCACCAGTTGAGCGTGATGGACGTGGTGCGCTCGGTCAATGATGCCAATCTGATTCTGCCGGCCGGCGACGTGAAGATTGGGCCGCTGGATTACAACCTGTACGCCAACAGCCAGATCAATGACATCAAGGACATCAACGCGCTGCCGCTGAAGACCGTGGGCGACGCGTCGGTGCTGGTGGCGGACGTGGGCGAGGCCAGGGACGCCTCGCAGATCCAATACAACATCGTGCGCGTGGACGGCCAGCCGTCGGTGTATCTGCCGGTGCTGAAGCAGGGCGGCGATGCGAACACGCATCGCCGTCGTGGACGGCATCAAGGAGGCCGTGGCGCATCTTGCTGGACGTGCCCAAGCAACTCGTCACCAAAGTCGTCTTCGACCAGTCCGTCGTTCGTCAAAAGCGCCATCGATCAACATCATGCATGAAGGTGTCATCGGCCTTTTGCTCACCGGGGTCCTGATGCTGATTTTTTTTGGCAGCCTGCGGGCCACCTTTGCCGTTTTCCTTTCGGTTCCCATTTCCGTTCTGGCGGCGTTCATCGGCTTGGCCGTCGGCGGCAATTCGATCAACGCCATGATGCTGGGCGGACTGGCGCTGGCGTTTTCGCGGTTGATTGACAACTCGGTCGTCGTGCTGGAAAACATTTTCCGTCATTTGGAAGTGGGCGAACCTCCGGGCGTTGCCGCTGAAAGGGGCGGTCAGGAAGCGGCACTGCCGGTGCTGGCCTCCACTCTGGCCACCGCCGTGGTGTTCTTCCCGGTTATTTTTCTGTATGGCGTCAGCAGATATCTTTTCTCGGCGCTGGCGTTGGCCGTGGTGTTGTCGCTGGTCGCCTCCTATTTGGTCGCCATGACGGTCGTTCCCCTGTTTTGCGCAAACTTGATGAAGAGCGCCGGAGCGCCGGACGGACATGAACAAAGTGGTGGCCGGACTGTGGGACAGCGTTTCAATCACTGGTTCAACCAGCGTTTTCAAGGAATGCTGGATCGTTATCAAGGGTGGTTGAATTGGGCGTTGCAGCGTCCGGTGGCGACGGTGCTGGGCATCACGGGCATTTTCATTTTGAGCCTCGGCCTTTATCCTTTTGTCGGCGAAGCCTATTTCCCCCGCACTGATCCCGGCCAGTTCGTCATCAACCTCAAGGCGCCCGCCGGCACGCGCATCGAAAACACCGACCAGTTGGTGGAGCAGGTCGAGCAAATCGTCCGCGAAGTGGTGCCGACGAATGACCTGAAGATCATCGTGTCCAACATCGGCGTGACGCCGGGCTTTTCCTCGATTTACACGCCCAACTCCGGCCCGCACACGGCCTTTGTGCAAGTCGGATTGCAGGCGGGCCATCGGTTGAGCAGTTTTCAATACATGGACCTGGTGCGGGCGCGGCTGAAAAAGGAATTGCCGCAGGTCGCGGCCTATTTTCAAACCGGCGGTCTGGTGGACGCAATTTTGAACCTGGGGATGCCGGCGCCGCTGGACATTCAGGTGAGCGGGATGGATTTGGAGGCGATGCACCGGACGGCGGTGGCGATTGCGGAACAGGCACGGGCACTGCCGGGCGTCAGCGACGTGCTGGTGCCGCAGGATGTGGATTATCCGGCGTTGCAACTGGACATTGACCGGATGCGCGCCAGTGAGCTGGGATTGAATGAAAAGGAAGTGGTGGGCAACGTCATCACGGCGCTGACCTCCGACATGATGATTGCGCCCAGCTATTGGGTGGATCCCAAAACGGGCAATGATTATTTCCTCACCGTCCAATACCCGGAAAATTATGTGAAGAGTTTGCAGGACTTGACGGCCATTCCGCTTCGCGGGTCGGGACACCTTCAAACGACGCGCTTGGATACGGTCAGTCAAGTCAGCCACATCGAATCGCCGACGGAGGTGGACCATTACCAGCTCCGGCGCGTGATGGATGTTTATGTGTCGCCGGCGGGCGAGGATTTGGGGCGGGTGTTGAGCGGCATTGACAACATCATCACACGACACGAAGTTGCCGGAAAACGTGCGCGTGACCGTGCGCGGTTCGGCTGCAGCGCCATGCAGGTGTCGTTCCGCAGTTTCGGACTGGGCCTGATTCTGGCGACACTGCTGGTCTATTTGATTCTGGTGGCGCAATTCAAATCGTTTCTGCATCCGCTCCTGATTCTGCTGGCGGTGCCGACGGGCTTGACCGGCGTGTTGCTGATGTTGTTTCTGACCGGCACGACGCTGAACGTCATGTCGCTGATGGGCGTGGTGATGATGGTGGGCATCGTGGTGTCCAACAGCATTCTTGATCGTCGAATTCACCAATCGTCTGCGCGAGGAAGGCCGGCCGCTGCGCGAAGCCATTTCGGCTGGCCTGCCGAAGCCAGTTGCGCCCCGTGCTGGTGACGTCACTGGCAACGTTGATTGGATTGATGCCGATGGCGATGAAGCTCGGCGCCGGCAGCGAGGCGTATGCGCCGCTGGCGCGGGCCATCATCGGCGGGCTGGCGGTGTCGGTGGTGCTGACGGTGTTCATCGTCCCGGCGGCCTATTTACTGGCTCATCAAAAACGGAAAAGTCCGCGGCGTCCTCCCCGTTGGACACAACGCAGCATTCAACCTAGCAGGCATTCATGTCGCGCTTTGCCATCCGCTATCCTTATCTGATCATCGTCATCTGCCTGATCACCTGCGTGGTGGGGGTGACGAGCCTGGTGCGCATGCCGGTGGATTTGTTTCCGCCCATCAACATTCCCGTGGTGGTGGTGGCCACGTTTTATTCCGGCATGCCGCCCGAGCAGATCGAGAACGACATCACCGGCCGCTTCGAGCGGTTCTTCACCCTGGGCAGCGGCATTGACCACATCGAGTCGCGCTCGCTGCCGGGCGTCAGCCTGATCAAGGTTTATTTCCAGCCGGGCTTCAACGCCGACTCGGCCGTGACCACCATCGCCAATCTGGCCATGGCCGACCTGCGCCGGCTGCCGCCGGGCACGCTGCCGCCGGTGGTGTTGAAGTTCGACGCCTCCAGCCTGCCGGTGTGCCTGATCACCTTGAAAGGCGAAGGGCTTGAACGAAGCCCAATTGCGCGACCTCGGCCAATACAACGTGCGCAACCAGGTGGCCAACGTGCCGGGCGCCTCCGTGCCGCAGCCCTTCGGCGGGCGCTACCGGCAGATCATGGTCTATGTGGACCCGCTCAAGCTGGAGGCGCACCAGTTGAGCGTGATGGACGTGGTGCGCACGGTCAACGAGGCCAACCTGATTCTGCCGGCGGGCGACGTGAAGATCGGGCCCTTCGATTACAACCTCTATGCCAACAGCCAGATCAACGACATGAAGGACATCAACGCAGCTGCCGCTCAAGACGGTCGGCAACGCCTCGGTGCTGGTGGCGGACGTCGGCAAGGCCAAGGATGCGCTCGCAAATCCAGTACAACATCGTGCGCGTGGACGGCCAGCCGTCGGTCTATCTGCCGGTGCTGAAGCAGGGCGGCGATGCCAACACCATCGCGGTCGTGGACGGCATCAAGGACGCCGTGGCGCATCTGCTGGACGTGCCCAAGCAACTGGTGACCAAGGTGGTCTTCGACCAGTCCGTCTTCGTGCGCAACGCCATTGAAAACCTGATTCACGAAGGCGCCATCGGCCTGGTGCTGACCGGCCTGATGATTCTGATTTTCCTTGGCAGCATGCGGGCGACGGTGGCGGTGTTTCTTTCCATTCCGCTTTCGGCGCTGGCGGCGTTCATCGCGCTCGTCGCTCGGCGGCAGCACCGTCAACGCGATGATTCTCGGCGGACTGGCGCTGGCCTTTTCGCGGCTGATCGACAACTCGGTGGTCGTGCTGGAAAACATCTTCCGCCACCTGGAAATGGGCGAGACGCCGGAAGTCGCCGCCGAACGCGGCGGCCAGGAAGTGGCCCTGCCGGTGCTGGCGGCGACGCTGACCACGGCCATTGTTTTTTTCCCGGTGATATTTCTCTATGGCGTCAGCCGGTTTCTGTTCACCGCGCTGGCGCTGGCGGTGATGCTGTCGCTGTTCGCCTCGTATTTCGTCGCGATGACGGTGGTGCCGTTGTTCTGCGCCAAGCTCATCAAGATCGCAACACGGCCACGACGACCGCCGAAACCGCCGCGCCCAAAGGTTGGGGCGCGCGTTTCAACCGCTGGTTCAACCGCAGGTTCAAGCAGATGCTCGACCGCTACGAAGGCTTGCTGAACTTCGCGCTGGTCCGCCCGCTGCGCCACGGTGCTCGGCATCACCGGCGTTTTCATCTTGAGCCTCGGCGCTCTATCCGCTTGATCGGCGAAGCCTATTTCCCGCGCACCGATCCCGGCCAGTTTGTCATCAACCTCAAGGCGCCCACCGGCACGCGCCTCGAAGTCACCGACCAGTTGGTGGAGCAGGTCGAGCAAATCGTCCGCGAAGTCGTGCCGGCCAAGGACCTGAAAATCATCGTCTCCAACATCGGCGTCACGCCGGGCTTTTCCTCGATCTACACGCCCAACTCCGGCCCGCACACCGCCTTCGTGCAGGTCGGCTTGAAGGCGGGCCATCACTTGAGCAGTTTTGAATACATGGACCTGGTGCGGGCGCGGCTGCAAGAAGGAGCTGCCGCAGGTCACCGCCTATTTTCAGACCGGCGGCCTGGTGGATGCCATCCTGAACCTGGGCCTGCCCGCGCCGCTGGACATTCAGGTCAGCGGGATGGACCTGGAGGCGACGCACCAGACGGCCGCGGAGATCGCGCAGCAGGCGCGCGCGCTGCCGGGCGTCAGCGACGTGCTGGTGCCGCAGGACATGGATTATCCGGCGCTGCAACTGGACATCGACCGCGTCCGCGCCAGCGAACTGGGCCTGAACGAAAAGGAAGTCGTCGGCAACGTCATCACCGCGCTGACCTCCGACATGATGATCGCGCCCAGCTACTGGGTGGATCCCAAAAGCGGCAACGACTATTTCCTCACCGTCCAATATCCGGAAAACCGGGTGAAAAATCTGCCGGACCTGGCCTCCGTTCCGCTGCGCGCGGCGCGACTCGGCCAAACCGACCCGGCTGGACGCCGTGAGCCAGATCGACTCACATCGAATCGCCGACGGAAGTGGACCACTACCAATTCCGGCGCGTCATGGATGTCTATGTGTCGCCGACGGGCGAAGATTTGGGCCAGGTTCTGAGTGGCGTTGCAGAAAATCATCCACGACACTCAAATTGCCGGAGAATGTGCGCGTCGACGGTGCGCGGCTCGGCGCAGGCGATGCAGGTCTCGTTCCGCAGTTTCGGCCTCGGCCTGATCCTGGCGACGCTGCTGGTCTATCTGATTCTGGTCGCGCAGTTCAAATCGTTTCTGGATCCGCTGCTGATCCTGCTGGCGGTGCCGACGGGCTTGACCGGCGTGCTGCTGATGCTGTTTGCCACCGGCACCACGCTGAACGTCATGTCGCTGATGGGCGTGGTGATGATGGTGGGCATCGTGGTGTCCAACAGCATTCTGATCGTCGAATTCACCAACCGGCTGCGCGAGGAAGGCCGGCCGTTGCGCGAGGCGGTTTCGCTGGCCTGCCGCGTGCGGCTGCGCCCGGTGCTGATGACTTCGCTGGCGACGCTGATCGGCCTGATTCCGATGGCGGCCAAGCTGGGCACCGGCAGCGAGGCCTATGCGCCGCTGGCCCGGGCCATCATCGGCGGCCTGGCGGTTTCGGTGGTGCTGACCGTGTTCATCGTGCCGGCGGCGTATTATGTCATTTACCGGGGAAGCGAGGAACAACCAAAACTGCCGGCGGCGAATGACGCCGTTTCCAACAATTGAAAATTATGCACACGAAACCGATTCTGCTGACTTTGTTGGGCTGCGCCGTTTGCCTCGGCGCGGCCTAGCGCCGGCGGAAACCAACGCGCTGCCGCCCTTGACGCTGGCGGAGGCGCAACAAATGGCGCTGCAAAATCATCCGCAAATCGCCGCCGCGAATTATCGCGCGCTGGCCGCGCAAGAAGCGGTCGTGGAAACCCGCGCCGGATTTTTTCCAAGCGCGAATCTTTACGGCACCGCCGTCGGCGCGAACGAGGAAGGCACGCGGATCATGGCCGGCGGCCTGAATAATCCGAGCGTTTATGACCGCGCGGCCGGCGGTGTGCAGGTCAACCAGCTCATCACCGATTTCGGCCGCACGGCCAATCTCACGGCCAGTTCCAAATTGCAGGCGCAGGCGGAAAACCAGAATGCCAGCGCCACCCGCGAGCAGGTTTTGTTGCAGGCGGACACCGGCTATTTCGGCGCGCTGGAGGCCCAGGCCGTGCTGCATGTCGCCCAACAGACGCTCGACACGCGACAGTTGCTGCTCGACCAAGTCACCGCGCTGGCCACCAACAAGCTGCGGTCCGAATTGGACGTGAGCTTCGCCCGGGTTCAACTCCAGCAGGCCCGGCTGCTGCTGGAAAAAGCCCAGAACGATGCCGACGCCGCGATGGCGACGCTTTCGACGGCGCTGGGTTACCGTGAATTTCATCAGTTCCGACTGGTCGAGCAATCGCCGCCCGCCAGCATGGTTGCCAACGACGTTTCTGGTCTGGTGCAAACCGCGTTAACCCGCCGCCCGGAATTATTGAGCCTGCGCGACGAGCGCGATGCGGCGCTCCGTTTCGCCAAAGCCCAGCGCGATTCGCGGTTGCCGACGGTGGCCGCCGTTGGCGTGGCCGGTGACGCGCCGACTCACGACAGCCATCTGCCGAACGATTACGCCGCAGGCGGAGTGCAATTGAGCCTGCCGCTCTTTGCGGGCGGGCTATTACGCAGCGCGCCAGCGCGAGGCGGAATTGAAGGCGCAATCCGATAGCGAACAGTTGCGTTCGCTGGAGAACAATGTGATTCGCGACGTTCGCATCGCCTGGTTGAATTTCAACGATGCGCAGCAACAGTTGCTGACGACTGAAGCCTTGGTTCGCAACGCCACCGAAGCCTTCACGCTGGCCCAGGCACGTTACCAGACCGGTATCAGTTCCATCGTCGAATTGAGCGAGGCGCAATTGAACCTGACCTCGGCGCAGATTGCGGACGCCGGGGCGCGCTACAATGTCCTCATCCAGCAGGCCAGCCTGGACTATCAGACCGGCACGCTTAATTAAACCGCTGGTCGGTGCGAGTCTCCCAGCTCGATATCATTCTGAATGAATTTTAATTGACTGTTCAATATGCCTTAATCCTCGGCAGGTAAATTCCTGAGTATGAGAAAGAAAATGTCAGGCATGGTCGCCATGGCGGTTCTGACGGGGCTGACGAGCTGTGCGTCGGAGCCATACGTGCTCGAAGGCGTTGGTCCAGCCCCGGTCAGCCACGCACACTATCGGCCGGTCGGTTATCTCCGGGTGTATTCCGCCACGGAAACGCACGAGATTGGGGAAAACACCTATTACTATCCGCACACCGGCTACAAAATATTGGGCAAGGCAGGGAAATTATGGAAGTATGTGCCCAATCACACCGCCAACGAAGATGAAAGCCCGACCTGGGTGGCGGTTCCCGTCGGGAACTACATTGTCAAGGCGCAGTCGGATCTTTATGCGGTGGTTGACGTCCCCGTGGTGATCCAGGAAGATCAAATTACCGTGCTTCATTTGGATTCTGGCTGGCGACCACCGGGCAATGTTTCCCATGACGAGATAGTTTACCTGCCGAACGGAGTTGCGGTAGGCTGGCGAAGTGGACCGGGGGATTAAAGTGTTTTCTTCAATTTGAACCTGACTTTCAGCAATCCGCCTCCACGTCGGATGTCCAAGGCGACTTCGGCTCCATCCTGTGACTGAAAAATGCAGCGGATCGCACTCAAGGGCAGGGAGGTTGTGTCTTGGCTGTTGACTGCAACGATGATGTCGCCGGGTCTGACCCCCTGGTTGTATGCCGGACTGTTTTCGTCCACGGAGTGGACCGTTACCTCACCATGTTCCCGCAAAAGATGCAGACCGCTCATATTTTCCTGGTCCGGGACGGAAAACTCGTTGCCGGGCTGCAAGTAGAGTTTTTGGCCGGGAAAATCGAACGTGACCTTGTGCCGTCGAAAGAAGCCAAGGCCGAGGTGGGAAAGATCGTTGGTATTTCGAATGAACGTGGCGTGCAAGTTGGTGTAATCAAGACCTTGGATGGAGAGCCGCCGAACCTCCGCAACCTTGCTTTGAGTGACCTGATTGCCCACTCCGGCGATGGTGGCAGTGATTTCGCCTGCCCGGTTTGTTGAAAATACCGTTTGCCACGACTCAGGATTCAATGATAAAGAACTATTGTCCCCGGTATCGACCATCAACTTAAGGGAATGAATTTGGTTCACCACCGCCCGCACGGAAATACGCTGTTCCGACGGCTCAAGCGGAACTGCCACCGCTGTCTTCTTGATTCGGTCTGGCGTTTCGTCGTATAGGCTAACGAGTTTACGTTCAAAATCGAGCGTGACAGCGCCTTGCGCGAAGAAGTTCAGGCCCAGAATGCCGTCGCAGGGTTGGCCGCTGATGCGCCGGGCCATCGTCAGATCCAAGCCCGCAATCCTGTCCAGCGTCACAGCTTTTCCGCCAATGGACATTTCGGGACAGTGATAGAGCGGCAAGGAGGTCTTCATCCCCAACGGACTTTCAATGCTACATGCTCCGACGGGGGCGCCTAAAGCTGCTGCATATTTCGCGTCAATTGACGATATCGTAAACCCGGTATCCACCAAAAAATAAAGTGTCTGGCCCAGGACTTTCACCGGCACCCGGATCATGACTCCATCATCGAACAACGGCACCGAATGGCCGCTCTGATCCGCCGCGCGTCCGTAGGGAAGCGCAACAATTATGGCGAGTGCCGCAGTAATCCTCCCCAAGACCCCAGCTCGTAACCGGGCCGTGACAAAATTGTCACGCTCCTGCTGCGTAGCTTCGGATTTCCGAAATCTCTTCGGCTCAAGAAACATAACCGTCACAACCGAATCACTCGTCATCGTTTCTGGAACAACCTCTGACACAAAAGTGCCCGGAACGAAACATTCTGAAGAAATTTTAATTTCCGATTCGCATGATTTTAATGAATTCCTTCCACCGTCCGGCCTGTCATTTATGAAAAGACGGACAGACACTATAAAGGGGCCAGCATTCGTGATCGGGCGATCGGGTGCGATCATAGCATCTGTAGGTTTCGCGGCATCGTTAATGCAGGCATCGGGCGCCCCGAGAGATTCCAGCGGCGATGTGATTATCGACAAACTGGAACAGAAGGGGATCATTTCGGTTGACGAAGCAAACGAAATGAGAACCGAGGTGGCCACCGCGAATACGAATCTCACTAGTCAGTTTGTTCCCGCTTCCAAGTTGAAACTGTCCGATGGCATCAAGGGCATGGAACTGTTTGGCGACGTTCGCTTGCGATATGAATACCGCAGCGTGGATAACAACTCTCCCGGCTTCATCAGCATCCCAGGTTATGGCTATGTAAATTCAAGCACCTACGATCGCGAACGGTTCCGTTACGCGCTGCGGGCGGGGGTGCGGGGAAGTTTGTTTGACGATTTCAATTATGGCATTCGGCTCGAAACGTCCACCAACCCCCGTTCGCCGTGGGATACTTTCGGCAATAACACCACCGGCGGGTCCGCGACCCCATCGGACAAGGCACAAAGCGGCATCTCCGTTGGCCAAATCTACCTCGGCTGGCACCCGACCGACTGGTATGAAATGACCGTGGGCCGGATGCCCATGCCGCTCTATACCACGCCGATGGTCTGGGATTCGGACATCAACCCCGAGGGGGCGTTTGAAAAATTCAAATACACGATCGGCGACGTGGACTTGTTTGCCGATTTCGGCCAATTTGATTACCAGGATCCCACCTCGGCCTCGGACTTCCCGAGCAGTGATACTTTCTTGTTAGCCTGGCAAGCGGGCGCAACTTGGCGAATCGGGCAAGATGTATCATTCAAAATCGCGCCGGTGCTTTACAGTTACATCGGCAGACCGCCTGCCTATAATAACGGCAGCGACGGACCAATTTACAACGTTCTGGGCGAACCCTACACCGGGCAGGGTGACCCGTATGGGGCCAATGCCGGCTCACTCGTTTTTGGATCGCAGCCTGGCCTCGCCTACAACGAATATGGCATCAATGACCTGCTCGTATTGGAAATTCCCGCGGAATACGACTTCAAAATCTGGAATTCCCCCCTAGGCAATTTGCAGGGCCGGTTCTTTGGCGATCTGGCGATCAACCTGAAAGGCGCCGAGCGGGCAAGAGCCGCCGCCGCCGCGGCCGGTTTGCCGCAGGCTTTCACCGATCAAAACAAAGCCTATCAGGTCGGCTTCGGTGTCGGCAGCGCCGGTCCGGTTTACGGCCCAACCCAGGGATTGGTCTACGGGTCGACTTCGAAGAAAAACACCTGGGAAGCCAGGTTTTATTGGCAACACGTCGAACAATACGCCTTGGATGTGAATTTGATGGACTCCGACTTTTTCGAAGGCCGTGCCAACCTGGAAGGATGTTATTTGGCATTCGCCTACAGTTTCACGGACTCCATCATCGGCACCGTTCGCTTCGGTCATGCCGACCGTATTAACAATAATCTGGGCACTGGCGGCAATAATCTGGACCTCCCGTGGTTCAACCCAATCCAAAATTATAATGTGGCCCAAATGGATCTGACTTGGAGATTTTAAACAATCTGCTAGCAGCTCTTTGAGCACACAAACCTCTTCCTGTAAGTATTCAATGATCTCCTGCAGGTTGCGGTTCATCCAGCCGGCGAGGCAGATCACCAGAAAAGCAAACGGACTCATCGCCACAGAATGACAACGCCCCGAAACAACTTCCAGCAGCCCTTACCATGGCGCCCGCCCGCCAAAAAGGATGAGCAAAGCATGGCGAATTCGATTTTTTGAATACTACGCGCTCTCAACCGATCCGAAACAGGTAAATTCGGCGGGTCACGCGGGGACAACGTTCAATGTATCAACCGGAAGAAAATATTGGTGGTGGAAATACCGTTGGTTGCGAGAAAGCTGCCGCCATTTGTCCCGAGCGTTCCCGCATAGGCCTGCCAGACGCTGCCGGTCAGTGCCGAGGCGGTTTGCAGCGTGTATCAACTGAAATTGGTCGGCCAGGAAAGCACAACCCTCGCGCCGGATTTAACGATGGTTAGCAAGGAACAGCGACGCAGCGACTTCCGAAAAAGGCGTTAAACCGCAATCCATTGACACCGGGAAAACACCGCCACGACAAGTCGCGCGCGAAAGGTTTGATTCGGCAACCCATTGAAGCCAGTTGCCTGCGTTTCAGCCCCCGTCTTGCCCAGCGGCTGGCGTGCTAATTATTTGCCGCCGCCTGGGCGGCCGCGATTTCGGCCTTGGCTTCGGCGAAGTCCTTCTGGAACGCGTCGCTTTTCACCATTTGTTTGACGATGGCCTGCGCCAGCACGCGTCCGGCGTAGATGTCAGTCGGATAATGCCGCGCAATCTGGACACGGTGCCAGCCGATGCTGCGCGCCTCGGCGATGAGGGCGTCGCGTTTGCCGGGAAACAAATCCGCCAGCACCAGCCCGAGCACCATGGACTCGGTGGAGTGGCCGCTGGGATAGCTGAAACTCTTTTCCAGTTTGCCGTTGGCCAGACTGGGGTCGGTCGTGTAGGGACGAGGACGTTTGTAAAAATCCTTGGCGTTGTCGGTAATGGCCTCGGCGTCCTTTTGGACTTTTTCAAAAAAGGCGGTGGTCTTGGGCAGATTGTTGGATTGAAAAAACACGCCAATGTCCGGGGCAAAGTTGAACGCGCTGAATTTCTTTTGCGAATAGGCGATGGCGACGTCGTTGCTGCCGGCGGCGTGGAAGACGGCGCGGACCTCCTCCATGTCGGCGGCCTGTTCCGGCGACCCGGGCGGCGGCGGCGGCGCGAGCAGGGCGATGGCGTCGGGTTTCTTGCCGCTAAGATAATGCAGATGGCTGATGTCAACCGGCTGCGTCGGCGCCGTCATCGTGTCGTCGGCGCGGAGTGCTGCGGGCGCCGCCACGGCGAGGCAGACCAAGCTGATGGAAACAATCCGAGGCAGGTGAAACTGGCGTTTGGGTTGGGTCATGGCGCGGGGTTGGTTACCAGGAAATGCTGCCGTCGTGGGTCCAGTTGATGTCCGGCCGACCCGGGTCGCAGGGCTTGCCGGATTGCCCGTAGGAAGTGCCGTTGATGCACACATAATCGTAAAGAAAATATTCCGCGTGACCGTCGCTAAACACGATGTTGCCGCCGTTATTGTGCCGCAAGGAAAAACGGCTGGTGTAATTCTGCGGACTGCCGAGCGCGTCGCTGCCATTATACCACGCGGGCTTGTCGTTCGCCAGCACCCGGTTGTCCGAGAACATCACGAAGGCCGAGGCGTTCCTGACCTGCGCCATCTTCACGGGATAATTGGTGCTGCCGGTGATGCCGTTGCCATCATATTCCCGGCCTTTGGAATTCATGCCGTATTGGAAGCAAATGGCGTCGGCATTCTGCTGATAAAACGGGTCCAGTGGCTGCGCCAGGGCCGTGGGACAGTGGAAGATGTTCTTGCCGGAATTGTAGTTGGCGATGTTGACCTGCGCCGAGCTGTTGACCGCATATTTCCAGAGTGGCGACGAACCGATGTAGCGCGGCAGCACGTTGAACCAGGCGGAGTAGCCCTGGCCGAAATGCGCGAAGTCCACTAGGTCGCTCCATTTGGGCATGTCCTCGCTGTAATTGATGGGATTGGGCGGCGTGCCGTTGGCGATTTTGGTGTCGGGCAGAACACCGTCGGCGTCGTTCAAATACAGGTTCAGCGCCACGCCCCATTGCTTCAGATTGCTCAAGCAGGTGGCTCGTTGCGCCGTGGCCTTGGCCTTGGCCAGCACGGGCAGCAACATGGCGGCCAGAATGGCGATGATGGCAATGACCACCAGCAGTTCAATCAGCGTGAACGCGCGGTTTATTTTCACGTGCATATTTCTTCAGGTTCAAACTTCCTTTCGGATTTCAACAACCACACGGGCATTCTGAAATGAGCAGGTGACAAACAGATGTCGGGAAGGTTGCATTTGTGTTGCAAATCACCCCTGCCGGCAGCGACCCGGCATTTTCCATAATTGTCACCTGATTGCCATGAAGCCGTAACGCGCTTCGGTTCAAATCACACCGGAACGAGGCAGAATCGGCACCACAAAAAACAAAATGAAAAAACTAATTATCTCATTCGGAACGGTTGCGGCGATCACCCTGGCGGTTCAGGCGCAAACACCCTTATTCACTCCCGGCCAGCTCGCCGTGCTCCAGTTTGGCGACGGCGGCACGAATCGCTGCCTGCCCATCGGGGCAGTCACCGGCATCACCAATTATGCGGCTTCGGACATCGTTGGCAGCCGCCAGACCCAGTATTTCATTGACCAATTCGATCCCAGCGGCATCAACCAGACCAATCCGCAGGTGCAGGTGCCGATTCCCACCAATGACGCGGACGGCGGGTTGTTCGTGAACGGCAACGCCGGGACAGAAGGGATATTGACGCTGGCCGGCGACAAGAGCCGGCTGGCGTTCACCGGTTACGCCGGCACGATGTTGTCCATCACCACCGGCGGCCAGACCGCGCCGTCCAATTTGAGCTACAACCGCGGCATCGGCACCGCGGACGCCTTTGGGAATTATACCCGCGTTTACAGCGGCGGCAGCTGGTATGGCATCGCCACCGGCAAGACCAATCCCCGCGGCGTGGCCACGGACGGTGCGGGCAACTTCTGGGGCTGCGGCAATGGTTACGGCAGCCTCTATTATGATGCCAACACGAGCGACACGCCGTTGCAGTTTCAAAACATTGACCTGACCTCGTGCATCAAGGTCATCAACAACACGGTCGTCACTTCCGTGAAGGCGGGCGACGTGCAAAACGGCCTTTACCCGGCGGGCATTTACACTTTTGTGGACTTCTATTACAACCCGGTGCCGTATCCGAACTTCCTGACGTTCCTTCAGCAATACATCCCCGCCACGGCGCCCTACACGAATTGTATCGGATTCGACATCAATCCGCAGGGCACGGTGGCGTATGTCGCCGACGTCGGCAACATCAGCAAAGGAAAAATCGTCGAGCCGGGCGGCATTCAGAAGTATATCCGGAACGGCGCCGGCTGGGTGATGGCTTATAATCTAGAGATTCCCGGCTACACCAACCAGACCAGCGGCATCCTGGCGAACGCCGGCAACACCAATGTTCCCATCGGCTGCTTCAGCGTCACTGTGGATTGGACCGGGACGAATCCGGTGGTTTACGCCACCACCGCCGATTGTGGCAATGACAACGGCGACCCGTATTACGGCAACCGCGTCATCCGCATCAACGACACCAATGCGCTCGCCACGGGCGGAAACATCATGGTAACCACGAACATGAACATTCTGACGACAGTGGCGCGGCCCGGCTTCGACGCCAACGGCAGCAGCATCACCAACATCGTTTACAAGTCGGTCACCTTCACGCCGGACCTGCGGCCGACCGTCACCGGCAACCCGACCAATTGGACCGCCACCGCCGGTGACACGGTGAATTTTTACGCCAGCGCTTCCTCGGCTTCCAGCTTGAGTTATCAATGGCTTTCCAATGGCGTGCCCGTTTCGGTGGCAGACAATGCCTCCGCCGGCACGACCAACCTCATGTTCAGCCCCGTGGACTTGAGCTACAACAACTCGACCTACCAGTGCGTCGTCACCAATAATTATGGCGCGGTGACCAGTTCCGTCGCGATCTTGCTGGTATATGCCTCGCCCGTCGCGCCGACGCTGGGTGCTTTGCAGCAGATCACCAACTTTTACGGCAACAGTTTGAGTTTGAACGTCGGCGCCAGCGGAACGGATCCCAAGACTTATCAGTGGTATTTGGATGGCAATTTGATTTCCGACGGCGCCGCTGGCGATGGTGGCAGCTACGCCGGCACAACCGGCGCGACTTTGGCCATCAACAATGCGCAGAGCGGCGAGGCCGGGGTTTATTCCGTCAAGGTCGCCAATAGCGCCGACTCAACTAGCAACTCGGTTTTCAGCCTGACCTTGAACTATGCGGCGCCGCAGATTGTTGTGCCGCCAACGTCCACCACGGCCTTCCTCGGACAAAATGTCAGCTTCACCGTTTCCGCCTTTGACGGCACCGTGGATGGCGCGTCGCTTTCCTACCAGTGGTTCATTGCGACCAAGACCGGCATCCTGACCCCGCTCACGGACGGCGGCGAGTATTCGGGCACCAGCGCCTCCGGCGTTCTGTCCTCAACGCTGAATATCACCGGCGCCATCGCCCGGGACGCGACCAATTACGTCGTGGTGGTTTCCAATTCCGGCGGTTCCAAGACCAATCCTGCGGCGGCCCTGACTTTGATCCCGCAGCCGCCGCACTCGTTTGTTTCCTACTCCAACAACGCCGCCGTTTATTTCCAAAACTTCAATTCGCTGCCGATTGACGGCGGCACCAGCGCGGAGGCGGCGAATCCCGTGTCCGTCTTGGTGGTTCCGCCCTCGTCCGTCGGTAATAACACCGCCGACCCGGTGACGGTGGGCAGCAGCGTTGTTTATTCCGTGGCTGACGCATTTGATTTCGCTTACCCGATCCTGTCCCAAGGCCAGGTCGGCGGCCTCGGGCTGACCAACAACATGGCCGGCTGGTATGGCTGGGCCAGCAGCCACATGCGGTTTGGCGCCACCTTCGGCGACCAGAGCGTGGGCGGCGTCATTGACAACGGCCAGAACTATCGCGGCGACGGCGCGCCGTTGTCCAGCATCACCAACCGCGCCCTGGGCATGATCGCCACGACGTCGTCCGGTTACGTCGCCTTTGGTCTGGGGCTGGTCAACAAAACCACCAACAGCCTGAACTATGTTGACTTGAGCTTTATCGGCGAGTTGTGGCGCAACAACCCGGCGCAGCAGGTCATCAACTTCGGCTATGCCATTGACCCGGCGGGAACCAATTCAACGTTTGATCCAAACTCCTTGTCCATCACGTGGGTGAGCGGGCTCAACGTGGCCTTCCCGACCAACATCGCCACCACCATTAACGACGGCACGTTGGCAACCAACCAAGTCAACTTGGCTACGAACAACCTGGCCATCACCGGTTGGACGACGAACGCAACACTGTGGCTGGTCTGGGAATCCGCCAATCCGCAGGGCGGCGCCCAGAACGTGGCCATTGACAACCTGACTTTCCTGGCCAGCGACAAACCGGCGTCCCCGAATGCGGTGGTGATGGACGAGGCCGTTTACAACAATGCCGACGGTGGCGGCGCCGGCGCCGGCCTTGGCTTCAGCTTCACCAATTCGCCCGGCGCCAGCTTCACCGTCTATGCGGCGACCAATCTGACGCCGCCGGTCATTTGGACGATGGCGGGGCATCCGGTTGAGACACCCAATGGCGCCTACAGTTCCTATCAGTTTACGGATCCGTCGGCCACCAACCGGCCGCAGCAATTCTATAAAGTTTCCAGTCCGTAAGGATCTGGTTCCTGGGTGGGTGCGAACACAGGGCGGATGAAAATCCGCCCTGTGTTCTGTCCGTTTAAGAAATAATTGGAAGACAGCTACCTTGGTATTTTTCGCAAAGCCGTGGCTCTTGAAAAGGGCCTTTGAAAATCAGAATTCAAGTTGCGCCAGATGTGCTGCTGCGTTGCGAGCAAAGGCGAACAGTGTGCGTTCAAACCCGGACAGGTGTGCGAGCAAAGGCGAACACTTCCAGCCCTGCGGGCCTGGAGGAGGCCGGAGCGTAGCGGAGGCCGACGGAAGGCCCGCAGGGCTGGAAGTGTAGGCTCGTTATTTTGCTGCTATCCCTGCATCTTCGCCGCGATGAAGAACATTATCGCCAACTGCCCCACCGCTTGGGCGCACCTCTGATTCGTGAAGTTCTCGCCGCTTTTCGACGCGGCGAACTGCCCGCTCCCCTGGCCACCGAACAACTCAGATTGGGCCGAACCCGCTTCTACGAACTTTATGCCGATTACTTGCGTGCCGCTGCCCGACATCAACAACATCGCTGGACTCCGGGTCAGTCTGGCGGCGATCACGCGCCGGACTGGCCCCAGGGCACCGAAGCACTCGTGCGCAAACTCCTGTCCGCCCGCCCGCCGGCTCCTTACCGCTTTGCCGCCTCCGAAGTTCATCGTCGCCTGGGTTTTCAAATCGACCCCGCCACCGTGCGCCGATGGGCCATGGCCAACCAATTGGCTCATCCCGTGCCCTCACGACGCCAATCTGCTTCGCTCCGCCGCTGGCAGTGCCTCAAAATCGGCGCTCTCTGGCAACTCGACGCCACGCCTCACCGCTGGTTCCCGGGCGATAAACGAAACTATCCCCTGCTTGATCTGTTAAATGACTGTTCCCGCGTCTGCACCGGCGCCAAGATTTATCACGCCGAAGACTTGCTGGCCTACTTGGATTTTCTTCCCGCCGCTTTCACCGAACATGGTCTGCCGCTCGAGCTCCATGTAGATTGCCATGGCTTTTTCTTCCCACAGCGTCCCGAGGCGCTGACTCAGCTCGGAGCCGCCTTGCACTTCTACGGCGTCTCCCTGCGTTACGCCCGCACGCCCCAAGCCAAAGGTAAAATCGAACGGCAGCACCAATACTGGCAGGGGCGGCTTCCCGCTCTGTTCGCTGCCGAAAACATCACTGGCCCGGAAGCCGCCAACGCACTGCTGCCCCAACTGCGCCGTCATCGCAACGCCAAGGAAATCCATCGCGAACTGGGGCGCACCCCCGATGCCGCCGCTCATAAAGCGCTCCGGGAAGATCGCACGGTCCTGCGTCCGGCACCCCGTTGCCCCTGGTGGCCTTACATCTGGAGTGTGCGCACAGCTCTAGCCTGACTTTCGCAGATTTTGCGGGAGAAGATCATTTTTCTCAAGGAACACGAGCCCGGCACCCTTCAAGTCGGCCACACATCCGCAATCTGATCCTGGTAAATTCGTGGGGGCGGTTGTTCGGGCAATGACCAGTTCATCTGGTGCATTATCATTGCTTGGGCGGCTTCGGGCTGGGTAATTCGTGGCAGGCAAATCGCTCCGCCAGCCTTGAGCTTGAACCACACCTCCACTTGGATGATGCGCTTGAACTGGTCGAGCAACTGCCATGGACTCAACCCCGGAGCGCTCCCCTTGAGTTTCTGTTTCAAGCAAACCCACAGGCAGTAGCCCAGAAATGCCACCATCACGTGCGCTTCGACGCGCGGCCCCACCCAATGCCAGATCGGCCGAATGGCCAGCTCGCTCTTCAGTGCCCGAAACACGGCCTCGACCTCCGTCAGTTGCACATACATCCGCCACAAGGCTTCCGGGCGGTGATCGCTCAAATTGGTCCGCAGCAAATACGCTCCATCCCGGTGCTGCGCCATCCGTAAGGCCTGCCGATCCCACTGCCAGTTCAGTTTCCCATCCTCCCAATCCGTGGACACATGGTGCCAAGCCCGCGGCCAGCGTTCGGATAATCGTCCCAGGCGCAGCATGACCTTGTCCGAATCGGCCAGCGTGCCCTTGCGGATCGAGCGGCGCAGCCGCACCAGGTCCCGCATCAATCCCCGAATCTGACGCCAGCGCATCGCCTCTTCCTTCTTGGCCCGATCCACGCTGCGCGCCAGCACATACGTCTCCTGTTCCTGCGCGATCAATTGCACCTGCACCGATTCGTTGATCTGTTGCCAGGAGCCTGCCAGCAACTCTTTCTCGTAATCTTGCAGCCGGTGTCGGGGTGTGCCCACGACGTATTGTCCGTCCCGCGCTCGCAATCTCTGCAGGTTGGCTTCGCTGACAATGCCCCGGTCGAACACCCAGATTCGTCGCGCCCGACCATGTTTGGCTTCCACCTGATCAAGCATGGCTTCCAGTGTCGTGACGTCCGCACGGTTGCCTTCAAAGACTTCATAGCTCCGTGGAAAGCCTTCCGGTGTCACCACCATGGCAATGACCACTTGCGCGCAATCGGGCCGGTGATCCCGGGAATAGCCGCGCGTCGCTTTGTCAACGCCTTCGGCATCCCCTTCGAAATACGTGCTGGTCAGATCGTAGAGCAGCACATCGAAACTGGCACCAAAGAGATCGCGCCATTTGCCGGCCAGATGCCGTTCCAACGCGTCCTTGTGCGCCACCATCCGGTCCAGGGCCCGATACAGCCGATCCTTCTCCGCCACGGCCGCGCTGCAATCCAGCAATAGGTCCATCGCGGTTTGCGCAAACCATTTTTCGTGAATAAACAACTCACTGCGCGGATCACACAGCCGGTTGACGACCAATAGTTCCACCACTTTGGCCCAAGGCACCTCGCCGCGCTGCTCGCCCAAGACCTCATCCCAAAAGGCGCGCAGCCCCAGCTCTTCCCACAGCTTGCAGCCGATCCAGCAATCTCCGAAACGCCGCGGACGGCGCACCACCAGACTGGAAAGAATCACCTCGGCCACATCTTCAGCGACCACCGGCACTTGTCCCTCGCGATCGGTGAACAGGCGTAACTGCCGGCGTTGACCGTCCTCGTGGATGGCCTCGATGGTGCGTTGCCACCGTTCCACCTGCGTGGTGTTGAGTTCGCCCAGGTGCAACACCGTGCGTTGCACCACGCGCTTGCGGCTGACCCGCAGACTTTCCGTGAGGCTGTAGTAGACGTGGCGCTTGCCGTCTTTACATCGCTCGTGCGCCTTCAGAAACATGCCGGCATTCTGACACGGTCCAGCCTCGGCTGTCTACGGGCTGGGTCTTCCCACAGGCTTCCAACGCTCGGCTCATGCAAAATCCCCAGCAAATCGCCGCAGGCTTTCACGGAAAAAATCCAAATTGCTGCATATCTGCGAAACTCAGGCTAGATGCGGCCACCGCCGCCCTCGAACAAGCCGCGCCGGATTTGCGCCCCAAAGGCCTGGGCGGACTCAGTTACGAAGTGGTCGAACGCGAAATCGGGGACTGGAACCGTTTCACCAACCGGCGACAGGTCGGCAGTTACACCGGGTTGTGCGGCGGGGTCAGTTCCAGCGGCAACCGCCATCACCTGTTGCCCATCACCAAACACGGCAATGTGCGGCTGCGCACCGCGCTGGTGGAACTGGCCTGGCGGCTGGTCGTGTGGCAGCGCGACTGTGTGCTGGTCAAGAAATGGTGGCCGGTGTTCGGCAACCCGAAGGCGACCAAGGCCGCCAAGAAGAAAGCCATCGTGGCGATGGCCCGCCAGATGGCGGTGGACTTGTGGCGCTGGCGCACGGGCCGTGTGAGGGCCCAAACCTTCGGCTGGGTGATGGTGGGCACGCCAGCGTAAGCAAACCAAGACGGACACATTGAATGAAGGCTGACCAGGACCATTTGAAACGGCGCGCGCCCGGAGCCGCACTGGGGTTGGCAACGACCCGCTTTGGAGATGGGGCGCGCTCGTTTCTTGGCTGTGACCGCACGCGTCAACTGGTGCCGTCCTTTCGAGGCCGCGCACGGATAGCAGGAAGAGCAACGGTTAAGTCCGTTGACCGCGCCAAGAAAACGCTTTACAAACCCGGAACGCCAGAAAGGAAAAACCAAAACCGCTTTTAAGAAGAAAAAAACAACTGAAGCGCCACAACAGCCTTGACACTACTCATAGCAGTGCGGAGATATGTCGCCGCTTTCCACGGCGCGACACGTCGCGTCGTCCCAAAGCGCAGTCTTGCCTGCGCACTCCAAAATCAGGGGATGATTTCGTCCCGGCCTTTCAAGTTGGTTTCCTGCTCTTTGCGCTTCTGGTCGAGCAGATTCTTTTCGGCGGCCTCGATGGCCTGGAGCAGGTCGGCGGCTTCGACCAGACGCGGCGCGGTGACATAACTGGCGCCGGCGGCATACAGCTTCGGGATGTCGGAGAGCAGTTCGGCATGGACGACGATTTTCGCATGCGGATTCAATTCCCGGAGCTGCCGGAGCATTTTCAAATTGTCCGCGCCCTTGAGCACCATGTTGGGCAGCGAGCAGATGATCAGTTCGGCGTGCGACACGCCGGCGTGATGCAGCGTGTCGCGCTGGGTGATGTCGCCATAAACGACGCGGACGCCGCGCTGGCGGAGCCGTTCATAGACATTCGGATTGAAATCCACGACGACGATTTCCGGAAGCAGATCGGAACGTTGGCGGGTGATTTCCTCCAGCAGCGAGCTGGCCGTCCACGAAAAGCCCAGCAGACAGATGCGTTTGGGCTTTTCGCCGGCGGCGTCAACGGGCGCGCCCCGGTCGAGGTCGCGGAACCCGATTTTGTTCAGCCAGGGAACGGCCTTTTGGAGAATGAAATCATTCTTGAAGATGGCGTAGGTGGAATCCACCGCGAGCAGCGCGAAGGAAAATGCAGCGATGCCGATGATGTTGTCCGAGACATCGCCGTTGGCCTTGCCCAGCGCCAGCACGATGAGCGACAGTTCGCTCATCTGGCAAAGGTTGATGGCGGGGAGCAGGCTGACCCGATAACCTTGGCGCATGAAGTAAAGGGTCGGGAAACACCGTCACCAGCCGGCTGCCGATCAGAAACAGGCAGAGGAAGATCGTCCACAACAGGTAATGCCATGTCGGCACCGGAATTCCCATGCCCAGCCCCACGAAAAACAGCGTCACAAAAAAATCGCGGATGCTCGTGAGCTTGGCAACGACGTCGAGGGTGTAGGGAAAAGTCGAAACCATCACGCCGGCGATGAGCGCGCCCATAGCGTCCGACAGGCCGAGCCAGTCGGCAAAACCGGCCAGCGCCAGGCACCAGGCCAGCGCGCCGACCAGCACCAGTTCCGGCTGGCGTGCGATGGAGCGGAACAACGGCGGCAGCACATACCGGCTGGCCAGAAAGGCGACCGCCAGCAGCAGGATGACGTTGCCCAGTGCATGCGCCAAGCGGACCGAAGGCGGGGTTTTTCAAGTTCGGTTGGATCGGCCAGGAACAGGATGGTGGCGATGTCCTGCAACACCAGCACGCCGAGCGTGACGCGGCCCGCGAGCGTTTCCAGTTCGCGCTTGTCGTAGAGGATTTTGACGATGATGACCGTGCTGCTCATCGCGGCGGCCACGCCGAGGTAAACCGCCTCCAGCCGGTTTTGCGCCGGACCGATCCACTCGAACACCAGCCAGCCGAGCAGGACGCAGCCGAGGATTTGCGCGGCGGCGGTGATGGTGATGACCCGGCCCGCGCTCAACATTTTTTTCAGGTCAATCTCCAGCCCGATCATGAACAGCAGCAGCGACAGGCCGATTTCGGAGATGGTGCTGATGGAGTGCGCGTCGGTGATCCATTGAAATCCGTGCGGACCGATGGCGAAGCCGGCAACCAGATAGGCCAGCAACAGCGGCTGGCGCGCCACATGCGACACCACCGCCACCACCCAAGCGGCGATGATGCTGATGGCGATATCGGTGACGAGTCCCGTGCTCCATGTGCGGGTGAAATTAGTGGGAACACGCCGGGGAATAAACCACGAAATTCACGAACCACACGAAAAAGTTTCAGCGAAGGTTTGCTTTCGTGAGGTTCGTGTATTCCGTGGTGAAGAAATCAACCCTGCAAAGCCGCCAGCGCGGATTTCACGTGCGCCAGCTTGTCCTGCCAGTCGGCCAGCCGCTGCTGGTGCTCTTCCAACACTTTCGCCGGAACTTTCTGGGTGAAGTTCGGGTTGGCCAGCTTCTGCTCGACCTTGGCGATTTCGGATTCGATTTTCTCCTGCTCTTTATTCAGCCGGGCCTTTTCGGCTTCCACGTCAATCAGGCCTTCGGTCGGCAGAAATAATTCGCCCAGCGCGGCGCGCACGGCCGGCGTGCCCTTTGCCGGCTGGTAATTCGCGTTGACCTCAACCGCCTCGGCATTCAGCAGCAGTTTCATGACCTCGACGTCGTTGGCCGTGACCGGTCCGGCGGGTTTGAAAATGAACTTCACCTTTTTATTCGCCGGAATGTTTGCTGTGCGGCGCAGGTTGCGGCCCTGCCCGATGAATTCGTTGCGTGCCTCGATCTGCTTCTCATCGCTTTCGCGCAGGCCGTAGTGCGATTTGAAATCGTCGTCGAGCGGCTTCGGCCACGGCGCGAACATGATGGTCTTGCCGCCCTGATTGTCCGGCATGTCCTCGGCGTAACCCATGCCGTGCCACAATTCCTCAGTGATGAACGGCAGGAACGGATGAAACAGCCGCAGCGTGTGCGAGAGAACGAAATCAATCACGGCCAGCGTGTTCGCTTTTCTTGCTTCTCCCTCTCCGCTCTGCGCAGCGGGGAGAGGGTTGGGGTGAGGTGGGGTCTTCGTTTCAGCCGAGGCCTCACTCTTCTTGTTCAGCCCGAGCCCTCGTCCCCTCCAGGGGCGAGGGAGTCGTTTCAGTTGGCGGATGCAACACCGCCTTGCTCGCCTCGACATACCAGTCGCAATACTCGCTCCAGAAAAAGCGGTAGAGCGTCGCCGTCGCGTCGCTGAATTTGTATTCGGCGAACGCGGTGTTCATCTCGCGGATGGCGGCGTCGAGCTTGAGCAAAATCCATTTGTCGTCGGACGTGAGCAGCTTGGGATCAATTTCGCCCTGAATTTCGAACTGCTCGAACGGGGCGTCCTCGCCTGCAGGCGAGGCGCCTGCGCTCCCCTGCATCTGGCGGAAGCGGCAGGCGTTCCAGAGCTTGTTGCAGAAATTGCGGCCCAGCTCGACGTTCTGTTCGTCGAACAAAATGTCCTGGCCGAGCGGCGCGCTGCGCATCGTGCCGAACCGGAGCGCGTCCGCGCCGTATTTGCCGATGAGGTCGAGCGGGTCGGGCGAATTGCCGAGGCTCTTGGACATCTTGTGCCCCTGCTTGTCGCGGATGATGCCGGTGAAATAGACGTTCTGGAACGGCATCTCGCCCGTGAATTCCAATCCCCCATAATCATCCGTGCTACCCACAGGAAAATAATGTCCGGCCCGGTGACGAGATCGGTGGTCGGGTAAAATTTTGCGAGCGTCTCGGTTTTCCTCGGCCAGCCCATTGTCACAAATGGCCAGAGCCACGAACTGAACCATGTATCGAGCACATCGGGGTCTTGGATGAAACCGGTTGCTTCCAGTTCTTTCCCAAATTCTTCAGAAGTCGTGGCATATTCTTCCACTCCCGTTTCGTCATCAATTTTTCGGAGAACGGTGCAAGCAATTTCACCTGAATCTAAATTTTCCACTTCGACCTTGTCCCAAGGCAAATCAGTCCAAAAAACTTTATCAGCAACCTCTTTACGAGCCGCCGCGTCAAGTTTTGGATCAACGAGACCGGGAAATGGGGGGGTGTTTTTGTGAAAGTTTTTCTCCACACAGGAATCCGATGTCCCCACCAGAGCTGGCGGCTAAGGCACCAATCGATATTGTTTTCGATCCAGTGCTGGTAAACGCGCACCCATCGTTCAGGCCGAAAACGAATTGAGTTGTTCTGCACGAGTTCCTGTGACTCGTGAAGCTTCGGATAACGCAACCACCATTGCTCGCTCAAGCGCGGCTCAATCGGCACGTCGGCGCGCTCGCTGAATCCGACGTTGTTCGTGTAAGGCTCTTCTTTTACCAATAGACCTGATTCATTTAGCAATTCGGCAGCAACGTTTCGAGCTTGAAACCGTTCAAGACCTTTTAGAACTTGCCCGGCCAAAGGAGTCATATGACCTCTTGCATCAATGACTTCAACTGGTTTCATTCTACCGAGCTCATCATCATTTTCGGCGAGGCCTTTTGCAACAATGCGATTGTAAATTTCAAAATCGGCTTTGTCGTGCGCCGGTGTCACTTTCAAAACGCCCGTGCCGAATTCAAAATCCACATGCTCGTCGCCGATAATCGGAATGAGTTTTAGCTGCCTCGGCAACTCCGCCGGCAGCGGACGGACGACGTGCTTACCGATAAGATGTGCGTAGCGCTGGTCTTTCGGATTTACTGCGACGGCGGTGTCGCCAGGAATGGTCTCCGGCCGCGTCGTTGCAATCGTTAGAAAAGTTCCGGGAATTTCAGCAACCTCTACCTTAAAATAGATAAGAGCGCCCATTTTGGGGTTTCATCACCACTTCCTCGTCCGACAAAGCGGTCAGCGACGCGGGACACCAGTTCACCATGCGTTTGCCGCGGTAGATGAGTCCCTTTTTGTAAAGTTCCACGAACACCTTTTGCACGCAACGCGAATATTCTGAATCCATCGTAAAGCGTTCGCGCGTCCAGTCGCATGACGCGCCGAGCTTTTTCAATTGCTGGATGATGATGCCGCCGTGCTTTTCCTTCCATTGCCAGACGCGTTCCAGGAATTTCTCACGGCCCAAATCGTCGCGGTGTTTGATCTCGCCGGATTTCTTGAGCGTGCGCTCGACGACGGTTTGCGTCGCGATGCCAGCGTGGTCGGTGCCGGGCAACCAGAGAACTTCCTTGCCGTCCATGCGCGCTTTGCGGGCGAGGATGTCCTGGATCGTGTTGTTGAGGACGTGGCCCATGGTGAGCACGCCGGTGACGTTCGGCGGCGGGATGACGATGGAATAAGCGGGCTTGGGCGATTGCGCGTCGGCGACGAAGCATTTCTGGTCGAGCCAGAATTGATACCATTTGTCCTCGACGGACTGCGGTTCGTAGGCTTTGGAAATTTCAGACATGGCTCAAATGGGAAACATTCAACATCGAACATCCAAGGAACGGCCGCGGAAGAACAATTGGATGTTGGCCGTTGAATGTTGAATGTTAGGTGTTCATTTCTTTAAGAGCGCAAATTCCATGCTGTCCACCAGCGCCTGGAGGCTGGCTTCGATGATGTTTTCGCTCACGCCGACGGTGCCCCAGTCGCGCTTGCCGTCGGTGGACTGGATGAGCACGCGCGTCTTGGCCGCCGTGCCGGTGGCGGTGTCAAGGATGCGCACCTTGTAATCGGTGAGCGTCACGTTCTTGGAGATGCGGGAAGAATTTTCCCAGCGCCAGCCGCAACGCGCCGTCAAGCGCGTTCACCGGGCCGTCGCCTTCCGCCACCGTGTGCGCCGCCTTGCCGTTGACGATAACTTTCACCGTCGCTTCGCAAATGGATTCGTGACCGTTGCGGCGCATGGAAACGTGGTAGGCGTCCACGCGGAACGGCAGTTCGCGATGCTTCAACGTCCGGCCGATGAGCAGCGCGAGCGACGCCTCGGCGGCCTCGAATTCGTAGCCCTGGTTTTCCAGTTCCTTGACGCGATGCAGGATAGCCTTCAGTTCCGGCGTGTCGTTCGTGAGTTTGAAGCCGAGTTCCTGCGCCTTCATCACGATGTTGCTGCGGCCGGACAAATCGCTCACCAGCACGGTGCGCTGGTTGCCGACGAGCGACGGGTCAATGTGCTCGTAGCTCGCGGAAAGTTTTTGGACGGCGTTGACGTGCATGCCGCCCTTGTGCGCGAACGCGGCGGAGCCGACCCACGGCTGGCGCGGGTTGTGGCGCAGGTTCGCGATTTCGTCCACGAACAGCGAAATTTCCTTCAGCTTCGGCAGCGATTTTCCCGGCACGCAGGTCTTCTTCATTTTCAGCGCGATGCAGGGAATCACGCTGGTCAGATTGCAGTTGCCGGTGCGCTCGCCGTAGCCGTTGATGGTGCCCTGCACCTGCACCGCGCCGGTCTTCGACGGCGACCAGGGCGTTCGCGACGCCCAGACCGATGTCGTCGTGCGTGTGGATGCCGACGGGGCAGTTCAATTTGCCGAGCGCGACTTTCGTGATTTCGGCAACTTCGACCGGCAGGCAGCCGCCGTTCGTGTCGCAGAGCACGACCATGTCCGCGCCCGCCTTTTCGGCCGCCTGCCAGGTGGCGACGGCGTATTCGGGGTCGAGCTTGTAGCCGTCGAAGCAATGCTCGGCGTCGTAAATGACAAACTTGCCGTGGTCCTTGAGAAACTTCACGGTGTCGCCGATCATCGCCAGATTTTCCTCCGGCGTGCAGCGCAGGACTTCCTTCACGTGCAGCATGGAGGTCTTGCCGAAAATGGTCACGACGGGCGTCGCCGCCTCGATGAGCAGGCGCACCTGATCATCCTGTTCGACCGGCACTCCTTTTTTGCGCGTGGAGCCGAACGCGGCGAGCCGGGCGTTCTTGAATTTTTTCTTTTTCGCCTCGGCAAAAAACTCAATGTCCTTGGGATTGCTGCCGGGCCAGCCGCCTTCAATGTAATGAACCCCGAACGCGTCGAGCTTCTCGGCGATGCGGAGCTTGTCCGCCACCGAGAAATTGATGCCTTCGCCCTGGAGCCGTCGCGCAGGGTCGTGTCGTAGATTTCAACCTGGGGTTTCATAAATTGCCGTAAAACCGGAGAGGCAGTATCTCTGAATTTCCCGAAGCTGGCAAATCCCAAAAGTGCGGCAAACCGGTGCCCATTCCCGGCGGTGGAATAAAACAAGACAATATGATTTAATGAATTAGATCAATTGAATTTGCTAATTCCCGCGTGACAAGCGGTTTGCCCCGGCTATACTGGGGCCAACGTCCATCTGGCATTATGAAAACGCAAACTCAATTCGCGCTGACGCAGGCCGACATTCCCAAGCAATGGTACAATCTTCTGGCCGATTTCCCGGAGCCGCTGCCGCCGCCGCTGCATCCGGGCACCAAACAGCCCATCCCGCCGGAGGCGCTGCTGGCCATCTTCCCGGAAAACCTCGTGAAGCAGGAGATGTGTCCCGACCGCTGGGTGACGGTTCCCGAAGAGGTGCGCGACATTTATGCGCTGTGGCGGCCCACGCCGTTGCTGCGCGCGGTGCGCTTCGAGAAGGCGCTGCAGACGCCGGCGCATATTTATTACAAATACGAGGGCGCCAGCCCCGCCGGCAGCCACAAGCCCAACACCGCCGTTGCCGCAGGCGTATTTCAACAAGGTCGCCGGCACCAAACGGCTCGCCACCGAGACCGGCGCGGGCCAGTGGGGCTCGTCGCTGGCGCTGGCGTGCAAACTGTTCGGGCTGGAATGCAATGTCTATATGGTCAAGGTGAGCTACCAGCACAAGCCGTATCGCCGGATGCTGATGCACACCTGGGGCGCGACGGTGCATCCCAGTCCGAGCGACCAGACCGAATACGGCCGCAAGCTGCTTGCCGAGGATCCGAATTGCCCCGGCAGCCTCGGCATCGCCATCAGCGAGGCCATCGAGGACACGGTCAAGCATCCGAACACGAAATACTCGCTGGGCAGCGTGCTGAACCACGTCTGCCTGCACCAGACGGTCATCGGCCAGGAAGCCATCAAGCAGATGGAACTCGCGGGCGAGGAGCCGGATTCCATCATCGCCTGCTGCGGCGGCGGCAGCAATTTCGCCGGGCTGGCGTTCCCGTTCATTCGCAAGAAGATCGCCGAGAAGAAAAAATACCGGATCGTCGCCGTCGAGCCGACGGCCTGCCCGTCGCTGACCAAGGGCGACCTGCGCTACGACTTCGGCGACACGGCGGAGATGACGCCGCTGCTGATGATGTACACGCTCGGCCACAAGTTCATGCCGCCGTCCATTCACGCGGGCGGGCTGCGTTATCACGGCATGTCGCCGATGGTCAGCCACGCGCTCAAGCTCGGCTTGATGGAAGCCGAGGCGTATCACCAGACGAAGGTGTTCGAGGCCGGCGACGCTGTTTGCCCGCAGCGGAAGGCATCGTGCCGGCGCCGGAATCCGCCCACGCGATCGCCGCGGTGGTGGAGGAGGCGCAAGCGCGCGAAGGAAGCCGGCAAGAAGCGCGTCATTCTGTTCAATCTTTCCGGCCACGGCCTGCTCGACTTGAGCGCCTACGAAACCTATCTGACCGGCAAATTGCAGGATGTTTGACGGAATTTAGCTCACGATTGCCATGACAAATCCGCCAACCTGTCATCTTTCAATCATAAACACCAAACCATGAAAACTCACATCAATCCGTTTCATCCTGGTCGCCGGTTTCACCGTGCTGGCCAGTTTCGCTCTGAAGCCCAACCCTCGGCCCATTACGTGCCCGGTGTGGAAGGCATCAAAGCCGCCTCGCTGCCGCCGCCCGGAGTTTATTTCCGCGACTACAATTATTTCTACACCGCCGACCAGTTGAACGATTCGCACGGAAATAAAAACGGTCCGGCGGACCTCGACGCGTTCACCTACGCCAACCTGCCCCGCGTCCTCTGGATTACGGACCGAAATTCCTCGGCGGCATATGTCGGCGTGGACGGTTTTTTGCCGTTGGTTTACCAGCAGGCCAGCGCCAACACGCCCGGCGGCCCGTTCAACGGCAACACGTTTGGCGTCGGAGATTTCTTCGCCGAAGGCACGCTTTCGTGGCATCTCAAGCAGTTTGACTTTGCCGTCGCCAGCGGCGTGGACGCGCCCACGGGCGATTCCCCCAGCCAGCCCGGACCCTCGACGACGCCCGGTCTGGGTTATTGGACGTTCATGCAAACCGCCGGGGCCACCTGGTATGTTGACGAGGCAAAAACCTGGGCGGTGTCGGCGTTGAACCGGTTTGAGTTCAACACCGAGCAGCGCGACACGCACATCACTTACGGAGACGCCTACACGCTGGAATGGGGCGTGAGCAAGAGCGTGTGCAAGGAAGCCGACCTGGGCGTGGTGGGTTATTACCAGCAACAGGTGCACCGGCAACAGCAACGGAGCATCCGCTCAACCGCGTGGCGGCGGTCGGCCCGGAAGTCAGCTTCGTGATTCCGCCGGAAGATGCTGTTCGTCTCGCTCCGCTACAACTACGAATTCATGGCGGAGAGCCGCGCGCAAGGCCACACGATCACGCTGACGATCACCAAACGGTTCTAAGCCGACCGGGAAATCATTTCCCGCACGACTTCGTCGTCAAATCAGACGGCGGAGTTGCAAAACTTTCGTCCGTGGGCGAATTTCGCGGATGGAAGTTTCCGAAAACATCCAATGCCCGTTTTGCGGCCAGACGTTTGAAGTGGTCGTGGACACGAGCGTGCCGCAACAGCGTTTCACGACGGATTGCGAGGTCTGCTGCCGCCCGTTTGAAGTGGTGGCGGAATGCGAGCCGGGCGAAATTTTGAGTTTGGACGTTTTGGCGAATTAAGGCAGCCTGCGCCGCGTGCATGATTTTCCAACCAAGGTTTTGTGGGTTTACATCGTCCTGCTGCTGGTCGGCGGGCTGATTGGATTTTTCAAGGCGAAGAGCAAGGTGTCGCTCATCACGTCGGCGGTGTTTGCGGCGGTGCTGGTGTCTGACGACGTTGCCGGGCGTGTTCCAGCCGGGCTTTGCGCGCAATCTGGTGAACGTCATCATGGCTCGTGCTTGCTGGTGGTGTTCGCCATCCGGCTGGCGAAGACGAAAAAATTCATGCCCAGCGGCCTGATGCTGGTGGTGACGATTGCGGCGCTGGCGTTGCGGAATATTTTCACGAATTGAGCGTTTGCGGCGCGGGAAAATTCTTGCGCCGCCGGCTTGCGGCCCGTAGTTTATCGTCCCTTTTGGCTGCACCCATAGCTCAATTGGATAGAGCGTCTGACTACGGATCAGAAGGTTTCAGGTTCAACTCCTGATGGGTGCACCAATTTTTTCGCGTTGAAGTGACGCGGCGTTGACATTCCCGCGCGCGCCGCTAGCTTTATTCGGACACACCTCACGCGAACCAGGATTAAAACGGCAGACCGTGGCAGAAAAAGACGATTATCTGGCGGACGTGTTGGTGGACCTCGGCCTCGCACCGGCCGACCAGGTCGCCAAAACCCGCGAAGAAGCCAACGCCTCCGGCGTGGGCGTGGTGGATTTGTTGCTGGCCAACAAGGTCATCCGCCCGGCGGACGTGACCCAGGCCAAGGCCGCGCAATTCGGCGCGGAAGTCGTCCAGCTCGGCGCATGAAGATTCCCGACGAAGTCATTTCCATCATCCCGCGCCACATCGCCAAAAAATACCGCGTCGTTCCCCTGTTCAAAACCGACGGCAAGGTCGCCGTGGCCATCGCCGACCCGTCCGACCTGAACACGATTGATTCGCTGACGCATCTGCTCAACGCGGAGATTGAACTGCGCGTGGCGTCGGAGCCGGACATCGAGGCGGCGCTGAACAAATATTACGGCGGGGAAAAAAAGACGATGGAGGACGGCGTCTTCAAGGACGTGATCCAGGAACTGACCGGAGGAGAAGTCGCCGTGCCACGACGGCGTTGGCGGACGACGGCGGCGGCGGTGGACGCGGACGCGCCGCTCATCCGGCTGGTGAACCAGATCATCGTGGACGCCTTCAAGATGCGCGCCTCGGACATTCATCTGGAACCGCTGGAGAAACGGTTCCGTCTGCGCTACCGCATTGACGGCGTGCTGCACGAAATGAAGGCGCCGCCGAAACGGCTGCAGCCGTCCATCATCGCGCGGCTGAAAATCCAGTCGAACATGTCCATCTCCGAGCACCGCATCCCGCAGGACGGACGCATCCAGACGCAAGGTCGGCAACAAGCTGATTGACTTGCGCGTGTCCTGCCTGCCGACCAACCACGGCGAAAGCATCGTGATGCGTATTCTGGACAAGGAAGGCTTGCGGCTCGGCCTGGCCGAACTGGGATTTTTCACGGACGACCAGCAGACGTTCGAGCGCATGATCGGCCTGCCCGACGGCATCCTGCTCGTGACCGGCCCGACCGGTTCCGGCAAAACCACGACGCTTTATTCCTGCCTGCACTTCATCAACCGGCCGGACCGCAAAATCATCACCGTCGAAGACCCGGTGGAATATATTCTGGCCGGCATCAACCAGGTGCAGGTCACCGAAGCGGTCGGACTGACGTTCGCCGCCGCGTTGCGCGTCCATCCTGCGCCAGGCGCCGAACGTGATCATGATCGGTGAAATTCGCGACCTGGAAACCGCGTCCATCGCCATCAACGCGTCGCTCACCGGCCATTTGGTTTTCTCCACGCTGCACACCAACGACGCGCCCAGCGCCGTGACCCGCCTGATTGACATCGGCGTGAAACCGTTTTTGGTCGCGTCCTCCACGCGCTGCCTCATGGCGCAGCGGCTCGTGCGCAAAATCTGCAAGAAATGCGGCGAGCCGTATCAGCCGACGGAAGACGAGATGCGCGCCCTGAACCTGACGCCGGACATCTGAAGACCGCCACGCTGATGAAGGGCCGCGGCTGCGCGAATTGCAACAACACCGGCAACCGCGGGCGCTTCGGCATTTTTGAAATTTTCGTCATTGACGACGAGGCGCGGAAATTGATTTACGACAAGGTGTCGTCGTCCGTTCTGCGCGCCCGCGCCCGCGAAATGGGCATGCGCACCTTGCGCGAGGACGGCATCCGCAAGGTGCTCGCCGGCCTGACCACGCCCGAGGAAGTCATCCGCGCCACCGATCGGCGACGAGTCGTAGCCGGAATTTTTTTATGTCATACTCCATGTCCGATTTGCTGCAGTTGGTGGTGGCCGAAGGCGCCTCCGACCTGCACATCCGCGTCGGCACGCCGCCGGTGATCCGCGTGCACGGCATTTTGCACCGCGTCGAAGGCCCGTCGCTCAAGCCGGAGGACACCGAGGAATTGATGCGCAGCATCACGTCCGAGGAGCACATCCAGAGCACGCGCGAACGCGGCGGCGCGGACTTCGGTTTTGCGTTCGGCGACGCGGCGCGGTTCCGCGTGAGCGTGTTCAAGGAAAAGGGCAATTTCGGCCTGGTGCTCCGGCAGATTCCCAGCAAGCTGCTGACGATGGAGCAAATCGGCATTCCGCCGAGCGTCAAGGAACTGCTTTACAAGCCGCGCGGTCTGGTTCTGGTGACCGGGCCGACCGGTTCCGGCAAAACCACCACGCTGGCCTCGATGATCAACATCATCAACGAGGAGCGCGAAGAGGCGCACATCATCACCATCGAAGACCCGATCGAGTATTATCACAAACACAAAAAGGCGCTGGTCACGCAGCGCGAAATCGGCGTGGACGTGCCGAATTTCGCCGAGGGCCTGCGCCGCGCGCTGCGCCAGGACCCGGACGTGGTGCTCGTCGGTGAAATGCGCGACCTGGAAACGATTGAGGCGGCCATCACCGCGGCGGAAACCGGCCACTTGGTTTTCGGCACGCTGCACACCACCGGCGCGGCCAAGACGATTGACCGTATCACCAACGCCTTCCCGACCAACCAGCAGGAAATGGTGCGCATCCAGCTTTCCACCGTGATGCAGGCGGTGATTTCGCAATTGCTGATTCCGCGCATTGACAAGCCGGGCCGCGTGGCCGTGTTTGAAATCATGGTCAACACGCCGTCCATCGCCGCGCTCATCCGCGACAACAAAACGTTCCGCATCCAGTCGGACATCCAGACCGGCGCGAAATACGGCATGGTGACGCTCGACTCGTTCCTGCTGGACAAATACCAGCAGGGCATGATTGCGCGCGAGGAAGTGATCACCAAGGCGCAGGACCCGACGACGATGCAGGCGAAGTTGCAGGAACTGGAACTGGCGCAGGTCGCAGGCCGCGCACCGGCCAAAGGCGTGATGATGTTTTAACATGGCCGAAGAAATTTCAAATCCGTTGCTGGCGCTCATCCGGGAGCAGGGCTTGATTGACGACCTGCAATACGAGGAGGTCGTCGCCGAACTCAAGCGCAGCAACGCGCCGGTGATCCAGTTGTTGCAGGACTTCGGCATCATGAAGCTCGACGACATCCTGCACGTGATCGCCAGGCACATCGGCGCCGAGGTGGTGTCGTTGAAGGACCGCGAATTTCCGCCCGAACTGTTGCAGACGGTTCCGGCCAAGGTCGCGCGGATGTATCATTGCCTGCCCGTGGCCATGAACAACGGCACGGTGCAGGTCGCGCTGGCCGACCCGCTCGATCCGGCGCGCGCGGACGAAATCCATTTTGCCATCAAGCGCGACGTGCAGATCGTCGTGGCCGACCCCGCCGAAATCGAAAAAGACGATTGACCGGCTTTACGGCCAGGAGAGGCGCGGGGAGTTTCTCGGAAATTCTCAAGGAACTGGGCGCGGACACGGACATCGCCCGCGAAGTGGACGAGGCCGCGCGAGGACGCGAAAGCGGCTGGAGGACCTGGCCAACGAGGCGCCCATCGTGAAATTCGTCAACCTGGTCCTGCAACAGGCCATTCAGGACCGCGCGAGCGACATTCATTTCGAGCCGTTTGAAACCGAATTCCGCATCCGCTACCGCGTGGACGGCGCGCTTTACGAAATGGCGCCGCCGCCCAAGCATCTGGCGCTGCCGGTGATTTCGCGCCTGAAAGTCATGGCGAACCTGAACATCTCGGAACGCCGCCTGCCGCAGGACGGACGCATCAACCTGAACATCGGCAACCGCCAGGTGGACTTGCGCATGTCCACCCTGCCGACGCAATTCGGCGAATCGGTCGTGTTGCGCGTGCTGGACCGCGCGGCGGTCAACCTGGAAATCGAAACGCTCGGCTTTCCCAAATACGTCTACGATTTCGTCACCGAGGTGATCCAGCGGCCCAACGGCATTTTCGTCGTGACCGGCCCGACCGGTTGCGGCAAGACGACGACGCTGTATTCCTGCCTGCGCCGCGTCAACACGATTGATTCCAAACTGCTCACCGCCGAGGACCCGGTGGAATACGACATCGAAGGCATCATGCAGGTGGCCATCAATGAAGCGGTGGGCATGACCTTCGGCAAGGCGCTGCGGTCGTTTTTGCGCCAGGACCCGGACATCATCATGGTGGGTGAAATGCGCGACCTGGAAACGGCGCAGATTTCCATCCAGGCGTCGCTGACCGGCCACCTGGTCTTGAGCACGCTGCACACGAACGACGCGCCCGGCGCGGTGACGCGCCTGGTGGACATGGGCGTGGAGCCGTTCCTGATTTCCTCGACGCTGATGGCCGTGCTGGGCCAGCGGCTGGTGCGCACCATCTGCAAGAATTGCCGGACGCCGTTCGAGCCGACGGAGAAGCAGCTGGAGATGCTGAATCTTTCGCCGCACGATCTGGGCGACAAGGTTTTTCATTACGGCCGCGGCTGCTCGACCTGCAACGACACCGGCTACAAGGGGCGCAAGGGCATTTTTGAACTGCTCATCATCAGCGAGGCGATCCGCACGCTGATCAACGAACGCGCGCCGACGGTGGTGGTGCGGCAGAAGGCCGTCGAGCTGGGCATGGTGACCTTGCGCGAAGACGGCTTGCGCGGCATTTTTGAAGGTGATACAACCATTGAAGAAGTCGTCAAATATACCTGATCCTGATGTTATGCCCAAATACGATTACGTGGCGCTGGACCCCACGGCAAGGAAACCAAAGGCACCATCGAAGTCGCCAGCCAGAACGAGGCCATTGGCCGCGTGAAGGAAATGGGCTTGTTCCCCACCAAGATTGTCGAGGCCGAAAAAGCCCAGCGAAAAAGCCGCCGGCAAAAAAGCCAAACCGGCGGCCCGGCCCGGCGGCAAGGAAAAAAGGCGGCGGGCTGAACATCGAAATCAAAATCCCCGGTCCTGGCGGCAGGGTAAAACCGAAGGTGTTGACGACGTTCACGCGGCAACTGGCGACGCTGGTGGACGCCGGCCTGCCGCTGCTGCGCGGATTGCGCGTGCTGGAAAAACAGGAGCGCAACGCCACGCTCAAGACCATTCTCGGCGAACTGGCCCTGGCGATCGAGGGCGGCAGCACGTTTTCCGAGGCGCTGGCGCAGCATCCCAAGGTCTTCAACCGGCTGTTCGTCAACATGGTCAAGGCGGGCGAACTGGGCGGCGTGCTGGAAGTGGTGTTGAAACGTCTGGCCGAATTTTCCGAAAAGGCGCAGAAGATCAAAGGCAAGGTCAAGGCCGCGCTGTTTTATCCGGTGGCCGTGCTGATTGTCGCCATGGGCATCCTGACTTTGCTGATGGTTTTCGTGATTCCCAGGTTCAAGGAGGTGTTCGCCGGCATGAATGTCGACGATGCCGAAATTCACCCTGTTTGTGCTCGCGATCAGCGACACTGTCCAGGACCATTTCCTGCCCGTGGCGGGCGCCGTCGCCGTGGTTGTGGTGCTTCTGCTGGTCATCATCAAAACCACCAAGTTCGGCCG
Source organism: uncultured Verrucomicrobiae bacterium (assembly GCA_963764035.1). GTDB lineage: Bacteria > Verrucomicrobiota > Verrucomicrobiia > Limisphaerales > UBA11358 > UBA11358. Next base: position 475,833 of record CAVXQV010000009.1, read on the forward strand.
TCACGTCTGGGACAAGTTCAAACTCAAAATGCCGCCCATCGGCCCGGTCATCAGCAAGGTGGCCATTTCCCGTTTCACCGCACGCTCGGCACGCTCGTCAGCAGCGGCGTTCCGATTTTGCAGGCGCTGACCATCGTGAAGGAAACCGCCGGCAACGTCATCATCGCCAACGCCGTCACCAAGGTGCATGAAAGCGTCAAGGAAGGCGAAACCATCACCGCGCCGCTGGAAAGCTCCGGCGTTTTCCCGCCCATGGTCGTCAGCATGGTGGACGTCGGCGAACAAACCGGCGCCCTGCCCGAAATGCTCCTGAAAATCGCCGACAACTACGACGAAGAAGTGGACAACGCCGTTTCGGCCATGACCTCGCTGCTGGAGCCGATCATGATTATCTTTCTGGCGGTCATCGTCGGCAGCATCGTCATCGCCATGTTCCTGCCGTTGATTGCCATGATCAACCAGATGAGCAGTGGCGGCGGCGAAAGCGGCGGCGGTGCTGAAAAAGACTAACCAGCGATAAAACCGTAAATTGTGCCCGGAATGCCCAAAAGTTGTTGACAAATAGCCGCATCCATGTGTAAATACATTGTAAACACATTGCATGGGCGTTTTATTTACAATTAACTCGTTATGGAGTTTGATTGGAACAATCCGCCCTTCGATTTGGATAGTTCTTTGACTCAGCGGGAAATTGAAGAGTCCTTTGAAGATCCGTTTGCCGTCCGGCTGTTGCCGGACTCGCCGCGGTTCGGCGTGCAGGCGCGCTTTTTCAACCTGGGCATGTCGGCGGGCGGCATCGGGAGTTTTCAGCGTGTATCGGACCAATGGCCGGCTGGTCCGGGTGTTGCAGGCGCGGCCGTTCGAGCCGGAAGAGCGGTTTTTTTACCAGCGGAAAATGGACCAGACGCTGAATGCGGGTGAAAAGTGACGGGTGACGAATGGCAGGATGCGAATCCGCCGCGTCGTTGTTCCCGGAATTGAAAATGGCCATCGAGGGACGAGGACGAGAACTAGCGGAATGCCATGCGAACGTTTGCCAGTTGGGAAGACGTGCCGCTCTTCGACAGCGAAGAGGCCGAGGCGGATTTCTGGTCGGAGAACCGGCCGGACTTGCGGCTGATGGAAGCGGCCACGGCGGGCGGCGCCGAGGCGTCCGAGTCCGTGACCATCACGCTGCGGATTGATCCGCGGATGCTGGCGCGCATCAAGCGGCTGGCGCGGTCGCGGTATTTGAATTACCAGAGCATGATCAAACAATGGTTGAGCGAACGGATGGAAGACGAATTGGGCGAGAAATAAAATGAACGACAAACTGCCAATGGCCGATGACCGGTGGCCGGTTGAAAAACCGGCAGGCGTCCGCGCGTCAGTCGTCCCAAATCGTCCAGTCGGCTTCACCCTCGTCGAACTGCTCGTCGTCATCGCCATCATCGCCGTGCTGGCGGGCTTGACGATTCCGGCTATGGACGCGGTCAAAAGGCAGCAGTACATCAGCCAGACCAGGGCGGAAATGGAACAAATGGAATACGGCCATTCAACGCTACCACGACGCCTACGGATTTTATCCGCCCGGCGATTCGGGCAACGGCGCTGGTCAACCAACTTTATTACGAACTGGAGGGCATGACCAACAACGGCGCGGTTTACACCACGCTGGACGGCGCTGCTTCCATCACGGTGGCCGGCGTGCCCACCGCCTTCCCGGGCGTGGCCGGCTTTGTCAATTGCAGCAAGCCCGGTTCCAGCGAGGAGTCGCCTGGCGGGCAGGAATTTCATCCACGGATTGAAGCCAAACCAGACGGCGAACTACACCGCCAACGGTGTCCCGATCACCATCCTGATCGGCTCCGCCGGCGGGCCGGATCCAGGTTACCAGCCGCTCGGGCAACCGGATGTGAATCCCTGGCGTTATCGCTATCCCGGCGTGAACAATCCCAACGGCTATGATTTGTGGATGCAACTTTCCTTCTTTGGGAAGACCAATCTCATCTGCAACTGGAGCAAGACCGTCCAGATCAACAGTCCGCTGCCCTGAATCCCCATGTGCGCCAACGCCCAATTGGAAAATGCACCGCGCCGCCGCTCGCTCGCCGTGGACTGGCACGATTGCGTCTGGCAGCCGCGGGTCGTGGTGCGCCGCCCTTTGCCGCTGTCGCCGCTGGCGTTTCAATGTTCACCCGCCGGAATTCCATTTCCCCAAAAATCATGAAAACAAACCTGCCTCCCTCCCGCCGGAACCGCCAGGCGTTCACGCTCATTGAACTGCTTGTCGTCATCGCCATCATCGCCATCCTCGCGGGCCTGCTGCTGCCGGCGCTGGCGATCGGCCAAAAAGCATGCCCTCATGATGAAGGCGCGGACTGGAAATCAGCCAGATTGACACGGCCATCCAAGGCTACGATTCGGCTTATGGCCGTTTTCCGGTTTCCGCCGCCGCGCAAAATCAGGCCGGGATAAACGCGAAAGGAACAGTCCCAATGGAGATTTCACCTACGGCGGCACTTTCCGAAAGCCGGACGGCAGCAACGATGTCAATCGGAACTCTCGTGAACGGTTCCATTTTGACCAACGCCGAAGTCATCGCCATTTTGATGGACATGACCAATTATCCGGGCGGCGGACCGACCGTGAACATGAACCACCTGAAAAATCCGCAGCAGCACGGTTTTCCTGAACGCCAAGATGTCGGGCGACACAAGTTCGCCGGGCGTGGGCACGGATTTGGTTTATCGCGACCCGTGGGGCAATCCTTACGTCATCACGATGGATTTGAATTACGATGACATGTGCCAGGATGCGTTTTATTGCCTAGACAGAGAGTTTCCGCTCAAACTGGCAGCAGCACCCTCGGATTGAATGGTTTGATCAATCCCGGCGTCCCGATGATCCAGATGATTTCCAATATCGCGGCAAGGTCATGGTCTGGTCCGCCGGCCCGGACGGGAAGATTGATCCGGGTTCCCCGGCAAACCAGGGCGCCAACAAGGACAATATTTTGAGCTGGAAGTAGTAGAAAAGGCAGTAAATGCTGAATGCCAAATTAAAATTTCCCCGCGAAGCGCCAGAGGGTTTCAGCCTTCAGCCTTCAGCCTTTAGCCTTTGCTTGTTCCGCCTTCACCTTGGTCGAGATGCTGGTGGTGATTTCCATCCTGGGCATCCTGGCGGCGCTGACCGTGCCGGCGCTCAAGAACCTCGGCAAGTCCAACGCCGCCGTCAGCGCGTCGCGCCAGTTGCTCGACGCCGTGGGCCGCGCGCGGCAACTGGCCATCGCCAATCACACGACCGTTTATATGGTTTTCGTGCCGACGAATTTTTGGAGGCCGGAACTGACCCCTGTGGTCATGGTTCACCCCCGCCCAGAGAATCGAGCTGACCAATTTGTGCGACAAGCAATTGACCGGCTACACGTTTGTCGCCAACGGCGCGGTGGGCGACCAGCCGGGGCAGCACGCATGGCATTATCTCGATCCGTGGCGGGCGCTGCCGGACGGCTCGTTCATCGCCGCGTGGAAATTCGGCCCGCGCGCTTCGATCACCATTGTGCCGGATCCGGCCGCCGGCGCGTCTTATCCGGTTCGCGGATTTGACACCGCCCAAATTCCGTTTCCCACCGAAACGCTCGCGGTGCCATCGGCGTTTCTGCCGCGCTTTCCCTTGTTGCCTTCAATTATCTCGGACAGTTGACCTCGGGGCAGGATGAATACATCCCGCTGGCGCGCGGCAGCGTGTTGCCGGCGCGGGATGCCGACAAGGTCTTTCAATTCAGTCCAGCCTCCGTCTCGGAATCGCCGCCCGGCAACAGCACCAACGCCTTCAATATCGTCCGGATTGACTGGCTGACGGGCCGCGCCGTTTTGCTTTACCCGAAAGTGCAGTAATCAGCCACCATGACGCCATGAAGATCCTAACCCAATCCTTGATTGCCTCCTTGACGATTGCACTCCTGGCCGTGTCCGCCGCCGGGGCGCAATTCACAAACTTTGTCACCATCGCGGGAACCGCCGCCAGCGCGGGGTCCGCCAACGGGACGAACGGCGCCGCGCGGTTCAACTGGCCCTCTGGGATTGCCGAAGACACCCACAGCAATCTTTATGTGGTGGACGGCCTTGAGAACATCATCCGCAAGCTCACGCCGGACGGCACGAACTGGATCGTGACCACGATTGCGGGAACGCCCGGCGGAGGTTCCGTGGACGCTGACGGGACCAACGGCGCCGCCTCCTTCGACAATGCCGTTGGCATTACCGTGGACACCAACGGCAATTTATATGTGGGAGAATTCTACGGCTCAACCATCCGCAAAATCACGCCGGTGGGGACGAACTGGGTGGTGAAGACAATTGCCGGCCAGCCTGAAAACCATGCGTGGGCCGACGGCACCAACAGCGCCGCGCTCTTTTATGGGCCGCAAAACCTGACCGTGGACAGCCAGGGCAACCTTTATGTGGCGGATTCCTACAATTCCGTCATCCGGAAGCTGACGCCCGTCGGGACCAACTGGGTGGTGACGACGATTGCCGGCCAGCCGGACAATCCCAGCTACGCCGACGGAACGAACGGCACGGCATTGTTCTTCATCCCGTATGGCCTTGCCTTCGACAACACAGGCAACCTTTATGTGTCGGACAATGCCGTCCTCAATCCCGATTTGGGCGGCTCCACCATCCGCAAGCTGACGCCGATGGGAACAAACTGGGTGGTGACCACCATTGCGGGATCCCCCACCGCCAGCGGCGCCACCGACGGCACAAACAGCGACGCGCTGTTCAATTCCCCGTTGAGCATCGCGACGGATAGCGCCGGTGAACTCTTCGTGGCAGACGCGGGCAACGGCTTGATCCGCAAGCTGACGCCAGCGGGGACCAACTGGGTGTCCAGCACCATTAGCGCGCCCGGCAATTTTTCCGAGCCGTGGGGCGCCACCTTGGACAGCGCGGGGAATTTGTTTGTGACCGACTACAACAACTCGACCGTCCTGGCGGGCGTGGTCCAACTGCCCCCGCCTCCGACCGTTGCCTTTGTCGGCACGCCGACCAGCGGGGTCGTGCCCCTGGCGGTGACCTTTGCGAATCTTTCGAGCAACGCCACCAACTATGTCTGGAATTTCGGCGATGGCAATATATTGAGCACCACTTCCAACACCAACGTGGCCGAGATTTACACGAATACGGGCACCTACACCGTCGTCCTGACCGCGCAAGGCGCCGGTGGCATCAGCGCGCTGACCAACACGGCTTATATCGTGGTGACGTCGCAGACGACGACGGTGCCGAATCCGACGATTGTGTATAATTTTGCCCTGGGCACCATGACTGTTTCCTGGCCCGCCACGGGCAACTACGTTCTCCAGACCAACGGAGATTTGACCATGCCTTGGGTCAATTACGGCGGTCCGGTCACGACCAGCAACGGCACCAGCAGCGTCACCATGCCGCTGCCGACCGGGATCCTGTTTTTGCGTCTGGCCTCGACGGGCCAGATTGTGACCGTGCCGAATCTGGTGATTGGGTTCGCCGCGAACTCCGTGTTGGTTTCCTGGCCCGCCACAGGCAGCTTCACGCTCCAGACCAACGCGGATTTGACGGCGGCCCACTGGGGCAATTACGGCGGGACGATCAATGTCGGCGGCGGGACCAACAGCGCCGCCTTCCCGCCGGGGCCGGGCAATTTGTTCTTCCGGCTGATGCAATAAAACGCCATGGAAATTCTTAAACAAGTGACAGGTGAGCGTCGGCAGGTGACGAAAACCCGCCGGAGCGGAATTCTTGTCACACGTCACGCGTCACCCGTCATGCGTGCTGGTTTCACCCTGGCTGAAATCGCCATCAGCCTGGCGATCATCGGCATCGGGCTGGTGGCCATCATTGGCGTGCTGCCGATCGGCATGCAGAAGCAGCGCGCCAACCGCGAGCAGACCGTCATCAACCAGGATGCGACGGTCCTGCTGGAGGCCATCCGCGGCGGCGCGCGCGGCGCGGATGACCTGACGAATTACGTCTTCATGATCACCAACACCTACGCGGGGGTTCCCGGCTTTCCCCGCGTCTATGCCAACTTAACCAGCGGCGCGGAAATCGTCGGGCTGTTGAGCACGCCGCGATTTGTGGATGCCTATGGCAACCCGATTCCCGGCCCGGCCTATGCGAATCCCTGCTTCAGCAACCGCATGGTCGCCTTCGTCTATTCGATCAACGGGCCGGCGGTGGAAAAGCCGCCGCAAGCCAGCGGCAGCCTCATCCGCCAAAGCTCCTTCAGCTACGGCGTCGTCTGCGAAAATCTGCCCGTGCCGGCGGCCGGCACGAATCTGGTTAATTCGCCCTTTGTCTGGCAGTTGACGGCCAACCTGCGTGAGCTGCGGTTGATGTTTCTCTGGCCGCTGTTGCCCGACTCGCAACCGCCCCGCATCCACTACGGCCAGGGCAAACAGACCTTTCGCACCGCCGTGGCGGGCCAGCTCGCCCTGAACACGAACATTTTGACCGGCGTAAATCTGTATTTCTACCAGCCGCAAACCTTCGTCAACACGCCATGAAAGATAGATTGCCGATTGCCGATTGCCGATTGCCGATTGCCGCCACATCGGGCGGGCCGGCGCATTTTGCGGTCTCAATCGTAAATCGTAAATCAAGAATCGTAAATGGCTTCACCCTCGTCGAGGTGATGGTGGTGGTGGTGCTGCTCTCGCTCATCATTCTGGCGCTGATGGCCGTGTTCAACAGCACCCAGGCGGCGTTCCGCGCCAGCGTCACCCAGGCCGGCGTGCTGGAGCAGGGCCGCGCGACCATGGATCTGATGGCCGGCGACCTGCGGGTGATGTCGCCGTCAGGCGGCAGATTTAATATCACCAATGGCGCGGTGAACTTTTACGCCGCGGTCACGCGTCTGGCCGCGCCGCCGTCGCCGCTCATCCAGCCGATGGTGGGCGGCAGCAGCGTGCGGACGAACGTGCTGGAGAATATTTTCATCTTGAGCCGCGGCAGCGAGAATGGCGCGCCGGCGTGGTATGGCGTAGGTTACGCGGTGGCCACCAACGAGCCGCCCGGCTCGCTGTATTCACTCTACCGCTTCTACTCCGAGACCAACATCCAGTCCGACCCTGCCGGCCTGTTCAATGCCTTTTACGACGCGGTTTACGCCGGACGATGGGCCAGCATGAGCCACCTGATGGACGGCGTGGTGGACCTGACCGTGATCGCCTTACGATGTTCGCGGCGGCCAGATGAATAACAACATCGTCTATTCAGCCGGGCAATACGTCACCAACCAGAACGTCTATTATTTCCAGTCGGGACCGCCGGGTTTGGGCCTGACCGGTTTTGAAATGTTCAGCAACACCCTGCCGGCTTCCGTCCAGATCGAAATGGGCGTGCTGGAGGATCGCGCGTTGCAGCGCGCCGAATCCTTGAGCGTTTCCGCCACGGCGCAGGCCGGCTACCTGGCCGGACGCGCCGGGCAGGTCCACGTTTTCCGCCAGCGCGTTTTGATTCCCAACGCCGACCCTTCCGCCTACCAATGAAACTGCCATTTACGATTTACGATTTACGATTAGCGATTCGCAGAAAATCGGCGAAGTCCGCCGCCGATCGTCAATCCGAACGCGGCGTCGCCCTGGTCATCACGCTCATTTTGCTTTCCGTGGCGCTGGTGATGACGCTGGCGTTTCTGGCCATCAGCGGCCATGAACAGGGTTCGGTCACGACGCAGACCGACGCTGCCACCACGCGGTATGCCGCCGATGCCGGATTGGCCGTCGCCGAGGCGCAAATCGCCGCCAACATCCTCTCCAGCACCAATCCCTACAGCTTCGGTCTGGTCGTCTCTACCAATTATGACACCGACGACTCTTTGACCGGCCTCACCAATCTGCTCATCAGCCCCCGCGCCCCGGTCTGGCTGACCAACTACGTCCAGCGCGCGATGGAAAACCGGTTCTATCTGGACCTGAACCGCAACGGCGGGACGACCCGAACGGCTGGCTGACCACCGGCGACCCGGAATGGATCGGCGTTCTCGCGCATCCCGACCGGCCTTACGCGGCGGACAACCCGTTCATCGCGCGGTTCGCCTTCCTGGCCATGCCCGCCGGCAATTCGCTCGACTTGAACGCCATTCACAACCAGGCCCTGTCGCGCGCGGCCTCGCAAAAAAGCGCGGCGACGGTTCCCATCGTTCCGGATTTCTATTTCCGCAACCAAGGCGTCGGCTCGTGGGAAATCAACCTCGCCGCCTTCCTCACGGACTTGAACACCAACGAATGGGATCCGCCCGCCGACCCCTATAATTACCAGCAATGGCTGTTGGGCAGCTTCGGCAATGTGCCCAACAGCGGGCGCGGCTTTGAGGACGCCTTCGCGGTGCTCACCAACCGCTATGCGGGGTTGTATGACACGCTGCCCAGCATCGCCAGCCTGTTCGGCCCCTTCCCCTCCGCCGGCACCCTGGGCTTTGCCAATGACTACATTGACGGTTACACCGACGGGCCGCTGATGACAAACGCCCAACTACAGGTGGAGGCGGGGGGTGACGTCAATCCCAATTTCCTCTGGGTGGGTGGCGACAACACGAACCATTACGTCTCGCCGCAGGAATTGTTCAACCCCGGCGAAACGGCCGGCTTCGCCGCGCATCTGCTCGCCGCGGGCATGAACCCATCCGGCAGCGCGACCAATTCCACCTACAACCGCTCCACGTTCTACCGGCTGCTCTCGCAATTGAGCACGGACTCCGCCCCGGAATCCGGCAAAATGAACCTCAATTACGACAATCTGGATCCCGGCTTCAATGGCGTTTACAACACCAACGGCATCGCCAGCCAGACGAACTTCATGGCGTGGACGCCGCTGGGCTTTTTCACCAACGCCGCCGACCGGCTCCTGCGGGCCTACACCGCGCAATGGGCGGAGCCCGACGACAACACCGGCGTCGCCTACGGGACGGGGCCGGGCACGACCGTCGTGAACTCCAACTTCGTGGGGACGTTCAACGTGACCGCGCCGTTCGGCGTCACGGACATTCCCGTCTGGGTGAGCAACCGGTTTGTCTATACGCCCGCCGTCCAGCGCCTGCTGCAACTGGCGGCCAACACCTACGACGCCTCGACCGATTCCTATTTCCCGTCCGTGTTCCGGCCGACGTTCTGGGTCACAAATGAATCTGGCTTTAGAGACGTTTACATCAACGGCTATCAGCAGATTCTCTCGGTTATTGGAACGAACGACCCTGTGCTTGCACTGCCAGAGGATGTTTCCGTATTGGCAGGTGGTTTGCCTGGGTCGAGTGTTCTCAATTATTTCCCGCAAGGCGTGAACGTCTACGGCGTTCCGTGGATCATCGGCGCGAAAAAAGGTTTTCCGAACTTCAACGAGTTCGTGCAGGAAAACATTGTGGGCGTTACTCGCCGCCTGCAGTTGACTCGCGACCTCAACTACGAGAGCCAAAATCGATCCAAGGTTCGCCTGACCGGCACGAACCAGATGTATCTCTTCAGCCTGAACAGCTCCGTGGGCCTGGATTTCTGGAACTCTTACAATTCCACTTTCACGGATAATGTCTCGGTGTCCTATCGGGTGAGCACTTCCATGTCTATTACGAATGATGAGCCGGGTTTCGACAACCATCCCGGCATCACTCAACCCATGGGATTCAGCTTCGCCTACACTACTCCACTATTTTCCGGCTGGCCAAGCTCGTCTCCATGGGTGGGCGGCTTGCCGAATCCCGGCTCCTTCGACATGCCGTTGAACTATCTGGATTATCCAGTCATGGTGCATTCGGTCTATCGCACGGGCAATGCCGGGCTCACGCCGGGAACTCTCCCGGCCGGATTCACCGCGCCCTGCTTGATTACAACGAATTATTTCGGCCTTTTGGGAATGCCGACACTGTTTGAAACCAGCACGCCTGGTTTCCCGCTGCCTCATTTCGGCCTGCTCGCCACAAACCGGTTGCAGGTGTTCATTCTGGACGTCAGAAATGGCATCACCAATGTAATTGACTACGCCCAATTGGAGCAGATGACCAGTCGCGACCTGAACGCAGAAATTTTTTCGGATGATCCAAACGGGGCGATCAATTCCAGCGCCAATGTCGGCATCTGGAACACGAATGTTGATTTCCTTACCGGCGTGCCCTATGGCATAGAAAACCAGATTAAAATCTCAAGAGGTATCGAGGGAGTGCAGGGCGAAGACGGTCTTTGGCAGGGCGACGCGGAAGCTCTGCTTTATGGCGCCACTCCGCCTGTGCAGCAGGCGTCCTTTCAGGCGTTTTTCATGCCGTATGGCAGCACGGCGACCGCTCCTAGCTGGGGTGGCTATCCCCAAGGTGGTCCCGCGTCGAATTATCTAGCGAGCGTGGCCGCGCCTTACGCGCCGACGCGTTATGCCGTCGGCTACACTGTCCTCCAAGCCAATGATCCGCTGGTCCATTATTTGACCAGCGACATGACGCCGTCTCCGCTGGTTTTGAATGTGCTGGCGCCGAATATGCCGACTGTTTGCAATAATTATGTTACCAACATCGTGCCGCTTACTAGCCTGAACCTCGGTTCTTTGAACTATAATTATCAGCCGTGGGACGGCAACCCGGCTTGGGCGGCTTTGGATCCCAACAAGAACAATTGGGCGGAACGCGACCCCTTGGTGCGCCAGTCCGACAATTGGAATTTTCCCGACCAACAAATTCCCGACCGTCGGCTGGCTGGGCCGTGTCCACCGCGGCACGCCCTGGCAGACGGTTTATCTCAAGTCCCAGGATTTGCTCCGCCAAAACGGCGGTTTCAACACCTGGCGGACGTGGGATGGAAACCCAAATCAGTATGACGCCGACAACGCCGCCCCGGTTGCGGACCGGCTGCTGTTCGATTTGTTCACCACGGCCCTCAACGACAACGCCACGCGCGGCACGCTCTCGGTCAACGTCGGCGCCGATCAATATGATTCCGTTGACAATCCCGCCGCCGGGCTGGCGTCATGGTCCGCCTTGTTCAGCGGCGTGGTGGTGCCCACGGGCGGCTCCACCAACAGCTACACAGTCATCAACCCGGCCGGGCCGGCGGGCGTGAATTCGGCGCTGGGGTCGCTGGTGACGAACATCAATTTCACCCGGAGTAATTTCAGAAATAACGACGGTTTGGCCGGCTCATTTGAACGCAAGGGCGACATCCTGTCCGTGCCCCTGCTCTCGGACCAGTCGCCGTTCCTGGATCCCGCGCAGACCGCGCTGAACAGCGACGCGATGTATGAATGGCTGCCGCAGCAGGTGCTGTCGCTGTTGCGCGTCGGCACGCCGCGTTATGTGATATACAGCTACGGCCAGGCGCTTAAGCCCGCGCCGGCGCCCAACAACGGCGTGTTCGTCGGCGGCTCGTATCTGCCCACCAATTACCAGGTGGTGGCGGAAACCGCCACGCGCGCCGTGGTGCGCTTCGATGCGGCCCGAACCAATGTCGTGACCGGCGGCACCAACGCCGTCATCGTGTCGCCGCCGCGCGTGACCATTGAACAATTCAATATTTTGCCGCCGGATTGAAATGAAAACGAGGATTGAAACCGGCGGATGCGGCCCTATTTGTTTTGGGAATCGCAACTGTTTGGAAGTCTTGTGAGCGTTCGAGTCATAAAATGGCTGGTGTTGTTCCTGCTGGTGGTGGGGTGCGTGTGGTTGTCATGGCATGGTGGTGGGCGGCGGGCGGCGGGGCAGAAGCCGGCTGCTGGTGCAAACGCGGCGGCGGCGGCGGCTGTGCCTGGGGTTGCAGCCGGGGGAGTGATGCCCTTGACGGATCCGCGTTGGGTGAGTGTGTCGGAGGCGAAGACCAACCGGCTGGCGTGGCGGTTGAGCAACACGCCGCGGCCGCTGGAGGATTTGCTGGATGATGGGCGCGCGATCCTGCTGGAGAACGCGCTGATTGATTCGAGCCGGCCGGTCGGCTTCACTTTCCCCAGGAACCTGCAGACGGCGGGCGATCCGGGGGCCTGCATCGTGCAATCGCGCGGGCCGGTGGACGCCGCGTTCCGGTCGCTGCTGGCGCGGGCCGGGGCGCAGATTGTGGCCTACATACCCAACAACGCTTACCTGGCGCGGCTTACCCCGGCGGCGGCGGCGTTGTTGAAAGGCAGTCCGCTGGTGCAATCGGTGCTGCCCTACGAGCCGTATTACAAGATCCAGATGCCGCTGCTGGGGGCGGCGGTGCGGCAGGAGGCGGCGCGGGCCGGGACGCTGTTGAACCTGGGGCTGTTCGCGGACAACGCGGCGCGGACCCTGGAGCAGATCGCGGCGCAACCGGGCGTGCGGGTGGTGGCGCGGGAGCAGTCGCCGTTCGGGCCGGTGGCGCGGGTGGAACTGGCGGCGGGGGCGGACTGGACGGCGCTGGCGGCGTTGCCGGGGGTGCAGATCGTGGAGCCGTTTCACCGGCGGGTCGAGCGCCAATGATTTGAGCCGGGTGACGGTGGGCATCGCGACGAACACGACGGTGCCGACCAATTACCTGAACCTGCAGGGCCTGAACGTGCTGGTGGCGATGAACGATTCGGGGGTGGACGCGACGCACCCGGACTTCACCACGGGCGGCAGCGCGGGGAGCGGTGCGGGCGGCGCGCCCATCCGGGTGATCGGGGACGCGGTGCAGAGCTTGGTGGACACCAACGGGCACGGCACGAGCGTGGCGGGGATCATCGCCGGGAACGGGGCGAAGAGTTACAGCACGATGGTGGGCGGCGTGCAGCTGGCGGAAGGGTCGGTGAGCAACGCGGATTACCGGGGCAAGGCGCCGCTGGCGACGCTGTATTCGATCGGGGGCGTGGATGGCGGGGCGGACACCAATGTCATCAGCGACCGGTATTTCCAGGAGCAGGCGGCGCTGACCAACGCGCTGATTGACAACAACAGTTGGGGCTACGGCGGCGACAACACCTACGACCTGGCGGCGGCCAGCTACGACGCGGCGACGCGGGACGCATTGCCGGAGATCATGGGCTCGCAGCCGGTGCTGTTTGTGTTTGCGGCGGGCAACGACGGTTACCTGGGGCAGAACGGGGCGAACGGCGACGACAACGGCGGGAGCACGACGGCCGGGACGATCACCTCGCCGGGGACGGCCAAGGACGTGATCACGGTCGGGGCGCTGGAGCAGTTGCGCCACATCACCAACGTGGTGACGGACGTGAAGAGCAACCTGAGCCCGGTCTGGGAGCCGCAGACGGACACGGGCTACCAGGTGGCGTCGTATTCAGCCAGGGGCAACGTGGGCATCGGGATCGAAGGCCCGACCGGGCGGCTCAAGCCCGACGTGGCGGCGCCGGGGACCTTTGTGGTCTCGACCCGCTCGGCGCAATGGGCGACCAACGCGTATTACAACCCGACCAATTACACCGCGCAGACCTACACCAGCCAGTCGGTGGCGGCCGGTGCGGTGCAATACTACAGCCTGTTCGTGCCGGCCAACGCGGTGAGCGCGACGGTGCAGGTGGTGGCCAACAACAGTTCGCCCAACCCGTTTCCGGGCCTGCCGGTCTATGTCAGCCAGTATAACTTTCCCGACCCAACCGATCCCTCCACCTATGACTTCATGCAGACCAACCAGGTGACGATCCCGCCGGACGGGCCGGGGAACTATCTGACGACCATCCAGGGCACGGGCTTCAACTTTGCGGTGGGCAACCCGTATTCACAGTCAGTCAGCTACAACGTGTTCACCGAGGTGGCCAGCACCAACGACCTGGGCAACTATTATTCGGTGCTCGAAGGGATGAACGACAGCCTGGGCGGTTATTACCGCTACGAATCGGGCACGAGCATGGCGGCGGCGGACGTGTCGGGCACGCTGGCGCTGATCCAGGATTTCTTCACCAACCAGTTGCAGCTGACGCCCAGCCCGGCGCTGCTCAAGGCGATGATCATCAACGGCGCGCGGCCCACGCTGCCCTCCTACAACTATCAGGCCGGCAACCCGGTCAACAACGAAGGCTGGGGGCTGGTCAACCTGCCCAACACCCTGCCGACCAACACGCCGGCCAGTTACAACGGCACCGTGCCCTCGACCGTTTATCTCCAGGACCAGAGCCCGACCAACGCGCTGGCGACCGGCGGGAGCCATTCGTTCGCGCTGACCCTGACGACGAACGCCTCGAACCTGCCGCTGCGGCTGACGCTGGCCTGGACGGACCCGCCGGGGGACCCGGTGGCGGCGATCAAGCTGGTCAACAACCTGCAACTGGTGGTGACGAACCTGGACGACCCGACCAACCCGCTGGTCTATTACGGCAACAACATCGCGTCGAGCGGCTATAATCCGGGCCAGAACCCGACGAACATCGTGAAGCTGGACACGATCAACAACGTCCAGAACATCGTCATCCCGCAGCCGCTGGGCACCAACTACGCGGTGGCGGTGCTGGGCCGCGAGGTCAATGTCAACGCCGTCTCGGCGCAGACCAACACCTACGCCGGCAACGTCACGCCCACGCCGGCCTACGCGCCGGACGTGGTGCAGGATTACGCGCTGGTCATTTCGGCCGGCGACGCGTTCGCGGTCAAGGACAACGGCCTCCTGGCCAACCCGGCCGGCGACCAGAACCTCACCTTTGTCAGCGCCACCAACACGCCGTTGTTCAACCAGTTCGTGGGGGCCAACTCGCCGGTGCTGGCCACCAACGCCGTGGCGTTCAGCGCCAACCAGGCCTATGGCGGCAACGCCCAGGACACGCTGGGCACGACCAACCAGTGGCATTTCTACGTCGTGACCAACAACGCGGCCGACAGCAGCGGCAGCACCAGTGACGTGACCAACGCCGCGTTCATCGTCTTCTCGCCCGAAACGCTCTCGCTCTCGCGGATGAGCGTCTTTGAGGGCGCGCTGACCAACGCCGTCCAGCCGCAGGCGAACATAGATTTGTTTGTGACGACCGACCCGAACCTGACCAACCTGTATCCGACGGTCATTTCCAACTGCATCAACGGGCCGCAGGCCGGGGCGACGGCGGGGGGCGTCTTCAACGGGGCGGCGCTGAACCGGGGCGGGGCGAAGTTCGTGGTGGACACCAACTCGACGCACGGCCAGGTGTATTACGTGGGCGTCAAGTCGGAGGACCAGTTGGCGGCCGAATATACCTTCCTGCCGGCCTTCACCGCCACGCCGGTCAGCCTGATGCAAAACGGGAACGAAATCCTCACGGGCATCCCGCTGCCCGCGGCCATCCCCGGGGGCAACCCCAGCGTGCCGGGCTTCGTGGACGTCGTGGCCATCGCCCTGAACCCGATCACGGCCGCGGCGGTCATCGTGACCAACGTCATCCAGCAGACCAGCGTGGGCGACCTGGTGTCCTCGCTCACCTACAACAACCTTTCGGTGGTGCTGATGAACCATAATTCGCCCAACACCGTCGGGACGTTCGGCTTTGTCTATGACGACGGCGGCAATGTGGACCCGGCGACGCTGCCCACGACCCCGATCGCTTATACTCTGCAGCCCTCCGCCGGGCCGGGCAGCCTGCAGGAGTTCCTGGGACAGAATGTTTCGTCCGGCGTGTGGGTGTTCCACGTGGCCAACAGCGTGGAACCCTTCACCGGGAGCGTGCAGGACTTGAACATCCTCATCCAGCCGCAGGTGTCGCTGACCACCGGCACCACCAACACGCTGGCGGCGCAGAAATGGGCTTACTACAGCGTGGACGTGCCGCCGGGGGCGACCAACCTGACCATCAGCGCCACCAACCTCAACGGCACGCTCAACGGACTGCCCCTGCTGCCGCTGGACGTCTATGTCAAGCTGGGCGCGCAGCCGACGACCAATGACTACGACAAGCTGATGGTCATCCCCACCGCGCCGCCGCCGCCGGCCCCCGGCAGTTCGCTGACCATCGGGCCGACGGACGTGCCGCCGCTCCAGCCGGGCCGCTACTGGGTGGGCGTGTTCAACCCCAACCCCGTCGGCTCGGCGCCGCAGACCTTCTCGCTCTTCGCGGCGATCCTGCCGCCCCACCCGGTCGGGACCACCACGGACTTCGCCGCCGCGGGCGCGACGCCGCTGCTGGACGACGCGGTGATGTATTCGGGCATCTATGTGGCCACCAACCTGCCCATCGCGTCGCTCAACGTGGGCATCGAGGTGCAACACCCGCGCATCTCGGACCTGGTGTTTTATCTCATCAGCCCCGACGGCACCCGCGACCTGCTGATGGAGAACCGGGGCGGCCAGAGCACCAACGGCGCGGGCATCTCGATCGTGGTGACCAACGTGGTGGTCGCCGGGACGATGACCACCACCAACGGCCTGGCAACGGCAACGCCGGGCGAATACACCGCCGGAAACACGGTGGCGGGCTGGACGGTGGGCCTCAACCAGGTCAGCGTGGCCGCCGACCCGGTCAACGCCTATCCGGGCGGCAGCAACCTGCTGGCCCTGGCCAATGGCTCCCTCGCCGCCACCTTCCCCACCGTCCCGGGCCGGACCTACACCCTCAAGCTGCCCTATCGCGGGCCGGGCATCGCCGGCTGGTGGCGCGGGGAAAACAATGCCAACGACTCGATTTATGGAAACAACGGCACATTGGCAAATGGCACCTATGCCAGCGGCGAGGTGGGGCAGGCTTTCCGCTTCGACGGAACCAACGGCTATGTGCAGATACCGGATTCAAACCTGCTCAAGCCGGCCAACGTCACCGCTGAGGCATGGGTGTGGCTGGATCCAAATGTGAACACCAACGCGCCGGCCGGTGAGCACATCATCTTCAAGCAGAACACCTGGTCGTATCTGTTTGAAGGCTACAGCCTGCTGAAGACAAGCATTGACAACGGCAACGGAACTTACAGCGACCGGTTTCAAGCCGTGGTCGCGCGCAATGGAAACCAGATTGCCATCAATTCAACCACCGTCGCCCGGCGCGGTGTCTGGTATGATGTTGCCGCCACCTACAATGGCAGCGCGTTGACGCTCTACGTCAACGGCGTGCCGGAGGCTTCGGCCTATGCCGGCTTTCCTTTGGACTACGGCACGGAGCCGGTGTTTATCGGCACCACCGGCACACCCGCCCCCTATACCGACAGGCTGGCTGGCATCATTGATGAAGCTTCCATCTACGGCCGCGCGCTTTCGCCCAGTGAAATCAAGGCCATCTACCAGAACGGCCCCGCGGGCAAATTTGATCCGGGCGTTTTCACCTATTCCCCGGCGCAAAGCGTGTCCCAAGCCGAGGTGCTCCTGCCGACCCTCAACTTTTCCACCATTTGGAACGGCAACAACACCAACTGGCAGGTCCTGCCCATCCTCTTCACGGCCACGCAAAGCCAGACGCCGGTGATCATTTCCGGCCTGGACCCGGGCATGTTGCTCGGCCCGGTGACGCTCACCGGCCCGGTGGTGGTCACCAATGTGGTCACCAACATTTACTACCTGACCTTTACCGAAAACACCAACCTCACGACCACGCCCATCAAGTTCGCCCCGCCGCCGTTTACAAACGGGATGGCAACCGTCGTGACTTCAAACGCGTTTACCGGCACGGCCACCAATTGGTTCAACGGATTCGAAGGAGGCGGGCCTGGAAATTATGGCGCGTATCCGGGAACCTATTTTGCCGGCGGCTGGTATGTCGAAGGGCCGGGGTATATTGACGTGATCGCCACGGGCACATTTGGCTCCACCGCCTATGAAGGCACCTATTACATTGATTTTAACGGTTCCAGTCCCAGCGGGATTTCAACCAACGTGACGACCGTTCCCGGCCTGACCTACGCGCTGAATTTTGCCTACGCCAAGAACCCGGACCTCGGAGCCGGTTCGGCCCAGGCCGGCATCCTGATCGGCACGAATTCACCGATCATTATGACTGCGAATCAAATGAACAGTTGGGCCAATCTCGGCTGGCAAATGACCTCTTTTGTGTTCACCGCCACCTCCCCCTCGACCCATCTCGCCTTCATGTCCACAAATACGCCTGGGGCTTCGGATGTATTGGTTGACGCGATGAGTTTGACGACGCTGGCGACGAATTACACCTATGCCACCAACCGCGTGACGAGCGATTATTTTGTCCAGCCCGAAGAACCCCTCTCCGCCTTCACCGGCGAAAGCGCCCAGGGCCTCTGGCAATTGGAAATCCAGGACGACCGCGCCGGCGCCAGCCTCACCAACACGCTGGTGAGCTGGAATCTCCAATTCATCTTTGCCGACACCAATGCCGTGCCGTTGGTCGTTGAGCGGCGGCATCGGCCGGACGAACCAGTTCCTCCCGACCGGCAGCATCGCCTGGTATCAGGTCAACGTGCCGGCCACGGCGAGTTTTGCCGCCAACCGGCTGCTCTTTGCCACCGCGCCGGTGAACGTGTGGTTCGACACCAACCGCCCGCCGACGACCAACATTTTCTTCCTGAACGGAACCACCGGCACCACGCTCTTGAGCACGACCAACGCGACGCCGCAACAGCCGGCGCCGAACATTTACCAGGGCCAGACTTATTATCTGGGCGTCCAGAACCCGAACGCGTTCACGGTCAATTACGGCATCGAGGTGGATTTCGACCAGGGCAACGCGATCGGTTCCGGCCTGCCGTCCATCGCCGTCTCGGCATCCGCCAGCGGGGCCACGCTCCGATGGACCGCCCCGGCCACCGCGCAATTCCAGGTGGAATGGACGGACGATTTGACCCAGCCGTGGACGACCGATCCGACCATCATCACGTCGAGCGACGGCAACTTCACGTTCACCGACGACGGCTCGCAGACCGCGCCGCTGGGGGCGTCCCGCTATTATCTCCTCGTCCAGATTTCGCCGTGATGCCGGCTGGGGCAGCCGGGACGGCTGCGCCACCCATGCGGACGGCATCTTTCCATGAACCTGGTAGGGCCGACCTGCTGGTCGGCCCGGACGCGCGGCAGCGCGTCCCTACCGGGTTCATGATCCCAATGCGCGATTCGAGAATCGTCGAAACTGCCAATGAACCGGAGCGCCGATCTCTGAATCGGCGCGTTGCGAGGGCATTTCCGCGTCGAGCCGAATCGGAGTTCGGCGCTCCGATTGCTGGGTTCCTGGTCCCAATGCTCGACGGTTTCGGGGAATTTCCCCCTTTTTGGCCATTTCCGGCTAAATCCCTAGTTTTCAGCCGGTTCCGGCGATTTTGCGGTCTTGAATTTTAATAATTCAATATTGAAACGCCAAAATTCAACGTCGAACCGATTTGGCTCAATCTCGAATTCTTGCAGTTCGCTGTCATTCCCAGACAATTCGAGATGGAACCGTTGCCTTTCAATCGCGAGCTGTTCTGATTCAAGGCGGAGCTGCTCCAGTTCAAGGCCGGATCCCGGCAATTCGAGGTTGAGCGGTCGCAGTTCAATCTCGAATCGGCGCGGTGCGAAGTTGAACCGCGACCCGGCCGCCTCGTTTTTTCATTTATCCAGGCAGCGAAATGGTTTTGCGGCGTTGGAGGACCATTTTTCAATTCTAATTTGAATGGTAAGCCGCCCTATAGACTGCTCCGGGCCGGTTGACACGTCGTCGTTTACTGTTATACCAGCCTGTGGAAACAGTCATTCCCAAAAGCCACCGGCTGACTTCAGGGGTTTCCATCGGTCAACCAAACAAAAAATGCGCATGGTTTTTTCGATCCGGCTGGTTTCGCTGATGGCGTCCGGTTCGACGGGGCTGTGCCGGGAAGAAAAACTATGGATAAAATAATCGTAACACAGAACCTGCGGGGCAAGGCGGACACGGAATTGAAACAATACTCGCAGGACCACATGGACAAGGTGGCCCTGACGACGAAGTTCCCCGCGCTCACGGCGGGCGCGCCGGCTTTCAAGACGGTGCATGACGCCTTCAGCGCGGCGCTGGGCGATTCCAATCAGACCAACGAGGCGGCCCGCGAAAAGACGGTCATCAAGGACACCACCCGCGCGGCGCTGGAAGTGGCGCTCACCCGGAACGGCCACACGGTGGAGAGCACGCTCGACGTGACGGCGGACATGGCGATGAGCGTGGGCTTTGGGGTCAAGGGCGCCGGCACGCCCGTGGGCCGCCTCGGCCAGGTGCAAAACCTGTCGCTGACGACCGGGGACAATCCGGGCGACGTGGACGGGCATTGGAATGCGCTCCACGGGCGGAACACGTATGAGCACCAGCGTTGCACGACCGACCCGGCGGTGGAAGCCAACTGGCAGCACGTGGGCACTTCCGGTGCGAGCAAGACGACGTTCCGGGGCCAGACGAGCGGGACGCGGATGTGGGTGCGCGTGCGTGCCAACGCGTCGAAATCGGAAAACAACGGCCCGTGGAGCCAGCCGGCCACCATCATCGTGCCGTAATCGTCCGCTGAAAAAGAAATGCCGGGGCGGGGATAAAATTTCCCGCTCCGGCTTTTATTTTCCGGCGGGAGGAGAATTCCGCTAAAAAATTCGCGCATTGCCCCGAACCGTGGTCGGGGCGCGCTGCCGCGCGTCCGGGCCGACCGGCAAGTCGGCCCCACCCGGTTCATGGAAAGTGGAGCGTCGGTCTCCGACCCGGCGCGAATCCATCCAGCGTTTTGAAACGCGCCGGGTCAGAGACCGGCGCTCCGGGTCATGGAGAGATTTTACAGAAGGGAACCAAGGGAACGAAGGCGGATTGGCTTCGTTGCCTCCGTCGGCTTCGGTGGCCTCCGGTCCCCGGCCATTGACCTGACGCTCAACTCTGTTTCAACCACGCCGTTTCCAAAAATCTTGACAAAACCCGCGCCAACGATGAGGATGCGAGCATCCGAATAGGTTCGCTTGGTTAAAATGTCAATTGCACATTTGATTCCTGCCAAAGTTATGAAATCCACACTCGCATTGATCGTCACGTTCGCCCTCGGCTGCCAGCTACAGGCTCAAGTTATCTTCAAACTTTCCAGTTCACCGGGCGTGGGGGGCGGCCCGAATTCGGTCGCAGTGGCGGATGTCAATGGCGATGGCAAGCTGGATTTGATCAGCGCCAACTACTCTGACAATAACCTTACGGTGCTGACCAACAACGGCGTTGGCGGGTTTGTGTTCTTTACGAACCTGCCGGTTGGCGGTTATCCCGAACCGGTAATTACGGCGGATGTGAACAGGGACGGCAAACCGGATTTGATAAGCGTGAACGGATTGAGTGTGTCTCTTACCGTGCTAACGAACAACGGCAAGGGCGTGTTTGTGCTGTCAGGAACCTATCCGGTGAGCAATCCGCCCATTTCGGTCGTGGCAGCGGACGTGAACGGAGATTCCAACGTGGATTTGATTACCGCGAATTGGGGCGGTGGCGGAAGCCCGGGAAACACCCTAACGGTGTTTACGAATGATGGCACCGGCAGGTTCGTGGTGTCTTCCTCACCGGTCGTGGACAGTCTTCCGTATTCAGTGACGGCGGCGGATGTCAATGGCGATGGCAAAGTGGATTTGATCTGCGCCAATTGGGGGCACGATCTCATTTCCGTGCTGACAAACAACGGGAGCGGCGGCTTCGTGCTGTCCGGCATCTATGTTGTGGGCAGTGAGCCAAATTCGGTCACGGCGGCGGATGTCAATGGCGATGGCAAGGTGGATTTGATCTGCGCCAATTGGGGTGACGGCGGCGGCAACACGCTGACGGTATTGACGAACGATGGCAGCGGCGGTTTTGTGCTGTCCTCCACGCCGGTTGTGGGCAGCCGGATCCATCGGGGTGACGGCGGCGGACGTGAACGGAGATGGCAAGGTGGATTTGATCTCCGCAAATCTCTATGCAAATTCGCTATCGGTCTTAACGAATAACGGCACCGGCGGGTTTGTGCTCGCCACCAACTTGCCCGTGGGGAACAACCCTAACATTCGGTCAGCAGCGGCGGACATCAACGGGGACGGCAAGGTGGATTTAATCAGCCCCAATAGTGGAAGCGGCAACCTTTCCGTGCTGACCAATGCAACGGTGTTTCCCTGCGGTCCGGTCGCTACCGGCGTGTCGTTTGAGACCGCCGGTTTTACGGTCACCGTGATGGTGGTTTGCCCCGGCAGCGGCTACACGAACACGCCGGGGGTCCATTTTATCGGCGGCGGCGGGAGCGGGGCGACGGCGGTCGCCACGGTCAGCAACGGAATGGTCACGTCCATCCAGGTGATCAACCCTGGGTTTGGCTACACCAACAACCCGCTGGTGATTATTGACCCGCCGTTTATTCCCAGCCCGGTGCTGGGCATCAAGCCCATTTCTTTCCTCACCTTTTCCAACCTGTCCCCTGGCAGCGCCTACCAGTTGCAGCGGCTGACCCAGGGGTCTTGGGCAAACCAATTCAGCAGCTTCACGGCCACGAACGCGTTTTACACGCAGGCGGTCCCCGGCGGCGGCATTTACCGGCTGGCGCTGTCTCCGGTTCCGGCCCAGGCATTCGCCACCGCACAGTTGTTGAGCGGGTTCGTGATCGGGGCAACCGTCACCAGCCCCGGTTCCGGTTATGTCAGCGTTCCGGCCGTGACCATCGTGGGCGGCGGCGGCAATGGCGCCACTGCGGTGGCCCAAATCTCCGGCGGCGCGGTGACCAACGTGATGATTACCGCGACCGGGGGCGGCTACACGAGCCAGCCAACGATTCAAATTGCCCCGCCGCCGGCCACGGCGCTGACGCCGGCGGTGGTGGCGGGGATGCAGGTAAATTCCACGAATTTGATTCCGTATTTCAGCTATCAGCTCCAATTCACCCCGGCGCTACCGGCTGGTTGGGCGAGTTGGGACGGCACAACGTTCAGCCCGATCGCCGCCACCAATTCCCAATTCCTGGTCATCTCGAACAACGCCGGCTTCTTCCGCCTGCAATATCTCGGGACGCCGTAACTTGCCGGCTGTGTAACGGCCACGATCAGGATCATGCCGTTGACGTAAAATGCCAAACGACCTCTGAATATTCTCCCTCTCCGCCAACGGAGTTGGGGGAGAGGGCCGGGGTGAGGTGGCGCTGATTTCAATTGAAAAATAAAATCCCCTCACCCTGACCCTCTCCCCGCTTGGGCGGGGAGAGGGAAACTTCCGTCCAGTGCGTAATCCCAGATGAATTTGCCGGCCCGATGACATCCGGCTTTGCTTTCACCCCGTTTTGGAATAATGTTCCCGTTTGACTTGAACGCGGAATTCGCGGTCATGAGCAAGGAATTCATCCGCATCGGCGGCGCGCGTGAGCACAATCTCAAGAACCTCACGCTGAAAATCCCGCGCGACAAGCTGGTGGTCATCACCGGCTTGAGCGGGAGCGGCAAGTCGTCGCTCGCGTTCGACACCATTTACGCCGAGGGCCAGCGCAAATACGTCGAGAGCCTTTCCGCCTACGCCCGGCAGTTCCTGGACCAGATGCAGAAGCCGGACGTGGATTTCATCGAGGGCCTGTCGCCGGCCATCGCCATCGAGCAGCGCAGCTCCGGCAGCAGCCCGCGCTCCATCATCGCCACCACCACGGAGATTTACGATTACCTGCGCCTGCTCTACGCGCACATCGGCCAGCCGCATTGCCCGGACACCGGCGTGCCGATCGTCCACGCAGACCACCAGCGACATCGTGGACAAAATCCTCGCGCTGCCGCCGAAGACCCGCGTGATGCTGCTCGCGCCGGTCGTGCGCCGGCAAAAGGGCGAGTTCCGCGACGTCGTCGAGCGGCTCGCGCGCGAGGGGTTCGTCCGCGCCCGCGTGGACGGCGAATTGCGTCGAGCTTGGCGAAAATGCCGCGCGCATCAAGCTCGACAAGAAGAAATTCCACACCATCGAGGCGGTCGTGGACCGGCTGGTGATTGACGACAAAATCCGCGTGCGGCTGGCGATTCGGTGGAAACCGCGCTGCGCTGGGGCGAAGGCGTGATGTTCACGCTGCACAGGCGCCGGTGGAAAGTCCGAAAGCTGGAAGCAAACCCCTCACCCGGCCTTCGGCCACCCTCTCCCCGTCTGACCGGCAGAGGGCCGGCGTGAGGGGCGCGTCTTCACAATTTGATTCCTGGATCGAGACGCTGCACTCGAACAAAATGTGTTCGCCGGCCACGGGCAAGAGCTACGATCCGCCGACGCCGAAGCATTTTTCGTTCAACGCGCCCGCCGGCGCCTGCCCGGTCTGCCACGGCCTCGGCCAGAAGATGGTTTTCGACGAGGATCTGGTCGTGCCGGACCCGGAGCAGCCGCTGGAAAGCGCCATCCAGCCGTGGCGGCGCGCCGGCAAGCGGATGAACATTTATTACAAGGCGATGCTGCGGTCGGTCGCGGCGCATTTCAACGTGAGCCTGGAGACGCCGTGGAAGAATCTGCCGGACGATTTCAAGAACGTTCTGCTGCACGGCTCCGGCGAGGACGAGATTGATTTCCGTTTCTGGCGCGCGGGCAGCGCAGCATACCGTGAGCCGGCCGTTCGAGGGCGTGCTGCCGAACCTGGAGCGGCTGTTCACCGAGAGCGAAAGCGAATTCGTCCGCAACCGCATCAAGCCTTACATGAGCCCGCGAGTTTTGCGACGCCTGCAAGGGCAAGCGGCTGAAGCCGGAGATTCTGGCGGTGACGGATCGGAGTCGAGAGTCCACAGTCCATGGTCCGCAGTCCGCAAGCTGCGGAAACGGCAAACCGGAGACTGCGGACACGGGACTCGGGACTGATATTTCCCGGCCTGTCCATCATGGACGTTTGCGCGCTGTCGGTGGAGAAGGCGGACGAGTTTTTCGCCGGGCTGAAGCTGACGGAGTTCGAGGAAAAGATCGCGCACGAGGTCATCAAGGAAATCCGCGCCCGGCTCGGCTTTCTGAAAAACGTCGGCCTCGGCTACCTCACGCTCGACCGCGAGAGCGGCACGTTGAGCGGCGGCGAGGCGCAGCGCATCCGGCTGGCCACGCAGATCGGCGCGGCGCTGGTCGGCGTGCTTTACATCCTGGACGAGCCGAGCATCGGCCTGCACCAGCGCGACAACGACCGCCTGCTCGCCACGCTGAGGGCCTGCGCGACCTCGGCAACACCGTGCTGGTGGTCGAGCACGACGCCGACACCATCCGGCAGGCGGATTACATCGTGGACCTGGGCCCGGGCGCGGGCGTGCACGGCGGCGAACTGGTGGCGGCGGGCACGCTGCCGGAAATTCTGAAGAATCCGCACTCGCTCACGGCGAAATACCTCGCCGGCGAACTGTCGATTCCGATTCCGAAAAAGCGGAACTCGCCGTCGGAGGAACAGCGGCTGGCTGGAAGTGCTCGGCGCGCGCGAGAACAACCTGCAAAACATTGACGCGCGGATTCCGCTCGGCACTGTTCACCTGCGTCACCGGCGTGAGCGGCTCCGGCAAGAGCACGCTGGTGGACGACATTTTGCGGCGCGCGCTGTTCCGCAAGTTTTACGGCTCGAAGGAGCAGCCCGGCGCGCACCGCGCGCTGAAGGGATTTGAGACTGCTCGACAAGGTCATCGTGATTGACCAGACGCCGATCGGCCGCACGCCGCGCCGCAACCCGGCCACCTACACCGGCATGTTCAACCACATCCGCGACCTGTTTGCGCAACTGCCGGCGGCCAAGGTGCGCGGCTACGAGCCGGGCCGGTTCAGCTTCAACGTCAAGGGCGGCCGCTGCGAGAAATGCGAGGGCGACGGCGTGCTCAAGATTGAGATGAATTTTCTGCCGCCGGTCTATGTGACGTGCGAGGCGTGCGGCGGCAAGCGTTACAACCGCGAGACGCTGGAAATCACCTACAAGGGCAAGAACATCGCCGACGTGCTGGACATGACGGTGGACGAGGCGGTGACGTTCTTCCGCGCCGTGCCGAAGATTTACGATCCGCTGCTGACGCTGGCGGAGGTCGGGCTGGGCTACATCCGCCTGGGCCAGCCGGCGACGACGTTGAGCGGCGGCGAGGCGCAGCGCGTGAAGCTGGCGGCGGAATTGAGCCGCAAGGCGACCGGCCGGACGCTTTACATTCTGGACGAGCCGACCACCGGCCTGCATTTTCACGACGTGGCCAAGCTGCTCGAAGTGCTGTTCAAGCTGCGCGCCGCGGGCAACACGCTGGTCGTCATCGAGCACAACCTGGATGTGATCAAGACGGCGGACTGGATCATTGACCTCGGCCCGGAGGGCGGCGAGGCCGGCGGCCGAATCGTCGCGCAGGGGCCGCCGGAAGCGGTGGCCGGTTGCGCTGAAAGTTTCACCGGGCAGTATTTGAAAACCGTGCTTGGCTGACAGGCCGGGCGATCATTCGCATCCGAGATTTCCCGCTTTTGTCGCTGCCGCCGCGTCGTTTAGATTCGGGCGCATGGCGATTTCAGCGGCGATGGCTTTTGATTTTGTTCGCGCTCGTTCTGGGCGGCGGACCGCTTTTCGCCGCCACGCAAGGAACAGAGCGCCTATGCCGCCGCCGTGTCCGCGTTTCAGATTGAAGATGTGGAGCCGGGCGGAAACGCAGTTCGCGCAGTTCCGGCAAAAATATCCCGAATCCACCAACGCGCCGGAGGCGGTGTTGTTGCAGGCGCAGGCGGAGTTCAAACAGGGGAAATTGGCCGACGCCATCGCCCTGCTCGCCGACAGCAACCATCTGGCGAAGGCGGGGCCGCTGGCCGACCAATACGTTTATTGGACCGGCGAGGCGCAATTCCAGAACGGCGGGCTGGCGGACGCGGCGGAGACGTTTGTCTCGCTGGCGCGGAATTTTCCCAACTCGCCGTTGCGTCTGCGGGCGGTGCTTGAGGCGGCGGCGGCCTATGCGCGGCTTGGCGATTGGCCGCGGCACGACGCGCTGCTCGAGGAGCCCGACGGCGTCTTCCAGCAGGCGGCGCGACGGGATCCCGGAAATGAACTGGTGGCCGACGGGCAGTTGTCGCTGGAAAATTCGAAGTTTCAGCAGCGGGATTTTCCGGGTGCGCTGGCGGTTTATGAGCATTTGACCAATCACTGGCAGACGCTGAACCAGAATCAGCAGTGCCAGGCCACCTATTTGCGGTATCGGGCCAAAATGGAGCTGGGCGACCTGGCCGCGGCGATGGCGGCGGCCACCAACCTCGTGCAGATCGCCGGCACGCCGACCAATCAGGACTGGCTGGCCGCCGGCTGGTCGGCCCAGGGCGCGGCGCTGGAACAAATGAACCGTCCTGAAGGAAGCGATCCAGGCGTGGCAGAACAATCTGACCAACGCGCCCGCGCGGCAGCAACGGGAGGCGATCTTGAAAATCGCCGAACTGGAGATTGTCCAGGGCCAGTTGACCAATGCCGGGGAAACGCTCACCAATTTTCTCGGCGCAGTTCCCGGACGGCCGATTCGGCGGACATCGCGTTGCTGACGGCGGGCGAATTGCACTTGAAGAATCACGCCGCGGAGCCGGAGGAGACCAACCAGTTGTCGGCGGCGCCGGGACTGTTTTGATCAATTTCTCCGCACGTTCACCAACAGCCCGCTGACCGGCAAGGCGTATCTGGATCGCGGCTGGTGCGAATGGCTGGCGGGCGACATGACCAACAGCCTGGCCGATTTTGCAGGCCGCGGCGCAACGGCTGCCGCCGTCCGGAAGACCTGGCCGTGGCGCGGTTCAAAATGGGCGACGCGCTGTTGGCGCTGACAAATTACGCGGGCGCGCTGGAAAATTACCGCGCGGTGCTGGACGATTTCACCAATTTTCCCGCCGTCGTCGGGGCGCTCGGCGACCGCGCGCTTTACCAAAGCCTGCGCGCGAGCCTGGAATTGAACGACCTGGCGGGCGCCAGCGACGCGCTGGAGCAAATCCTGGAGAAGTTTCCGGCGAGCGACCTGGCGCCCGACAGCAAGCTGCTTTACGGCGAGGGGCTGGCCGACGCGCGCCGGCCGGCGGCGGCGCGCGAGGTGTTTCAGCAGTTTCTCGCGCAATATCCCGATTCGCCGCTGCGCCCGCAGGTGGAATTTGCCATCGCCCGCACTTACGAACTGGAACAAAACTGGCCCGCCGCCATCGCCGGATACCAGGACTGGCTGGAGGATTTTCCCACCAACCAGTCGCGGCCGCAGACCGTCTATGCGCTGGCGCAGGCGAATTCCCAGGCCGGAAACGAAACGAACGCGTTCGAGCTGTTCACCAATTTCGTCGCGCAGTTCCCGACCAACGACCTCGCGCCGCAGGCGCAATGGTGGGTGGCGGATTATTTTTTCAACCTCGGCGGGACCAGCGGACGAATTACGTGGAGGCGGAGAGAAATTACAAGCTGGTTTACCAGAACACCAACTGGCAGGATTCGCCGTTGATTTACCCGGCGCGGATGATGGCGGGCCGCGCGGCCGTCGCGCCGGCAGGATTACAGCGGCGCCATCAACAATTATTTCAGCACGCTGGAGGCGGACACCAACTGCCCGCTGGATTTGCGGCTGCAGGCCGCCTTCGCCCACGGCAACGCGCTGATGCAGATGGATTCGACCGGACACCAACAATCCGCTGGCCAATTTTTCGGCGGCGACCAATGTGTTCGTCCAGATCATCCAAGTTGAATCCCGACCAACGAACTCGGCGCGCGCGCGTGGTGCAAAATCGGCGACTGCGACTTGCAACTGGCCAATTACGACGCGGCGACCAACGCCTACGCGCAGGTTGTTGAACGCGCACTGCAGGCCGATGTTTCGCTGCGCAGCCAGGCGCAAATCGGCATCGGGGCCGCGCTGGAAAAAATGGCGGCGGCTCGGCCTGACCGGCGCCGACCAGACCGCCGTGCTGCGAAGCGGCGCTGCGACAATTATCTCGACGTGTTTGACACCTGGACCGGGAAAAATCTGCGCGCCGGTGAAACGGCGGACCCGATTCTGGGTGAAAAAGGCCGGTCTGCAGGCGCTGCCGCTCATTCAAAAGCTCGGCACGGCCGCTCCCGAACCGGTTCATTGACCAGATGGAAGCCCTGCTCCCGCAGTTGAAGGATTCGCTGGAGAAAGACCGTGCGGCGCTGCCGCCGCCGAAAAATTGACGCGCCATTTGACAAGCGCGCGGGCATGGGGCTAGCTTCCACTTGAAAGTTTGAGCAGACACGATCAACCTGCGCCGAACCTGACAAACGCCGTTCCGTGAGATGCGGAACGGCTTTTTGTTTCACTGGCAACGACCGTCAAATCCAGTTTTTCCGCACCATCCACGATTTGATGACCTGCGTCAGGCCGACATAGCAGACCAGCGTGACCGCGAGGAACGGCCAGAACTGCCACGGCAGCGGCACAAATCCCAGAAACCGCGCCAGCGGCGAAAACGGCAGCCACGCGCCGACGCCCATGATGGCGAGGTCGTCATCGTCAGTTGCCAGCTCGCGCGCGACTGGATGAACGGAATCAGGTTGGTGCGGATGACGTGGACGATGAGCGTCTGCGTCATCAGCGATTCGACAAACCAGCCGGTGCTGAACAGCGCGGCGGCGTAGGTGTGGTCGGCGTCGGCCGGCGTGGGCAAAGCGCGCCGACCAATTCCGGCGTCGGCGGCACCAGGCCGAGGTTGCTGCACTTGAAGAAAAACCACATCAGGCAATAGGTGGTGTAGTCGAAAATCGAACTGATGGGGCCGATGAACATGATGAACTTGGCGATCTCGCCCATCGCCCACGGGCGCGGCTTGGAGATGCTGGCCGGGCCGACGTTGTCGGTGGGAATCGGCACCTGCGAAAAATCGTAGAGCAGGTTGTTCGTCAGCACCTGGATGGGCTGCATCGGCAGGAATGGCAGCCACGCGCTCGCGCCCAGCACGCTGAACATGTTGCCGAAGTTGGAGCTCGCGCCCATGCGGATGTATTTCAGGATGTTCACGAACACCTTGCGGCCTTCGAGCACGCCTTCCTCCAGCACCATCAGATTTTTTTCCAGCAGAATCATGTCGGCGGATTCCTTGGCGATGTCCACGGCGTTGTCCACGGAAATGCCCACGTCGGCGGCGCGCAGCGCGGGCGCGTCGTTGATGCCGTCGCCCATGAAACCGACGACGTGCTTGTTGCGCTGCAGCGCCTGCACGACGCGTTTTTTGTGCGCCGGCGAAAGGCGCGCGAAAACATCCGTGGTTTCCACCTCTTCGGCCAAGTTGTTCGTCGGTCATGGTTTTCGACCTGGCTGCCGAGCAGGATTTTTTCCGCGTGAATGCCGACTTCGCTGCAAACCTTGCGCGTGACCAGGTCGTTGTCGCCGGTGAGCACCTTGACGGTGACGCCGTGCTGCCGCAGCGCCGTCGATGGCCTTGGCGGCGGTGTCCTTGGGCGGATCGAGGAACGCGAGATAGCCGGTCAGAACCAGGTCGCTTTCGTCGGCCTTGGTGAAGGTGGTCTGCGTGCCGAGTTTTTTGGTGGCGACGGCCAGCACGCGAAAGCCGTCCTCGCTCAATTCATTGACCTGCTGCGACGAGGTCGCCGACGAGAATCGGTTCCATCGGAAAGATTTCGCCTTCGCTTTCAAAATGCGTGCATTTGGCAAAAACCGCCTCCGGCGCGCCCTTGGTCAGCAATTGCGCGTTCGCCGTCCGGCGCTTCGACGGCCACGGACATCATGCGCCGCGAAAAATCAAACGGGATTTCATCCACCATCTTGTATTTGTCGATGGCCCAGTTCGCCGTGCAGTTCCTTGTATTGCAGCACGGCGCGGTCGAGGACGTTTTTCAGGCCGGTCTGAAAATGGCTGATGAGATAGGCGTCGCGCAGCACGGCTTCGCTTTCGTTTTTGAACACGTCGCAGTGCAGTTCCAGGATGACGTGGTCAATCGTCAGCGTGCCGGTTTTGTCCGTGCAGAGCACGTCCATCGCGCCGAAGTTCTGGATGGAATTGAGTTTTTTGACGATGACCTTTTTCTTCGACATCGCCAGCGCGCCCTTGGAAAGGCAGACGGAAACAATCATCGGCAGCATTTCCGGCGTGAGGCCGACCGCCACGGCCATGCGCGAAGAAAAATGCCTCCTTCCAGTTGTGCTTGATCAGGCCGTTGATGAGAAAGACCATCGGCACCATCACCAGCATGAACGAGAGCATCAGCCAGACGAATTTCTTCACGCCCTTGTCAAAGGCCGTGTCCGTCTGCTGGCCGGCGAGGCTGCTGGCCATTTTGCCAAAATAGGTCTGCGCGCCGGTGGCCACGATGACCGCCGTGGCCGCGCCGCTTTCCACGCTCGTGCCGAGGAAACAGATGTTCGTGTGCTCGATGGACGAGACATTGCCGGCGCGGTGTCGCGGGCGTCGGTTTTTTCCACCGGCAACGATTCGCCGGTCAGCGTGGCCTGGATGATGAACAAATCCTTGGCCGCCAGCAGCCGCACGTCGCCGGGAATCATGTCGCCGGCGGACAATTTCACCACGTCGCCGGGCACGAGTTGCTGCAGCGGAATTTCCTTCGGCTGGCCGTCGCGCAAGACCGTGGCGGTGACTTTGATCATGGCCTTGAGCTTGGCCGCCGCGTTGCCGGCGCGGGTTTCCTGCACGAACCGCAGCGACACGCCCAGAGCGACCATGGCCAGCATCACCGACGCCGCCAAGAATCCGATAAGTCGCGGTCCTCCGGTTTGTCGTGGTAAAAGCTGATGAACGAAAGCACGGCGAGCACCGTCAGCAGAATCACCAGCGGATTGCGGACGGCAATCCAAAGCCGGTGCAGCCATTCGTGCCTGCGTTCCTGCGCCACCTCGTTCGGGCCGAAGTGTCTCCAGCCGCGCAGCCGCTGCTTCCCCGCTCAAGCCGGCCGGCGAAGTGCGCAACTGCTGCAAGACGGCGGCGACTTCCCGCGTCGCAGCGTCGCGGACCGGATCCCCGGTTCCGGGGTTTGCCAAATTGTTTTGATTCGCCATGAAACTTGACCGGCATTGTTCCGCGGACACGAAAAAAATAGCAGTCCCGCGGGAGTTGGCCAGCTTTGGCTTGCGATAATCATGAAAACCCCGCATGGCTTGACGTCTCCGCAGAATCGTCCTAATTTTGAGGATGTTCGGGGAGCCAACCTGACCGCCGGCGCGGTCAAAGGCTGAGAGTTTCGCGCGGAACGCGGAAGACCCGTTGAACCTGATCCAGGTAATGCTGGCGGAGGGATGTTCAAACCTTCAAGTGCATTTCCTGGATTGATTGAGTTGTGGGCCGGCGGCCATCAACTCACAACCATCAACTGATTTATGATCGCGACCAAAGAATCGTTCGAGCCGCACAGCAGCGAGCAACTGCCCGCGAGCAAAAAAGTGTTTCGTGGCCGGCAGCATTCACGCCCATGTCCGCGTGCCCATGCGCGAAATCGAACTGACGCCGACCAAAGCCTTCACCGGCGCGATGGAAGCAAACGAGCCGGTGCGCGTCTATGATTGCTCCGGGCCGTGGGGCGATCCGAGTTTCAATGGCGCCGTGGAGGAGGGTTTGCCGGCGTTGCGCCGTGAATGGATTTTCAAGCGCGGCGACGTGCAGGAACACGATGGTCGGTCGGTTAAGCCGATTGACGATGGCTATCTTTCCGAGCAACATCGCGGGCTTTCGCATGCGAAACGCCAGGACGAAACCTCATTTCGCCTGGAAGGCCTGACCGCGCCGCGCCGCGAGGCACTCCGCGCCAAGGCGGGCAAAGTCGTCACGCAACTCGCCTACGCCCGCGCCGGCATCATCACGCCGGAAATGGAATTCATCGCCATCCGCGAAAACATGGGCCGCGCAAAGATCGCCGAGCTTGCGAAAGACATTGTCCGCAACGATCTGGACAAGCAGCACGCCGGCAGCGCCCAAGCCGTCGCATCCGACCCATTCGTCCCATCTGTCTTTAGAAGATTCCCGCAGCGCATCCCAAATGAAATCACACCGGAGTTCGTGCGTTCTGAGGTCGCCGCCGGCCGCGCCATCATCCCGAACAACATCAATCATCCCGAATCCGAGCCGATGATCATCGGGCGCAACTTCCTCGTGAAGATCAACGCCAACATCGGCAACAGCGCCGTCGCGTCCAGCATCGAGGAGGAGGTCGAGAAAATGCGCTGGGCAACAAAATGGGGCGCCGACACGGTCATGGATTTGTCCACTGGCAAAAATATCCACGCCACTCGCGAATGGATTTTCCGAAATTCTCCCGTGCCGATTGGCACCGTTCCGATTTATCAGGCGCTGGAAAAAGTCGGCGGCAAGGCCGAGGAACTTACCTGGGAAATTTTCCGCGACACCCTCATCGAACAAGCCGAGCAAGGCGTGGATTATTTCACCATTCACGCTGGCGTCCTGTTGCGTTTCATGCCGCTCACGGCGAGTCGCATGACCGGCATCGTTTCGCGCGGCGGCAGCATCATGGCCAAATGGTGCCTCGCGCATCACCAGGAAAGTTTCCTCTACACCCACTGGGACGACATCTGCGACATCATGGCCGCCTACGACGTTTCATTTTCAATCGGCGACGGCCTGCGGCCCGGCTCGATTGCCGACGCCAACGACGAGGCGCAATTCGGCGAACTCAAGGTGCAGGGCGAACTCACCACGCGCGCCTGGGCCAGGGGTGTGCAGGTGATGAACGAAGGCCCCGGCCACGTGCCGATCCACATGATCGAGGAAAACATGGCCAAGCAGCTCGAATGGTGCCACGAAGCGCCGTTCTACACGCTCGGGCCGCTGACCACCGACATCGCGCCCGGCTACGACCACATCACCAGCGGCATCGGCGCGGCGATGATCGGCTGGTATGGCTGCGCGATGCTCTGCTACGTCACGCCCAAGGAACACCTCGGCCTGCCGGACAAGAAGGACGTGAAAGACGGCGTCATCGCCTACAAGATTGCCGCGCACGCCGCCGACCTCGCCAAAGGCCATCCCGGCGCGCAATACCGCGACAACGCCTTGAGCAAGGCGCGCTTTGAATTCCGCTGGGAAGATCAATTCAACCTCAGCCTCGACCCCGTGACCGCGCGCGAATTTCACGACGAAACACTGCCGCAGGACGGCGCCAAGACCGCGCACTTCTGCTCCATGTGCGGCCCGCATTTCTGTTCCATGAAAATCACCGAGGACGTCCGCAAATACGCCGCCGAACAAGGCATCGCCGAAGAAGAGGCGTTGAAGAAAGGGATGGAAGAAAAGTCGAAGGAGTTTGTCGAGAAAGGCGCGGAGGTTTACGCGAAAGCTTAAACCTGCTATCATTTTGCATGATTCAGCCGGAACAATTGGTTGAAGGTGAGTGGGCCGAATGGTATCGGCTCACACCGGCGCACCGCTGGCTGGAAAGCGAGAAACTTTGGCAGACCTATCTCGCGCTCGGAGGCTCACTTGATCCCGAACCCGATACGCAAAGTCCTTTCTTCGACCCGAAAGGCGCGCGTCAAACCTCGCCCAAGCAGCGAAAAATTGAACAGACTGTGCGGCTTCAGTGGAGTGCGGAATTGGAAAAACTGCGACACGCCAAATGAAGATCACCGGAAACATCCGCAAATGCGCCGCCGAACAAGGCATCGCCGAGGAAGATGCGCTGAAGAAGGGTATGGAAGAAAAATCCCGTGAATTCACCGAAAGGGGAAGCGAGCTTTACGCGAAGGCTTGAAATGGGCATCATCCCACCATGTCCGACAACTCAGTTGATAATCGCCTCAAGAAAATTCTCTCGGATTACAAGGGAGCATTCACGGGCAAAACTTACGCTGAAGAGAACGATGATCCTGATCCGCTGATGTCGGTCTTTGGAATCACGCCTGACTTAAAGCGTGAGAACAGGCAGTATTGGGGACGAGAGCTCGGAATGTGCTGGCAGTTGCTAGTTTCAGAATTGTTTCGAAATCGGCGTGCCGACTACCAAGGCCCGATTCAAATCGGTGACGACGAACCGTGTGATTTTCGCGTTGGAAAGGATGCCGTGGACACCAAGTATCGTGTCGGTTCGGGTGATTCAGGAACGCTTAAGAAATTCAAGGCCTATGGGAAACTTCTGTCAGGCCGCGGTTATCGTCCCGTTTTTCTGATGGTCCGAGACGACAATTTGCAGGCAGCAATTACTGCATGTGCAATGGGTGGATGGACGGTATTCACCGGCAAGAAAACGTTTGAATATATTCGCAAGGAAGCGGACTTTGATTTGGAACAGTGGCTGAAAGCATGCCAAGTCAGTGGCGAATTTCTGATTACGCGACCAAAATGAACGCTCAAACAAAACGATTCAAACCGAATGTGGTTCTTCAAGGTGACTGTCGTAGCGTTTTGCAAGAACTGCCACCGGAATCGATTTCAGCCTGCATCACCGACCCGCCTTACAATTACGAATTCATCGGGCGTAAATGGGATAACTCTGAAATCAAGCGACGGCTAAATCGTATCCAAGACAGTTCAACACTGGTCAAAAACATTCCATATGGGAGTGGTCTGGCTGGTGGTGTGCGCAACGAACGTTGGTATCACAGGAATCGGGAGAATGTTCACGAATATCAGCGCTGGTGTATCGAGTGGAGTCGTGGACTTTTGCGCGTTTGCAAACCGGGAGCAGTCGTCGCTGTTTTCAGCAGCACACGCACAGTTGCCCACATTCAAGTAGCTTTGGAAGAAGCGGGCTTCTATGCGCGCGACTGCCTTGTTTACCGGCGTCACTCAGGGATTCCAAAGGGATTGAATATCAGAAAGAAACTCGAAACCGATGGCGACCCTGATGCCGAGAACTGGCAGGGATGGCACACATGTTTTCGTGGAGAATGGGAAGCAGTTTGCGTTGTTCAGAAGCCACTGGTTAAGAACTACGCCGAAACCATTAAACGCTTCGGTCTTGGTGGCTTCCGGACAATTAACGATGATGGTGGATTTCAATCAAATATTCTTGAAGGTTTTTCACGGGGAAACGACGAGACGTTTGATGAGCACTGCACGATTAAGCCACTCGCCCTGATTGAGAAATTGGTCACACTGTTTGTGCCGCCAGGACGTGAGCATGTGATTCTTGATCCGTTTGCAGGGTCTGGCACAACGCTTGTAGCCGCGAAGGAGTTAGGATTTGACTATGTTGGGATAGAAATTGAAGAAGATTACATTCCGCTGATTGAAAAACGATTGATGAGCGTTCAACGCCAACGACAAAACGCAGTTCGGCGTTCTAATTAAGTTTGCCTCGCTTATGAAAGGCGTTGAAATGAAAAAGGAGTTGTCACCAAAACTACGGGAAGAACTGTTCAGCGCGTTGAAAGCCCGGTTTGAAAAGAACCTGGCCCGTCACCGAAGTTTGGTGTGGGCCAAGGTGCAGGCGCGGCTGGAAGCCCATCCGGAAAAGCTGTGGTCGCTCCAGGAAATGGAACGCACCGGCGGCGAACCGGATGTGGTGGTTTTGAATCCCAATGGGATTCCATCATTCAGCCCAGGGTTGGCCCGCAATGCGGGACTACGCTGGGTCATCCGCCAACCGGCGGGAAGTTTGGGCGGCGCGGCAGCGCCGCCCTACCGTGATTTAATTTTGGTAGGGCAGAGCTGCCGCTCTGCCCATTTTAATTCCCCACGCGCCCCTTCCAAAAAACTTTCCCATTCGTCTGCGATACGTTAAAAAACCGCCATGAGCGAAACGCCTTTCCGCGAACCGGGCCGTCTCACGCCGGCGAAAGGCGTTCACGTTTCGCTCGGCGGACCGAACTGGGTTTTCCTCACCGTCTGCACCGAGAAACGCGAACGCTGGCTGGCGCAAACTTCCGTGCGACGCACCTTGCACGACATCTGGGAACGCACGGCGACGGCGTGGCTGGTGAGCGATTATCTCCTGATGCCGGATCATCTGCATCTGTTCTGCGCGCCGCGTGATTTGAAATTCACCATCGAACGCTGGATGGGTTTCTGGAAAGACCGGCTGGCAAAGGATTTGAAAAGTCGGGGCGGCGCAGCAGCACCGCCCTACCGGGGCGTTGGGAAATTTCAGGCCGGCAGTTTTCATCACCGGTTGCGCAACGGTGAAAGTTACGCGCAGAAATGGCAATATGTTCGCGAGAATCCAGTGCGGGCTGGATTGGTGAAACGGCCAGAGGATTGGCCGTATTTCGGGCGCGTGCATGAGATTCATTTTTCGGCGGATTGAAAATGGGGCGGAGCGGCAGCTCCGCCCTACCTTGATTATATTTGGTTGGGCAAAGCTGCCGCTTTGCCCATTTTTGCAGATTGCATTATCCCTCCGGCGTTCGACCGACTGTGGCCGGCGTGGGCTGGCGTGGTTCGCGGTGGTGTCCACGATGATGCGCGCCTTTTCGTAACCGCCCACAAATTCCGCCACGGTGATCTGGACGGTGAGGTCGTCCACGGTGCCCAAATCTGCGGCGGCGGCGTCCAACCCGGCTTGGAGGTTGGTGGTGACGGTTTGGCCAGGCTCCAATTCCTGATATTCGCGGCTGAAACCCATAAATACCTCAAACTTAGCGATTTCGCCACGGTCGGGCCGGAAATCGCCCCGTGAGAATCGAATTCGTCCCCGTTGAAACGCAACTCGCCCCGGCTGGATTCAATCTCGCCCCGCCCGGGCGCAGCTCGCCCCGCCAAATCCGATTTCGCCTGGTTGGAATGCAACTCGCCCTGAATTTTTCGCGGCTCACCCATTCCGGTTTCAATCTCGCCCCGGTTGGAACGGTTCCCGCCCGCGCGGGCGGCGGTTTCGCCCGGAAT
This sequence comes from uncultured Verrucomicrobiae bacterium, assembly GCA_963764035.1. Lineage (GTDB taxonomy): Bacteria > Verrucomicrobiota > Verrucomicrobiia > Limisphaerales > UBA11358 > UBA11358. Next base: position 513,321 of record CAVXQV010000009.1, read on the forward strand.
TTTTCAAGAATCGCCCCGGTGGGAACGCGGCCGGTCACGTTGGAACGCGGCTCGCCCCGGCCAATTATGGGCTTGACTGGGTTGCCTCGTTTCTCAAACTGTTCCGCAGTTCCCACAAACAACACAAACTCATTATGAACCAGGATCAAATCAACACCACCGGAATGCAGAGCACGCTCGGCGGTTACTTCGACCAGAACCAGCCGATCTGGAGCGGCAACAAGGCGGTCAGCGACGCGGTCGCGCAGTTGAAGGCCAACAACGCCATCATCGCGCAGAAGCGCGACACGCAGGAAACGGCCACCGACGGCCAGGCGGAGGTGGCGCGGCAGGCCAAGCATGATCTGGAAACGAAAATTTTGGAGATCGCCGACCAGATTTACGCGCTGGCGGCCAAGACGGGCGACGTGGCGCTGGAGGCGCAGAGTCATTTCACGCTCTCGCTGCTGGATGGCCTGGACCCGGACAAGCTGGAGCAGACGGGCAAGGACGTGGGCGCGCTGGCCACGGCAAACCTGGCGGCGCTGGCGGATTACAACGTGACGGCGGCGGACGTGACGGCGCTGGGGACGTTGACGACGAATTTTGGCGGCGTGAAAAATGTGTTCCGCACGGCGGTGGCCAAGCGTTCGGGCCAGACCAAGACGCTGCCGCAGGCGATTGCGGACAATCAAACGCTGCTGCGCAAGCAACTGGACAAGCTGATGACGAAGTTCAAGACGAGCAACCCGGATTTCTACGCGGGGTATCAGGCGGCGCGGGTCATCGTGGACCGCCGCAGTCATCACAAGGGCGCGCAACCCGCGCCCGCGCCGGCGGCTGCAACGTCGAAATAATCGCCGGGCGCTTCCGGTGCTGGCGCCCGGCCGCCATTCGCGGCGCAGGGCGGAATTGTTTTCAGCGCGCGGAATTTGATTTTCAGCGAACGTCCAGGGAGCGTTGGATTGCAAAGGTTGCGACCGGGCGTTAAGATTTTTCGCAAATGAAAAAGGAGTTGTCACCAAAACAACGTGAAGAACTTCTCAAAGCGTTGAAAACCCGCTTTGGGGAAAACCTGAACCGCCACAAAGGTCTGGATTGGGCCAAGGTCCAGGCCCGGCTGGAAGCCAAGCCGGAAAAATTGTGGTCGCTCAATGAAATGGAACGCACCGGCGGGGAACCGGATGTGGTGAGTCAGGATAAAAAATCGGGCGAATACGTTTTCTTCGATTGCTCCGAGCAAACCCCGGAAGGCCGCGTCAGTCTTTGCTACGACCGTGAAGCGTTGGATGGGCGAAAGGAGAATAAACCCAGGAGCAGCGTCATGGACATGGCCGCCGCCATGGGCATCGAGGTTTTGACGGAGGAGCAATATCTGGAACTTCAGAAGCTGGGCGAGTTCGATACGAAGCGGTCGAGCTGGATCAAAACGCCGGCAGACATCCGCAAACTCGGCGGCGCGCTGTATTGTGATCGCCGCTACGGCCGTGTCTTCGTTGGCCACAACGGCGCGGATTCTTACTACAGCGGCAGAGGATTCCGTGGCTGGCTGAAGGTTTGAAGATGCGGATTGCGCAGATTGGCTCGGATTGAATCGGTGAAAATTTGTGGAATTGGTGTCCGCCATTTTCCCAATCGGACGAATTCAAGACCGTCGCAACTTGCCGAATTCGGCGGGCCATGCTCTACTGTGCGCATGTCCCGGACCTGTCCAATCAACACCCCACGGTTTCGCACCCGGTTTGGGCAGGTTGTGCGGATCCTTTGTCCCGTTTGTTTTTTAGTCGCCGCGGTGTGCCTGCTTTCCGCCAAGGTCAACGCTGGCGAATTGACGAACACTCCCGGCGTGGCCGTGCTGCTGGTGGACACCGAACGCGTGATGGGGAACATCGAGACAGGCGTTTATGGACAATTTCTTGAACACATCAATCACTCGGTCGTGGACGGCCTGTTCGCGGAGCAGATTCAAGGACGCGGGTTTGAAGGGAACGATTTTCAGACGTATTGGAATCCATTTGCCACCAACGGCAGCGCCAGTGTCGTGAACGCGCCGTTCCAGAGCGGCGAGAAAAGTCTGCGGCTCCAGGCGGACAACGGCGCTGCGGGCGTCCGACAGGGCCGGATTTACCTCCAGCAAGGATATGATTACAACGGTTCGGTCTGGATCAAGCCGGAGCGCGGCGCGCTGGGATTGACCTTTCGCGTGATGGATTCCGGCGGAAACCGGATCGCCACGGCGCCGCTCAAGACCTCCGGTCCGGAGTGGCAGGAAGTCGCATATTCCTTTTCGAGTCCGCGAACGGATACAAACGCCGCAATCGAAATCGTCGCCAACGGGACGGGCGCGGCGCTGGTGGATTACACTTCGATGATGCGCGCCGATCTGCGGACGAACGGCATGTTGCGGCCTGATCTCTTCGCTGCGTTGCGTGACCTGAAACCGGCGTTCATCCGCTGGCCGGGAGGGTCATTCGCTTCAACGTATCTCTGGAAAGACGGCATCGGCCCGATGGCCGCGCGTCAATATCATCCGAACGAGATCTGGGGCGGCTACTCGGATTACTACAGCTTCGGCACGGACGAGTTTCTGGAATTATGCCGGCAATTGAACACCGAGCCGCTCGTCGTTTTGTCCGCGACCAATACCGACCCGGCGCGGGTGCAATACGCGATGGATTGGGTGCATTACCTCAATGACCCGCCCACAACCGACTTGGGAAAACTGCGCGCGGCCAACGGGCACGCGGAGCCTTACAACGTAAAATACTTCCAGATAGACAATGAGCCGATGAATTTCGGGCTGACCCCGGAGCGTTACGCGGAGATTGTCAACGTGTATGGGAGCCAGCTTAGGAAAATCGCGCCGCACGCGAAGATTGTCGCCTGCGGACAGAAACGCTCGAACGACACGGAGTGGAGCGAGAAGCTGGTGGACATCGCCGGGGACAATTTTGACATCCTCGGCTGCCACAATTATGAATACGAGAACGACAATTTCGAATCCGGCGTGCAGCGCATTCAGGATTATCTGGTCAAGGTGCGCGATTACATCCACGCCTCACGGCATCCGAACATCAAAATGGCCGTCCTCGAATGGAGCCTGTGCCGCACTTACGATTGGCGGGCGGGACTTCATGCAGCGGGCATCTTGATCGCTTACGAAAAACTTGGCCCGGACCTGGCGATGAGCTGTCCGGCGCTGTTGATGCGGAACACAACCGACAATCCGGAGTGGCGCGCGTGGATTTATCACGACCATGTCTCATGGTTTCCGGGATCGGGATACGTCGTCGAAAAATTGTTCCGCGAACATTACGCGGAAAAATATCTTGCGTCGGCGACCGGCACCTTTCGCGACATGACCAATCGCAGCGCATTTTTTGACGACATTTCACAGATGAAACCGGAAGGGTGGCGACCCGGAACGCTGGACGCCATTGCCACAGCCAGCGCCGCCGGCAAACGCATCGTCATCAAGGCGGTCAATTACGAGGGGCAGCCCAACACGCTGCTCGTCCGGTTGCAGGGTTCCGCCGTGCCGGAAAAGGCCGTGGTGAAAACCTATATGGTGGCCGCCGGACTCACCGACGCGCCTTCGATGGAACATCCGGATGCGATCCAGCCGGTCGAGACGACCTTGCCTTACGCGCGAAATTTGACGATTGAATTGCCGCCCTACGCAGTCAGCGTGGTTGAAATTGTCGCTGACTGACACGGCAACAGTGCGGAGATTAGCGAGCAGGCTTGAGCTGGTTCGCCTGCGGTGCAGCCTTACTTGAACAGGGCGGCTGAATCGGCATAGATCCGGGCCACCTGTTCCATGGCCGGCCGGCGGTCGGGATTTTTCTCCAGGCACGCCATGATGATGACCGCGGTATTGCGGAGCACCCGATACTTTGATTTCAGCGGGGAAGGCGGCGTCACCTCCCGGATTGCCTGCTCGATTTGCGCCGGGCTGCCGTCGAAGGGATGTTTTCCGGTGCTGACATAATAGGCCAGAACGCCAAAGGCGAAGGCATCGGACTGAAAACCTTTGGTGAAATCCCCGTCCCATTTCTCCGGGGCCAGATATTTGGCCGTGCCCGCCGGCTCATGCTTCTTGTCCGTGATGAAGGGCGGCAGGTTTCCCTCGAAATACGAGTGCGAAAAATCAATCAGCCGGGTTTCCTCCGGCGCGGCCAGGGGCACCAGGACATTCATGCTCTTCAAATCATTGTGGACGATCGGGCGTCCGCAAAAGACGCCCGCGTGCATGTCCGCCACCGTTTCCGCCACGCTTTGCAGCAGGCGGTGCGTCCGGCCCGGATTCGAGCGGGGAAGGCCGGCCTGCACCAGCTCCTGCAATGTCGCCCCCTCGATGTATTCCAGAAAAAGCCGGCGCGTCGCGGCATCATAAGCCAGTTTGCGGCGGATGCGCGGGTGCGTCACCTCGCCCAACACATAGGCCTCGTTGGCGATGAAAATCTCGTCCCAGAAATGGGCCGGCTCCTTCAGCAAGGCGGGAAACGGATGCCGCGCAAACTCCACGCGGGCCAGTTTGGACACGCCGGCTTCCACCGCCAACGGCTCCTGCTCTTTGATGTCGGGTATCTTCATGGTCGTTCGACGCTGGCTGGCCAGAGCAGTGGCAGAAACCGATTTGACCGTCAAGCGATGAATCCGTTCGTCATCATCGGCCTCGCCGTCATCCTGCCGATTGGACGCCATGAGGAATTGCGGGACGCGCGGAAGATGCCGGGGACGTGACGTGGCTGAAGGCCGCCCGCAAAAAGCTGCTGCATTATCGTCCGTCGGAAGATTACCGGCTGACCGCATGCGCAAGTGACCATATATCTGGGAGCAATGGCAAATATTCGACGGTTTTGGACCATTTTCCACGAAAACCAGCCATTTCAAGGACGCCAGCGGCTTGCATCTCGTCGTTCCCAGCGATTTTGTGGACGATGAAGGCTTGCATCACGTCGTGCCCAGCCATTTTGCGGACGGCGGAGGATTGTATCCAGTCGTGCAGTGGCATTTTGCGGACGGCGAAGGCTTGCATCCCGTCGTCACCAGCCATTTTGCGGACGACGGAGGATTGCATCACGTCGTGAAGCGCCATTTCCCGGAGCGCCGAGAGATTGCAATTTCACGCGTCTTGGGATTTTTTTTGCGGAAAAATTGCCGGCTTGCGCCGGGGGCGGAGGTCTGGCACACCATTCTCTCATGTCAGAAGCCACGTCGTCTCCCGCAACGGCCGGCACTTTGCCGGATTGGAATCCCGATGTCATTTTTACGCTGTTGGGACAGCCGGCCCGGCGGCGGCTGTTGATGGCGCTGGCGCATGGCGGCGCGGCGGCGGCATCCGGCTTGCAGGGCAGTTCCCAGCGCAGGCTGGATGCGACGTTGAAACATCTGACGCGGCTGCAAAAGGCGGGCGTTCTGGTGGCGACGCCCGATACCAAGGACAAACGACGGATGCTTTACCGCCTGGCGCCGTCCGTGCCGGTGATCAGGACGGCGACGGGCACGGCGATTGATTTCGGATGCTGCCTGCTGGTTTGCTCCGGCAAGATTCAACCGGCCGGCGTCCAGACGGAAATTGAGCCGGGCGGGAAGGATTGAAGCTGATTTCTGTCCGCGCCGGGCTGCTGATTCCTACACCTGCTTTTTGCCGGCCAAAATTTCCTGTTCCGCCGTGATGAGGACATCGCGCATCGCCTGGGCGTCGGGCGCGTCGCGGAGTTGATCGAGGATTTTGGTTTTCATCGCGATCAGGCAGAGCCGGGCGAGCGTGTGCAGATGCAGCCGGTCATCCTGGCAGCAAACCAGGAAAAACAGGTGCGTCGGCTCGCCGTCGGGCGATCCGAAATGAATTTCCTGCACCGGCCGGCCCACCACGATGAACGACGTGTCGAACAGGTAAGGCTCGTGGGACCGCGGATGCGGCAGGGCGAATCCGCCGGGCACCGCCGTGGAACATAGTTCCTCGCGCGCCTCGAGGCTGGCCAGCAGCAATTTGGGATCGGAGACGTGGCCGGTCTTTTCCGCGAGCGCCACGAGGTCGCGCAGGACGGACGCCCGGGTCTTGGAGGTCATGGCCGAGGCGATGGCGCCGGCCGTGAGCATTTCCGGCAGGATGGTTTCCTGCGGCAGGATTTTCCGCGCGTCGCGGGTGGATTTCTGGTGATAGGAAGCGAGCGGCTGGCCGGAAAAACCGAGAATACGCTGCGACGCCCAGGCGTCAATGTCGCGTTTGCGGAACACAATCCGGTCACCGCGCTTTTCAAAAGGGATTTCGCGGTCCTTCACGCGCTGCTCGATGTCCGCAACCGAGAGGTGCAGATAATCGGCGACGCCTTCAAGATCGAGCAATTGGAATGGCATAACACGCCCTTCGCATCCAAAACATTCCTGCGTTAGCGGTCGAAGAACGGGTTTTTGCCGGTGACACTCAACGGGATGCCGAGCGCCTGTTTGACCTTCGGCCCGAGCAGGCCCAGGTCCATGGACGCGCGGCCGATGGAATACATCACGCGATTGTCAATGTGATGCCGTCCGGCGACCTCCGCCGCCGAGGCTGTGGCGATGCCGAGGTCAATCGAGTTGAACGTGCAAATGCCGCCGGCCTGCTCCAGCGCGTCGCAGGACGGATGGCCGCAGAAGCCGCAATTCAGGCCCGCCGTGTTCGCTTCCACGCCAATGACGACCACCGCCGGCGAGCGTTCGATGTTGCCGGCGTCGCGCGCGAGGCTGGGGCGGTTTTCCTTCGCGGCGATTTCGCGCATCTTGGCGATGAGTTTTGCTTCGCCGGCTCGTCGTCAATCGCGGCGGTCCGGATGTTGTCAATGCCGCGGGTCTTGGGCGCCGTCCGCGCCGCCGCCACCATCAGCGCGGCGACCTGCCGGGCGGCGGAGATTTCCAGTTCGGTTGAAGTTTTCATCGCACGGTGAAGATACGAATTGCGGCGGCCGCCAACAAATCAAAAGCGCAGGCGATAATTGACCGCGCGGAAAAAACTGGAAATTTTCGGGAAATGACGGAGTAATATCGGAAGGACTTTTATGAACTACCAGCTTCTTGGCAAATCGGGTTTGCGCGTCTCGGAACTTTGCCTCGGCACCATGACCTTCGGCGAGGAATGGGGGTGGGGCGCGAACCAGGACGAATCGCGGGCCATCTTCGACGCGTTCGCGGCGGCGGGCGGCAACTTCCTGGACACCGCCGACGGCTACACGAACGGGACGAGCGAAAAAATGGTCGGCGAATTCATCCACGGCCAGCGCGACCAGTTCGTCATCGCCACGAAATTCTCCTTCAACCAGCGGCGCGGCGATCCCAACGCGGGCGGGAACCATCGCAAGAACATGGCACAGGCGCTGCACGGTTCGCTCCAGCGCCTCGGCACGGATTACATTGACCTCTATTGGCTGCACGCGTGGGACGAGCTGACGCCCATCGAGGAGGTCATGCGGGCGTTTGACGATTTTGTGCGAGCGGGCAAGGTGCTTTACATCGGCGTCTCCGACGCGCCGGCATGGTGGGTGGCGCGGGCCAACACGCTGGCCGAGTTGCGCGGCTGGACGCCGTTCGTCGGACTGCAAATCGAATACAACCTCATCGAGCGCACGCCGGAGCGCGAATTGCTGCCGATGGCCGCGGCGCTCGGACTGACCGTGACGCCGTGGTCGCCGCTCGCCAGCGGCTGGCTCACTGGCAAATACGCGGGCAAGGCGAAGGAAGAACGGCGGCTCGACAAGATGCCGCAATTCGCCCGCCGCACGAAGCGCAATGAAGAGATCGCGGCGACCGTGGCGAAGATTGCCAGGGCCACCGGCAAATCGCCCGCGCAGGTCGCGTTGAACTGGCTGCGCGCCAAACGCACGATTCCCATCCTGGGCGCGCGGAAGCTGGAGCAGTTCAAGGATAATTTGAATTGCCTCAAATGGTCGCTGAACGCGAAACAGCTCGCGCAGTTGGACGAGGTGAGCAAGATTGAACCCGGTTTTCCGCGGGACTTTCTGGACAAGCCGTTTGTGCGCGATTATCTGCACGGGGGTTTGATTGACCGGATTCAACGTTGAAAAATCCATCCGTCCATCCCGAAGTCTGCATTGGCCACGTGCATCTCAAGGTGGCCGACCTTGAGCGCGCGTTGAAATTCTACCGCGACGTGCTCGGCTTTGAGGTCACGCAACGCATGGGACGGCAGGCGGCATTTCTGTCGGCGGGCGGTTACCATCATCATATCGGACTGAACACTTGGGAAAGCGAGGGCGGTTCGCCGCCGCCGCCGGGCGCGACGGGTTTGTATCACGTCGCGATTTTGTATCCGACGCGGGCGTTGCTGGCGGACGCGGTGCGGCGGGTGCTCGCGGCGGAGATTAAACTGGACGGCGCCGCCGACCACGGCGTGAGCGAGGCGATTTACCTGCGCGACCCGGACGGCAATGGCGTCGAGCTTTACCGGGACCGTCCGCGGGAAGAATGGCCGCGATCCGCCGACGGCGGCGTGGCGATGTTCACGCATCCGTTGGATTTGGATTCGTTGCTGGCGGAAGGCGGCGGCGGCTCAATGCGCTGACGGCTTGGATTCATCCAGTGCGCATTCGATGCGGCGGTCGGGCACGAGCCACATCAAGGCGACAAACCCGTAAATGCAGCAGGAAATCCAAGGCCGGAAAAATGCCAGCGCGATGGCCGTGGCGTAGAGGACCGGCGAGAGCTTGCCCTTGAAGTCGCGGCCGATGGCGGCGGCCAGTTTCGATTCGCGGCCCTGTTCGGCCACGATGACGCTCTGTAAAAGGAAATAGGCGGTGGCCGCCAGCAGCAGCACGCCGCCGTAAACCGCCGTGGGCGCGGTGGTGAAATGATTCTCGCCCATCCAGCCGGTGACGAACGGGAAGAGCGACAGCCAGAACAGCAGGTGAAGGTTCGCCCACATCATTCCGCCGGTCACCGTGCGCGCGGCCTTGAGCAGGTGATGATGGTTGTTCCAGTAAATGCCCAGGTAAACGAAACTCAAGACATAGGTCAGAAACACGGGCACCAATGGCTTCAGCACCGCCACGTCCGACCCTTCCGGCACCTTCAAATCCAGCACCATGATGGTGATGATGATGGCGAGCACGCCGTCGCTGAATGCCTCAAGCCGGTTCTTCTCCATGCGGCGAATTTACGGAAAGGCAGCAGGCAAGTCCACTGGCTTAAACCGCCCGCCGCGCCCAGCGAAGCTTGGCTGCGACCGAGCGCGGATTGGCATGGCGCTCCGCCGGCGACGGACGGAGAACTTCGCGGGCGATGTCGGAATATAGCCCGTCGCGGAAACCCGCCTCGAAGGATTTCTTCACGCGGCGATCTTCGCCGGAATGGAAGGTCAGAATCGCCGCGCGGCCGCCGGGATTCAGGCACGCGGGCAGGTTGCGGAGAAACGTGTCGAGCGCGGAGAATTCATCGTTCACCGCAATGCGCAATGCCTGGAAGACGCGGCGGACGGCAAGGTCGCCGTCTTCCTTGTTCAGGCGCGGCAGGACGGCGCGGATGGCGGCGGCGAGGGATCTGGTGGTGGCGAACGTTTTTCCGGCAAGGGCGGGGGCGAGCGCGACGGCGTGCGGCTCGTCGGCATATTCGACGAGCAACGTGGCCAGCGCAGCGGGACTGATTTTCGCCAGAAAGGCCGAGGCCGGCTGGCCGCGTTGCGGATTCATCCGCATGTCGAGCGGGCCGTCGAACTTCACCGAAAAGCCGCGCGCCGGGTCGTCAATTTGCATGGAGGAAACGCCGAGATCGGCAAGAATGATGTCTGCGCACCTCACCCCAGCCCTCTCCCCATCCGATGAGGAGAGGGAGGAGAATTCCGCAAGCACCTTTGGCAACCCGGCGAAATTGCTGCGGCGGGCGATAAAAGTTTCCGGGCCGAAACCGAGCGCGCGCAGCCGTTTCTCGGTCTTGGGCAGCTCAATCGGGTCGGTGTCGAGGCCGACCAATTTTCCGCCCGGGGCGAGGCGGGCGAGAATTTCCCGCGCGTGGCCGCCGTAGCCGAGGGTGCAATCCACCGCCCACTCGCCGGGCTTGGGCGCGAGCAGTTCCAGGATTTCCGCGACCAGGATGGGGCGGTGCGTGCCGGCGGGAGTTTTGCCGGACGCGAGGACTTTTTCCGCCGTTTCCACATAACGCCCTGGATTGCGTTCCTTGTATTTATCCTCAAACCGGCGCGGATATTTGCCGCGGTAACGCGGACGACGTTTGTGCGGCATTGGCGCAGGGTTGTTAGTCATGCGGCACAAGATGCGCGAAGGTGTCACACGCCGCGAGAAGGTTTCTGCTCGGGTGCCGGTGGCTGCGAGGGTTTGGCGGGTTGAAGCTGGTGTGCGCCTTTGAGCAATCGGCAAAAGTCCTTTTTGCTGGTGACGATTTTCGTGCCCGCCCCGCCCGCGAGGCTGGGCATGGATTTGTATTCCACTTCAAGACGTCCCAAGCGCACGATGCGGAGGTATTCCGCGCCTTGTTTCCAGACTTGTCCCTGGCACAATTTCATGACGTGAGCATATCAATCGGCAGCAGGAAACGCTTGAAATTTCGGCGCTTTTGAGATGGTGAGCAGGCTGCTTGCACCCCCAATGCAACGGCAAAACCATGGTTGAAGTTGAGGCCGCCAATTTGGTATGCCGATTTATTGTTGCTTTCAAGGCGGAATCAGGGATAATTGCCCCGTCTGTTAGATAATTTGTTTCTTGCAAGGCATGGTGAATCTTCAGGTGAACCTGGTTCAATGATGATTTGAAATCCGATAAACGGGAACAGTCTGGTCAAAGCAAAGTTTAGTCTAGGACAGTAAAACATCATATGAGCAATAAATTGTTTGTGGGAAATCTTTCCTTCCAAACCACCGAAAACGACCTGCAGGACGCCTTTGCGGCGCACGGCACCGTCACGGAAACCAACCTGATGATGGACCGCGTGAGCGGCCGTCCCCGCGGCTTCGGTTTTGTGACCATGGGCACGCCCGAGGAGGCGCAAAAGGCCATCGCCGCGTTGCACGGCGCCCAACTGGGCGGCCGCGCGCTGACGGTCAATGTGGCCAAGCCGCGCGAAGAGCGCCCGGCCGGCGGCGGCCGTCGTGAATACGGCGGCGACAACCGCAGTCGCTATTAATCCCAAACGCTGATTTCACGGCGGAGTCCGGGTAACCGGGCTCCGCCTTTTCGCTTGTTGCGCCAAGGGCGGACTGCTACAAAACGGGCATGGAAGCCAAATTCACTCTGTCACTCTGTCTGGCGACCGCCCTGTTCGGCGCCGTTTCGCTCCGCGCGCAACCGGCGCCGGACGCCCAGATCCAGCGTGGAAAATATCTGGTGGAGAACGTGGCGGTATGCGCCGAATGCCACACGCCGCGCGACGACAAAGGCCAGTTCGACCGCTCGCAATGGCTGCAAGGCAATCTCCTCGACATCAAGCCGGACCGCCCGACGCCATCCAGGCCGTTTGCCGCAGTGGCCGTGCCGATTGCCGGGCTGCCCGGATTTACCGACGAGCAGGCGGAGAAATTTTTAGAAACCGGGATTGATGTATCAAACAAACAGGCCATGTGGCCGATGCCGCAGTTCCGTTTCAACCACGACGACGCCCTGGCGGTGGTGGCATATTTGCGCTCGTTGAAAAAATAGAACCCTGACCAGGAGGAAATTATGGAACCCAAAAAAAAGGCAAATGGCTGGCAGATCCGTTGCACGCGGTGCGACTTCAGTGAACCGTGGGACAAACCCGACGCGAAAACGAAAGCCGACGGCCGCAAATTCGTCTTCGGCCGCTGCCCGAATTGCAAGCGCATCCGCTTCCGCGTCATCGAACCGGTTCCCAGTCTGAAAACGGCTGGCTTGTGATGCGACCGGTCGTGCCGGCGTCAATTCCGGAAGGCCCGCGGCTAAGGGCCGGCGCTTTTAAGCCCCCGCCGCCACAAATCGAAATGATACAGCGCCACCACGACCAGGGAATGGCCGATTTTTTCGTCGGCGACGAGTTTCGGGATTTCCGCCGCCGGCACCAGCCGCGTTTCCAAATCCTCGCCGTGGTCCCAATCCACCTCGTGTTTCAGCCGGCAATTCTCAATCAGCACGGTGAAAGTCTTGTTGCTTAAAATCGCCGGATTCGACCAGATGCGACCGAGGATGCGCGCATTTTCGCCCCCGTAGCCGGTTTCCTCCCGCAATTCGCGCACGGCGGTCGCCACCGGATCGGTCTCGTCCGGATCCATCATGCCGCCGGGAATCTCCAGCTCCACCGTGTTCGAGCCGTGCCGGAACTGCTCGATCATCACCAGTTCCAGGCCCGGCGTGAGCGCGATGACATTGACCCAATGAACGCTGTCGAGGACGAAGAAGTCGTGTTCCTTGCCGGTGCGCGGCGAGAGTTTCATGTCGGACCGCAGTTTGAAGATGCGGAAATCGCCGATGGGCGTCGAACGGACTTTTTTCCAAGGCGCAATCATTTGCGATTGATGATTGATGATTTAGGATTGCCGTCAACACAAACCGCCTGCGGGAACAAATCATCAATCATCAATGCTTCGGCGCGGCCCAGCCCTGGCTCATGAGGGTCAGTAGGTGCTGCAGGGCTTCGTCGTAAGAGCGGCCCTTTTGTTCGGCCAGTTGCTTCGCGCGTTTATCCAGTTGCGCGGCCATTTCGGCGGATTTTTCCGGCGGACAGCCGAGGGCGGTCAGCATTTTGGCGAGTTCGGCGATTTCCACGGCAGGAATTTGAACAGGTTCAAACGTGTTTTGCGGAGTTCAAATCCGCACTTTTCGACTTTCTAAAACTTGTCCGAAAATCACTTCACCGACTCGGCGGGAACGATTTTAACGCTGACAAGACTGACCCGGTTAACGGGCCGGTCGCCGGGATGCGGTTGGCGCGGTGGCGATTTTTTCCAGCACGTCGTCGCCCTTGATCAGCTTGCCGAACGCGGTGTATTGGCGGTCGAGGAAGCGCGGGTTGCCGTGGCAGATGAAGAACTGGCTGCCGGCGGAATCGGGATTCTGCGAGCGCGCCATGGAAATCACGCCGCGGTCGTGCGTGCTTGTCATTGAACTCGGCCTTGATCTGGTAGCCGGGCCCGCCGGTGCCCCATTGAGCTTCCTTGCTCGCGTCCTTGGTCAGCGGATCGCCGCCCTGGATCATGAAATCCTTGATGACGCGGTGGAAGCAGGTGCCGTCGTAAAAGCCCTGCTTCGCCAGCTTCTTGAAATTCTCGACGTGTCTTGGGCGCGACGTCCGGCCAGAATTCAAGGACCATTTCGCCGGCACTGGTGGTAAGGATGGCAACTTCGCTCATGATATAATTAATGGGTAATTTCCTTTGCGGGCAATTCCTCGGACACGATGACCGCGGACTTGATGTAATCGAGGTTCGGAAATCCGCTTTTCAAATAAGCGTTGCCTTCCATTTGAATCCTGCCCTGATTCGGGCTTTCGCCGTATTCGGCGTTGATTTTGTCCACCACATCCATGCCTTCGGTCACTTTGCCGAACGGTGCAAACCCCTGCCTATCCAAAGGGGTGTTATTGCCAAAGTTGATGAACAACTGCGTGGTGCGCGTGTTCGGGCCGGCGGTGGCAAAAGTGATGGTGCCGCGCGTATTGCTGCCTTTCACCGGGTCGTCGGGAATGTTCGCCTCGCGCCATTTCGCGGAGACAGCCGGGTCGCCGTGGATGCCGAATTGAACCATGAAACCGGGCACCACGCGGAAAAATCCGATGTCCGTGAAATAACCGGACTTGGCCAGATTGTAAAAACGGTCCGCGCCGTTGGGGGCCAGCGAGCGGGTGACTTCGACGGTGAATTTCCCCTTGGTCGTGTCAAACTGCGCCTTGAACGTTTCGGGCGCCTTCGCGGTGAGCTTGGCGGGGTCGGCAAAGCCCGGCGCGGCGGCTGCGGGTTTTGCCATCGCATTGGTGGCATCTTGAGCCTTGGCGGAAGAAACCAGCGTCAGGCCGGTAATTACGCTGAATACGCAAATTAAACTGGACATTTTCATGGCCGCGAAATCTTCCACACTTGCGGCCAAAAGTCACGCGCGGAATTCAATCTTTTCGCATCGAACGGGTGATGAGGCTGCCGCGGTCGGGCCGCCGGTAACGAAAAACGGCCACGGCGGCCAGCGCAAACGCAACCACCACCAGCGCTCCGCCGATGACCAGTATGTGCTTGCGGCCCGGCCCGGTGTCTTCCGGCGGCGGCACAACCGCGTTGGTGACTGTCGCAGGACTGGTTGGCGGAGTGGGGGCGGGTGCCGGCTCGGCATTGGCCGGCGGCGGAGCGACAGCTTTCGTTTGAATTGCCGGCTCAGCCATCGCGTTGTCGGGCGCAACGGCCGGTGCAGCCGGGGCCGCGCTGGTTTGAACCGCCGGCATCGGATTCACCGGCAACGGCGGCGCGATGGGGTTGGTGACGGGTGCGGGAACAACGCCCGCTGGCATCGCCGGAACTGCGTTGGTTGCCGGAAACGGTGCCGGTGCGGGCGGCCAGTTGGTTACGACATTTTTTCCGATGATGATCAGCGGCGGTCCGGTGGGAGGCGGCGCGACGGCTGGTGCCGGCGGCGGCGCAGTGACGGCAGCGGGCGGCGGGGGCGGCGCGGGCAGCGGCGGGAATTCCGGCACGTTCACCATGCCGGGCGGAAAATTCATCGTGCAACCGATGTATTGGCCATGCTGCGTGCGCAGCACGATAACAAACGGCTCCGCAGCCTTCTTTTGCGCGGCCTGCCGTTGCTGGAAAACCTGGTTGATGCTGGCATCGTAGGGCGTCCCTTTGATTTCATCCTCGCCGTCGCAAAAAACCAGCACGGTCAGCCGTGGAGAATTCTGGATCACCTGGTTCAGTTGCGGTTGCAGCGCGTCGAACCGGGTGCGGTTGGCGTAGCGCAGTTTGCCGATGAACTTGTTGATCCCGGCCGCGGTGCCCACGGCGTTTTCCGGGCTCCAGAATTGCAGTGGAAATAGCCCGCTGTGCAAATCCTGGTCGAACGTCCAGACGCCGACACTGTCACCCGGCTGCAGCCGTCCGCCCAGGCTGGTGGCCAGCAACTGATCCACCTCCGCCTGCACCGCCGGCAATCGCTTCTTCATGTCGGCCGAGGTGTTAAAAATGAAAAGATAGCGGCTGTTCCCGCCTTGCGCCGCCGGCTGGGCGCGCCCTGCCGGAACCAAAACAATTCCCGCGAGCAGCGTGAACACCACGGCCGAGCGACGGAAGAGATGTTTCGGAGGATTCATTTCAGTTCAATCTCACCGGCGCTTGAACCGGTTCCGTTCCTGGCGATTATGGTGCCGCAACTCATCCTGCAAATTCCGTCAGCGCGGTCTCAACCATGCGGATGAAATTCGCGCAGCTCGCCACCGAGCCGCCGAAGCCGCTGACCGTGTCGCGCTCCGCGCAGTCATCCGTCACCACCAGCACCTCGCCGTGGGCCTGGAAACCGGTGCGCCGCGCGCTCGATCATCTCATCGGCCGTCTGTCCGGCCGCGCGAAAACAAAACTTCCACCGCGCCGCCGGATTCATTTTTCGGCACGTTCGGCGGCGCGCCCGCGCCGTCAAAAAAGATCGTGACCGGCTCGCCCGTCGCGTCATGATAGTGCGTCAGGATATGGACCAGCTCCTCCCGCGCCCGCTCCGAATGCCGCGCCGCGCCGGGCGCCAGCTCCGGCCAGTTGTGCAACAGGCTGTAGCCATCCACCAAAATCCGCACCAGCGCCATGAACGAAGTCTATAGTCCGAAGTCCAAAGTCAAAAGTCCAAAATGCGGCGACCGGCCACGACTTTGGGCTTTAGCGGTCAGCCTTTCGCCTCTAGCATTTCCCGCATGTCTGTCACACCGAGCCATTTTCCAGAAATCGAACCGCCGCATCGCCGTGCTCGCGCTGGTCATCTTCGCCCTCGACCAGTTCACCAAATGGCTCGTGTTGCGCAACCTGCCCGTTCCGGCGACGAGAACGTCATCATTCCCGGCTTCTTCAATTTCGTCCATTGGGACAACACCGGCGCGGCGTGGAGCCTGTTCAGCGGCAACAACGGCACGCCTCGCCGTCGTCGCGCTGCTCGCGTTCGTCGCCCTGTTCCTCACCCGGCACCATTTCGAGTCGCACACGCTGTCCGGCCAGATCGCCTTCGGCCTGATTTTCGGCGGCATCGCCGGCAACCTCACCGACCGCCTGCTGCCCAGCCGCCACGCGGTCGTGGACTTCATCTATTTTTACCTGCACAGCGCGGCGGCGGCGAAGTCGGCTTTCCCGCCTTCAACGTCGCCGACACCGCCATCTGCACCGGCGTCGGCCTGATTTTCCTCATCACCTGGAAAAACGAGCACGCGCCAGAGAAACCGGCGGAACTCGTTATGAGCGAGCGCACGGAAATTTTCACCGTCGAACAATCCCTGCCCGGCGGGCGGCTCGACGTTTTTCTGCGCGAACAATTTCCCGCCGTCTCGCGCGGCGCGCTGCAACGGCTCATCGAACAGGGCCACATCCGCGTCAACGGCCAGACCGTCAAGCCCACGCACTCGCCCCGCGCCGGCGAACAGATTGAAATCCACTGGCCGGACGCCCGGCCCGCCGAGGCGCAGCCGGAGGAAATCCCGCTCGACATTTTGTTCGAGGACAAATCGCTGCTCGTGCTGAACAAGCCCGCCGGCCTCGTCGTCCATCCCGCCGCCGGCCACGAGGAACACACGCTCGTCAACGCGCTGCTGCATCATTGCGCCGGGGAGTTGAGCGGCATCGGCGGCGTGGCGCGGCCCGGCATCGTCCACCGGCTCGACAAGGACACCAGCGGCTGCCTCGTCGTCGCCAAAAACGACGAGACGCACCTCGCGCTCTCGAAACAATTTGCCGAACGCGCACGTGGAAAAGATTTACCACGCCATCGTCTGCGGCGAACTGGCGCGCGACGCCGGCGAAATCCACGCCGCCATCGCCCGGCATCCCACGCACCGCAAACGCATGACCGTGCGCGACGACGACATCACCGGCCGCTCCGCGCACACGAGCTGGCGCGTTGCTGGAAAAGCTGAATGCCGCCACCTTGTCGAGGCGCGGATCCACACCGGCCGCACGCACCAGATTCGCGTGCATTTCCAATTCCTCGGCCATCCGGTCGTGGGCGACGACACCTATGGCGCGAAGCAGAACAAAAAGCTCGACGGAACTGACCGGCTACGCCGCGCCGCGCGTGTTGCTCCATGCCCGCGAGCTGTCATTCATCCATCCGCGCACGGAAAAGCGGATGAGTTTTGAATCGCCTTTGCCGGACGATTTCCGCGCGGCGTTGAAATTACTGCGGGTGGGAAACTAAATTCAAACGGCAGTGACCATGATACCAGCGCGGGGTCAGGTGGCATGGTCGTGACTTGCAACATTGGGGCGAAACACCCGCTGGAATAGGAGCGTCAAACCTGCAAAGGCCGCAAAACAGGCTGCAAAGACCAGAAAGTGGACCGCTAGCGAGCCTAACCTGACTTTCGCAGATTTTGCGGGAGAAGATCATTTTTCTCAAGGAACACGAGCCCGGCACCCTTCAAGTCGGCCACACATCCGCAATCTGATCCTGGTAAATTCGTGGGGGCGGTTGTTCGGGCAATGACCAGTTCATCTGGTGCATTATCATTGCTTGGGCGGCTTCGGGCTGGGTAATTCGTGGCAGGCAAATCGCTCCGCCAGCCTTCAGCTTGAACCACACCTCCACTTGGACGATGCGCTTGAACTGGTCGAGCAACTGCCATGGACTCAACCCCGGAGCGCTCCCCTTGAGTTTCTGTTTCAAGCAAACCCACAGGCAGTAGCCCAGAAATGCCACCATCACGTGCGCTTCGACTCGCGGCCCCACCCAATGCCAGATCGGCCGAATGGCCAGCTCGCTCTTCAGTGCCCGAAACACCGCCTCGACCTCCGTCAGTTGCACATACATCCGCCACAAGGCTTCCGGGCGGTGATCGCTCAAATTGGTTCGCAGCAAATACGCTCCATCCCGGTGCTGCGCCATCCGTAATGCCTGCCGATCCCAGTGCCAGTTCAGTTTCCCATCCTCCCAATCCGTGGACACATGGTGCCAAGCCCGCGGCCAGCGTTCGGATAATCGTCCCAGGCGCAGCATGACCTTGTCCGAATCGGCCAGCGTGCCCTTGCGGATCGAGCGGCGCAGCCTCACCAGGTCCCGCATCAATCCCCGAATCTGACGCCAGCGCATCGCCTCTTCCTTCTTGGCCCGATCCACGCTGCGCGCCAGCACATACGTCTCCTGTTCCTGCGCGATCAATTGCACCTGCACCGATTCGTTGATCTGTTGCCAGGAGCCTGCCAGCAACTCTTTCTCGTAATCTTGCAGCCGGTGTCGGGGTGTGCCCACGACGTATTGTCCGTCCCGCGCTCGCAATCTCTGCAGGTTGGCTTCGCTGACAATGCCCCGGTCGAACACCCAGATTCGTCGCGCCCGACCATGTTTGGCTTCCACCTGATCAAGCATGGCTTCCAGTGTCGTGACGTCCGCACGGTTGCCTTCAAAGACTTCATAGCTCCGTGGAAAGCCTTCCGGTGTCACCACCATGGCAATGACCACTTGCGCGCAATCGGGCCGGTGATCCCGGGAATAGCCGCGCGTCGCTTTGTCAACGCCTTCGGCATCCCCTTCGAAATACGTGCTGGTCAGATCGTAGAGCAGCACATCGAAACTGGCACCAAAGAGATCGCGCCATTTGCCGGCCAGATGCCGTTCCAACGCGTCCTTGTGCGCCACCATCCGGTCCAGGGCCCGATACAGCCGATCCTTCTCCGCCACGGCCGCGCTGCAATCCAGCAATAGGTCCATCGCGGTTTGCGCAAACCATTTTTCGTGAATAAACAACTCACTGCGCGGATCACACAGCCGGTTGACGACCAATAGTTCCACCACTTTGGCCCAAGGCACCTCGCCGCGCTGCTCGCCCAAGACCTCATCCCAAAAGGCGCGCAGCCCCAGCTCTTCCCACAGCTTGCAGCCGATCCAGCAATCTCCGAAACGCCGCGGACGGCGCACCACCAGACTGGAAAGAATCACCTCGGCCACATCTTCAGCGACCACCGGCACTTGTCCCTCGCGATCGGTGAACAGGCGTAACTGCCGGCGTTGACCGTCCTCGTGGATGGCCTCGATGGTGCGTTGCCACCGTTCCACCTGCGTGGTGTTGAGTTCGCCCAGGTGCAACACCGTGCGTTGCACCACGCGCTTGCGGCTGACCCGCAGACTTTCCGTGAGGCTGTAGTAGACGTGGCGCTTGCCGTCTTTACATCGCTCGTGCGCCTTCAGAAACATGCCGGCATTCTGACACGGTCCAGCCTCGGCTGTCTACGGGCTGGGTCTTCCCACAGGCTTCCAACGCTCGGCTCATGCAAAATCCCCAGCAAATCGCCGCAGGCTTTCACGGAAAAAATCCAAATTGCTGCATATCTGCGAAACTCAGGCTAAAAGTCGGCCCCGACGGTCGCGTCCCCGTCGGCTACGAACGTCTGCGCGCTGGCGTCGCCGCTGGCACCCGCGTCATTCACTGCCTCCATCCTGATGGCAACATCACCATCCTCGCTCAAGAACCCAAAGCAAACCAAAAACCCGCGGTTCTCCTCCACGTCCAAGCCCATTGACTCTGTCCGCCTTTGCTCGCACGCTTTTGTTCGCCTTTGAAATCCTCACGACAGTTGCGCCAGATGTGCTTGCCCTCACCACCCAAACAGGCATAGTAAATGCGGCAAAACCAGGCTGCGCCCGTAGCTCAGTTGGATAGAGCATCTGCCTTCTAAGCAGAATGTCGTGGGTTCGATTCCCGCCGGGCGCGCCACTCAAATTGACGGTCTTTCGTCTCTCAAGCTTGTTGAGCCGGACGACTCCCGACGGGTCGGCGGCGGCTGACGCCATTTCCCCAGCCGGCTGGCGAAGCTTCTTTTACACGCTCAATACGCCATGCGATTTGTGTCAATGTTCCAGCCGGCATGGACCGGTGGGCCGGTCCGGCAGGCGCGCCAGTCAAGCGCCTTCGGTTTCCGTTTCGTCCTGGATGTAGATTTTACCGCGATATAAATGACTGACAATCAAAAACAACAGGGCTGTCACCAGCATGATCTTGACGAAGAAGAGGAAATAGGCGGCGCCGGTCAATTTCAAGGAGCCGTCCGGGTTCTGGATGAAGAAATTCACGCCCGCCGTGAAGGCGTTGCCGAGGGCGATCGAGCCGAGATAGGTGCACATGACGAGCGCCTTCATTTTTTGGGGCGCCTGCGTGTAGGCAAATTCCAGATGTGTCACCGACAGCAGCACCTCGCCCGCGGTGAGCACGACAAAGGCGAGAATTTGCCACAGGATGTGCGGTTTCTGGCCAGCGTCAATGCGCGTCTGGATCCACCAAATGATCACAAAGGACACGATGACCGCCCACAGGCCCGCGCCAAACCGCCGCAGCGGCGTCACCTTCACAAACCGCGCAGCGGCGGGATAAATGACGTAGGAAAACAGCGGCAGCATCAGGAGAACGAAAATCGGATTGACCGTCTGGATTTGCGCCGGCAGCCAGTCGTGGCCGAACAGGCGCCGGTCCATTTTCTCCGACTGGACCACCCACGACGAAAAATTCTGCTGCCACAGCGCCCAGAACATCGCCGCGAATGGGACGAGCAGCAGCAGATTGCACAGCGCCTTGAGGTTTTCGCGCCGGCACAGGTCCCGCGCGTAATTGCCCAATCCGGCCGGCGGAACATGCACAAATTTCCGCCGTCCCATCCAGAAGACCACGGTCGCAACCAACATCGCGATTCCCGGCACTCCGAACGCGATGCGCGGGCCGGCCTTGTCCAGCAGCCACGGGATGAGCAGCGTGGAGAAGGCCGAGCCGAGATTGATGGAAAAGTAAAACCAGTTGAACATGCGCGTCATCAAATGCTGGTTCCTCGGCCCAAACTGGTCGCCCACGTTGGCGCTGACACACGGTTTGATGCCGCCGGCGCCCAGGGCAATCAACGTCAGCCCGATGACGAGGCCGAGCCGGGTGTCGTTCATCGCCAGCGCAAAATGGCCGAAGCAATAGGCCACAGACAGGAGCAGGATGACGAGATACTTGCCCAGCACCGCGTCGGCGAGCAAGGCGCCGAGGATGGGCAGAAAATAGACCGCCGAGACGAACGTGTGATACCAGGCGTCGGCCTGCGTGGCGGTCATGTGGTCCGGCTGGCCCCGGGCGTTCATCATGTATTGCGTCATGAAAACCACCAGGATGGAATTCATGCCGTAAAAACTGAACCGTTCCGCCGCCTCGTTGCCAACGATGTAGGGAATTCCCGGCGGGTATTTGCCGGTTTCGAGTGGTGCGGTCCGGTATCGCGTTTTGGCCATAAGCGGTCGAACGGAATCAGTTTTGCGGAGGGCCGAGCTTTGTGCGAACCAATTCCGGCAGATACTTTACCGGCACCGAGCCGCAGGCCAGCACCCAACACCAAGCCTCAAACGCGTGCCGGAACCCGCAACGAAATTGGCGGCTGGATGTTCGCGGTCGGATGTTCGTGGTTTCCACTTCTCAATTGCTCCCGCTTTCCGCATTCCGGTCCGGCGGCTCCTTGCCGAGCAGGTTGCGGACGAAGAAATCCAGCGTGCGCCGCTGCGTGACCGGGCTGGCCGCGCCGTGGTTCGCGCCGGGCACCACCAGCATATCGAAGTCCTTCTGGGCCTTGATCAGCGCGTCCACGAAACGCATCGTGGATTCCGGCGGCACGTTGTCGTCCATCTCGCCGACGATGAGGAACAGCTTGCCGCCCAGCTTGGCCGCGTTGTCAATGTTCGAGCTTTGCGAATACCAGTTGTCCGGGCCGGGTTTCCAGATTTTGTCCGGCGGCATATAACCCATCCACTGCTCGTTCCACGACGCCTTGTCGAGGCGGTTGTCGTGGCAGCCGGAATTGGCGACGGCGCATTTGTAAAAGTCCGGATGCCAGAGCACCGCCGCCGGCGGCGTTTTGGCCGCCCGCCGAAGTGCCGAAAATGCCGACGCGGTCAAAGTCCATGTAAGGATACTTCGCAGCGGCCGCCTTGATCCACGCGATGCGGTCCGGAAAACCGGCGTCGGCGAGATTGTGCCAGCAGACGTCGTGAAACGCCTTGGAGCGGAATGGCCGTGCCCATCGCGTCGCATTGCACGACGATGAAGCCGGCGTCGGTCATGCCCGACGAGCGGTTCGCGCCGCTGAACGATTTGGGCACATACGCGCCCTGCGGGCCGTTGTAAATGTTTTCCAGGACCGGATATTTCTTGTCGGGATCAAAATCTTTCGGACGCTGGATGATGCCCCAGATGTCCGTCTTGCCATCGCGGCCTTTGGCGACAAAAACCTCCGGCGGCTGCCAGCCGGTCTCCTTCAACTCGGAAATGTCCGCCTCCTCCAGTTTGCAGACCAGCCTGCCGTCCGACAGCGCGGCGGAGTTCGTTAACCGGCGGCATGTCCACGCGGCTGTAAGTGTCAATCAGGAATTTCCGGTCCGGCGAAAATTGAACCGTAGTGGTTGCCGTTGCCCTCGGTCAGCGCCACCAGCCCCGTGCCGTCGAAATTGATCCGGTAATAATGGATGAAATACGGGTCCTGGTCCGCGTTCATGCCGCCGGCATGGAACCAGATCTGCCGCGCACCCTCGTCAATCCGGTCAATGCCGCGCACGACCCACTCGCCTTTGGTGATTTGATTGGCGATTTTGCCTTCCTTCTCGCCGACCAGATACAAATGCCGCCAGCCGTCCATTTCCGAAACGTAAATCATCTCGTCGGAGTTGGTGAGCCAGTTCACCAGCGGCAGATTCAAATTCTCCGTGTGCGCCGTCCAGAAAAATGTCTTCGTTCGTTCGTCCACGAGATTGCGGATCGAGCCGTCGTCGCAACCGGCCTCAATCACGCGCAGCCGCTGGTGCCCGCGGTCCTCCTGCATCCATGCGAAATGGCGACCGTCGCGCATCCAATGCAACTGCGGGGTTTCGTATTCGTGCTCGAACCGGTCCACCTCGGGCTTGGTCTGTTTGTGGCTGGCGACGTCGAAAACGTTCAACTCATATTTCGGGAACTTGTCGCCGGCCTGCGCGTAATGCCGTTCGTGCAAAACGGCCCGGCCGCCGCCCGGCGGCGACGATTGGACGAGATACACCATGCCGATATCGCCCGGTTCGACGCGCCACGCGACAAGCGTTTTCGAATCGGGGGACCATTCCGGCAGGCGATAGGTATTGTTCGTCGCACCGTCCTGGCTCAATTGGATTTCCTTCCCGTCCGCCTCGGAACGAACATAGACGTTGTTGTCCCTGACTGCCACGGTCCATTGGCCGTCCGGCGAACGGCGGCCGAATCCGCGTCCACCGCGTCCCGGACGCGCGCCATTGATTTGCGAATCACCCGTGCCCTGGCGCAGACCCTGGTTTTGGCCCTGGTCTTGGGGATTCTCCATCGCACTCGCGGCGGGAGCGCAGGCATACGAATTCAAATCGCATTGCCAGGTCTTGCCGGCGGCGGAGAACTTGACCGACTTGCCATCCTCGACGATTTGGATCTCTGAAAACGGCAGATGGTCCGCCTTGAATTCCTGACCGGCGGCCTTCGAGAGCGCAGCGGCCAGTTGGTCGTGATCAAACGCCGGACGGCGGATGCCTTGTTCGCCGTCCACGAACACAAATTCCTTCGCACCACCGCGCAAATCATTGCGATACCAGAATTGCGTGTTGTTCGCGAACCAGTGCGGCGTGATGCGCGACTTATAGACGCCGCGTTGGGCAGCGCCGGCGCCGCGGGCTTGAGGTGAATCCGCTGCGCCATCCCCCGGCTCCGGTTGCGCGCGCAAAAGTATTCCGCCGGCCAAAAAAATAAAGGCAACTGCTACCAGTCGCCACACCTGTTTGCTTTGAAGACGGTTCATGATGAGATCCGGGTGAAGTTATGGTTGGCCAGGTTCGTAGCGCCAGTCCACGTGCCCGTCATACGCCATGGTTTCGTTGACGAGCGCGAACAGGTCCGGGTCGTAGACTTTCAGCGCCTCGCGGGTGTTGATAGAGTGCGGGCTGGCGGTGAAATCGCCGTTCGGACCTGTGTCTTTGAAGGGCGCGCCGTCCTGGCCGGCGGCGTCGAAATAGGCCAGCACACCTGCATCCCAGTAGGCAGCGCGGTCTTGAACCGCGGACGTGTCTTTCCACATCCCGATGGTCATGGCCGCGCCGTAAAGCTGCTTCAGTTTTTCGTCGAACTGGACATCCAGGCGTTTGACGCGCAATTCATACTGTTGCACGTCGCGGCCGCGGTCGTTCCAATTCGGATCCACCGGCCGCGTGCCGCAAACGTAATATAGCGCGCCGGCCATTTCGCGGATTTCCAGACAGTCGCCAACGCCGGCGTCCCTGGGGTTGCCCAGCACATTTTCCTCCGGCACAACCAGTAGCTTCACCGCCGGCGTGTAGCCCATGAAACGGATGGTCAAATCAACGTTTGTCAGGTCTTTCAATTCCGGCAAATCGGACAACGTTTCGCCTTTTCCCAGCACCGCCAGCCTGACGCCGTCGTCCATCAGCGCCTTCAGGATGTCGTGGCGATAGGCGAACAGCTTGTTGATGGTGTCGCCGGCCTTGAGCATGGCGGCGTCGCTCGCCTGCCGGCCGATGACCGCAAACCCGTCCGCCCAGGTGAACTTGGTGTAATACGGATTGAGGTGGAGATTTTCCGGCGGCGCGGCGACATTCGGCAGCGGTTGCAGCCAGTGATAACGCCAGTCCTGCGCCGGACTCAAATTGAAGGTGGTCCTGATCAATTCATATGCCTCGGGGTCGTAAACTTTGAGTTGCTCGCGGCGGGAAATCGGACCGTGGTTCCAATTGTTGGCGCGGCCGCAATCGAAATACGCCTGGCACACTTCCGCCCAATACTCCGTCTGATTGGAACCGGCATAGGTATTTTTCCACAACCCTTTCGCCAAGGCGTCCTGAAAAGTCTTCCGCAACCGCTGCCGCCAGGTTGGGTCTATGCGTTGCAACGCGGCGTCAATGGTGTGGCAGAATTCATGCACGGCAATGCTTTCGCGGTCGTAGCGGTCCGTGGGCAGACACAACAAGTTTTCCTCGCCGAAGCTGGTGACGTCAAAACCACCGGTGCCGCGGACGCGTTCGTTGAGATAGTCCGGATTGCGGGCGTTTCGATACTCCGGCATGTCGGTGTATTTCTGGTCCTTTCCAATGATGATGAGGTGCGTGCCGTTGGTGGCCATGGCGTTGAGGATGTCCGGCCGGCCCGCCAGCATGTGGGTAACGATGTCATAGTCGCGCTGCAACGCCAGATCGGATACTTCAGCGGAGGCCGCGAGCGGCACGCCGTGGATTTCCAGATATTTTTTGTAGAACGCGCGGGTGGCGGGGCGATCGCGCTCGGGCATTTTGGCGAAGAATGATTCCGGCGGCGAAATCACCGGTGGCGCTGTCTCGCCGACGGCGGATTGCGCCAAGGCGGTGGGAAAGCTGCGGCTACCCAGCGCCAAGCAAGCCAGCGCCAGCAGGAACAGGACGGGTTTCGTGAATTTCATCGGGACGGCCCTTCGTGGTGGGATAGGATGCAAAATCTTTTTTGAATGCACACCTTAAAACCGGGCCGGCCCCCCGCCCATGCTCGAAATGCACCCGCAGCTATCTGATTTCATCCTTTGCCGGAAAAGCCGCTTGCGCCGGGAAACAAAACGCGCATTGTGTCACCGGTATGGGCCAACCAAAAACGCACCGCATTCAAATCGTTGATTCGCACACCGGTGGCGAACCGACGCGCGTCGTCCTCTCCGGCGGCCCGGACTTGGGCGTCGGCTCGTTGGCCGCCCGCCGGCACCGGTTCCAGCGGGAGTTCGACCGCTCCCGCTCGGCCATCGTGAACGAACCGCGCGGCTCGGACGTGATGGTGGGCGCGTTGCTGGTCGAGCCGGAGGACAAAACCTGCGCGGCGGGCGTGATTTTCTTCAACAACGTCGGCTATCTGGGCATGTGCGGGCACGGAACGATCGGGCTGATGGCCACGCTCGTGTTTCTGGGCCGGATCAAACCGGGCGTTCATAAGCTCGAGACGCCCGTCGGCGTCATCACCGCCACGCTGCATGCGAATGGCGAAGTCTCCGTGGCGAATGTCCCGAGCTGGCGCGAAAAGAAGGACGTCACCGTGGACGTTCCCGGCATTGGCCAGGTCACCGGCGACGTCGCCTGGGGCGGCAACTGGTTTTTCCTGATTGAGAAACACGGGCTGGATCTGTCGCCGGCGAACGTGGACCGGCTCAATGATTATGCCTGGCGCGCGCGGCAGGCCGTGAACGCGCAGGGCTTTCCCGATGTGGATCACGTCGAGCTTTTCGGCCCGCCGACAAAGCCCGGCGCCAGCTCGCGGAATTTTGTGCTCTGCCCCGGCAAGGCTTACGACCGCTCGCCGTGCGGCACCGGCACCAGCGCCAAACTCGCGTGCCTGGCCGCCGACGGCAAACTGGCCGAAGGCGCGGCGTGGATCCAGGAAAGTTTCATTGGCAGCATCTTCACCGGCAAGTTCCGCTGGCTGGACCGCTCGGACGGGAAAATCGAGCCCATCATCACCGGTGCCGCCTCGGTGAACGCGGAAGCCACGCTGCTGCTGGACGAAGCCGACCCGTTTTGCTGGGGGATCCGGTCATGAGCAAACGCGTCCTCATTGTCGGCGGCGGGGTGATTGGCCTGTGCACGGCGTATTACTGCGCACAGCGCGGATTCGCCGTGACGGTGCTGGAACGGGATCCCGCGTCGGGAGACGGTTGTTCGTTCGGCAACGCGGGTATGGTTGTGCCCAGCCATATCGTGCCGCTCGCCGCGCCCGGCGCGGTGGCGCTGGCGTTGAGATGGATGTGGAATCCCGCGTCGCCGTTTTATCTCAAGCCGCGGCTCGACGCCGATTTGTTCAGTTGGGGAGTCAAATTTTGGCGCGCGGCCAATGCCGGGCACGTCCGCCGCGCCGCGCCGCTGCTGCGCGATCTTTTGCTGGCCAGCCGGAAGTGTTTCGAGGAGCTTGCGGCCTTGCCCGGAGTTGACTTCGGCCTTGCAAAAAACGGTTTGCTCATGCTCTGCCAGGAGCAGCACACGCTGGACGAAGAAGCCAGGACGGCCGAACTGGCGCGCTCGCTCGGCATTCCGGCGGAGGTGCTCGACTCGAAACAAACGGCCGCGCTCGATCCTGGCGCGTGTCTGGATATCGCCGGCGCGGTCTATTTTCCGCTCGATTGCCATCTCACGCCTGGCCGTTTCATGGCCGTGCTGCAACAGCAATGTGAACAAGCCGGCGTGAAATTCATTTGGAACAGCGAAGTCGCGGATTGGCGGATTGAAAATCGCCGCATTCGCGCGGCAAAGGCAGGGACGCCGCGCTGCGGCGTGCAGACAGCGCAGCGCGCTGTCCCTACCGGGGAGATCGAAGCGGACGAGTTTATTTTGTGCGGCGGCTCGTGGTCGCCGCTGCTTGCGCGCAAACTCGGGCTGGACCTTCCGATTCAAGCCGGCAAAGGTTACAGCCTCACGCTGCCGAAGCCGCGGCAGCTTCCGCAAATCTGCTCCATCCTCGTCGAGGCGCGCGTGGCGGTGACGCCGATGGACGGCGCGCTGCGCGTCGGCGGCACGATGGAAATCGCCGGGCTGAATGAGGACGTGAATCCGGTCCGCGTGCGAGGCATCGTAAAATCATTTTGCCGCTACTTTCCCGAATTCCGCACCGAGGATTTCGACGGCATCCAGCCGTGGCGCGGGTTGCGTCCGTGTTCGCCGGACGGATTGCCGTATGTTGGGCGCACCCGGAAATTTGAAAATGTTTCGCTGGCGACGGGTCATTCGATGATGGGCATGAGCCTCGGCCCGGTCACCGGCAGGCTGATGGCGGAGATTCTCGCCGGCGAAAAACCCGCGACCGACATCGCGCTGTTGTCGCCGGATCGTTACAACTGATTTCAAAATGCCAAAAACAAACCATGAACTGGCGCGGCGTCATTCCCGCGATGACGACCGCATTCAAACCCGATTACAGCGTGGACCACGCGTTCATCGCCAGGCATGCCCGCTGGCTGGTGGAAAACGGCTGCACCGGCGTCGTGGCGCTCGGCTCGCTCGGTGAAAGCGCCACGCTGCGCTTCGACGAAAAAGTCGCGATCCTCAAAACGCTCGTCGCCGCGCTCGGGGGCCGGGCGCCGGTCGTGGCCGGCATTGCGTCGTTGAGCACTGCGGAGGCGGTGGACCTCGCGCGGGCCGCCGCGGACGCGGGCTGCTCCGGACTGATGGTGCTGCCGCCGTATGTCTATTCGAGCGACTGGCGCGAGATGAAATCACACCTGCAACCGGTGATTCGCGCGACGAAACTCCCGGCCATGCTTTACAACAATCCGGTTTCCTACAAAACGGATTTCCTGCCCGCGCAAATCGCCGAGCTCGCCGGGGAACATCCGAATCTCGTGGCGGTGAAGGAATCCAGCGTCGACGTGCGGCGCGTGACGGCCTTGAAGACGCTCTGCGGCGACCGGCTCGCGCTGTTCGTCGGCGTGGACGATTTGATTGTCGAGGGCGTTCGCGCCGGTGCGGTGGGCTGGATTGCCGGACTGGTCAACGCGTTTCCGAAAGAATCGGTGGCGCTCTACCACCACGCGATGCGCGGCGAATACAAAAAAGCGGACGCGCTTTACCGCTGGTTCCTGCCGTTGCTGCGGATGGACACGGTGCCGAAGTTCGTTCAGCTCATCAAACTCGTTCAGCAGGAAACCGGCCGGGGCAGTGAACGGGTCCGTCCGCCGCGGCTGGTGCTCGCCGGGGCGGAGCGGAAAGCGGCGCTCGCCACGCTCAAGACGGCGCTGGCGAAACGGCCAAAACTGTAAATTGACTCCATCGGACTGCGTTCCGGTTGCGTCCGGAATTGCGCGCAATTGCGGCAACAGGAAATATGGCCCGGTGATATTTGATAGGCTGCTGTGCATTTCATCTATGGGCGGTTTTGCCCCGGTCCGGTTTAATGCCTTTGCTGCCGTGGACGAAGAATCCGGCATTTGCGAACACGCACCCATTGAACAATGCAAAACGAAAGCAAGTTTTCGCCTGGACCCAATAGTCATCTTAAGATGCAAAGACAGGACAACATGCGCCACGAACCGGTTAAATCCAAATTGTTTGACGCCAACCGCGAACGCTTGAAACGGTCGCTGCCGGCCCATTCACTGGCCGTCGTGAACGCCAATGACGTGCTGCCCACCAACGCGGATGGCACGCTGGCGGCGGTGCCCAATTCAGATTTGTTTTACCTGACCGGCATCGAACAGGAGCAGACGATCCTGGTGATTTATCCCGACGCCGACGAGGAAAAGCATCGCGAACTGCTGTTCCTGCGCGAACCGACCGCGGAAAACCAGCTCTGGGAGGGACACAAGCTGACCAAGGACGAGGCCCGAAACATCAGCGGAGTCCAGCGCATCCACTGGCTCTCGGAATTTCCGCGCCTGTTCCACCGCCTCATGTGCGAGTGCCAAAGCGTCTATTTGAACAGCAACGAACATCACCGCGCCGTCATCGAGGCCGAGAGCCGCGAGGCGCGATTCGTGGCCGACACGATGCGCCGCTATCCCCTGCACGAGTATCAACGGCTCGCGCCGCTGCTGCATCGGTTGCGCGCGGTGAAATCTGACTTGGAAGTGGCCCTGATCCGCCAGGCGTGCGAACTGACGGCGGCCGGATTTTTGCGCGCGCTCAAGTTCACCAAACCCGGCGTGGGCGAGACCGAGGTGGAAGCCGAGTTCGCTCACGAATTCATCCGCCACGGCAGCCGGTTTGCCTACCTGCCGATCATCGCCGCCGGACCGAACGCCTGCTGCCTGCATTACGTCTCCAATGCGGCCGTCTGCCGCGATGGCGATCTGCTGTTGCTCGACGTCGCGGCCGCCTGCGCCAATTACAACGCCGACATGACCCGCACCATTCCCGTGAACGGCCGCTTTACCCGCCGCCAGAGACAGGTCTATGACGCCGTGCTGCGCGGGTTGCGCCAGTCCATCCGGCTCCTGGCGCCGGGCAAAAAAACGACGGCGTGGCAGAAGGAAGTCGAACAGCTCATGGAAAAGGAACTGGTTGATCTGGGGCTGCTGACACTGCGCGAGATTCAGGCGGCAGGACCCGGAAAAGCCCGCGTTCAAAAAGTATTTCATGCACGGCGCCGGCCATCCGATCGGCTTGGATGTCCACGACGTCGCCGTCCTCTCCGAACCGATGCAGGCCGGGTGGGTGATGACCGTCGAGCCGGCCATCTACATTCCGGAGGAAGGATTCGCCGTGCGCCTGGAAAATGACGTGCTGGTGACGGAAACCGGGCCGGTGGATTTGATGGCCGGCGTGCCCATTGAAGCGGATGAAATTGAATCGCTCATGAGCGGCCAACCGGTTTCCCCGAACCACCAGCAACGCCATCCCGTCCGCTCCAGGTCGCGGCGGGAGCCCGCGCTCCCATGACGCGCCGGTGGTTCCAGACCTGCGTCGTTGCGGTCCTCGCGCTGGGATGGGCCGGCGGACTGGCTGCCGGAAATTCCGACGAAGCCGCCCGGCCGGAAATCATCGCGCTGGATCCGCCCGAACAAGGTTTCTTCGCCAGGGAACTTGTGTTCCACGGCATTCCCATCAAGGCGCCCGCCGTGGTGACCAACGCGGCGCTGTATATCGCCTATGACCGGGTTTCCAGGGAATTGAAAAACCTGCCGATGGTGACCTCCAACCTCGCGGCGGCGGGCGTCGAAGTGCATATCATCGGCCAGCATCAGGTGACGTCGGATTTGCCGGAATTCCGCGACCTCAAGGGCAAACCGCTGCCTGAATATCAACGGCCTGACGATTGACCAGCGCACGCGCGGCATGGGCGGGCGGCTGACCTCCTGCGGCGAGGAAAACCTGCTCCAGCTCCCGGGCGACCACTATTACGGCCGCGACATTCTGGTGCATGAATTCGCCCACGCCATCCGCAATTACGGCCTTCCGCCCGAAATCGTCGCCCGGTTCAATGACCAATACCGCCATTCCCTGACCAACGGGCTGT
The DNA here is from genome assembly GCA_963764035.1 of uncultured Verrucomicrobiae bacterium. Taxonomy (GTDB): domain Bacteria; phylum Verrucomicrobiota; class Verrucomicrobiia; order Limisphaerales; family UBA11358; genus UBA11358. Next base: position 544,404 of record CAVXQV010000009.1, read on the forward strand.
GGCGGGGGTCCTATGCGGGGAGCAATCCCGACGAGTTCTTTGCCGAATTGACGATGTGGTATTTCGGCACGCACGGCGACCTGACCATGACCGGCCCCAAGCCCGCGAACGGCCCCGAGGGCCTCAAGGCCTACGACCCGGAAGCCTGGAAGCTGTTCGACGATTTCTACAGCGGCCGGATCGAGATTGGCAAGGTTACGCCGCGGCGGCAACGGTTCACGGAAGGGACAGCCACCACAAACCGGCCGCCCGCAAATGCAAAATGAAACCTCAACCGGCTTCAGCCTGTCCTCTGATTAGGCAGCAGGCGTATCATCCAAAACGGGGGAGGCTGCCGACTTGGGCTGGAAAACCGTGAATTTTGTGTAAAATGGCGGTTTTCCTCGAAAAAGGGGCAAAAACCGACGGTTGGGGACGCGTCCTGAAGGCTTCGTCCTTCGTCCTGAAGGGTCCGGGAAGCAGCCTGAAGCGGCCGGGAAGCATCCCGACGGGGCCGGCCGTCGTCCCGAACGGTTCGGGAAGCATCCCGAAGGGGCCGGTCTCCGTCCCGAACGGATCGGGAAGCAGCCTGAAGGGGCCGGTCTCCGTCCCGAACGGATCGGGAAGCATCCCGAAGGGGCCGGCCTCCGTCCCGAACGGTTCGGGAAGCATCCCGATGGGGTCGGCCTCCGTCCTGGAGGGTTCGGGAAGCGTCCTGACCGGTCCGAAATCGCCGCCAAGCCGCCGGTGCGGGCCGGGTCGGGCGACGGGACGGGGCTGTCGGGCAACAGGCTGGCTATGGCGGGCGAGGGGAAGGCCGGATCGTCCGTCGGGATTGCGCCGTTACCGGCGCCAAAGGCCCAACGCATATTGGGATGACTCTGATGGAAAGGCCGGAGGATGGCTCACCCTATCTTGTCAAATGCCGGATAGCCGTTGCGCGGGAGAATGGCGGTAATTCCGGGCGGCGCGGGAAAAAGGGAGTTCAGCCTGGCCTCATATTAGGCCCACGGTTCATTTTTTGGCATCTACAAAGTCCGCACGACGAAAGTAGCAATCCACTAATCCGTCCAAAACGGAAACGGCGATAAAAATAGCTCCGAACACAATCCAACTACCGGAACGATAACCAACAATCCCAGCGAATGCACCGAGACCAACAGCAACCAACTTGAGCGGCCAAGACTTTCGGAGACGGCAAGTCGCACCGCAACTCGAACAGCGATGAGTGCCGTATCCGCTGCTAAGCCAAAGCTTCATCCACGGAATCGTGTTTTTCTGGCAACTTGGACAAGTCATAAACGTAGTGTGCCTGACTATTAGTCGGCGACCGGGTATTCAGCCTATCCATTTTGTATGCTGGCCGCCTCATTTCACGGTTTGAACCTTGCACCGGCCAGGCCCGGTGGCAAGCGGAATTTTCCGGGGGCCGGCGGCCGCCGCTTGACCGTGCCCCCGGTCGTTGGAAGTCGCGGCTGGAAGCCGCATTCACCGGCAGCCAGGATGGCTGCCTCCACGGTGGTGGCGCGCTGCCAGCGTGCCAGCCCGGGCCGCCATCAGGATTTGCTTTTTCTCCGGCGGAACTCCGAGGGCCGCCAGCCTATCCATTTGGTGAAGGCGTTGGAAAAGACAAACGGGTTTTGATAGCCGATTTCGTGCGAGATGGATTCAATGGTCTGGTCGGTGGTGGCCAGCAGTTCCGCCGCCCGGCGCATCCGCAGGTAGGTGACCTGGCGCATGGGGCTGCGGCCGAGTTGCCGGCGGCAGAGGCGGCGGAGGTGTTCGTTGCTGTATCCCGCCTCGCGCGCCAGTCGCGCCAGCGTCCAGTTGTCCGCCAGATTCGCCGCGGCCCGCTCCCACAAGATGCGCAGTTGGTCGGGGTGGCCGGAGGGCTGGGCGAACCGCAGCATGTAGGCGTGAATCAAGTCCGTCCATTCCTGCATCAACGCCGGTTGCGCCGGGCCGTTGCACTCATACATCAGGCCGAGAATCGCGGACTTCAGCGGCAACGGGTCGTAACGCGCCACCACGGGCGACGCGGCGCCGGCGATGGGCCGCTGTTCGGCGTGGCGCTGGTAACAGACCCAGCAGAAATTCCACCGGGTGCGCGGCACGGTTTCAAAGGCGTTCAAGGTGTGCGCCGGCAGGAGGCAGGCGTAGCCTTCGCGGCAAATCCGCCAGGAGCCGTCAATGAGCACCTTCCCGCGCCCGCCCAGGCAGGCGAGAAAATACGTGGTGGTCTGCCGGGTCCGCACGATGCGCGTCAGGTGCGAGGTTTCCTGAAAGCCGACGTGGATGATTTGATACTGGTTCAACACCTTGCAGACGGGGAAGCTGGAAATCCAGGGGCGCAATTCGACGTTGGCGGCCTGGACGCCGTGCATGCGCGTGAGCGGGGAGTGAATCGTCACGTCCGCCGCCGCGGAAAATTCCGGGCCGCCGGCGGGCGTGTCCACCAGCCGGGCTTTTGCGGGTTGATTCAGCATGGGATTCAGTCCGTCACCCTTACCGAATTACCGCCGCGCGGACAACCGCAAATTCCAGCCTGATTCAACCGGAAGACTGGAACAACCCGGCCAGCGTCTGGTGGTGAAGCGCCGGCGTGAGCTTCAATGGGCCTGGTCCGCGCGAACCATCCGGACGCCGAACACGGCGGCGATTTCATTGCCGTTGGTCGCCTGAAAACGCACCGTCACTTTCTGTTTGCCCTGCACCAACGCTGCGGGAATTGCATATTCGGCATCGAAGAAATGCGGTTCGGCCGCGCCTCGTTCCACGGTCTGCTCGCCGACGCGCTGGCCGTCCACGAGGATGTCGAACGTGCGCTGGCGCGCCTCGCCGCTGTAATACGTCGCGACCAGCGTCATCGGATGCGCCGGGTCCACGGACAGATCGAAGGAAAACCAGCTTTGTCCGCGGCGGGCGGCACGGCCCAGCACACGGTCGGGCTGCGACTGTTCGCCTTGTTCGTTGAAATCCCGTTCCGCCTGCATTTCACCCGGCTGCACAAACGCGACGGTCGCCTGCTCAAGCTGGCGCTGATGCTCGCGTTCGGCGGCGACGGCGGCGGACTTCTTCTCCCATTCGGCCGGCGTGAACAAATCCCAGTAAATGCCGTAGGTGCGTTCGGGCAGTTGATAAAAGGGTTTGAACGTCACGTCGGCAGGCTGCCCGACGCCGTCGGTGTGGAAAACGCCGGGCTGGCCGGGAACGGGTTTCAGCCAGTCGGCCAGCGGCCGTTCCGCCGCGACAAACACGGGCACATTTTGCGGCGGTTGCCCGCGGCGCCCGGAACCGCCGCGTTGGTTGGCCGGCCCCAAATCCCCGGCCAGCACCAGCGGCCCCCACATCAGCGCGACGCGCCGCGGATTGTCCGGCAGCGGCTCCAGATGAAGTTGTTTTGGCAGCACCAGCGCCACCGTGTCGCCGTCGCGCCAGATTCGCGTGATTTCCACATAGGAATCTGGCGGCGGCAAATTGGCGATGGCCTGGCCGTTGACGGTTAACGAGAAGCCTTCACCCGCCCACAGTGGACGCCGCAGGGCCAGGGTAAATTTATTCCGCGATTTCATCGCCAGTTTCAGCGTTACGTTGTCACCGTCGGGCAGGTCCGTCTGCAATTCGAGTTTCACCGACCGCGCTTTCCAGTCCGCCGTGGACGGCGTGTAAAGATTGACCCAGAGCTTGTCGCCGGATTCGTAATAAATGCCGTCGCCGAGAATTCCCATGTCTTCCATGCCGGTGCCGACGCAACAGGTGAAGCTGCGGAACATGTCCTGATACTCGTGCTGGACGCCCTGGCCGACCGGGACCATGTAACACATTTGGCCGTTGGTGGGATCAATCGAGGCGAGCACGTGGTTGAACACCGCCCGCTCCTGGAAATCCGCGTATTTGATGTCCGGCTGGACGGCGAACAGCGTCCGCGTCAGCTTGAGCATGTTATAGACCGGGCAGGACTCGGCGTCGCGGCCCGCCACGATGTCGTTCAGCTTGTCCGCCGGGCCAAAGTATTCGTCGTGCCCCGCGCCGCCGGTGGCGAAGCTGTGGTGGAACACGACCGCGTCCCAGAAGAAGTTTGCCGCCGAACCGGCGGGTTCGTTGCCGGTGTAAAGATAACGCGCTTCGGCGCCAATGATTTTGGGAATCTCCATGTTCTCGTGTTTGCCGCCGAGATTGTCCTCGTGCCGCGCCAGCGGCTCCATGAAGGACGTGTGCTCGAACTTGTCGGACAACGCCAGCCATTGCTTGTCGCCGGTGTCGGCGTAAAGATCGGCGAGGACCTCGTTCATGCCGCCGAACTCGGTGTTCAACATCCGCTGGTCCTGCGCGTCGTTCAGGTTGGTGACGATACTCCCGGTCCAGCCGGCGAATTTGATTTCCACGTCCAGCGCCGTGCGGTTGCCGGTGAAGTGATACGCATCGCGCAGGCCGGCGAACATCTTGTGCTGGACATACCACGGCGACCACATGCCGTTGAGGTCAAAACCGCCGGACCGGATCTGGCCGCGGGCGAGCTGCGCGAAAAGTGTCTTGCCATCCACCAGCCGGTTGGTGCCGCCGACGCGCTCCGTCCCCTTAAGCGCGCCGATGTAACCGTCGCCTTGTGCGTCCTGCACCTCCTTGAATTGCGCGACCAGATAATCGGCGCGCTGTTTGAACCGGGGATCTCCCGTGGCCGCATACATGTAACTTACCGCCGAGAGATAATGCCCGGCGATGTGTCCGGTGAGATTGCGGCCGGGGCCGTCCCAGCCGCCGTCACCGCGATCGGCTTTCGGTGCCAAACCGGCGTCCTGACGCAAATAATACATGATCTGGTCGGGATTCAGCTCGAGCAGATAACTGGCATCCAGCTCCTGCGCATGTTGGAGCGGCCCGCCGGTCAGGCGCACGTCGGACAACGGCAACGGTTGCGCCCGGAGCGGCACGGCATTGGTGATGACTTCGATGGGCAACGACATGGAGTAAGCGGCCGGCGCGGATTTCGACGCCTGGGGCGAACGGCAGCCGGTGATTGCGATGAACATGCAGGCGATCAAAAGGCAGGCGGAACCGGCGACGACCAGCGGGCTGGAATGGTTGTTTGGCATGATTGGAATGGGCAATGAAACTTTATTGCGGATTAAATTTGGCGGCATTTCGAACCGATTGCATTTTTCCATATTGGACCGGGAATCGTCAAGTTAGCCCATGTGAGAAATACACAAGCATCTATCCGATTTCATCCGGGACGATTGTGTGAACCTGGAAGATCCGTTACTGAAATTTCACGACGCTCACGCGGCGGATCACAGTGGAGGTGCCGCCGACGCAAGCGCGGGACATTTAACGGCTGGCTGCCTATTGCGCAGGAGGAGGCGAAAGATCAGTTCCTGTGGCCTGTGGCGGGGAATTGGTGGGAAAGGCGGTTGGCGCTGCCGGCGCGGAGCCGGTTGCAGACGGTTAATCCGGCAGAATGGCGATTTCAATGCGGCGATTTTTGGCCCGGCCGTCGGCGGTTGAGTTGTCGGCGATCGGCCGATACTCACCATAGCCAACGGCCCCAACGCGGCGTGTGTCCACGCCCGCCTGCTCGGTCAAAAAATGCACGGCCGCCAGGGCGCGGGCCGTGGAGAGTTCCCAATTGCTGGCGAAGCGGCTCCGCGCATCCGGCCGGACGGGCATGTTGTCGGTATGGCCGATGACCTGAATCTGCAGTTTGGGGTGTTCGGCCAGCAGGGCGGCCACCTTGCGCATCACGGCTTGGCCGTCCGGTTTCAGGACCGCCTCGCCGGAGTCGAACATGACCCGGTCGAGAATGTTCACCGTGAGCCGGCCTTGTAGGTTGGAGATCGTCACGTCCTTGGATTCCAGGTCCCCGTGCATCTCGTTTTCCAAGGCTTTGGACATTTGCGCTGACGTTTCCTGCGCCTGCTGCAGATCGGCAATCTTCGATTGCAAGGCCGCGATGAAGTCCTGGTTCGTTTGATTCGCCTCCCGGTCCGCGGCGAGACTGGCGTTGGCGTCGTCGAGTTTGGTCTGGAGCGGCCGTAAACCTCGCGCCTTGCCCACGGCCGATGCCCAGAGCAGCAACGCCACCAACAACAGCACGGCGAAAACACCGGCGACAATCCAGCCCCAGCGGGCGGCGGCGGGAGGACGGCCGGCCCTGGTCGCGTATTCGGTGAATGGTTTTCTGTCTTCTGCCACGTTGCGCAGCCGGATTTAACCAGACTGCGCCGGACCGTCCAAGTGAAGAATCACCCGCCCGGCTTGTGTCCGGACGCGCTGCTTTTCATTTACGATTTCGGATTTACGATTTACGATTTGGCCCGCGATGCTGAAATTGGAACATCTCGCGGAGCTGGCTGGAAATAGTCGCGCCGCCGACCTTGCGCGCGTGAAGGAATTTCCCATCGGCGGCAAAAAGTTTCATTTCAACGCGCGGCCCGCCGTCATGGGCGTGGTCAACCTTTCACCAGACTCGTGGTATCGCGAAAGCGTCTGCCTCTCGGCGGAAGCGGCGGTCCGGCGGGGATTGACCCTCGCGGCGCAGGGCGCGGACATCGTGGACGTCGGCGCGGAGTCCACGCTCGCCCATGCCGCGCGCGTCGGCGGCCAGGCGCAGAATTCAAAACTGCTGCCGGTGATCAAGGGTTTGCGCGCGGCGAAGATTCCGGTTTCAGTCGAAACCTATTCGCCCGCCGTTGCCCGCGCCTGCCTGAAGGCGGGCGCCAGCGTCCTGAACCTCACCGGGGTCGCGGGGTCAAAGGAAATTTTCAAAATGGTGGCGGCGCATGATGCCGCCGTCATCATTTGTTACGTGCAGGGAAAGAACGTGCGCGAGGTTGGCGACTTTGATTTGAACGCCGATCCCATTCCGATGATGCGCGATTCTTTTTCGCGTCAGATTGAAGCCGCGCAGCGCGCCGGCGTCGAAAAGATTATTCTCGACCCCGGTCTCGGCTTTTATTACCGCAACCTGCAGGACAGCGCCGTCCGCGTGCGGCACCAGATGAACATCTTTCTGAACACGTTCCGGCTGCGCGAACTCGGTTTTCCCATCTGCCACGCGCTGCCGCATGCCTTTGAATTCTTTCGCGAGGAAGTCCGCTGCGCCGAGCCGTTCTTCGCCGTGCTCGCAGCACTGGGCAAAACCGATTTGTTCCGCACGCACGAAGTGCCGTGCATCCGGGCCGTGCTGGAGACCATGAAGGTGTTTTGAACCGCGGATTATACTGATTGCACGGATAATTTACGGCGGCATAGAAAAACGCCTTCCTCCTCGGATTTCGCAATCCATCGGCCGCAAGCTTCCAAACCGTGGTGCGCCAGGATTTTGCCGACGCGTTCCGGGGTGTAGCGATAAGAATAGAAAAGTTGAATCGAATCGCCGGTTTTGAAATTGAAGCGTTCCTTGTCAATTTCAATCCGCCGGGGACAACGGAAATGGAACCGGGCAACAATCCTTTTCAAACCGAGCACGCCGTCTTCAATCGTGAATCGCAATTCACCGTCGCGCCGTTCCACGCCGACGTCGAGCAGGAAAGTCATCAGCCAGTCGCGGGTCGGGGCGTTGTCGTATTGAGGGAGGATTTCTCGCATTCCGGCGGCGTAATTTGTGCCGGGCGCGAGATTGGCGCTGAACAACAGAAAATCTTTCTGGCGGATGAACGACACGAGTTTTGGCAGAATCTCCCGCGGCTCGAAATTCGGAATCATGCCGAAGAACGTAACCAGTGACGGGTGACGGGTGACGAGAAACGGCGGCAGATCGTCCGTCGTCGCCAAATCGCAGACGAATGGGAAACAGTTTTCTCCCGGCAACACGGCGAGCGCGGTTTTTCGCGCGACCAGAACCATGGCCGTGCTGACGTCGCAGGGCGTGTAGAATAATTCCCTGCCGCGGCCTTTCAGCAGTCGCAACAGCCGCGCATCCTTTTGCCCGCCGCCGCAGCCGAGGCCGATGATGTGAATGCGCTTTGACTTGATGCTTTCCGCCGCCGCCCGGAAGCCTTTTTGGTAAATCGCCCGGCAATCCGCGTCGTGGCGTGACGGCGAGAATTGCTGATGCAGCGCCAGCCATTTTTGGGTTTGCTTGGTGCTGTCGTAATGAAATTTGTGGTTCACCCGCCGCGCGCGGAGCGACTCCAGCAAATCCCGCCGGACATTTTCCGGGAACTGGCTCGGGTGAATCACGAGGCCGGCGCTGGTGTTCATGTGGATTATTTTTGCGGGAATTTGATGTAAAGCAGCCAGTAGACCACCACGCCGGTCACGGAAACATACATCCACAACGGCCACGTCCACCGCGCGATATTTTTATGCGCGTCAAATCTTTCGCGAAGCGCGCGATTCAGGGTGATCAAAATCAGCGGCACAATGGCGGTGGCAAGCACAGTGTGCGTCAGCAGAATTGCGAGGTAAATCGGGCGGAACCACGCCGGATTATCGAATCGCGTCGGGCCTTGATGCAAAGCGAAGGCCAGATAGGTGTGATAGGTGAGGTAGCAAATCAGAAAAACAACCGAGACGCAAAACGCGGCAATCATGCAGTTGCGATGGGCGATTTTGTTTTTGCGACGGATGAAAATGAATCCCGCGGCCAGAAAGACCGCGCTCAAGCCGTTGAGCGAGGCGTTGACGGCGGGCAAGTCATGGACGCTCACGGCTCGCGTTCGAGTTGGCTCACGGCGGCGACGATGCGCGGCTGGACGTTCGTCCACGCGATGCCCTCGCCCATGGTTTCAAAAATGCCGCGCAGGCGCGCGTGTTTGTCCACGGCCACAAAAATCGTGGTGTGAATGAACAAATCCGCGGCGTTGGTCTGGTCCGCGGGCGCCACCGGCACGGCGCTCAATTTCAGGCTGCCGCTGCCCAGCGCGGCGATTTGCGGTTTCGTTCCGGTCAGGAACAGCCAGCGGCCGAAGTCCGCGCCGAAACGTTCACCGTATTGCTTCATCACGGCGGGCGTGTCGTAATCCGGGTCAGTCGTGAGCGTCACGAGCCGCGCGTCGCTGGATTTTGGCAGCGCGTCCTCGAGCGATTTCATGTAGCCGGTGGTGATGGGGCACGGCCCGGCGCAACGGGTGAAGATGATGTCGGCCACCCAGACGTGATTCGTCAAATCCGCCAGCGTGGTGACTTTGCCGTCCTGGTTGGTGAGAGTGAAATCGGCGACCGTGCCGATCACGGGCAGCCGGTGTTGCTGCTTGTATTCCGCCAGGGACAGTAAATACGCCAGGCTGAGAAAGAGGGCGAGCACCACGACGCCCAGCCAGAGCGCCCGCGGCAATTGTTCGGAAGGCTCGCGCATATCTTCAAGCAGTATGCCGTCAAACGAAGCCTCCTGCAAGCGGACGGTTTCGTCGGGACACGTCAACCAGCCCCGCCCGGACGCGTGTCTGTGATCGCCGGCGGTTCCGGACAAACCAGGCCGAACTGGTCCCGGCGGATCCATCCCGTCGCGAACGCCGTGCGGATAAAGAGATAATTTCCCCGCGTCCGCAGCCGGCGCGCCGGTTCGCCCGCCGCCAAAGTCAAAATCGTTTCCGCCTCCCGCGTCGGCGTCAGCAGCAGCGGCGCGTCTTTTTTCAGGACAAAACCGATCTGCGTCCGGCTCACCACGCCGAGGTCTGCCGTCAGGCTGAATAGAAAAACTCCAAAGGCCAGCGCCGCCATCGTCTGCTGCCAGCCCGCCTTCCGCCACCGCAAAACTCCCGGTAATGTGATCATTCCCGCCGCCAGCCAGAGGCTCAGAGCCAGTGAGCCACGCCCAATCCGCCGGCGGCAGCCATGCGGAGGCGGCCTCAAACCACTTCAATTGCGGAGCGTCCACCTGCGCCGCCTCCCGCGCAAATTTCAAGTCCGCACCGGCGCGCGGATCGAAAGGGTCAATCCACCGCGCCTGTTCCCACGCCAGAATCGCCGCGCCGGCGCGTCCGCGCCGCCATTCGGCGATGCCCAGATTCACGAAGGTGCCGCCGGCCGGCCGGGCTTGCGCGGCTTTCTCGAACGCCGCCGCCGCTTCTGGGAATTGCCCGTCCCGGCTTAACTCGACGCCTTGCGCGAAAAAATCATTCGTCGCCGCGCAACCGAAATTCACCACGCAAACCAGCGCGGCCAAAACGATGCGACAACCGAGGTAACGAGGCCCCAATCGCAAATCGCAAATCGCAAATCGTAATTGCCTCACAGTTTTTCCTCCAGTTCTTGGAGGACCGCATCCACGTCCGATTTGAGCGCGAGACAATCGGTTTGAGTTTGAATTTGCGCCGAGGCGGCAAACTGCGCGTTCGCCGCCGCAAAGATTTTCCTGACCGTTTCGCCGGCGCGGTTGTCTGCCTCCGCGCCGTTCAGTTGCGCCAGCACGTCGGCGCAGACCAATGCCTGTGGGTGTGCCGGAAAATGCGGCGCGCAGGAAATTTTCATCGCGTTGGCGGCGCTGTTGGACGAACGCCGCCGCGTCGCCGGCGGCTGCGGCCTGTTCCAAGGCGCGCTTTTCCCGGCGCAACGCCCGGCGGGCCAGGCGGCGGCGGACAATTTCCGGATGCGCCTCGAGAAACCGGCGGCGGCGGTCCCATTGCCAGAGCGCGAGGAAGCCGAGCACCGGCGCGAGTTGCACGCCGACAAACCAGCCGCGCAATTGCAGCGGTTCCAGGCTTGCCGCCGTTTTGCCGGGCGTCGCCGCCAGCCCGCTCAATTTCAGCGGCGCGGCGGATGTTGTTCCGTCGTCGGACACGGGCAGTTGCACCGGCAGACTTTCGCCAACCACCGTGACTGGCAGTGGGGGAATGGTCAGGTCCACGTATTTCGCGGATGCCGGGTCGAAGTAGCTGAACGGAATGGCCGGCGTTTCGCGCGCCTCGTCGGTCAGCGGAATCAGCGTGTAGCCGGTGTCCGGCGGATTGTCGGGGATGATCTGCCAGTCCGGCGAGCGCGGCGGCTCCGGCGGCACCAGCCGCGTCAGATCGCCCTCGCCGTGAAAGACAATCTTGAGATGCGCCGGTTCGCCCACGCGGAGGCGGTTGGTGGACAATTGCGGCGGGTCGGGAAGAAATTTTCCAATCGCGCCGGTGAAGCCGGGCAGTTCGTCTGCGGACGGCAAAGGCCGGACGTTGATTTCGACCGGATCTGAAACCAGCAGGACATATTGCGGCGGGCCGCCGGGAATGACCACCTGTCCTTGGATGGTAATCGGCCCGCTGAACTCGCGGCCCGCGGTGAAACCTTGCGCCGAAAATTTCAACGGTCCGGCGACAATCGGCGTCACCACCATGTCGCAGATGAACGCCGGCTTGGACTGGCCATTGACGCTGACCATCTGGACGGATTGCCGCGTCGCGGTTTTGTCGGTCATCAAGCCGTTGCCGTTGAGCTGGATTTCGCGGAGCGCCTCGATTTGTTGCCCGGTCCCGCCGGCAGCATCACCCGCACGCGGAACGGCTCGCCGAGAAACACATTCGTCGCCGACGGCTCCAGAACGAGTTGCCGCGCCGGCGGTGGATTGGGATTGTCCGCGGCCACCTCGACGACTGCCGCCGGGATTTCCAGCGGCTTGCCGTAAACGTTCACAGTGAAATTCGTGATGACGAAGTGTCCCGCCGCGGTCGCCCGCGTCTCGTAAACGAACGACGTGAGCGGGAGAAACTTGTTTCCCAGAAACTGGTTCAACTGGCCGCGCGCGCCGGGGCCGAATTTTAATTCCGGCGGCGCGGAAATTTCATCCGGCCATTGAATTGAGGACTCCGTCGCTGTCACCGTGACGCGGTAAAAGGTTTTTTCGCCAGGGCGCACCATCGGCGGATCGAAAGCCGCCGTGGCCGTCACCGGCGACGAGGTGTCCACCGCCGGCTGCGGCACCTGAAGCTGCATAAGGCCGCCCGGCGGAACTGGCGAGCGGCGCCTGCGCGGGCAGCGAAAACGGCGCGAGCCAGACGAGACCACAAGACCACAAGACCATGAGACCACGAACCCCCAGCCATTGCCCAAATTGGTCAGGCGGTCTTATGGTCGTATGGTCTCGTGGTCTTGCGGTCATTAGGAACCTCACCAGTCGCGTCCCTTTTTGTCTTGCGGCGGCGCGCCTTGCTTGTCGCTCATCAGCAGGCGGCGGCTGCCGTCGAGCGAAAGGCCGTCGAGAATTTGGCCCGCCTCGTCCGGCGAAAGCGGCACCTGCATCTGGTCGCCCTCGCGCGACGGATTTTCCTTCTGGCCGGCCAGCGAATCCGGGCTGCACGTCCTCGTCGTCGTCGTCGCCGGCGGCGCCGGGCGGCATGTCCGCTGCGGGAATCCGGCCTTTGAGTTTGCTCAGCAAATCGTTCATCTGCTGGTGCTGGTTGCCCATCGCAGCCGCCATCTGCTGCATTTTATGCAGGCTGTCCACCAGCCTCGCGATGTGCTGCTCGACAATTTCCGCGTTCCGTGTCGGCGTTGGTGTCGGCGGGATTCAATTCGGCGGCGCTCTTGAAATCATCCGCCGCGCGCCGCCATTTCGGCAGAGTGTTGCCGTAGGTTTCCATCGCCGCCCGAACGGCTTTTTCCGCGTCGCGCAATTCGTGCCGCGCGCCGCGGCCTTCCAGATAGGCGGCGATCATTTTCGACAAATCATTTTCCTCCAGCGCCGACTGCGCCGACTGAATGGCTTTCCCGCCCGCCGCCAGCGCCGCATTGCCCTGCGCGGCGGCTTTTTGCGCGTCCGGCCCCTTTTTCAACAATTCGGCGCCGTCGTCAAACCGCGCGTGGCCGAGGTTGTAAAGCGCCGGCGGCTGCACGCGCTCGTCCTGCGCGGCCAGCGCGGACTGGAACATCCTTTCCGCGTCGGCGAATTTCCTGGCGGCCAGCAGTTCCGTTCCGGCATTGTAAAAATCGCGCGCGGTGACGGGTGACGGGAAATTCGTCGCCTCATCTGCCGGCGCCTGACAGCAAAAAACCAGAGCGAACAATGCGGCAACTCCGGCGCGCACGAGGCAAATCACAGGTGACGAGTGACGGGAAAAGTCGCCTGCGCTGCCGATTATGTTCTTGTCGCGTGTCACGTGTCACCTGTCATTTTCTTTCGCCGCGTGCCGGTTAAAGATTCGGCGATGATGAGCGCCAAGCAACGGCGAGCGGGCAGATAAAAATGGTCCACGCCGTTCTTGGCGGACTGACCGCGGGCCGCCCGCGCTGTCCAGCAGATGAATCGCCGAACGGACCTTTCGCCAAGCCTTCGCCCAGCGCGCCGAGCGGATAATAAGCTGCCGCCGGTGGCCTGCGCGATTTCGCGGAGCGTCGTTTCGTCGAGCCGGCTGCGCACCACTTCGCCTTTCGCGTCGCGCACCAATTCCAGCTGGCCGGCGGCGTTGGCGTATTGAATTTCCTTGCCGGCGGGCGTGCCGACGCCGATGGTGAACACCACCACGCCGTTCGTCGCCAGGGATTTTGCAGCGGCGACGCCGGAACTGATCTTTTCCTCGCCGACGCGCACGGTTTCCAAATCCTCGCCGTCGGTCACCAGCACGACCAGTTTGCGCCGGCTGCCTTTGTCCATCGCGCGATACGCCTCGTTCAACGCGCGGCCGATGTCCGTGCCCGGAATCGGAATCGTGTTTTCGTCCACCGACAGCAAGGTTTCTTCAAACGCATCGTAATCAAACGTCAACGGGCATTGGATGAACGCGCTGCCGGCAAACGCGACCAGGCCAACGCGGCCGTGGCTTTGCTTCCGCACAAAATCAAGGATGGCAAATTTCGCGCGCTGCAGCCGGTCTGGCAAAACGTCGGTGGTCATCATGCTGCACGAACAATCCAGCACAAACACCACGTCCTCGCCGAGCCAGGCCTTGGCGGTCTCCACGCTGCCCCATTGCGGCCGCGCCAGCGCCAGCCCGGCGAGCGCGAACGCCGCCAGCAACAGCGCGTTTTTGAACCGCCGCCGCGCCGGGCTGTGCGACGCCGTGAGTTCCTTCACGAAATGCGGCGAGGCCATCCGCGCCAGTTGCTCGCGGCGCGCCTTCGCGGCGTGCCGGTGCAGCAGCGCCAGCAAAACCGGCGCCACCGCCGCCAGCCACAGCCAGCGCGGTTCGGCGAAATGAAAATCGGCAAAGGACATTTATGATTGATGATTGATGATTGATGATTTGAATCCGGCATTCGGAGCGCCGATTTCCAAATCGGCACGACCGAAGGCGCATCCGCACCACGCCGAATCGGAGTTCGGCGCTCCGCGGCACCAATCGTAAATTGTAAATTGTAAATCATAAATAGTCACGGCACGCGGCGAAATCTCGTGTTGGTCAAAATCAGTTCCACCGCCAGCAGCGCAAGCGCGGCGAGCAGCGGCCATTCAAACAACGGCTCATAGGTCGCGAACCGCCGCAGTTTCACCTCGGATTTTTCCAGATGGTCAATCTGGTTGTAAATGTTCTGCAGCTCGCGCTGGTTGGTCGCGCGGTAAAATTGTCCGCCGGACAGCGCGGCCATTTTGCCGAGCACGGAATAATTCGCCGGATTCAGCAGCAGCGTCGGAATGACGTTGCCGTTCGCGTCGAGAATGAATTTGCCCGTGGCCGGATCAAACGCGGGCATGTTGCACGGCTGTTCGGCGCCGACGCCGATGGCGTAAATTTTCACGCCGAGCGCGGCGGCGAGCTGCGCGGCGGGCAGCGGATCAATCTTGCCCAGGTTGTTGTCGCCGTCCGTCAGCAAAATCATGACGCGGCTTTTGCTGTTCGGCACCGCCTTGAGCCGCTTGGCCGCGACCGCCACCGCGTCGCCGATGGCCGTGCCGAGGTCGGTGATGATGCCGACGTGCAGCCGGTGCAGATTTTCGATGAGCCAGTCGTGATTGAGCGTGAGCGGGCTGGCGAGATACGGCACGCCGGAAAACGCGATCAGGCCGATGCGGTCGTCGGGCCGTTTCTGGATGAAATCCTTCAGCACGCCGGACGCGATGGCGAAGCGCGAGAATTTTTCCGCCGGCCTGCCCATGTCAATCGCCTCCATGGACCACGACAAATCCAGCACCAGCATGATGTCAATGCCCGGCGTTCTCGGTCTCGACGTGATAATTCGCCAGCCGCGGCCCGGCCAGCGCGACGATGCCGAGCGCCACGGCCAGCAGCCGCAGAAAAAATAAAAATCGTCCCGCCGCCGCCCGCGCCTGCGCGCCCGCCGCCCGCGCAATGTCCGCGCTGGAAAAAGTCAGCGCCGACAGCTTGCCGGTTTTGCCGCGCAGCAGCGCATAAACCGGCAGCAGGCCGAGCAGCGCCAGCACCCACGGATATTGAAATTCAAATTCGCCGGTCATCGGGAAGACGATTTTAGCGCGTTCAGTTCCTTCTGCCGCTTCTCAATTTGATCAACCAATTGCGACGCGCGTGGGACAGCGTTGAGCGGCGGCGCTTGGATTTTGGCGAAAATTTGTCTTCGTCGCAGTCTCGCAGAAAACTTGCAAGCGCCTCGGCAAGCTGGGCCGATTTTCTCGTTGGCGCTTGCCACGGCAGAAAATTCCGCCGTGGTCATTTCGCCGGCGGAAAAGTCAAACGCCGCGCCGACATATCGTCGCAAGATTTGCGAGACTTCGCTCAAAACTTTTCCGTCTTCGGGCTGGCCCCGCAATCTCGCCAGCGCCTGGCGCGCGGCGACTTCCGGCGGCAACACTGGTTGCGGCCTCGGTTTGAAGATCAGCCAAAGGACGATTGCCGCCAACGCCAGGAAAATGAAACCGCCGATGAGAATCGCCGTTTCGTGCTGTTCCCAAAAGGTCGGCGGCATTTCGGGATAGGCGGCGCGAGCGGAGGCAGCGCATTCGTGTCAGCGGCGAAAACCGCAAACGGCGAAAGCAATATGCTGGCGATGGAAAATTTCATCCGCGCCGCCGGCCCCGGCGGATTTCAAAGAACCGTTGCAGCGCGGGCGCGAACGGTTCGGCGGTGTTCAGCCGCAGCGTGTCCACGCCGGTGCGATTCAAGGCGAGATCCAGTTCCGCCAGCCGCTCGGCGTTTGCGGCGGCGAACCGCTGGCGCACACTGCCGCGCGTGGAATCGAGTTCCAGCAGTTCGCCGGTCTCGGCGTCTTCGATGGTCACGAGGCCGGCGTCCGGCAGTTCGCTTTCGCGCGGGTCGTGCAGATGCAGGCAGACGACATCGTGGCGCGTGTTCGTGAGGCCGAGTTCGGCGATGACATCGCGCGAATTTAATCCTCCTCGTCCTCGTTCTCGTCCCTCGTCCTCGGAATTTCGAGCAAACAATTTCGAGGACGAGGACGAGGAGGAAGGACGAGGACGATCCTTTTTCCCCGAATGCAAAAAATCCGTCAGCAGAAAAACAATCGCGCGGCGGTGCAAAACATGATTCAAAAATCCGAGCGCGCGGGAAATGTCCGTGCCGCGTTTGCGCGGCTGAGAACGTCAGCAGTTCGCGGACGAGCCGCAGAATGTGCCGCCGGCCTTTGCGCGGCGGGACGAACAATTCCACTTCGTCGGTGAACAGCAGCAGCGCGACCTTGTCGCCGTTTTTGGCGGCGGACAAGGCGAGCGTGGCGGCGATTTCGGCGGCGAATTCGCGTTTCGTGCGGTTCGCCGAACCGAAGCGGGACGACGCCGACACGTCCACGGCGAGCACGGCGGTGAGTTCGCGCTCCTCGCGGAAGCGTTTCACGAACACGCGGCCGAGGCGATGCGTGACGTTCCAGTCAATGTCGCGCACGTCGTCGCCGGGGATGTATTCGCGCAACTCCTCGAAGTCCATGCCGCGCCCCTTGAAATGGCTCAAATACGCGCCGACCATCGTGTCGTTGACGAGGCGGTTGGTGCGCACCTCCACGCGGCGGACGGATTCGAGCAGTTCGGTGAGCGTCATGGGGCGAACACTAATGGCCGGCAGAATCAACAAATTCGCATCGCGCCCATGTTCGCCGGACGAATCTTCAAAGCAAATAATTTTTAACGGACGGACAAAAAGATATTCCGCGAAATAGAATTTAACGGCTGCCCCCATTCCTAAAGACTCTGCACGGCTCCATGGCATCCGGGGATCAGTCAGAAGCCTCATGCCAGCCACCGCGCGAACATTTTTTATCATTGCCCGGCCAATTTACCCGGAACGGCTGCCGCCCATCCCTTTTTCCAGAGCTGCCCCCAATTTATCAAGGGTTGCCCCCTTTGCCGGAACGCTGCCCCCGTCCTTTTCCAAAGTCACGTTCCCTTTGCCCCAAGGCATTTCACCGTCGAGAGCCATTTTCACATTTGCCAGCGACCTCCCCATTGCCAAAGATGTTTGCCCTTCCAGAGGCATTTTTCCATTTCCATTGCCTGCCTCCCATTGAAAAAGGTCTTTTCCCCCAGCCGGTTACGCCAGTTTCCGCGCCAGTGTCTAAGACAAACCCTCACCATTCCGGTCGGACACCTTCACCCGGCGGATCGGACGAGAGACGGGGTGAGGGCTTTTCAATTCAACTAGACATTAAACACTAAAAACTATGCCACACAAACCGCACTGCCCCGTCGCCATCATCACCTACAACGGCAACCTCATCGTCGCCGCCGCGACAGAAATATCCCAAAGTCGCCGCCCGACTGCCGGACGGCTACCTCGCCGAAACCGCCACGTCCCTCGGCAAAATGCCCGCCGATGTGACCGGCCAGAAAATCGCCAAAGGCGAAACCGGCAACCTCACCGCCGCGCAGCAGGCCAATCTCGATTCGCTGCTGCATTGCATGAGCCAGGCGCGCAAGACCGCCAAGCTGGCCTTCCCCGGCCAGACCGTGAAGCTGCATCAGGAATTTCAAATCGGCCATCCACGATGATCGCACGAACTGGCCGCCGTGCTGGGCCGCGCCGACATCATTTTGGCCTCCGTGCAAACCGCCGGCGAATTTGCCCGCGATGAAACTCAAAGGCTGGACGGATGCCGACACCGCAGGCCTTCACCACCGTGCGCGGCACGTTTCCCGCCAGCACCACCACGCAGCAATCCGGCCAGAGCGACGCCAAGAAGGCGACCGCCGTGAAAGACCACCGACGCCGCCGACGCCTACGAACACATCCTGACCATTCAAAACGCCGCCGATTTGGAATTTCCGGCCACCGACCCGGCCAACGCCGCCATCCGCGCCGAATTCCGACTGGGCATCTTCTCCGCCGGATCATCACGCCCCGCCCGCACCGCCGACGCCGCCTGCGGCTCCGAAGCAGTAAAATCAATACAAGTATGCTTTTACGCGGGGAATCATGGGCGTCGTGATGCGTGATGCGTGGTGTGGGAAACACGGCTTGCGCGTGTAAATGCAAGGAGTAAATTGTCGCCATGAGCGCAACGCAAGTCATCGAGCAAGCTGAAAAAGCTTCCGTTTGAAGAACAACGTGAAGTCTTTGAACAGCTCCGTGAAAAATTCGACGACGATCTCACGCCCGAACAAATCGCTGAACTCGAACGCCGCGCCGACCAGCGCGATGGCGCATCCCGAACGCTGCCGTCCGTTTGACGACGTGGTTGCTGACATCGAAAAACGATCCGCGCCAAGCAATGAGGTTTCGCGTGATCATTGGGCGGAGGGGAACGGAATTTTCCGAATGATTGCTTTATACGATTCGGGCGTGACGGAGTCAGCCAAAGATCGCCGTAAAGACATGCAAAGCTTCTTCAAAGCAGTTTGCCAGAGATCCCGAAAGATTTCCGTTCGCCAGCCGGTTGACCCAAAAGCCCAAAATGTTGAACCGTGGCAGGATTCCATCTTCTTCAGGTTGCTCAAAGGCAAAACGCCGTAATAATTATAGCTACCACAGGCACGGCGTGCGGAATCCGGCGAAACTGCGCTGGCGGCTGAAATGAAAATTCCGCGAGCGATTTCGGTCACGATGCGGTTCGTGCGCAGCTCTTAAAGGGGTCATCCTGCGTCCACTTACGCCAGATTTAATTCTACCTTCGCCTCACGGCACGGGCAGTTCATCAAAGATTTTCTGGATGACCGTTTCGCTGGTTTTTTCCCCGGCCCCGGCTTCGCCCTTGTCAAAATTCAGGCTCGTGAGCGAGACTTGCCCCATGCCAATGACATTGGATCAAATTGTCGAGGAAACCCGCGAGATGCCGGGCGAGGTCGTGGCGGAATTGATTGACCGCATCATGGTCGCGCGGCACGGCGGCATGGAGCCGTCCGTGGCGGAATCATGGAAAGCCGAAACTGACCGGCGCATCGCGGAAATCGAATCGGGGAAGGTCAAAGGCGTCACGCCCGAGGAAAACGCCGCCCGCATCCAAAAAATCCTCCGGCGGTGAAGCCGCACATCTTTCATCCGGAAGCCGACGAGGAATACGTTCAGGCCGTCCAATACTATGCGGACATCGCCCTCGAACTCGGCTGGCGTTTTCACGACGAAATGGAACGGCTCATCCAGGAAGCTTGCGCCGACCCGGAACGCTTTCGAAATTTTATCCGCCCGCCCGCCGGCATTTCAGCCGCGATTTTCCCTACGCAATCATCTTCATGGAAAAACCGGAACACATCTGGATTGTGGCCGTGATGCACATGAAACGGCGTCCCGGTTATTGGCGCGGGCGGCTGGCCTGATTTCAAATTTCACGGCACGGGCAGTTCATCAAAGATTTTCTGGATGATGTTTCGCTCGGTTTTCCCGGCCTCGGCTTATAAATAATTCACGGCACCGGCACGGCGTTGAACACTTTCTTGATGATCGCATCCGTCGTCACGGCCTGCGCCTCGGCTTCGTAGGTCAGGATGATGCGGTGGCGCAGCACGTCGGGGCCGATGCTTTTCACGTCCTCGGGAATCACATAATCGCGGCCTTGCAGCAGCGCCCACGCCTTGGCGGCGAGCGTCAGAAAAATCGTCGCGCGCGGCGACGCGCCGAACTGGATGAAATGTTTCACGTCCAGCTTGAAATCCTGCGGCTTGCGCGTGGCGAAAACAATTTTCACGATGTAATCGCGGATTTTGTCGTCCACGTGGATCTGGTCCACGAGCTTGCGCGTCGCCAGAATTTCTTCGAGCGACACGACGGGTTTCACCGGCTGTTCCGGGCTGGTGAACGCCATGCGGTCCAGAATTTTCCGTTCTTCCGCCTCGTTCGGATAATCGAGCAGCACCTTGAACATGAAGCGGTCCACCTGCGCTTCGGGCAGCGGATAGGTGCCTTCCTGGTCAATCGGATTTTCCGTGGCGAGCACGAGGAACGGCGACGGCAGCTTCATCGTTTCGCCGCCGAGCGTGACCTGCCGCTCCTGCATGGCTTCGAGCAGCGCGGACTGGACTTTGGCCGGCGCGCGGTTGATTTCGTCGGCGAGGACGAAGTTGGCAAAAATCGGGCCGCGCGTGGCGTGGTATTTGCCGTCCTGCGGATTGTAAATCAACGTGCCGACAATGTCCGCCGGCAGCAAATCGGGCGTGAACTGGATGCGATTGAAACTTCGCCTGCACCGCCGTCGCGAGCGTGCGGACGGAAAGTGTTTTGGCCAGGCCGGGAACGCCTTCGAGCAGGACGTGGCCGTTGGCGAGCAGGCCGACGAGCAGGCGGTCGACGAGTTGTTCCTGGCCGACGATGACGTGGGCGATTTCCTCGCGCAAATTTGTGAATCCACGCCGACGTTTGCGCGACTTGGTCTTTCAGCGGTGAATTCATGCGGCGAGAATTTATGCCGCGCCGCGAAACTACTCAAGTGCAGGCTGAAACGGATTTACTTTTGCACCAGTCCGTCGCCGACGTAAATGCGGTAATCCTTGATGCGGCCGCTGTCGTTTCCCTGGCGCGGGACGTAGCGGAAACCGGAAATTGTCTGCGACTTGCCGAGGTTCAAAACCAGTTCGTGCGGATGATCGGGCGAGGCGTTCTTCCATTCCGTGTGCCAGAAATTCGCCGTCTGGCCGTCAATGGCATTCTCCGCCGAGCCGTCCTCGGCCGCGCGTTCCTCGCTGTCCACGTAGGCAATCGTCCAGCCGTCGTGGCTGATGGATTTGCCGTCGGCGTCGAGCAAATCGAGTTCGGCGACGGCGGCGTACGGTTTGCCGTCAAAGGCGTTCAAGCGATTCGAGGCAGAAATAATTGCCCGGTGGCGGGCGCGGCGAATTTGATTTCCTGCATGTCGCCGCCCGGCGCAAACGTGCCGGCGTAGAACCGGCGTGGCGGAATCCAGGTTCAACTTCACCGCGGGGCGATGCGCTCTTGGCGAAATCCTTTTCCGGATGCAATTCGTTGAGAATCGGATGGTCGAGCCCGGCGATCACCGGTTTTTCCGGGCCGAGCAGATCCAAAATCACGATTTCATTTTTGCCCGCGTGCAGCCAGCAGCCCGGCAGATAGGCCGTCTGCGTCGGGCCGATGTTCCAGAAGCGGCCGAGGCAATGGCCGTTCACCCAGACGACGCCTTTGCCCCACGAACGCAAATCCAGAAACGTGTCGCCGGGTTTTTCAATCTTCACCGTCGCGCGCCAGAACGCGGGGCCAAATACCGAGCTGCCGTCAGGTAGTTCGAAAGCAATTTGCCACCGTTGCATTGAAACAATTTCAGACCCGCCAGCATTTTGTCATCCAGCGGCAGATTATAAATCTGCCAGCCGGTCAATTCCGTGCCGCCCAGTTTCACCGGCGCGTGGATGCCTTTGCGGTCGTGAACTTCCTGGCCGAAATTCACGCGGCCCACCGCTTCGACCAGAATGTCGAGCATCGCGGATTTTTCGCGCGCCGGCAGTTGCATTTTGAAGCTGTTGTTGCGCCGGTCCATAATGCCGACGCGCTTGCCGTCGAGAAAAACAAAGCCAAAATCATGGACCGCCGCCGCTTCCAGCGTCGGCGCCGGGCCGGCGGGAATGTTGGTGCGATACAAAATGCAGCCGTGGCCCTGGTCGTATTTTTCCATCGTGCGCGGCGTGTCATCGGCGAATCGCCGTCGGCAGATTGGCAAACACCGGCGCGCATTCCGTCACTTCCACCGGCGCGATGGCGATGACCGGATTGGTCGCCGGCGGTTCCGGCAGCGTTTCGCCGGGCAGCAAGATATTTGGCGAACAGTTCGCGCGTCTGGAAAAATTTCTCCGTCGGCCAGCCGGCTTCGCTGATGGGCGCGTCGTAATCGTAGCTGGACGTGTCCGGCTTGAACGGCCGGTCCGCGCCCGACCACAGGCCGAACGTCGTGCCGCCGTGCGCCATGTAGATGCTGAACGATTCGTCATGTCGGCAGCATGTATTCAAGGTCGGCCAGATAGCGCGGCGTGTTGCCGAGGTGATGCGGCGCGCCCCAGGTGTCGAACCAGCCGGGATAAAATTCGCCGCACATCAGCGGGCCTTGCGGCAGAATTTCGCGCAGCGCCTTGAAGCCGCCCGCCGGGTCGGAGCCGAAATTCACGACCGGAAACAGATCGGCGCGATAGCCGTCTTTGCAAATCGATCCGGCGGATTGCAGGCGAACAGCGGCACGTCAAAGCCGGCGTCGAGCAATGGCCTGCCGCAATTCGCCCATGTAGTCGGCGTCCTTGCCGTAGAAGCCGTATTCGTTTTCCACCTGCACCATGAGGATCGGGCCGCCGTGCGTGATTTGCAGCGGGCCGAGCTCGCGGCCGACTTCGTGCAGATAATTTTTCGCCGCGTCGAGAAACGCGGATCGCGCGTGCGGAGCTTGGATGTCGTCGTATTTCAGCAGCCACCACGGCAGGCCGCCCATTTCCCATTCGGCGCAGGAATACGGGCCGGGCCGGAGAATCACCCACAAGCCTTCCTGCTTGCGCGATGCGGCAGAATTCCGCGACGTCGGCCTGGCCGGTCCAGTCGAATTTGCCGGGCGTCGGCTCGATCTGGTTCCAGAACAGATACGCGCAAACCGTGTTCAGGCCCATCGCCTTGGCCATTTGCAGGCGGTTGCCGCCAGTATTCCGTGCGGCACGCGGGCGGCGTGGATTTCGCCGCAGCGGATCTGGAACCGCTGGCCGTCGAGCAGAAAATCATTCGTGCCGATGGCGAAGGTGTGCGCTGGCTGCGAGGTTTTGACCGTGGCGCATGACACGGCGGTCAAGACGCACACGAGCGCTGCGAAAATCGTCCTCGTCGTCGTCCTCGTTCTCGTAATCGAACTCTTTGAGGACGAACACGAGGAGGAGGGTGAGAATATCAATTTGGTTTTCATTTTTTGTCCTGGTAAGCGTGGTCGGCGGGAACGTCCTCGCCCGACCAGATTTTTTTCTGCGTCCACGGCTCGGCGGGCGCGGTCCAAAACGGATCGTCCGCCGGCAAACCCAGTTGCAACAATCCGCACAGGCAGAGATAAAGGCTGCCGGTGGAAATGTAACTTTCGCGGATGGACGGCTGATGGCCGACCGCGCCGACCTGCAGCCAGCCCTGGTCGTCAAACGTTCCCGGCGCCGCCATCATCCGGCGGATGACCGCGGTGAGCGCGCCGCGCACGGCGGCGGGTTTCAATTCCGGCGGCAGTTCGTGCAGCAGCGCAATGTCCGCCAGCAGTTGAAACGCGCCGAAACGATACGCGCTGGAACGGCCGATGACGGGAAAAGTTCCCTCCGGCGAAATCATCCGCTCCTGCACCTCGGCGTAACGCCGCGCCCGCGCCAGAATTTTCGGATACAAATCGCCGAGCGGATTCGTTCTTCTCCGCGCAAACGCGCAGCACCGCGAGCAGCATCGGCTGGATGACGTAGCTGTTGTAATAATCCCAGTGAAATTCCGTGCCGTCGCCGTAGGTGCCGTCGCCGAGATACCATTGCTCGTGTTTTTGGACGGCGTATTCAATCGGCTTCAGGTCGCACTCGCCGGTGAACTGCCAGAGCGCGGCCTCGATCGTGGCGGAAAACAGCAGCCAGTTGCTCTCGCCGGGCTTGATGGCGCGCGATGGATTTCAGCGCGGCGACGACGTTGCTGCGCTGCTGCGGATCCAGCCGGCCCCAAAGCTGATTCGGCGCGCGCAACAGTCCGAGCGCGAGAAACGCCGTGTCCACGAGCGGCTGGCCGCCCTGGTTGTAATTCAGAAAATCCGGCGAC